>JBBPIS010000075.1:0-35744 GCA_038040225.1 Planctomycetota bacterium
ACGGGCTCACGCCCAAGAACCGGGGGGCTGACGCCGCTCCGCTCAGAAGCCTCATCTCCAACCGCGTGCGGTTATAAGTTGCCACCGACTCACTTCACGCAGACTTCAGTGATGCTCGGCCTTCGCCGGCGCGTGACCGTCCTGGCCAGCAGCCAAGTGGGCTTCGTGCTCGTACACCTGCGGCACGTCGCGCGTGTAGTAGCTCATCCCCACATCCGGAGCCAGCGCGAACGGAATCGTAAAGGCCAGAATGAACGTCGGAGCGAGCAACAGATACTTCCACGCCCCCTCAAACTTCAGGTGCATGAAAAACATCATCACGCACAGCGCCTTGGACGTGGCGACGGCCAGGATGATCGCCCGCAACACATTCTTGTTGGCCATCTGCAAATAGTCGGCACCGATCGACATCAGCGTGAAGACGCACAACAGGCAGAAGACCAGGAAGTACGTCCTGCCGTGCGAGTGGTGTTCGTGACCGCCATCGGCAGCGTGCGAAGCATCGTGATCGGACATGGCGAAAGCTCCAAATGCGGGCGGCTGCCGCCCGCGGGTTCTCTGAATCAGATGATGTACAGCAGCGGGAACAGGAAAATCCAGACGAGATCCACGAAGTGCCAATAGAGGCCGATGTTCTCGATCAAATAGGCGTCATCGACACACAGGCGGCTTCCCTTCATGAGGACCAGCACAAACATGATCAATCCCACGATGACGTGGATCGCATGAAAACCGGTCATCAAAAAGTAATTCGAGGCGAACAGGTTGCCGTACAGAATCGGATGCGACGGCTGCAACCTCGTGACGAGCGGGCCCATCGACTTGCTCTGTCGGAGCTCCTCAACCTTGTCGTTGACCTCGTGCAACGTGATCGCCGCGTACTTGGTATCCGAGTGCTCTTCCTTGCGGATCGCGTCGAAGCTCGAATAGGGCACGGCGAGCGACAGGTTGGCCCGGACGTGCTCCTTCAAACTGACGTACTCCGTGTAGAGCTGGCTCATCGCCTCCGCATCGGCCAGTTCCTGCTTCTCGACCGCCGTGGCATCGGCCTTGTCCTTGAGAGTCGCAATCCGCGCGTCGTTCTCCGATTTCTGTTCCTCGCGCTTCGTCAGCTTCGAATACATTCCGGCCAATCGTGCATCGACGATGTGGCCGTACTGACGAACCACCTTGTCCATCGCCTGCACGTCACTCTCGGGGATGCGGCCAGGCAGGATGTCGTGATCGAACTTCCCGTAGTACTCCCAACCCTTGATCCCCAGAAAGACGAAGCCCAGCATGAGCGTGAAGAGCATGAAATTCCACGACTTGCGGTACTGCCTTCCGAGCAGGGCATCGTGCGAGACGACCACGAAGTAGCTCGACAGGATCAGCACGAACGTGTTCAGTCCGCCCCAGAAGATCTTGATGTGAGTCACGTTCGTGTCGGTCGGCCAGCCGGGCGAACCCATTCTCAGCACGATGTACGTGCCGATGAAGGCCGTGAAAAACATGATCTCGGTGCCCAGAAAGAGCCACATGCCGAGCTTCGAGTTGTTGATCGGAATGCCCATCCGCAATGCGGGGGCGGGACTGGAATGCGTCATGTCGTTTTCATCCACCGTCTAAAACCAAGTTGCCTCTGTCACTCTGACTCTGACTCGTAATCTTACTCTGACTCTCCGCCGTCAGCCGAAAGCTGATCAGCCGCTTCACTTCTCTTTCGCCTTGTCTTCTCTCACCGCAACTCACCACAAACCAACTCTCACGCCCCCGGCAGCCAGCCCAGCAGACGCAGGTGATCCCACGTCAACACCAGCAGCACCAGCGGCAGATACACCAGCGAAGTCCACAGCACCCGGCGCGCACTCTCGCGCGTTTCGTCGCACGCAAACTGAATCGAAGCGATGAGGTACACGATCCCGAGCACCAGTGCCGTCACCGAATAGGCCAGGCCCGCGATGCCGAAGTAAGCCGGAAGCAGACTGACCGGAATCAATCCGAGCGCATAGCCCACCGCCAACAAGCCCGTCACATGCGGGAGCGACCGACCGGCCGGAAGCATCCGCAATCCAGCGGCACAGTAGTCGTCCTTGTGCAGCCACGCGATGGCCAGGAAGTGCGGGAACTGCCACAAAAACAGCAGGCCGAACAGCGACCCGGCCGTCCAATCCAGACGGCCTCCCGCCGCGAGCCAACCGAGCACCGGAGGCAGCGCGCCGGGGATCGCCCCCACCGCCGTACACAACGACGTGACCCGCTTCAGCGGCGTGTAGACTCCCGCATACAGCACGAACGTCAGCGCCGTCAGCGCCGCCGTCGGCCCGTTCACAAAAGCCGCCAGGTACGCCGTCCCCACGACACCGCAAACGATTCCCAATGTCAGAACCTCCGCCGGACGGAGCCGTCCCGACGGCAGCGGCCGGTTCATCGTGCGTCGCATCCGCCCGTCGGTCTCCCGTTCAAACCACTGGTTCAACGCCGAAGACCCCATCGCGACGAGGGCAATTCCAAACCACGCATGAAACAGAGTGACCGCACTCCAGGCTCCATCAATGCCGAGCAGGTAGCCGACCGTCACCGTCAGCAGGACCATCAGCGAGATGCGCGGCTTGGCGATCTGGGTGTAGTCGGCCACTCGCAATGAAATGGCCTGCGACAATCCCGGAGCCACAGGCTTGGCGACATTCGGACAGGTCGAGGCGGGAGCGATCGCACTCATGTTGCGACTCCCATCAGCGGGGCGTCGAACTCGGCAGACTGAGTTGTCTCACGGCGATCAGCGGTCGGCAGCACCGAGTTCACGCAGACGACCGACACGACCGACATCATCAGGGTCAGCATCCCAAGTACCTTGTGCAGCGAGCAGACCACCACCTGGCTGACCGACTCCTGCGTCGCCACCACGCCCCACGAGGGAACTCCGTAGCGCACATACCACGCCGCCAGACCGAGCAGCACCTGCGAAACGATCAGTCCGACAAGGGTCATCGCACACCGCTTCAACATCACCGACTCGGAACTTCTCACCACGAATGCAAACACCAACACCGCCACCAGCGGCGCGATGGCAAACCAGGGATGAAGATTCCAGGCCCAACCAAGCCTCAGGTGCCGCAGCACTCCGCCCAGAAAATACTGCACGCTCATCAGCGCGGTTGTCATGACGGCCCAGACCAGCGCAGTGCGACCGGCGGCAGACGACGACAACCGCCGACGCGACTCCCAGCCGACACTCGTCACCAGCACGAGCACCGCCATCAGGCTGAACACGCCCGCTGCGAAGTCACCGTGAATGAGAGCCATCGTCTCGCGATCGAGCAGCACCCGCGCGCCGCCCAGCAGGCCTTGAACGACGACTGCGCCAAAGATCGCAGCCGCAAGATACTTCGCCGTCCGACCGCACGGCACGCTCCACGCGAATCCCGCGAGGGCAATGCTCAGCAGTCCGATCGTCAGTCCCGACAACCGGTGTCCGTGCTCGACGAACTGGTCTCGCGCGGCACTCAGCCACGGATAGGCCAGCATGTTGTAGCCATCGGACGAGGGCCAGTCGCCGAACGCCATCCCCGCCTTCAGCGTGGTCACGAACGCCCCCGTGGTCACGGGCAGCAGCAACGTCAGCGTTGCCGTCAGCCACGCGAACCGATGGAGCCAGCGACTAGCGGTCGGAGGATTCATGACGGGCAGGCGGTGGGCGAATCTGTTTGGGGACGGATCAATGACCGGTGTGAGCGACTCGCTTGGCGAGCGGCACGTACTCGGTCTGCATCAGAAAATCCTTCTCGCCGCTCACCGGCGAGCTGTACTCGTACGGACCGTGATACACGATCGGAGGGATGTCAAAGTTCCCGTGCCCCGGAGGCGAGGGAGCCGACCATTCGAGGCCGTTCGCGTTCCAGGGGTTCCGGCCACACTTGGGTCCGAAGAAAATGCTGAAGAAGAAATTGCCGAGCAGTAGGAACTGAGCGAAGCCCATCACGATGGCCGATGCCGTAATGAACTGATTCAGCGGCAACAGGTGTTCCAAATACGGGAAGTGATACGGATCGGCGTACCGGCGCGGCATCCCGGCGATCCCCAGCATGTGCATCGGGTAGAAGGTGCAGTTGAACGCGATGAACGTAATCACGAAGTGAATCTTGCCGACCGTCTCATTCATCATCCGGCCCCACATCTTGGGGAACCAGAACTGGATGGCACCGAAAATCCCAAACAGGGTCGCACCGAAAATCACGTAGTGGAAGTGAGCCACGATGAAGTAGGTGTCGTGAATGTAGATGTCGACCGGCACGGCTGCCATGAAAATGCCGCTCAATCCGCCGATGATGAACATCGACACGAACGCGATACAGTTCAGCATCACGGTGTTGAATTGAATCCGTCCACCCCAGATCGTGCCGATCCAGTTGAACGTCTTCACCGCCGAAGGCAACGCGATCATCATCGTGCTGACCATGAAGGTCATGCCCAGCGCGGGGTTCATCCCGCTGATGAACATGTGGTGGCCCCAGACGATGAACCCGAGACCGGCGATGGCCGCCATGGAATACACCATCGGCTTGTAGCCGAAGACCGGTTTGCGACACATGCAGGCCAGCATGTCCGAAACCATCCCCATCGCGGGCAGGAGCATGATGTACACGGCCGGGTGCGAGTAGAACCAGAACAGATGCTGCCACAGCAGCGGCTGGCCACCACCGATCGTCGGAGCCGCATTGTTGACGATGATGCCTGCGGGGACAAAGAAGCACGTCCCGAGGAGTCGGTCGGTCAACATCATGGCACCGGCGGCCGTCAGCACCGGCAGGGCGAAGGCCTGCAGGATCGCGGTGATAAACATCGACCAGATCGTCAGCGGCATCCGAAACAGCGTCATCCCGGGAGCCCGCATGTTGATGATGGTGGTCATGTAGTTGATGGAACCCATCATCGACGAAACACCCACAAACGTGACACCCGCCAGCCAAAAGGTCTGGGCGTGCCCCGAACCGGGAGCCGCCTGCGGTAACGCCGACAGCAGTGGATAGCTCGTCCACCCCGAGGCCGGCCCTCCCCCGTACAAGAAGCTGAGCCCCAGGAAGAAGATCGCCGGCCACATGAACCAGTAGCTCAGCATGTTCAGGACGGGAAAGGCCATGTCGTCCGCGCCGATCTGCAGCGGGATCAGGAAGTTGCCAAACGCTCCCGCCAGGATCGGAATGATCACCAGGAAGATCATCACGGTGGCGTGCATCGTGAACAGCATCGTGTAGGTTTCGGGAGAGATTTGTCCTCCGTCCGTCTTGAAGACGCTATCGCCCAGGATCGGCATGTATTCCCACGGCCGGGCCAGTTGCCAGCGCACGCCCAAGGCCAGCGCACCGCCCACCATCAGCATGATCAACGTCGTGCAAAGGAACTGCATCCCGATCATCTTGTGGTCGGTCGAGAAGACATACTTCGAGAGGAAGCTCTGTTGGTGATGGCCATGCCCGTGATCGGCGTGTCCGGCATGTTCGACGGTGGGATGCAGCGTACTCATGATTCTCTCGCCTCTCGGCTGAACAAACGGCGGCTTGTTGGCCGCGAAGTCTTCATTTCACAATCTTGTCCCCTCGCCCCGGCCTTGCGGGGAGAGGGTTAGGGTGAGGGGTCTTCCTCACCCGTCCTTCCAACTTGTCACTGGTCTCTCACTTCTCTTCAGCGGGTTTGCGGAACCCGTCGTCGAACTGCTCGGCCGACACACGTTCCTTCCAGGCATCGAACTCTTCGTCAGGCTGAGCGACCAGCTTGGCCTTCATCTTGTAGTGGCCCCAACCGCACAACTCGGCACACAGCATTTCGTACTCGCGATTCTCGAGCGCATCGAACCAGACGGGAATCTTCAAGCTGGCCACGGCGTCCTGCTTGATTCTCAGTTCCGGAACGAAAAACGCATGCTGGACATCATCCGTTCGCAGCGTGATCTCCACTGGACGGCCCGAGGGGGTGTGCAATTCGTTGACGGTGTAGATGTCGTCCGGCTGGGGCTTCGGGTTCAGGGGCTTTCCCTTGGCGGGATAGCGGATGCGCCACTCGAACTGCCGTGCGGTGACTTCGGCAATCGGCTCGGGCTTCACAAATTCGCCGTGAGCATCCTTGATCGCCCCCTTGATGCGGAACTGCGCCCACACGTCCATCTGATAGAGGGCAATGAACAGCAGGATGCCCGACGGCACGATCGTCCAGATCACTTCCAGACTGTGGCTGCCGTGCGAGAAGAGCGCCTTCTCTTCCGGTCTGATCGTCGCCCCGCGCCACAGCACATATCCCAGCACCGCCTGTGTTGCAATGAACGTCACCGCGACAATCACCATGATCATGTAGAACAGGTCGTCAATCCGTTTGCCGACGGTTGAGTGTGCCCTGCCATCACCGGGAAACCACCAGCCCCAGTCCGGAGAGAACCACGACACGATCACGATGATCACGGCCGTCAGCACGAAAAACAGTGACCAAAACTTACCCACGGCATTCGCCTTCACTGAAAACCAACCCCAACCGTCACCAGTCTCCGACATGCCTCATGCGGCAGTCCCCATTTGCCGAACGGCGATCACTTCGCCGCCGACGTCTCCTTCACCGCCACATGTCCACCCGCATTGGCCTTGGGCGGCTGAGACGACTGATACTGGATGCTCATCGCGTAATTCACGATGTCCCAAATCTCTTCGTCTTTGAGAGCCGTCTTACCGAAGCCCGGCATCGGCGTTCCCTTGATCCCCGCGTAGATGCGTCGGAACACATCCACCGGACGACGACCGCCACGGTACTGACCCAAGGTCAAATTGCGAGGCTGGAGAATGTTGCCCCACGCGTCGTGCAGGCCGCGCCGCGGATACAATTCTTCCGAACCCGGCTTCTTCCAGAAATCTTCCGTCGCCGCACCGTCACCCTTCCCGATCATCCCGTGGCAGGTGTAACACTTGGTCTTGTCCGACATGTACAGCAACCGGCCCCGCTCGCGTGATGCCGCATCGTCGGCGACTCGTGGAACCGTGGGAACAATCACATTCGCCGCGTCGTCCGCGCGGGTCCAGACATCGGCAAGGAACGTGGCCGTATCCTCGACCGCCGTTTCCATTTCCGAAGGCAACTCTCGTGTTTTATCTTCCAGGATCTTCCCATTCTGATACTCGTCGAACTGTTGGCTGGCATCCTTGCGGGCCTGGGCCAGTGACACCGGCTTCTCAGGTTTGTCCCCGGCCTTCTTTGCCGCCTCGAAGTTGGCCAAAGCCTTCTTCACCGTGTCTTCGATGGAGTCCTGCGAATAGTCCGCCAGATCGTCATCGGTCCGTTTCTCAAACTCGCCCCGCACGGAAAGCCAGCGGACGTATTCGACAACCGATTTGGTTTCTGCTTCGCCGAGCAGCAGGAACGACGGCATGTAGGTTCCCGGAATCCCGTACTTCACGACGCGATGCAGATCGTCTCGGCTGACCTTTTCGGCCGCGAGGGTCGAGGTGAACTTGAAAACACCAAGCCGGTAGTCACGCGGGCGAGGAGACAGATACTCGGCCGTCGGCCCCGCACCGTCTCCGCTCACTCCGTGACAGTGCATACAGTTCTTCATGTAGACCGCGCGGCCCTGCTGCAACGCCTGACCGAAGCCAACCACGAACTTGTCACCCGGCGCGGGAACGGGGTCGGCCGAACCGGACCATTTGAGTTGATTCGTCTTCGCGTCGTACTCTGCCACCGTATCGGCAGCCGACTTCTCACCGGCTCGCGCACCAGTGAGCCACAACAACGGCGAACCTTTCACCACCTTCGTCGCATCCCCCTCGAAAGCGGCTGTCACGGTCTTGGCTTCCGAAGTTGTCCCTTCGGCAGGGGCCGAAACGCTCCCCTTCGCACCGCCGTAGGCGATGGGAAACCGTTCCCACGCGACCAAATCGTGCGGAGTACCGAACCCCTCTTTGAGCGTCTTCTTCATCGCCTTTTGAGCGTCGGGAATCAGCTTCAGGGTGCTGTCGCGATACTGAAACTCGGCCTGTGGTCCCTGACCGCAGCCCGACAGACCGCACACAATGCCAAACAGCATCCAGCAGGCAAGCTGCCCGGATGCGTTCGTGGCCCATTGAGGTTTTGAACTGTGACGAAACATCGTGAACACAACCTATGCGATTCGATGCGGCGGCGAGTCGGTTCGCGACCTCGCCACCGGGAAACTTACTTGCCCAGCTTGCTGGCGGGCACATTGATCGTGACTTCGTTGTCACCCGGCTTGATCGTCACCACGAAGGCCTTCTCGACCATCTTGCCCGCTTCGTGCCAGACTTTGAACTCGTGCTTACCCGCGGGCAGATCCTTGATCTCAAACGTCCCGTCGGCGGCCGAGACGGCTCCAAACGGATGATCGAGCGGCAGATGATAGGCGGTCATCCACGAGTGAATGTCGCAGCCGACCGTGAACGGCTCCTTTTCGGCCTGTCCGTAGGTCAGATCCACTCCGTTGCGGTCATTCGGTTGGACCACGCTGTTGAACGCGGTGTTCTTCTTCGGATACGTGTGCGTGTTGTGAGCCGCCCCGTCCGCATTCAGGATCTTCATGGTCTGCTTCACACGCACGACCATCGCGTGGGGCGTGAACACGCAAACCTTCTGATCGAACAGAATCGGATCGCCGACAGCCGGGATCACCGCTCCCTTGGGAACTTTGTCGAGATAGATGAACGTGTTGGCGAGTCCGCCATCTTTCACGAGAATCGACTCGTTCGGAATCGCCTCAGCTCCGCAGACGCTCGGATCCTTGGCCGCGCCCCCCTTGGCAAACAACGGAGCGAGCGGAGCATAGTTGCCAACATATACCACGCGACCCTTGAGCGTTCCCACACCCCCTTCACCCGGGGCCGCATCGGTGGTCGCGGCTGCTGCCACCGCAGTCGTCTCCGCTGCAGCTTCCTTGGAAGCGGGCCGATACTTCACCGTTGTCGCCGAGTTCGCGCCGTTCACCAGTTTGCCGCAACCGCTGCCAGTGACCAACAGCAGTGCTGCGCCAGCCGCCATGAAAGCGAACTGCATCTTCGTGCGAGTCGTTTGTTTGATCATTACTTACCACCTCCCGCACCGGCCGCCGCTGGTTTCGGAGCCTCGGCCGTCTTGCCTTCGCGCTCCAGCAGCTTGTAATAGTTCACCAGAGCATCACGCAACGACACCGTCTGTCTCAACCCCTCGGCTCCGAACAACTCGGGATAGCGAGGCTGCCCGCCCGTCTGTTGCGGCGGCAGCGGAGACGGCATCGACGTGTAAGGCGTGATCCACTGCGGGCGGAACAGCCACAACAACAACCAATCCGGCTTGAGCCGCTCGGCGGCGAGATCGAGGTTCGGACCACGAATGTCTTTCGCCGGGTCGCTGATCGTCACCTGACGCCCACCCACCGAGTGGCACTTGATGCACAGCGGTGCGTTCAACATCTGCCACGACTCGGTCAGGTAATCGTCCTTCTTGTCGGGGAATGCCTTATGGAACTCGGTGTTGGCGGCATTCAAATAGGGCGGCTCGCGTTCCGGGATCGGTTGGTACGGGAACGGCGTTCCATCGACCGCGGCAAAGTAGTTGGCGAGCGACTGCGCCTCATCATCGCTCATGTTGAATCGAGGCATCCGCAGCACTGTTGTATGTCGCAGCTTGCCGGGGTTCTTCAGGAAGTTGAACAACCACGGTGTCTGGACCTTGGTCCCTTCCATGTAGAGCGGCGGCGGCGACATCTGCCAGGCCAGCGAGCGTTCCTTGGCCACGCCCTGATCGAGCAGTCGCTGGACGAGCCACTCGGCGTACTTGCCACCCCGCGCCGCTTCGATCTTGTCGAGGTTGGCGGCCGGGAAAATGAACTTGTACGTCGGGAAGAGTTCCTTGCCCGCAACCTTCAGACTCTCCCACAACTCGACGACGTACTCCTGGTCCTCGGGTGGGTCGGCGGGATCCGGCGCACCGGCGATCATTCCGTGGAACTGCACGATCGGAAGCGACTTCACGACGCCGTCCGCACTCTTGACTGACTTGGTCTCACCCGTCGTCCCTTCGCGCATCGGCCGCAACTTCTTCAGCAGGGCCAATGCTTCGGGATACTCGACAGACGGATCGGAGGCCGTAATCGCATCGACATCGGCGGCGTAACGGATCTTCGGCAGTTCGAGCATGTGACAGCCCGAGCAGTTGTACTGTTCGATCAACTGCTCACCGCGAATCCGCGCACCGGCCGCTCCAGACGGGTTGTACAGATATTCGGCAGCGGGAGGCTCAGCGGTCAGGCCGAGCACGAACGTCGCAATCGCGTCGATGTCCTCTTCCGAGAACGGAAACTTCGGCATCCGCAGTCGGTCGTCGTAGGGCTTGGTCTCGATCATCTTGAAGTCGTAGCTGCGCGGCTGGCGCAGCTTCTGCCACAGGAAACCGGGGCGTCCGTGATGCAGCAGACTCTCGACATAGAAGGCCGCCGACAGTTCCTGCTCCTCTCCTTCGCCGCCAGCTTTGGCCTCGGGCTGCTTCGCTCGTCGCTCCGCCCGGCCAATGCCGTCCTCGACGCGGTCCAGCAGGGACGCATCCGCCTTGAGGCTGATCGTTTGCTCGTGTCCGGCACGCAACACTCCGACCGCGACCTCGCTGCCGACAATCGTGCGAGTCAGCAGGGCGTGATACTGCTCGACATCGGCCACGGCCGTCCCGTCGAGACTCAGCACGATGTCATCCACCTTGAGCAACCCACCGTCAGCCTTAGCCTTCGCAACGCGCACACCCGCCGGACGCTCAATCTTCAACTTCGCGATCGACTTCGCATCGAGCGCCTCAACCTTCACACCGAGATCGGCCTGTCCGTGGTGATGCAGGTATTCGTGAATGTGCTCGAACGCCAATCGTGAACGGTCCTTCTTGCCCCAATCCTGCAACGCCGTGCCGATGGGACGAGCCTGCTCGAAATTCGGAATGTCGTGGCAACCGTAACAGCCATAGCGCGTGATCGACTTGCGGCCGAGATAGGTCAACTTTCGATTCTTAAACTCATCGGCATCGAGTTCGCCATCGGCCTTGCCGACCAGTTCGATCTCGTCCCCCTTGATCTTTTCGATGGCGATCGGGTACTTGCCCGTCGTCATCAGCCTGGCGATCTGACTCTTCGTCAACGACTTGCCGAGGAAGTGCGACACCAATTCATCCAGCACCTTGTCGTCGGTTGCAGGAATCGGATATTCGGCGGTTGGCTTGAAGTCGGCCGGCTCGCCATCGAGCTTCAACAGGAAGGCCGCGATGTCGGCGGCGGCATCGACCTTCTTGTCGCCGGTTCCTTCGGAGTCGAGGTACAGGTGAGGCATATACGTCCGGGGATTGTAGCGCTCGGGTTCACGAATCCAGGTGTAGAGCCAGTCAAACCCAAACTTGCCGGCCTTGAGTTTTGCGTGAACTTTGGAGAGCTCCGGACCAAAACGCATCCCCAAACCAGGCACGGCCTCGTGAGTATGACAGGCCACGCACCCCTTGGTCGCGAAGAGTTCCTTGCCACGCTCGGCATTCGGCTTGTAGTCGGCCTCCGGAGAAAGCTGCTCGTAGCTCGACGACTTGCCCATCAAGTAGTGCGTCATCGCCGCGATCTCGACCGGGTTGTACTGCTGGCCGTAATGGTCCTGCTGGTTGTCGAGCTTGAAGAACTGAGGCATCCGGGTTGTCGGACGGAACCGTTTGGGCTCCTCGGTCCATGAGGCGACGAAGCCGGCGTCGGCCTTCGACGCGAGATGCCGCAGCGACGGACCGACCTTTCGCAGCTTGCCGGCGACCTGATTCGGATCCTTCGCGATCTCGGCGGCCTCTTCCGGAGTGGACGGCTCCAGCCGCAGATCGGGCCCCACAACCTTGGGCCCTTCAAACCCGGAGATCTCATGGCAACCGAAACAGCCGTAGGTCTTCACGAGTTGGTGGCCGCGAGCCACCTTTGGAGCGGTCGGACCAAACTTCGGATTCACTGCCAACTCGGTCACGTTGACGTGGCATTTGATGCACGCCGACTCCTCGAACCGTTTCGGAGCCATCGGCCGCTCCCAGAAGTGATTGTCGAACCACTTGGTTTTGGGATTTGCAGCCCAATCTTCCGCCTGAACCGGATCATTCGGTGTATGCGAGGCGTTGGCGAACGACGTTCCCGACCCCTGCCCTTCGTGGCAAACCGTGCAGCCAAATTTAGGCAGCGGGTGAGGACTGGTCGCCCCAAGATACACATCCAGCCGCGGATGCGACGAAAATGGATGAGGCAGCAGGCCCTCCTTCTCGGAGCCATGCGGGAACGCTCCGGCGACATGCGTCTTGACGGTATCGTCGACCGAGTCAATCATCGCGTGACACGTCCGGCAGCGGTCGAACCGCGACACCATCCCCATGCCACCGAGCGTGATTTCGAGCTTCGGCATCCAATCCTGAGTGATTCGCTCCGGCGAGTTGAAGCCGTCGATGATCGGCAGCAGCATCAGTTGCCGTTTGAACCTGGAGGGCCAGTTGTCCGGCTCGATCTTGTTCAATGCCGCATGCACCAGCACCGCCGCGGTCTTCTCGCCCTTGAGTTCCTTCAGAGCGGCATCACGCTTGCCGGTGACTTCGGTCAACTCCGCCTTCGCCAAATCGACGGCCAGTTTGAGTTCGGAGAACTGAGCCTCCATCACCTGCACGCCCGCCTCAACCGTGTTGAAATCCTTCTCCACCCTGGCGAGCGCGTCGCCGGTCAGGTTGTCGCGAATCGCGAGGTTGTAATCGGCACGGGCCACATCGCGCCGGGCTCGCTCGTTCTTCAGAGCCCGCAGATGATTCGATTCCTTGTCAGCGGCCGTTCGAACCTTCTTCGTCAGCGCATCCACGGTCGCCTGGTTGCCCGCCACTTCCTTCTCAGCGGCCTCGATCCGGCCGGCCAGTTCTTCAATCTTGGCCTTCTTCTCCGGCGCGGACTGGAGCGCGTCTTCGCGTGCCCTGAGCCGTCTGGCCTGATGAGAAAACGCGTCACGCTGATAGGTGCGCCACTCGTCGTTGTAGTCGGCCCACATCATCCACACGGTCGTGAACAGCAGCAGCATCGCGCTGGCGCAGAACACCTGGTGCATCATCTTGGGGCTGCGAAGATAATCGTCAGTCGCCGGCATAATACCGAACCGTCCTTCGGGTCATTTCTGCGGAATCAGATATTAAAGAACCACTCTGGAATCGCCACGATGTACTTCAGGTTGATCACCCAGCGGAGCACCATCTTGATCGGAAGCGACATCATGAACAGCATCAAATTCGCCAGCACCATGTACCGGAGAAAACCCATCTTGACGAAAAACTTCCGGAACACGGTGGCCGCCATCAGCGGCGGCAGCAGGAACAAATAGGCCGCCACGGCGACCAAGCCCAGCCACTCTCGCAGCAGGATCATGCCAATCTGATACCCAAGCTTCGACCCCGCCGGAGCGACCGGCAATTGCTGGCCCATGACCGACAGCCAGAACCACTCCGACAAATTGACGTTGTTCAGGTACACCAGCTTGTGGACGTCCCAGTACTCATACGGACTGAAGAAGTTCCAGTTCGGTCCCCGCAGAAACGTTCCGAGCACGATCATCGCGACCCACAGCGGCAGAAAGCCAAACAGGAACGTCGAGACCGCGAACTTGCGCTCGTTGAACGTGTAGTAGCCGTTCCCCCGCTTGTTGAAGTCGATGTAGGGGATCGCCATCAGCCCGACAAGGATCACGCTCGGCAGCACCACGCCCGCCATCCACGGATCGAAGTAAACCAGCATCTCCTGCAAACCGAGGAAGTACCACGGAGCCTTCGATGGGTTGGGCGTCTTCGCCGCCGAAGCCGGTTCCTCCAGCGGAGCCTGCAACACGATGCCCCACGCAATCAAGACCGCCGTCACCACGACCATGCAGATCAACTCGGTGTAGACCAGATCGGGCCAGGTCAGCACCTTCTCATTGTTCTCCTGTTCGATCAGCGGACGACCCTCGGCCTTTCGCTTGTCGTTCTCGACCGACTTCTGGAAGTACAGCCACGTGAAGAAGCCGACGATGTAAAGCATCGCCACGATCGGCACGTTGTCGGGCTTGCCCACGATCTGCCGGAAGTCGTAGTCGGTGATGCTGAGCGTCATGAACAGCAGCGAAAAATTGAGCAGCAGCCAGCCGGCCGTCATCGTCGTCCACCACGACCGGAGCACGATCATCGCGATGAAGACGAGGGTCGATCCCGCAAAAAACGCCTCCGGCTTGGAAGCCCAATTGATCGGAGCCTTCAAGATTTCGGGCATCAGCAGATTAAACGACTGCGGATTGCGCCAGCCCGTCAGGTGAGTCGCCGCCACGATGAACAGCATGGCGGCGTAGACCGCCCAGAAGCCCGCCACCGGCACGTCCATGCCCTTGCCCAGCAGCCCGCCCAGCGTGAATCGAACATTGCCATCGACCGCGTAACTGCGTCGCACCCACAGGGCGTTCATCAAGAACAGCAACAGATAAACCCAACCGAGCCCGTAGATCACGGACGCGGTCAGGTCGGGGTTATGAGGCAAATGCGTATGCATGAGTCGGTAGCCGCCAGATTCTCAACGCAACAACTGGTACTCAACACAACAACCAAATCGCTCGGAGCGGCTCAAGCCCGCACCACACATCAAACCCAACCGTCACAGCGGCTGGCTGATGCCGCCGTCCTTGCGGACCCGCCAGAAGTGAATGGCAATCAGCAACGAGACCACCAGTGGAATCGCCACACAGTGCAGGATGTAGAACCGGTTCAAAGTCGCCTCGCTGACGAAGCGACTTCCCAGCAGGAGGAAGCGGGCATCGCTGCCGTTTGTAATCAGATCGAATCCACCGATGTTGAGAAGCTGAGCACCGGGCCCCTCATACCCGAGAACCGGCGTCGCACGAGCCATGTTGGAACCGACCGTGATCGCCCAGATCGCAAGCTGATCCCAAGGGAGCAGATAGCCGGTGAATGACAACAGCAACGTCAACACCAGCAGCAGCACACCAATCACCCAGTTGAACTCGCGCGGCGGCTTGTAACTTCCCGTGAGAAAGACGCGGTACATGTGCAGCCAGACGGTGATGACCATCGCATGGGCGGCCCACCGGTGAACCTCACGCATGATTCCGAGCGTCGTCACGTCGCGCAGGGCCAGGATGTCGTTGAACGCGAACTCCAGCGTCGGCCGGTAGTAAAACATCAGCAGCACGCCGGTGATCGTCTCGACGAGGAACAGGAAGAACGTGATCCCACCCATGCACCACGTGTACGAGAGCGCAATCCCCTGCTGCTTGATCGAGACCGGATGCAGGTGAAGAAAGAAGTTTGTCAGCATCACGACGATGCGGTTTCGCCGGTCGACCGGAGCCGGATGACGAAAAATACTCTTCCAAATCTGCGAGCCGCGAATGTAATCGCCGACAGACATCGATGAACCCTCAAACCCTGTGGGGTAGGTTTGTAACCTGCCCTAGTCCGGCTTTTTTCAATTCACGGGCAGGTTGAATACCTACCCCACAACCAACCGACCACATCACGCCAATTCGTGGTATGAGGCCGGATCGTTCCACTGGCCCATCTCTTCCTGGAACTTGACACTCTTGTCCACTTGGAGCATCCCCTCGGCGATGCTGATCCCCACCCGCTCCAACGGACGCGGAGCCGGGCCTTCAAAGTTCACACCCGTCATGTAGAAGCCCGATCCGTGACACGGGCATTTGAATTTTTGCTCGCCATCGAGCCAACTCGGCGTGCAGCCGAGATGCGTGCAAACGGAAGCCAGCGCGACGATCAAATTGCGGCCTTCGTATTGATCGGTGTGAACGATCCAGACGCCGAACTGATCCTTCCACTTGTTCGAGACCGTGTTGAGCGGATAGTCGGACAACGGCCCCACCTTGAACTTCGAGGGAGGCTCGACGAGCACATTCGGGAACATGAACCGGGCGGTCCCCAGCGTCCAGATTCCGGTAATGCCCGCCAAAGCGGTCCAAGCGGCGGCAAACGGCGAGAGCAGCGCGAACGAAATCAAGCAGCCCAACGACATCAGCAACACACTGCCCGTCAATGCACCCAGCACGAAGCAGGTCGCGCTGGTCACTGTCACGCCAACGATGGCACTCAGGCTTCGGCGAGCGGGCGCTGGAGCCGCCCCCTTCTTTGCCACAGGCTTGGCTGGCATCGGCGGAGCAACGACCGGTGCCTTGACAGCCGAAGAGGCGGCGGGAGCCGCCGCCGCTGCGCCCGACTTACCTTCGCGGATCGCCTTCAACATTTCCTGCGGAGAGAGCTTCGGCCCCGCCGCCGCGACGACTGGCTTTGACTCAGCCTTTGCGACCGCAGCCTCTGGCGCAGACGCGACTGTGGGAGCCGAAGAGGCTGCTGCGGGAGCACCACCCTTCGCGCGAATCGCGGCCATGATGTCTTTGGTTGAACCGGGCTTTGCAGCGGTCGCCGCTGGCTTCGGAGCAGCAGCGACTGGTGCGGTCGCTTCAGGAACTGAAGCCGCAGCGGGAGCCGGACTGACGGCGGGAGCTTCTGCGGCGGGTGCCGACGATGCAGCAGCAGCCTTTTGAGCTCGGATCTTGGCGAGGATGTCTGAGGTGGAAGGTTTCTTCTCGTCCATTTCGATTCGCTTCCGCATGGCAGGAAGAGGAGCGTCTGAATAGCACCGATCGAGTGCGCGCTGAACCAACTCGCCCGCCTTGTGTCGCGGGGATTCTGGCAACATCCTTTCGGACTGACAACTACGCGAACTGAGCCGATCTGGAATTTCTCAGAAGCAAGAACGAGAGAGACATTCGAGCGGCAAGAATCTCCGCACTTCGGGCGATAGACTTGGCCGCCCCTACAAACCCCGACTCATTGCGGCCCGGAACAACCTCCGTGACGATGGATGCCACGCTCGCCGAGATGGAACGACTGATCCGTCGCGACCCCGCGCGACGCGGCTTGATTTCATCCGAGTCCACGTGGGGACCGCTCTGTCCCGGCCATCTCGCTCACTCCGCCAGGCATCTTTCCGAACACGGCCGGCGCGCGATCATCGTCACGGGCTTCTTCATTCCCGGCGCAGCGCCTCCATCGGCCGAGACCGATGGACCTCCGGGAGCCGCGCTGCTGGCGGCCGCACTGACTCACGCGGGCCTGTCCGTGCAGATCGTCACCGACGAACCCTGCCGCTCGGCGGTCGAAGTCGCGGCGAGGGAGCTGGGCCTCGCTCAAGCAGAAATCGTCTGTACGATCCCAACCTCGCGCGGCGAGCAAGAAGCGTGGTGCATCGACATGCTGAACGGGACGTCGCGCCAGCAGCCACTGACGCATCTGATCTCGTTGGAACGAGTCGGCCCTTCGCACACGAGCGAGTCCATTCGCGAGCAGAGTCGGGCGGAGGGAATCGATGAAGCCGATCGTCTTGCCGAGTTCGAGCAGCTCGTTCCCGAGGCGGACCGAAACCATTGCCACAACATGCGCGGCGAGTGCATCGACGCGCACACGGCTCCGCTTCACAGACTGTTCGAGCTGACAGCGAATCGCGCTGACATCCGCACGATCGGGATCGGAGACGGCGGAAACGAGATTGGAATGGGAAGCCTCCCGTGGCACGAACTGCATCGCCGTCTGAGTGGCCCGGGTGGCGCGCGTGTCCCCTGCCGCATCGCCACCGATTGGACGATCGTCGCGGGAGTCAGCAACTGGGGCGGTCAAGCCCTCGCCGCGGCGACGCTGCTGCTCGTGAACAAAGTTGACGCCGCGCGAGACTGGACGACGCACCAACAGCATCGGGCACTCGAACGCCTCGTGGCGGAAGGCCCCGCCGTGGACGGGATCACCCGGTTGCGAGAGCCGACCGTCGATGGGCTGCCGTTCCTCACCTACATCCAACCGTGGGAGGGACTGCGACGGCTGATGGGCCTCCACAATTAGAAAAGATCCGTCGAACAGAGAATCGGCAAAGTCTCGTGCAAGATTCTCGCGCGGGCGTTGTGTTAATGAGTGGCGACGGAGTAAGGCGACCGTTTCGGCGCGTGGGAGCAGCGTGGATGACACCGGTTCCGGAGACTCAACCCAGCCTGCTGCTGCGACTGCGCGATGCGCGGGATCAGCAGGCGTGGTCGTTGTTTTTGGAGCTGTATCAGCCGGTGATCCTGCGGCTCGTGCGACGACGCGGGTTGCAGGAGGCCGATGCGTGCGAGGTGACTCAGGAAGTCTTGATGGCCGTCGCGGGAGCGATCGAGCGGTGGGAAGCCGATCCGGCGCGCGGGGCGTTTCGAAGTTGGTTGGCCACGATCGCGCGGAACCTCGTCGTCAACTTCCTGATTCGACAGGGACGGCATCCGCGCGGGAGCGGCGACAGCGACCTCAACCGCTGGCTGGAAGAGCGGCCCGCTCCCGAGGGCGAGATGTCGGCACTGTTCGATGTCGAGACGAAGCGGCAGTTGTTCCGTTGGGCCGCCGACCAGGTGCGGACCGAGTTCCGCGACTCGACCTGGCAGGCATTTTGGAAAACGGCGGTAGACGATCTCCCCGTGAGCGACGTCGCGCGGGAGTTGCAGATGTCCGTCGGGTCGGTCTACGTCGCCCGCAGCCGAGTCATGAAACGATTGCGCGAGAAGGTTGAGGAAGTGCGCAGGTGACGTGTGTCAGAGTCTTTTCTTTGTCTTACTCCCCTCGCCCCTTCGGGGAGAGGGGCCGGGGGTGAGGGGCAACTGTTGCCGAGCGTCCAATTGCAATCATGCCGCGTACCTTAATCGCCCCTCACCCCTAACCCCTCTCTCCAGGGGGGCGAGGGGAACAAGAAATCACGGGAGACAACCATCGTGGTGGCGAACCAAGAAAACTGTGATCGCGAACGGTTGCGACGGCTACTCGACGGCGAGCTGCCCGAGGCGGCTCAGACGGCGGTCTCCGAGCACGTCGAAACGTGCGCGGCGTGTCGTGAGCAACTCGAATCGTTCGCGGCCGATCCCGGTTGGTGGCGTGAGACGCGCGACATGCTCTCCAGCGCGGATGAGCTTTCCCCAATCGGGCACCACGGCGAATGGGCGAGCGGCTCGGAATCAGAAGTAGGGTGGGACAAGCGGCGCTTCGCCGCGCCGGCCCACCATGATTCCGCGATGGCTCCCGATGGTGGGCCGGCGCTCGAAGCGAGCTGGTCCCACCCTACACAAGAGACATCGAATGATGCGGCGCATGCCATCCCGCTCGACTTTCTCGCGAAGAGTGACAACCCCGCGATGCTCGGGCGGCTCGGCGAGTTTGAGATTCTCGAACTAATCGGTTGCGGCGGGATGGGGATCGTACTGAAGGGGTACGACCACGAGTTGAACCGGTACGTCGCGGTGAAGGTGCTGCATCCTCACTGTGCGACAAGTGCCGCGGCGCGGAGGCGGTTCGCGCGGGAGGCACAAGCGGCGGCGGCCGTCGTCCATCAGCATGTCGTCGCGATTCATGCGGTCGATGCGAACCATCATCCACCGTTTCTCGTGATGCCCTTCGTGCCGGGTGAGTCCCTGCAACAACGGCTCACGCGACAGGGACCGTTCGACGTGATCGACGTGTTGCGGATCGGACAGCAAGTCGCAGACGGACTGTCGGCCGCGCATGCCCAGGGCCTCGTCCATCGAGACATCAAGCCGGGCAACATCCTTCTGGAGCGGAATGTCGAACGAGTCCTGCTGACCGACTTCGGCCTCGCCAGGGCCGCCGATGATGCCAGCCTGACTCAAAGCGGCGTGATCGCCGGAACGCCGCAATACATGTCTCCCGAACAGGCGCGAGGTGAGCAGGTCGATGCCCGGACGGACCTCTTCAGCTTGGGAACGGTCCTTTACACGCTCCTCGCCGGTCACTCCCCGTTCCGCGCCGAGACCGCGATGGGCGTCCTCCGTCGCGTCTGTGAAGACACCCCGCGTCCGCTGACGGAAACCAATCCCAACGTTCCCGCGTGGCTCGATGCCTTCATCGCCAAACTGCACGCCAAACAACCGGCCGACCGATTTGAATCGGCTGCTTGTGTCAGCGACCTGCTGACCAACTGCCTTGCCCACGTCCAGCAACCGAACGTCGTACCGCTGCCGAACGAAGTCGCTTCACTGGTGAAGCGGCCTCTCACGCGAGGCCGCTCCTGGTCGCAGACCGCCTGGATCGGAACGTCCGTCATCGCGACTGCGGGAGTAATGATCGCCCTCGTCAGTCAGGGACTGTTCCGCTCGAACGAGGCCTCCCGGGAACCGCCCGGTTCACCGATTCAATCAACCAGCGGTGTCCCCACCGAAACCGACTGGCACGACGGCCAGGACGAAGAAGCCCGCGAACTCGATCAACGAACAAGGCAACTCGAACAGGAGCCAGAACAATGGTAAGGACACAGTCCACTTTGTGCCGACGACTTCAGTGCATCGCCACCGCGCTGCTGGCCCTCGCGGTGTACCAGGCATTCGCGGAGGAGAACGATCCCGCGCGACCCGCTCCCGCCCGCACCGAGGCCACCGACCCAAACGCCTCCACGAAGAGTGACAAAGCCAAACCACGTTCCTTCGACCCCAACGAAGCCGGTCCGTCGAACAGCGCACCGGCGCCGTCCACCAACTCACCCGCGCCCAAACCAAAACCAGAAACCCTCGCCGAACGAACGGCCCGGCTGACGAAGCTGCTGCGCTACGAAATCAACGGCGACACACGCCGCATCTTGGACACCACGTTCTCCTACCCAAAGAAAGTCGCCGGGCTTGAGGCCGACTTCGACAAGTGCCTTGCCGACGAGCGCTATGCAGACGGAGAGAAGATCGCGTTGGAGTTGGTACCGCTGCTCCCTCGCGGAGTGCAGGTATTTTTTCTCGGTGAAATGCGTACGCTCGACTATGCCGCATTGGCGAAGGCGTGGACGTTCGAAGCGGAGTTATGTCGCCGTGCGGACTCGGGGCAATTTGGAAATGGTCCCGACAGACGCCGAGGTGTTGCGCTGGCACGCCTGCGGCAGGTTTGTGAGATGGCCGAGATGTGGAAGCCAGATGAAGCAGATGATTTTCCAATTCTGGCCAGTGGAAGGAGCGCACGTGCCCTCAACTCGAACGAAAATGCCCGTCCCTCGTTGGCCTACCTTCTGCTCCGAGCCATGAAATTTGCGGACCGGCAATCTGTCGATGTCGAGGAAACGATCACACGAACCTTGAACTTGATGCTTGATCGCGTGAGGGTTGAACTTCCGACTCAGACCGCAGACGTTCCGGCCGGTGCACTTTTGAGGGAATCCAACCTCCGGGGCTTGGTCTCCTTGAAATTGAAAGACACGCCTGATGACGCCCTGTTGATGCGCGATCTGCAAGACCTGCCGACCAATCAGAGGTTCACCATCACGCGTCTGGTTGCGGGAATGCCAATTCGCCGTTCTCAACTAGGAAACGCAGACACGGCTCAGATCGTTCGACAAAAGGTGGACGACGCTGCCATTCAGGATCGAATTCATTCCTCACTGAAACAGCTCTTTCCGTCTGAGACGATTGAAGTCCATGTCGTACGAAACACGGCCATCCTTCGAGCGAATCTCCGAAAGCCGGTGCATGAGCTTCAGATCGTGGCTGTTGCTCAGTCGCTGGCTCCCAACGTGCTGAATCAGATGACGGTGAACAGCGACGACACGGATCGAGTCGCGACCGTTGAGGAGAAATTGGAGCCCATCGGAGACGATCCTCACGGACTGCGTGAAATCCTGGCGCGGCTCTATCCCAAGGAACACATTGAGGCGCACGTGTTGCCAGTGAATAGCGCGGTCGTGCTGCGCGGTCATCTCTCGCGGCCCGAATATGCGCAACAGGTCTACGACATTGCCGTCACTTCGTATGCAACCGTCCTCTACCAAATGACGCCCCCTCTGCCGGCGAAACCAGCTCAACTGAAGACTGCTTCTGCCAAGACGTCGTCGGCGCGCGAAGTTGCTCCGTCGGCCGGTGACGACTTTGGTGGCATCGAAGTAAGCGACCTCAGGTCTCGAGTCATCCCTCTAAATCGAATCAGCGATGACGAGGTGGTTCGGCTGTTGCAGCCGAAATTTGCCGGAAAGGCTACGATCGAGCGAGATGAGCACACAAACGCAGTGAAGGTCTTCGCGAAACCAGTGGTGATCAAGGATGTTCACGCCGCCGTCATGAAGCTCGATGAGCTAGGAGCTCCCACAGCGGTCTCCACCGCGCCGATTGATTCACAGGAAGCGGCGATGGATCGTGAGGCTCGTCAGTTGGCGACGAAGTTTCGGACGGCGAAGCTCGGTGAACAGCAGGGACTGCGACGGCAGCTCGAACAACTGACCGAGCGACATTTCGAGCAGCGGCAACAGCGCCGCCAGCGCGAGATCGATGATCTCGCTCATCGCATCGACAAGCTCCGCGTCACGCATCACCGCCGTCAGGAGAACAAGGCCGCCGTCATCCAGCAGCGCGTCCAAGACCTCCTCGACCCCAACGCCGACCTGCGCTGGGACGAACCTCGCACGAATGAGGTCTCCAAAACGGATGGCTTCAAGGGGGTGGGCAATGCCCACCCGACGGATGCTACCGGTGGCAAACGGCTGGAGCCGGATGCGTTTGAGTTGGACAATGACGGTCATACGAAGCGGTTCGTGATTTTCGCGGTCCTTCCCGATCGCGGGTTCTTGGATGAGCCGCTGGACATCAGGTATTCGATGGCTGTCCCAAAGGGGAGTGATGCGACAGATATCGTGGTCGAAGAGACCATCCCCGATGGAACCGAGTTTTTCGGAGCGTTGCCACGTGAAGCGGAGTTGAAGGACGGCAAATTGACCTGGCGATTCGGGGACCTCAAAAGAGGAACTGTCACCTCGTTCATGATGCGAATTGTTCCTCGAAAATGCTTGACGCTGACGAGTCAGATTCGCGCGACATCCAGCAGCCTGGGTGAGGCCACCAATCCCCATCGGAACAAAACGCTCGTTGTTGAGGTTGCCACGTCATCGAGATCAGCCGAGGCTCAATCTGCCAACGAACCGACCTTCGATGGCACTTCGTATTCCCAATGGTTGAAGATGCTGGAAACGGAGCGGAAGCCGGAGAAGTTGGCCGCAGCGATCCTGGCGTGCTCGCGACTGGTCGTGAAAGGGGACGAGCGGCGAATCGTGCGCGGCATCTTCGCCGCGGCTCGATTGTTTGACGCGACCGAGTCTGCCAAGGAACGGAGCACGGTCTGGAACGCGAGTTACGATGCACTGTGGCGACTGTTGAGTGAAGGTGTCCCCGACATGGGCGAGTCCACCGCAGAAGAACTGCTGACGCACATCGGCGATGCCCGGTTCGCCGAGTCACCCGGCTTTGTGATGGAGTTTTTCAGCTCACTCTTGCGGGGGAAGATCAAACTCAGCAAGGCCCTGCAGGCGCACGCTCCCGCTTGGGTCGCGGCCCTTGTTCGACACGACTCCGTTTCGGCGAAGTTCGATCCCAGGCTGGCCGTGGCCGCCTCGTCATTGTGGATGGTCTCACGCACTCCGATCGACGACTTCGAGGGCCTGCGGCCTCTCGTTCTGAAGGGCTACGACGCTCACGTCAGCGGAGCTCACTACTCCAGCACTTGGTCCGCGATCCAAACCGCCGAGTACGCCACCGAAGTCCCTGAGATCGTGCAAATCCTCGCGAAGCACATCGACAAGAACCCCGACTACTTTGTTGATGTCTTGGGCGATCTTGGTCCCGCCGCGGAGCCGGCCGTTCCGCGGTTGGTCGAACACTGCTTGAGCATCTGGAAACAGCGGGAGGATGAACTTCGCGAGCTGGCCGGTGGAAAGTCTCCCTACACTCTTGGCGGCAATCGCGATTTCAGTGAGCAGCGGAAGAACATCCTGAAGGCGCTTCAGAAAATCGGACCGGGTGCCAAGCAGGCCATACCGCTCTTGAAGGAGCTGATCTCCATCGCCCCGCACAAGGAGAAGAATCCTGATCAGGCAGAGGTCGCGTATGAGTTTTGGGACGAACTCAACAAGACGCTACTCGCCATCGGTGACACGCCTGACAAGAGCCCTGCGAAGTCAAAGCCGTTGTTGAGCGAGTTCTCACACCTCGCCACGACTTGGAAACTGACAGCATCCCGACCCGGCCAGACGATCCCACGAGTCACTCTGCACATCGGCGGCGACTTCCGATTCGGGCTTCAGGACGAGGGATCGATGTTCGCGGTACTCGAACTGCTGGGATGCCACACCAGCGCGCCGAATTTCACGCTCGACGAGACCGCGAACCCGAAACAGATCACACTGCTGGACAAGGACAAGAAAGCATATCAGCAGTTCGGCATCTGCGAGTTGAAGGGCGACCGGTTGAAGATCGAGTTCGCCAAGCCGGGGCTGCCGCGTCCGAAAGAGTTCTCCTCCGACCGTGACAAGCTGCCCGAAGGTCACATATTGCTGGAGTTCGAGCGGGATCGCGGTGAAGAGACACCTTGAAGCTGTGCCGGATAAACATCTCGGAGAGAGTGGCCCGCACGCAAGGCTGCTCCGGTGAAACAGAGCGGCTCAAGAAAGAAGTCGGCTTCCATGCCGAAGGATCGTCCCTGAATGTTCGTCCTCATCCGCACTCGCAGGATGTCGAAACATCCTCTCGCGGAATCGGCCTCCTCGATGAGTCGGACTCGTCGTCACGACCCCTGCGTATTTGCAACGATCCGGCGTGCCAGCGCGAATGAAATTCAACTCGCTCATCGACGGATCGATCTTGAACGGGCGACACCTTATCGAGAGGTCACAGCATCCGCAAACGACGCGACCCCATTTTCTCGCGACTTTTGAGCGGGCCGCCGCGTCTCGCGCAGGCTCTCTTCTGATCGGGGCCATCGCGCGGACAGGCGGCTCAAATCCGCCAGACTCAATCGACGGCGGTGGCCAGCGAACTCTGTCGCAGTTTTTCGCGAGCGCGGCTGAGCGTCGGTCCGATGGAGTTCTCGGGCACGCCGAGTCCCGCGCTGATCTCGCGGTACGAGCGGCCTTCCAAGTGGAACAGCCTCACGATCGCAGCCTCCGTCTCGACGAGGCCCTCGAGCATCCGCTCCACCAGTTCGCGGTTCTCGATCCGCATCGAACCGTCAAACTCACCGGCATGAACTTGCTCCAGCGTGTCCCCGTGTGTCTTGACGTGTCCCATCGCCTGGGCCATGCGCTGCCGGGTGATCTCATGCACCACGATCCGCCGGGCGATGACCGACAGATACGTCGCAAGCGAACTCTCGCCACGAAACCGTCGCAGGACATCGAAGTCGTTGGCGACGAGGGCCAGAAAAATATCAGCCGCCAGATCGTCGGTGTCGTGAGCCGACAGTTGGACGCTGCGCGCCTGAGCCGTGTGCTGGATGACATGGATGAAGACGCCGGCAAAGCGGTCGACGAACTCCTTCCACGCGCCGGGTTCCCGGTCGAGGCAGTTCTTCAGCAGACTGCGGTCATTTTCAGTCAATGCCACGATCACACCTGTCAGTCATGATGGAAAGGACGAGACTCGCGTCGATGCCAGGCCAGGGAAGTCGCCCGAACGGGAACGACTGCCACTCAACATCCAATCCACCGCAACTCTATTCCCCGGTAGCATGCCGGGCAAGCTGATTCTTCTTCCGACCTCAAAGCGTCGACAGGTTTGAGGCCCCGACTGTGGTACATTCCCGTCGTCGAGAATCTCTCCCGACATTTCTTGACGCTCTTTCGGAGTGGGCCTAAGATTTCGCCGGTTTCATCGGATCGCTGAATGTGCTCGATGCGATCAGATCAACCTGACTTACTGAAGCTGGTCGCACGACTGTCATCGTTGGTCGCCGCCAACCAATCGTCACAAACCGGCTTATCGGACTTCACCTCATCAAACTTCTCAGGCAAACCCGAACCCTTCTCCGGCAAACTCTGACAGGAAAGAACGGACATGACGCACGTCGTCGCTGAACCCTGCTTCAACTGCAAGTACACGGACTGCGTGACGGTCTGCCCCGTCGAATGCTTCTACGAGGGAGAGGCGATGCTCTTCATTCACCCCGATGAGTGCATCGATTGCGAGGCGTGCGTGCCCGAGTGCCCGCCGGCCGCGATCTTCCTCGAAGACAACCTGCCCGCCGAATGGGCCGACTACACGGCGCTGAATGCCGAGATGGCTCCCAACTGCCCCGTCATCACGGAACGCAAGGATCCGATGGGCCCGCCGATTGAGAAGCACTGAGTCGCTCGCGACACAGTTCGGCACCCCGGCAAATACCAGAACCCCGATCCGCCTGGACCGGGGTTCTTCGTTTTCACTGCCTGGACCGAACCCGAACGTACCATCTCAACCAGCCGACGAACATCGTCCCAGCCAACGAACGACCATCCTCGCGACTCGTACGAGGGGCACTCCTGGACGAGCTCGATCTCAATACCTCGGCACGCGCGGATCGATGACCTGCGACCACTGATCGATGCCGCCCGCCATGTTGATCGCGTGATCGAATCCCTGCTGACGGAGCCAGTTCACCACGCGCATGCTCCGTCCGCCGTGATGGCAGTGAACGACGATCTCACCGTTCTTGTGCGGCTCCAATTCGCAGACTCGGTCCGCGAGCTGGCTCATCGGCAGCAGAGTCGTCCCCTCAATGTGAGCCGTCGCGTACTCGTCCGGCTCGCGGCAATCGACGAACAAAAACGGAGAGCCGGCGGCCAGCTTGGCCTTCACCGTCTGGCAGTCAACTTCCAATGGTGTTGTCATTCGGCTTCCTTCTCACTCCACAACCAGCCCGACGCGCAAGCGAGTGTGACACTCAAATTATCGCGAAGCCTTCGCTTGCGCGTCGGGCCGGTACGCCAAAAGTTTCTCAATCAACCACCTTCATTCGCTGCCCGAGTTCGCGCAGGATTTCGATGTCGCTGACCGGACGAGTCGCCGAGCGGGGATGAGTCTGATCGCAGTCGATCCAGCCTCGCAGCTTGAGGAACTGGGCGCACGAATGCTTGTACGCGGGTGAGGGCGTTCGAAACGCGAAGTAGCCCAAATACTGAAGCTGATCGTTCAACTCATAGAAGCGCGGGTCGCCCGCCTCCCAGTAAGTGTCTCGAATGGCGAACAGGTCCGGCGCGAAGCTGCTCAGCCCGAGCAAATAGTCACTGCCGTACATGATCATGTCGATCGCGAAGTCGTTGCCGGTGAAGACCGCGAAATCGGGCCGCTGGGCATCCCGCAGTTTCAACCGTTCCCATTCGGGTTCGCGGTGAAACGACGAATGCTTCGCACCGATGCACTGCGGCACGGCCATCATTCCGGCATACGTCTCCAAATCGTAGACCGCTCCAAACGGTGCAAGGTCCGTCGTCAGCTCGAACCCGATGAACTTGTCGCAGAGGCGACCAAGCCGCTCGTAACTGCGAACGATCTCGGGACCAGGCTGCCTCGTCAGGCCGAACGACTGAAACAGCGCAGGCGTACCGCCGTGAGTCTGAATCGCCTGCATCCGCTCGGCGTAGCCATCCAATGAGAATGAATCACCTTCGCGATCCGAGACGAACGCCCCCGCCACAAACTCACCACCGCCGAGCACCGCGTGCGTCCGCCGCAACACCTCATCCTGAGTCGCGTGGTCGATGAGGTTCACGTACCCGGTGTCCATGTTAACCGCCGGAGTCAGCCCCGCCCCGGCCGTCCGCGCCACGTGAGCCTCCAACGCGGACCAATCCACCTCGCCACTCTCGTGAAACGGAAGCAAGACCGCCGAGATGCCCGTCACTTTGCGACGCGGCTTCAGCATGGACAGTGGATCGAGTGACATCGCAGCACGGCCTCAAGGAGAACGGAGAACCTCATCGGGCCAAAATTGTAGCGACGCTTCGCCGCCAACCGTAGCACACGCTGCCAGCTTGTACGTCTCACACTTGTCGTACAGTGTGCCAACAATCGGCGGCAAGATCAGGATCTGGTCGAGTCGATATGACGAGTAGTGTGACTTAACGAGCAGCGCGGGGCTTAGGCGGAATGACCAGCGACAACCTTCCCTTGCGAGACTGGATCGAGACGCCCATCGAGCTGGCGATTTGATCGATCACATGGGGAGGAACAGCGAGAACTGACCTGGCCGCGTGACCACTCGGAGTGGGACCGGCCGAATGGATGATGGTAATTGGCGCGTCAATTCGGGACTCGCTCATCCGGGACTCAATGTTCCGGAACCAAAAGCCGGAGTACTCGAAGAGACTGCCCGTCCACGGGTCGTTCAATGCCATGACCGGCAGCACGCGGCCCCCCTCCTCTTGTTTCTCAATCACGCAGTACGGTGCGAGGCTGCCCAGGAAATCGGGCATTTCGTGGTGAACCCGTTTCCACTCCAGCATCGCCATCGCCAGCAGCGTTTCCCTGATGACGACCTCGCGATTGACGATCATCTGCACGACCTTCTCGTCCAGCGTCGGATGAGTCATCCAAACCAGCGGTGTCGTCTTGCGAAGTCGTTCGTCGTTGGCGAACCCGGCGTCCTGCTTCACGTATTCAGCGAACTGGCGCGGCGCGTTGATCCCCGGCCGCTGTAGCGAACTTGCGAGGAACTGAAGGCTGTGCCAACGCCAGTACAGTTGCTGATCGAGGACTCGCTGCGCTCGGGCGACCTCGGTGGGCAAAAAGTTGGCGAGGACGACATCGGGTTGGTTCTGAAAGACATCTGGTTGGTTCTGAAACTGGAAAGCATCGTCTTGCATTAGCTTCAAGGACTGCACGTCGCGCAGGTGATGTGCCACCACCGCTTCGCTCACGCTGGGAAACCGTGCGAGTTCTTCTCGAACTCGCTTGATGGCGGGCAGCAGCGACTCGTTCGCCGCCGTCTTGTGGTTCGCCCACTCGACGATGACGCGCAGCGTCTCGGCCTGCTGACGGTCTCCTCCGGACCAGGGATCGTTCCAAGCACGCCCGCTTGCCCAGAACGTGGCCAGACGCAGGCTGGCACAACAGCAATCGAGCGCCTCTTTCAAAAGCCCCTCATCCATGTGCAACTGCGCCGCCTCCAACAGCAGGCGCTGCTGAGGCATCAACGCGTCGTCACCCCCAAGACTGAAATACCGATCAAGTGATCCACAACGATCACGCTTCGCAATCTCCAGAATCTCCTTCAGGCGCGACTCGTTTGCCGTCCAGAAAGCGTCTCGCGCCCGCTGGTCTCGGTTCGCCAACAGCGCATCGGCGGGCTGTTCGGCCTCGGCGTTTGCAGCATCACCCGACTGTGAGGCACTTCCCATCATTCCCATCGCCAGCCTATCTAGGCCGGCGCTCGCTTCCAAGTTGCCACGGAACTGCTCCACCGTGTTGAAGCCTCCCGTCAACGCCGCGAAGCGTTTGGAAACCTCATCCTCTTCCAACGTGACGGGGCGCTTCATTCGCTCGACTTCTACCGTCAGACCTTCGTCTACAGATTCGCCAGTCACCTTAAACATCGGTCCGCGCCGTTCGGCCTCGCGGGGATAGAGCAACGTGAACAGCCACCGCGATTGCAACACGCCCCCCGGCACTTCGAGCCAGCGGTACGTGGCCACGGCTCCCAGCACGAGCAGCGGCGGAGCGAGCAGACCGATGCTGAGCCGGCCGAACACCGGCCACGTCCGTCGTTCGAGCAACCAATGCCGTGAGTACCACGCCGTCATCAACAGTATCCAAGCGACGATTCCGCCTACCGACCACCAGCGCGGCACGTCGTAGTGGACCATCAACGCCAACCAGCCTGCCAACACACTGCTCAGCAGCAGACTCGCCGCCGCCGCGATGACGAATTGTCGCAACAACATCGCCATCAACTGGCCGACCGCATAACTGAGCAGCACGAACCACAGCACTGCGTTCCAGTGAGGCAGCATGTGGACCGTAGCGGTGATCACGTTGTGATTTGAACCGGCTCCCAAGCGACGAATCCAAAACGAGCCACCCGGAACACTGGGAATGAACAGCAATTCCGCGAGGCAGGCCACTCCCCATGCGACGGCCGGAATCCAGAAGGCTCGCGGCAGCCAGACGACCTGTTTGGCCAGCCAGATCGCCAGCGGAGACGATCCGCGATTGGCGAGGAACCGCAACTGTTGGCCTGCCGCATCGAAGCGAAAGCCCAGCACACCCATCGCCACAGGCAGCGGCACGATCAGACCGATGACCGCGAACGTGATCGAGTCGCTCGGATTCGGACCAAACCGGAACAACGCCAGCAGGACGCCGACCGAACAGACGATAGCCAGCAGCCCGAGATGCAGCGACTCGCGATGCCGTTCCTGCCAGACCAGCCTCTGCCATGTCCGCCAGCCAGTAAACTCGTATTCGACACGAGTTGGAATGCGCGAAGCCGTCACCTTTCTCCATCCCAACCGCACCGAAAACAATTCTTTGTAGTCATCCGAAACCAATTCTTTGAAGCCATCCAGGAACTGCGCATCGATGTATTTGCCCAAACACCAGCGCCAACCCAGCCACACGTTTAGCAATGCTGCGACGAGGAACCCGGCACCAAATCCAATTCCCTCCACTGTTTCACGCCCACCCGGTGCATACGCCCGTGGTCCGAAGGACAAAACGATCCAGAATGGCACCAAGAACGTGGCGATCCACCAGACAAACCCGGCGGGAACAGCCGTCACCACTCGGCGACTCGTCAGCGAACCGAGTACACCCCACGCCAGAAAGCCCAGGAAAACGATGCCGAGGAACAACCCAATCCCGACGAATTTCGTTCCTGTGGATTGATGCTCCGGTCCAAGCTCATACGGTGGTTCAAACAGTGGTATCGGATGCCCCAGCGTCAGCACGAGAGTCCACAGCAACATCACGGCGCAGAGCGCCAGCGTCGAGACGCTGACGAATCCGTACTTCGCCAGCAGTGTCCAACCCGGCGGAGCGGCGAGACTGCACAGCCAGTCGCTCGTCCGTTCTTCCCGCTCCAGCGCGAACAGCATCGCCGACGAACCGATCAGGTAGAAGACCGACATGGACAGGGGTACGCCAAACAAAACTCCAACCGCCTCGCGTTCAAAAGGCAACACCAACCGCAGGACAAGCTGCCCTACCAACCCCAATGCCAGCAAGGTCAACCACAGAGTTCTCTGTTGGCGGTACTCCTTCCAAAACAGACGGCCCAGCGGCCGGGTGTCGAGCGACCGGGCGATTGCGAGAGCGGCGGTCATCAAACACCTCTCGTTCTGATGTTTTGGGGATCGGTAGCGACCGGGGAACCGAACCCTTCCGCCTTCGTCGTCATGCACGCCACAAAAATCTCTTCGAGCGACAGTCGTCGGACATCGACGCTCGCGTGATTCGGATCGGCCTCCAGTGCGATCCGGCCCGCGTCGTCGAGGTCTCGCACCAGCAACCGCCAGACTCGATCGTGCCGTTGCGCCCCGAGGACGATTCCCGGCCGAGCCACTTCCGGCGGAGCGGTCTCGATGTCGGAGAGCGTCACGATCACTTCGCTCACGCGGTCTTTGAGAACATCGAGCGGCTCGCACAGAATCAGCTTGCCGCCGCGCAGAATGGCCACCACGTCCGCCACCCGCTCAACCTCGGCGATCTGATGACTGGAGAGGAGCACCGTGCGTCCGGCCGAAGCGATGTCGATCATGCTTTCGAGGAACTCGCGCCGCACCAGCGGGTCGAGGCCCGAGGTTGGCTCATCCAGCACGAGCAGTTCCGGTTCGTGGGCCATCGCCAGCGCGAGCGACACTTTCCCCTGCATCCCCTTCGACAGCGCCTTGATCGGCAGATCGGGGAGCGAGAATTTCTGCACGATCTCTTCGTACCGGTGCTGATACCCGAGCGGATAAAACCCCGCCGCGAACCAGCCGATCTCGCGCACGGTCATCCATTCGTAGAGGGCGGGGCGGTCGGGCATGTAGCCGACGCGACGCCGGATCTCGGCCCCGTGCGTCTGACTGTTGAGACCCAGCACGCGCGACGCCCCTCCGTCGGGAGCGAGCAGCCCCAGCAGGATCTTCAGCAGCGTGGTCTTCCCCGCGCCGTTCTCACCCAACAGCGCGATCACCTGCCCCCGCTCGCCCCGCAGCGACACGTTGTCGAGGGCCATGTGCTGCTTGAATCGCTTGCTCACAATCTGAAACTCGAACACGGCGGTCATGGCTTTCCCTTCCGTTCCATTGTGGCCGATCTCATCTGTCCAGTGACACCTCATGCGGGTGGCAGCGCACGGCGCGACTTCACGCTGCCCCACAGTTCGCCAATCAATGCGGAAAACTCCTCCTCGGCCATGCCGCTTTCGCGAGCTTCTCGCACGACGAATGCCAGCCGCTCCTTGAGCAGCCGCTGGCGTTCCTTGCGGCAACGGTCTCCGGCCAGTCTCGTCACGCGCAGCCCCTCGCCGCGCAGCGACTCCAGCACGCCGTCGTTCTGCAAGTCGCGGTACGCCTTGGCAACGGTGTTGGGGTTCACGGCCAGTGTCACGGCCAGCTCGCGCACGGACGGGACGAGATCCCCCGGACGCAGGGCATCCTTGGCGACGGCATACACCACCTGCCGCCCGATCTGGTCGTAGATCGCCACGCCGTTGTCGGGGTCGATGCGGAAGAACATGCGATTCACTCCTGTACTAGACACGTAGTACAATAGGCGTGGGGCGGGGGCGTGTCAAGGGGAGGGTCGAAACTCAGTACTTCCAAATTCGTGGCGGACGCTGCCAGCGTCCTTCAACAAACTCCGGCAATGAGTCACGCCGACGCTGGCATCGTCGGCCACGATGACGCGAACTTGGAAGCACTGAAACTCCAAATCTCAAGAAACAAAACCCAAACGAATCCCAAGCACGAAAATCCAAATCTCAAACGAGCAGCCGTGTGCGATACGGCTCCCGTCAGTTTGGAGTTTGTGATTTGAAATTCGTTTGGGCTTTGGTCCTTGAGATTTGAGATTTTCCCCTTCATCAGCTTCCGACTTGCAGCCACCACTTGAGGAACAGGCCGCACGACCAGAAGTAGACCGTGAACGAAGCGGCCGCGCAGAGGAGGTCCGTCAACAGGAACAGCCGCCACCGTGCGAGCAGTCCCCGAGCGGCCACGGCAGCCACGGGGAAGGCCGGAAGAAAACCGGCGAGGAACCCCCATTCGATCGACAACCCCAGCCGACGGCACAGATGGAAGTAGAGTCCGCTCGTCGCGATCAGTCCCAGTCCCGCGAGTCTCGACCACCAGCGGACACGGCGACGAGCTGGCAGTGGCTGCGACTCGGCCCACGTCACCGCGAGCAGCGTCAGTTGGAGAGCCGCCCACAACACGAGCGGCCACAGGAAGACATACTCGCGCTGCCGGTGATTCAGCAGCGGACTGCCGACGGCTCCCACGAGAATGGTCGTCGTCCAGTAGACGATTCGCGGAATCGTCGGCCGGACCAGGGGGGTTGGCCGACAGCGGCGCGTCATCCATCCAAGGGACTGCACCAGCACGGCACAAACCGTGGCAAGGAGCAACCCCGCCAGACTCCAAAGCCACCAGGTGCGCAGCTCGGACCATTCGGGAGTCGTCGCCGGGTACTCGCGCTCTCCGCCGAGGAGCGGTGCCGGATTGAACGAGCGAACGTGCGGGATGTCGGTCACCGACTTGGTCTCGATCTTGGGAGCCAGCGGCTCGGCCCCGAGATACAGGCACGCGGCCCGCGTCTGCGTGCGGAGAAACAGCCGACCGTTGCAAAGAGCGGCGGCCGACCAGCAGATCTCGTCCTGAAAGACCGTCGTGCGAGCCAGCTCTTCGTAACGCCCAGGACTCGCGCGACACAGAATCAACTCCCCCTTGTCGTTGAACAACATCAGCTTGCCATCCGCGACGATGATGTTGGCATGACCGATCTGATCCGTGGACCAGACGATCTGGCCCGTTTCAAAGTCGAGGCACCGAAACTCACCGCGCGACGGCCGGTTGAGCCGCGACTGCGCGTCCTTCAGATCGAACCCATAGACGTATCCGTCCACGAGGACACTCGACGCGATGTCGTTCGAAAACTTCGGCGTCTCCCACGCTGCCTTCGGCTTGATCGTTCCGGCGGCTCCGATCCCGCCCTGCCCTCCTTCGATGGGCTCTTCCTCGGCGAGCCGATAGCATTTCGCTCCGCTTCGGAACGGCCCGGCGATCATCAGAAGCGGCTCGCGGTAGAGAGGGGCCACCGAGTGTTCGTCATAGCCGTTCGAAAACTCGTCCTCCCACAAGAGGCGTCCGTTCGCCCGGTCGATGACCGCGAGCGAGTTCTCCAGGAGCGCGACGATTCGCGGTCGCCCGTTCAAAGTGATCGGCAGCACCGACGCATAGCTGGCGGGTGACTCGCCCGACTTCCACACCAGGGAACCGTCCCTCGCGTCGAGCGCGATGACACTCGCATCGAGTCCCCCCACAGGCACGATCACCAAGCCATCGACCACCACCGGCGAGGCCGCGCAGCCAAAGTCCGTCCCGCGCCCGTGAAAGGTCTTCTTCGGATTCGTCTCCCAAATCGAGCGACCGGTCCGCGCGTCGAGGCACCCGATCGTTCCCTCCGGTGCGGCGTAATAGATGCGCCCCTCATGCCACGTCGGCGTCGCACGCGGCCCCGGATAGAGGCCGCCTCCATCGTAGGGCCAGCCGTATTTCTGCGACCAGATCGTCTCACCCGTCGCCGCGTCGAGGCACACGACCGCCTGCTCGTACAGCGTCTGAGTCTGCGTCCAGACGCGATCGCCCACCGCGATGAAGCTCGAATAGCCCTTGCCGATCTCCTTCGTCCACAGCACCGGCGGACCGGACTCCGGCCACGACTCGGCCAACCCCGTCTCGACCGAGACCGCATCGCGATTCGGCCCGCGCCACTGCGGCCAGTCGGCCGCATCCGCCTGCCCGAGCCACCTCGTTATGCAGATGGCCAAGCCGCAGAGCAGCCCGATCCTGCTCAGTCTGCCTCGAATCGGCGAAGTCTTCATGAAGCGACCGCCTTGAAGACGGGAACGATCTGGTTGATAACACCGTGAGAAATCGATGGACGTGAACGGTGCGATTGTAACCACTGAAACACTCCGCCACCGGGCTTGCCCCGGTGGTTCAGCGGCTTCTGCACTACTTTTGGTTTCAAAATCATGGTTTCAAAAGTAGTGCAGAAGCCGTTAAACCACCGAGATGAACTCGGTGGCGGGGTAGACCATCCTCCTTGGAATCATCACAGAAAGTCAGGTCATGTCGATGCAGAACAAGGTTGCCATCGTCACCGGTGGCGGAACGGGAGTGGGGCGAGCCACTTCGCTCGCTCTGGCTCGTCTCGGTTGTCACGTCGTCGTGAACTACTCGCGCTCACGCAACGAGGCGGAAGCCACCGTGCAGGAGATCGCCGCGCTCGGCTGTCGCGCGCTGGCCGTGCAGGCGGACGTGGCCGATGACCCCGCGTGCCGCTTGATGGTCGGAACGACTCTGACGGCATTCGGCCGAGTCGACATCCTCGTCAACTGCGCGGGAATAACGGAGTTCATCCCCTTCCAAGACCTGGACGCCGTCTCCGACGAGACGTGGGAACGGCTCTACAAGGTCAACGTCGTCGGAGCCTTTCACTGCGCCCGCGCCGTGCGCGAGCCGATGCTGGCAGCGGGAGGGGGCGTCATCATCAACGTCTCCAGCGTGGCCGCTCAGCTTGGTCAGGGGAGTTCGATCCCCTACTGCTGCACGAAGGCGGCCCTCGACAACCTGACCGTCTCCCTGGCGCGAACGCTCGCCCCGCAGATCCGCGTCAACGGCCTCGCCCCCGGCTTCATCGAGGGCCGTTGGACGCAGG
>JBBPIS010000076.1:0-23863 GCA_038040225.1 Planctomycetota bacterium
GTCAGCCGTGCGAATTTCGCGAGATGCCAAACCGATCTCACGGCTGACACAGCCGTGGCACGCCGGTTCCGAACGGTTTCTAACCGACTCGTGCGCGGCTGTCGGCCAGCATCTTGTCAAACATCTCGCGCTGTTTGATCAGTTCGGCGGCGGGATCGGCGGGGATGACCCCTTCCTCCAACAGCCACCAGCCGGAGTAATCGAGCTTCACGTACAGATCGAGCAGTTGCTGATGCGGGTACGTCTTCGAGTCCATCAGGTGAACGTGCGTGGTCTCTCCGAGCCGGGCCTTCACCAGATTGAAGTTGTGTTCGAGGCCGGGATCTTCGAGATCCTGCGGATTCGAGTTCCAACAGAGGGCCACGTTGGGATTGTCGGCGATGTCCATGATCGCCTTGATCGTCGGCAACTGGCAGCACTGGCCGTGGATTTCCAGGCGGATCTGCTGGCCGAAGCCGGTTGCAAACTCGGCGAGTTCGTTGAGCGACTTCCCGATCTGCTCGATGGTCTTCTCGCGCGGAACGTCCTTGTGGAAGGAGTCCGGTTTCACTTTGACGCCCGAGCCGCCGACATCGTGACTCAGTTCGATGAAGGCCTTCGTCGCCTCAATCGCCTTCTTGACGGTGGCCGGATCGGGACTGTCGTAGCGCTCGTTGCTGCCAATCCCCAGAAACTTGACCGGGCTGTCGGCGAACCGCTTCCGCACGTCGGCTCGTTCGCCATCGGTCAGGTTCGGTTCGACACCGTGCTTGTGGGTCGTCCGCAACTCAACGCCCAAGACCTTCGCCTTCGCACAGTTCTCGATCAGCGTCGGCAAGTCCCAGTCCTTGGCCCATTGATAGGTGACGAGTCCGTAGCGGATGTCGCCCCCTTTTTTCTCTTGAGCCAACGCGGTGCGAGTTCGCGTTGCGAAGCCCGCCGCCAGGGCGACGCCTGCCGCCGCCGTACCCAGGAATGTGCGTCGTGAAAGTTGAGACATCGCCGATCCTTTCCGAAAGACCACTGAACTCGAAGCCGCGGGCGACATCATGTTGAGGGCATCCCCGTCCTGCAAGCCGCACCGAGCCATGCAATCGGGCCGAGGCCGCGTTACTTTGGTGCTCATCCGTGTTGACCGCGGCCAAGTTCTCTTTCGACAGGCAAGAAAACGTGATCGATGCAGATCGACTGCTGGCCTCGACATTTGTTCGCCGAGTGGAATGGCTCGATGAGATCGGCTCGACGAACGACCGGGCGTTGCAGTTGGCGGGCGATTTGTCGGTGGCAACGCCCTGTTTGATCGGGGCCACTCGGCAGGTATCGGGCCGCGGGCGGGGAACCAATCGCTGGTGGAGCGGCGAGGGGACGCTGATGTTTTCGGTCCTGTTCGACATGCCGCAGCTCGGAATCGCACAACTCGAATGGCCTCGGTTTTCGCTCGTGACCGGACTGACTGTGGCCGAGACCCTGGAAGTCTTTCTGCCGCACGACGCCGTCGGGCTGAAGTGGCCGAACGATGTGTGGCTCGCCGGGCGAAAGGTCTGCGGCATCCTGATCGAACAGCCGGATCGAGCTCCCGGCCGGTTGGTGGCCGGATTGGGCTGGAACGTCAACACATCGTTCTCGTCGGCACCGGATGAGCTGCGCGCGATCGCGACCTCCATGCGCGAAGTGACCGGGAGTGATCACGTCTGCGAAGACGTGCTGCGTTGTTTCCTTCAGCGCTGGGAGGCCAACCTCGAATCCCTGGCCACCGGGAGTTTCGATTTGATCGCCGGCTGGAGTCGTTTCTGCGTGCTGCGCGATCATCGGGTGCGAGTCTCGACGACGGAGGCCGATCTCACGGGAGATTGCCGTGGGATCGCGGCCGACGGCGCTCTCTTGATCGACGACGGTGAAGTGACTCACCGCTGCTACGCGGGGACCGTCCGACTGGCCGAGTAGTTCGGGAAACCGACGGACGCGGCCAGATGGGACGCTTTCATTGGCGGGCGCGAACCTCGGAGAACTCCCGCGAATCTCTCGTCGAAGAACGAGGGGGTTGGGGTGGTGACCAGGCCGGTGGTTGACTTGCCTGAGTCTCACGCCAGTTTCAGCCAGACGCGGTTGCGGGGTCTGCGGGGCTGGACTATAAGACTGCCCCGCTCGCGGCTCGACTTTCGATTCACACGTCATTCGGTTTGATATCTCGGGAGACACCCCCTTGGACTTGGGCGATCTAGTCAGTGCCATGCGCATCGTCGAGTTGTCGGCAAAGACTCGTCCGGCGGCGATCCGCGCACTGGTCCAGGCGGCCAACTGGGAGGACGAAGGGATCGCCCCCGACACGGTGCTGGAGGCGATCGAAGAACGCGAGGCTGCCGCTCAGACACTGGTGGCCAGCGACTTCGCCCTGCCGCACGCCTTCATCGACTGGGAGGGTGACTTCCGCGTCGTGATGGGCCGCAGCCGGACCGGCGTCGATTACGGTGTGCCGACAGGCCAAAACGTGCAGCTCATTGTGCTGCTGGTCATCGGGCGCAAGCTCCAGCAGACACACGTCGAAGTTCTGGCGGCGCTCGCCGAGTTGCTGAAACAGCCCGAGTTCCGCGAGTCGCTGATCGCGGCCAAAGATACGCGCGTGCTCGACTCGCTTCTGCTGGCCAAGGCGGGGCTGCAACCGGATCAACGGCCCGCGCGGGCCGCGGGCATTCCCCGTCTGACACAGGTGCTGGTCAAACAAGCCATGCACCTGGTGGAGTCGGTCGGTGCTCAGGCGCTGTTACTGGCGGTCGATCGGTTGGAGAGCGTCCCGTGGGAGTTGCTGGCGACTTGGAAGGGACGGCTGCTGCTGGTCACAACCGAGCACAGTGAGGAGTTTGAAATCAAACGGGAAGACACGCACGTCTTCGACGGGCTGCATGCGACGCTGTCGCGCATGGACCGCTCCAACCTCGGCCTGCTGCTGGCCGCTTCGCAGGGGTTGCTCAACGAAAAGCACAGCGTCGTCTGCGTGACCGGTCCGGATGGCAGGCGGCTCGACAGCATCACGATCACGAAGCCCGAGGCCCATTTCCGCGCCATGCTCTCCGAAAAGAACAAACGCGGGATGGACATCGTCCGCCCGGCGGTCGTGCTGCGGATTCTGTCGCTGGCCGTCGAGATCGCGGCCGAGGGGCGCGAGGCTCATCCCGTCGGCACGATGTTCGTCGTGGGTGACTCCCGCAACGTCCTGCGGAGTGCCCAGCAACTCGTGCTCAATCCCTTCCACGGCTACTCCAAGAACATCCGCAACGTGCTCGACCCCAGCATGGCCGAGACGATGAAGGAGTTCGCCATGATCGACGGTGCGTTTATCGTGCAGGGAGACGGCACGGTGCTGAGTGCCGGAACGTATCTGCTGCCCAAGGCGGCACCGCCCGGTCTCCCCTCGGGCCTGGGTGCGAGACATCAAACGGCGGCCGCCATCACGGCTCACACGCTGGCAATGGCGATCACGGTGAGTCAGTCAACCGGCACGGTCACGGTCTTTCGCAATGGTGCGATCGTTTTCACGCTCGAACGTGCCGCCTCGACCAAATGGTGACGGGCACAATGATTTTGGGGTGACGGATGAGTGATGAATGATGAGAGCAGAAGCGCGAACGCTTCCGACCCCGATCCTTTGTCGTTACCTTCATCCTTCATCCCTCATCCCTCATCCCTCATCCCTCATCCCTCATCCCACCGATGCTGTTCATTCTCGATAACTACGATTCATTCACTTACAACCTCGTGCAGCGGTTTGGCGAGATCGACCCGCGCGTCGATGTGCGCGTCGCCCGCAACGACCAGATCACGGTGGACGAGATCGCGGCGCTCCAGCCGCGTGGAATCGTCGTCTCGCCGGGACCGTGTACTCCGCACGAGGCGGGGATCTCGATGGAGTTGATCCGCACGCTCGGGCCTTCGGTTCCGACGCTCGGTGTCTGCCTCGGGCATCAGTCGATGGGCGAGGTCTTCCACTCGCCGGTCGTTCGCGCCGAACGGTTGATGCACGGCAAGGTCTCGCCGATTCATCACGATGGAAAAGGCGTGTTCGCCGGGCTGGCGAACCCCTTCATCGCCACGCGCTATCACAGTCTGATCGTCCGCGAAGAAACGCTCGGCCCCGACTTGGAAGTAACCGCGTGGGCCGACTTCCCCGGTCATCCGCGCGAGATCATGGGCCTGCGTCACCGCCGCTTCCCGATTCACGGAGTTCAGTTCCACCCCGAAAGCTTCCTCACCGAGGGAGGCATTGAACTCTTGAAGAACTTCCTGCGTATCGCAGGTGAACTGAGATCATAGAAACGGGAAGATGGAGAGTTTTTGAACAGAAGGCAACGAAGTGAACGAAGGACCGCGTCAAACTCTCCTTCGTTCACTTCGTTGGCTTCTGTTCCATGGATTGGATTTGTCAATCAACACGGAGATTTGGCGCATGAGCCGCTCATTGTCATTCGCAGTCTTGATGTTCGTGTGTTGCGCAGCGACGGACCTGCGCGCGGCGGAGCCATACGTCTCGACGGGGTTTCTGCCGCTTCCCGCCGACATCGAGATCGGCCCAATGTCGGCGGTGGCGGTCGATGGTCCGGATCGCGTGTATGTCCTCCATCGGGGTGAGCCGCCGCTGTTGGTGCTTGATGGTCAGCACAAGCTGATCGCGGGCTGGGGCAAGGGCGAATTCAAGACGCCTCACGGACTGAGAGTTGATGCGAAGGGAAACGTCTGGGTGACCGACAACGCGCGGCACGTCGTCTATCGGATGTCGCGCGAAGGGCAGGTCACACTGACGCTGGGAACGCTCGACAAGGGAGGGGCCGGTCCGACGCAGTTGCGATCGCCAGACGATCTGGTCTTCGACTCGAAGGGCCTGATCTACGTGGCGGATGCCGGCAACAAGCGGATCGCCAAGTTCGACGCCGATGGGAAGTACCTCGCCGACTGGGGCAAGGGAGGCAAGGAGCCGGGTCAGTTTTCGACGGCTCACGGGTTGGCAATTGATTCGAAGGATCGCATCTATGTCGCCGACCGGGGCAACCGGCGCGTGCAGGTCTTCAACACCGAGGGCCAGTTTCAAGCCGCGTGGACGGAGGCGGGCAATCCGTTCGGATTGCTCGTCACCGGTGAGGGCCTGATCGTCGCCGATGGTGATGCTCATCGCCTGACGCTGCTCGATTTTGACGGCAAGTCGCTCGGAGCGTGGGGGAGTCCCGAAACGCTGAAGCTGCCGCACCTGATGGCCATCAGCTCCAGCGGAACGGTCTACGTGACGGAAGTCGATGGGAAGCGGATTCAGTTGTTTCGGCGTGCGAAGTAGCAGGCCATTGGCGAGCGAACTTCCCTCAAAGAACGACAGCGGCCCGGCAACCGTGAGGTTGTCGAGCCGCGCGTCTCCCCCTGGGATCGCCCAGATCAAAAAATGTCCAACGTGTAGTGATGGCCCATGTGGTAGGGTCGCTTGGACGGATAAAAGTTGTACCAGCTCTTGTTGTAGACCGGGATTTGGCGGGCCTGCGGATAGCGGTTGTACAGACTGTTGTACTCGGCCGGAGCCTGGAAGTTGTGGGGGTAGTAGACGTACGGGTAGTTGTAGAACCGACCCCAATCGGATGGCTGTCCTTCGCCGGCGGCCTGGGCCGACTGACTTCCGGCGAGAACCGCCGCTCCCACCAACAACATGGCCAATAATGCTCGACGCATCGTCGTTCCTCCTGAAGAATCGGTCAGCGGGTCCGTGTCGGCAGACCGCCCTGTGTGAGATGCTTGCGTCGGCAGCGGGCTGTTGCAGTGACCGGCTGACTCGACCGCGGTATTCATCGGCCAGCCGGCTGCCGCTACGATAGGAAACTTCGCGAGAATCGTTTCGACTGTTATAGTCGTGGCTTGGTGAGACGATCCCGCTGCTTCAACGAAAGGATTCGACAAATGGCCGGACTCAACAGAACCTTGATCGCAGGTGGCCTCGTCCTGAGCCAGCTTCTCAGCTCTGTGACTTGGGGCGAGGAAAAACCGACACCGCCGAAGGCCGTCACGTTTGAACCGGCCATCCGTGCCGACCAGATGCGACCCCACATCGAGTTCCTTGCCGGACCGAAGATGGAAGGCCGGGCCAGTGCCGCGAAGGAACGGGCGCGCGACTACATCGTCGAACGGCTGAAGGCGGCCAAGTTGCAGCCGCTGTTCAGCGAGCCACCGGGTGCCTCGAACGACAAATCGCCGACAACACCCGGCTTTCTGCAGGCGATCCCCGGCGCGGCCAATGAGGATGGGTCGATTCCGATTCTGGGACACAACATTGGGGCCTGGCTTCCAGGAAGCGATCCGAAGCTGGCGGACGAGATCGTCATTGTCAGTGCTCACTACGATCATCTGGGCGTGCGAGACGGACAGGTCTTCGCCGGGGCGGACGACAACGCTTCGGGCGTGGCAATGCTGCTGGAGGTTGCCCGGCAAATGGCCACGGCCGAAACAAAGCCCAAGCGCAGCGTGGCCTTCATCTCGTTTGATCTGGAAGAGCGAATGCTGTGGGGTTCAAAGTGGTTTGTCGCCCATTCGCCGTGGCCCATCGAGCGAGTCAAGCTGTTCATCACGGCCGACATGATCGGTCGTTCGTTGGGAGACCTGCCGCTGCCGGCCGTCTTCGTGTTGGGAAGCGAGCACGCCGCAGAACTCAAGACGGCGCTGGCACTGCTGGGGACGCCACCGAAGCTGGAGGTCTGTCGTCTGGGGGCCGATCTGATCGGCACGCGCAGCGACTATGGACCGTTTCGCGATCGCGAAGTCCCATTCTTGTTCTTCTCCACGGGTGAGCACCCCGACTATCACACGCCGCGCGACACACCCGACAAGATCGACTACGAGAAGGCGGCACGCATCGCCAGCCTGATTCTGAAGCTGTCGCGGCACGTCGCTGACGCCGAACAACCTCCCGTTTGGAAGGCGGCGGATCGAGGAGACCTCGACGAACCGCGCGCACTGCATCGCATCACCACGCTGATCTTGGAAGTCGAGAAGGATCGACCGCTGACAAGCACGCAGAAATTCATGGTGACGAACGTCCGCAACCGTACTCAGCAGATTCTGAAAGCCGAAAAGATGTCGGCCGACGACCGCACGTGGCTGATCCGCTCAGCCCAGCTTCTGATGGTGTCGGTGTTCTGAGAATTGCCCGGCGAATGGACCGCGGATCGACGTTCAGCTTCACTCATCAGTTACGGATGAGCGGCATTCAGCGAAGATCAGCGGTCCATCTCAACAGACGTCAAATTTCACGATGTCGCCGCGCGTCGATTCGACGATGGCGAACAATTCTTGCTGTTCGGCCTGTGGAACGCCGAACCGGGTCAGCGTTTGCCGGAAGTCGTCGAGAAACGCCTCCCACTCGGTCGGCGTGATGTCCAGAGGAGCGTGCGAGTCCCGCATCGAGCGGCCGGTGTACTGCTGCGGCCCGCCCGTCGCCCAGCAGACCTGCTCGGTGACGAGGTATTTGAACCCGGCCCGCGACACGCGGTGATGAGCCTCGTCCACCTTCGGGTTCGCGTTCAGACGCGGATCGTCCATGATGCGGTCAATGAAATCATCGACCACCGTCGCGATGGCGTACACGCCACCAAGTCGCTCGTAGAGGCTGGGCTTGGCAGAGTCGGTCATGTTGTTTCCTTATGGCAGGCTGACTGTGTGCCAGCCGCGGGGCGTCGCACTTCTTTGGTGGTCGTTGGCCAGAGTAGCAAACGTTCGCGGGCAAGAGTAAGCCCCATTGCAGTCGCGGTCGCTGCTTCCTTGCGTAGGCGGCTCGTTCGAGTGGATGATCGTGGCGGGAGCAGATTGGATCTCACGTTCAACTGACGGAATGTCGCTCATGTCCGACTTGGCCATTCTCAACGCAACGCTCGTTCTGCCAGACCGTCTGGTCGCCGATGCCGGTCTCCAGGTGCAGGCCGGACGCATCGTGGCACTCGGTTCGGCCGACTCGCTCCCCCCGTGGGACGGCCCGACCTTTGATGCGGCGGGGCAATTTCTCGCTCCCGGTTTCATCGACATGCACGTGCATGGTGGAGACGGCGCGGACTTCATGGACGGCGATGAGGCTGCGTTTGCAAAGGCCATCGCGGCCCATCGGCGGCATGGTACAACGGGTCTCGTTCCGACCAGCACCGTCGCCACGCATGAGCAGACGCTGCGCTTCCTGCAATTGAGCGAGCAGTTTCGCGCGGCGGGCCATGTGTTGGGCGCGCACCTCTACGGACCGTACTTCAATGAGGACAAAGTCGGTTGTCACCCGAAGGCACCGGCGCGACCACCGACCAAGTCGGAGTATGCCGAATACCTGCGCTACGCCTCGACGATTCTGGTGGCGACGTGCGCGCCCGAGCTTCCCGGCGCGGGCGACTTTTTCCGCGACGCGGCGGCGCTGGGCATCCGCCTCAACGCCGGGCACTCGAACGCATCCTGGACCGAGATGGCGGCGGCGTTTCAACTCGGGATGCGGCACGTCGATCACTTCTACTGCGCGATGAGCAGCGTCCCCGGCATGCGCGAACGGTTCGGCGTGCCGATGCAGGCGAGCATGGCCGAGTTCGTGCTCGCCACCGACGAGATGACGACCGAAGTGATCGCCGACGGTCGTCACCTGGCTCCCGAGCTCCTGCGGTTTGTGGTCGAGATGATGGGGCCGGATCGAACGGCCCTCGTCACCGACTGCAACCGCGCCCTCGACATGCCGCCAGGCGAATACGTCTTCGGCCCGCGGGACTGCGGTGTGACCATCGTCAGCGACGGCGAAGTCGGCTGGACGCTGGATCGCACGGCGCTGGCGAGCAGCGTGCGCGGCATGGATCACATGGTCCGGCACATGCACCAGACTGTCGGCATCGAACTGCACACGGTGATCCGCATGGCGACGCTCACGCCGGCCAAGATTCTGGGGATCGACCACGCCCTCGGCAGCCTCACCCTCGGCAAGCGAGCCGATCTGGTGCTGCTCGACGAACAACTGAAAGTCCGCCGCGTGTGGTTGAACGGTCTTCCCGTCGGCTGAGCGACTCGAAAAACGCACGCGCCAACAACAAGGTGCTACCGGTCAGGACTCGATCAGCAACCGGAAGGCGTCGCTGAGCATGTTGGCCAGTTTGACGGTGAAGCGGGCGGCGTCGGCTCCGTTGATGACGCGGTGGTCATAGGAGAGGGACAGCGGGAGCATCAGGCGTTCGGTGACTTCGCCATCGACCAACTGAAGCTGTTTCTGGCTGCGCGTCATGCCGAGGATTGCGACCTCGGGGTAGTTGACGATCGGCGTGAACGACGTGCCGCCGATGCCGCCGATGTTCGTGATTGTGAACGTGCCCCCCTGCATGTCGCTCATCTGGAGCTTGCGATCGCGGGCTTTGGCCGCGAGTTCGTTCAGCTCGCTCGCCAATTGAAGCACCGTCTTCTGGTCGACGTTGCGAATCACCGGCACGACCAGACCGTTGGGAGTGTCGACGGCAACGCCGATGTGGTAGTAGCGCTTCAGCACGACTTCGGTTTTGGCCGAATCGTAGCTGGCGTTGAACTGCGGGTACTCTTTGAGACACGCCACGACCGCCTTCATGGCGAGCGCGGTCATCGTCACCTTGGGTGAACCCTTCGGCGCAGCCTCAACGAAGCGTTTGCGAGCAGCCTCGGTTTCGGTGATGTCGGCGAGATCGTGCTGCGTGACGTGCGGAATGATCTGCCACGCGAGGCTGAGGTTGTTCGCCGAAGTCTTCTGCAACTTCGTGAATGCCTGTCGATCGACCGGCCCATACTGCGAAAAGTCCGGCAGAGGCGGTTCGACGAGGCCACGGCCTCCACCCGATCCGCCTCCCGCCACCGCACGAGCCACGTCTTCGAGAGTGATGCGTCCACCGGAACCCGTGCCGGAGATGTTCGCCAAGTTCAAGCCGAGTTCGCGTGCGAGGCGTCTCGTGGCAGGACCGGCTGGCAGCGGCAAGTCGCGACCACTTGATGTCTCCACCTTGGCAGAGGTCGGTCCGACCGCTTTGGCAATCGCGGCCTGGGCTCCCCCATTGCGATTCGCAACCGAAGCCGAAGCGACACCCTGATCGACAGACAACACCGATTCGAGTTCTTTCGACAGGGAGACCTTCGCCGATGCTGCGGGAGCACCTGCGGCTCCCTTCGCACTCGGTTCGAGAGCGAGTACGGCCTGACCGGGCGTAATTGTCTGGCCCTTCTTGACCAGCAACTGAGTCACCTTGCCGCCATGAGGACATGGCAGCGGCAACACGGCTTTGTCGGTCTCGATTTCCATGACGATGTGGCCCGGTTCAATCGAATCGCCGACCGCGACCAGGATTGCCGCCACATCACCGTTTTTCACTCCGTCGCCGAGGTTGTCGGCCTTGAATTCAATCGTCATTGCATGTCTCTCTGGAGTGCGACGATTCATCGTCGCTTTGATTTCATTTTCTGTCGTATGACGGTCGGTGAGGTACAAGCCAGCGCGTGGAACTCAATCGACCGTCACATTTCGGCTCCACTGGATCTGAAGAATCCCCTCACTCTCCCCCCGCAAGGCTGGGGCGAGGGAACTGAGGGAACTAGGGTCGTTCATCAGGCCGTTGCCGGGTCAACTTTCTCCGAGTCGATTCCCAAATCCTTCAGTGCCTGCGGCAGCTTCTTCGCGTCGAACTGGCCTTCCTTGCTGAGTGCCACGAGCGTCGTGTAGGCCACCGATTCCGCATCGATCTCGAAGTGACGTCGCAATGCTTCGCGCGACTCGCTGCGGCCGAAACCGTCTGTGCCGCAGACGACGTACTGTCCGGGAACATAGGGCCGAATCTGCTCGGCGACGAGCTGCACGTTATCGCTCGACGAGATGAACGGACCCTTGAGGCCGCTCAACGCCCCTTCGATGTAGCTGACCTTTGGCTTCTTGTCGGGATGGAGCCTGTTCCAGCGCGCGATCGATTGAGCTTCTCGCTTCAGTTCGTTGTAGCTGGTGACGCTCCAAACGTCCGCTTCGACACCATACTTCTCGGCCAGGAGTTTCTGAGCGCGAATGACCTCTGGCAAAATCGTGCCACTGCCCAGGAGCTGTGCCCGAGTGGCTCGCTTCTTCGCAGGCACACTTGGATCGAGCGGGTACATCCCCTTGACGATTCCCTGCTCGACACCGGCTGGCATCGACGGCATCACGTAGTTCTCGTTGTAGACCGAGAGATAGTAGAAGACGTCTTCACCCTCGGCGTACATCCGTCGCAGTCCGTCCTGCACGATGACGCACAGTTCGTAGCCGAACGCGGGGTCATAAGCGATCAGGTTCGGAACCGTCCCGGCCATCAACTGGCTATGACCGTCCTCGTGCTGCAGCCCCTCGCCGTTCAACGTCGTGCGCCCGGAGGTGCCGCCACAGAGGAAGCCCTTGCAGCGCGAATCGGCCGCCAACCAGATCAAATCGCCCACTCGCTGAAATCCGAACATCGAGTAGTAGATGTAGAACGGGATCATGTTGAGCCCGACGTTGGCATAAGCCGTTCCGGCCGCCACGAACGACGACATCGCGCCGGCTTCGTTGATTCCCTCCATCAGCATCTGGCCGGTTTGCGATTCCGTGTAAGCTTTGGACGTTCCGGCATCAACTGCGGTGTAAAGCTGTCCCTTGCTGGAGTAGATGCCAAACTGGGAGAACAACGCCTCCATGCCAAACGTCTGGGCTTCATCGGGAATGATGGGAACGACACGCGGACCGAGATTCGGGTCGCGAATGAGCGCCTTGATTGTTTCGGACAACACAGTCGTCGTCGAACGAGCCCGAGTGGATGTTGCCGCCTCTTCGATCAAATGCGAGGCCGTCGGAATCGTCAGCCGTTCTTTCGTGGGGACGCGAATCGGCAGATAGCCGCCCAGTTTTTGACGATGCTCGTGCAGGTACTTCATCTCGGGGCTGTCAGCCGGTGGGCGATAGAAGACGGCGGCCTTTGCCTGCTCGTCGGTCAGCGGCAGTTCAAACCGATCGCGAAACTTCAGGAGGAACGGTTCTTCGATGTTCTTCGTCTGGTGAGCGGTGTTCTTGCCTTCGCCGGCCTCACCCATTCCGAAGCCCTTGACCGTGTGAGCCAGCACGACGGTCGGTGCCCCCTTGTGTTCGGTGGCCATCTTGTAGGCGGCGTAGACCTTGACCGGATCGTGCCCGCCACGACGCAGGTTGCGAATCTGATCGTCGCTCAGGTGTTCGACCAGCTTCAGCAGATCGGGATGCCGACCGAAGAAGTCGTCGCGAATGTAGGCTCCCGTCTCAACGCTGTACTTCTGGAACTGACCGTCCACGACTTCGCCGAGCGTCTTGACGAGGATGCCCGTCTCGTCGGCATCGAGCAGCGGCTGCCAGTCGCAACCCCAGACGATCTTGATGACGTTCCAACCGGCTCCGCGGAAGACACCTTCGAGTTCCTGAATGATCTTGCCGTTGCCTCGGACCGGCCCGTCGAGCCGTTGCAGGTTGCAGTTGACGACCCAGGTGAGGTTGTCGAGTTTCTCTCTCGCACCGAGCGAGATCGCTCCCAGAGATTCCGGCTCATCAATTTCTCCGTCGCCGAGAAACGCCCAGACGCGAGACTTTGACGTGTCGAGCAATCCACGATGTTCCAGATACCTCAGGAACCGGGCCTGATAGATCGAGCAGATCGGGCCGAGGCCCATCGACACGGTCGGGAATTGCCAGAAGTCGGGCATCAACCACGGATGCGGGTATGACGACAAGCCGGTCCCGCGCGGCAACTCGCGCCGGAACTTGACGAGGTTTTCCTCGGTCAACCGGCCTTCGACGAATGCTCGCGAGTACATGCCCGGAGACGAATGTCCCTGGAAATAGACGAGGTCTCCCGTGTGGTCCGCCGTCCGGGCGTGAAAGAAATGGTTGAAACCCATTTCGACCAGCGTGGCGGAAGATGCAAATGTTGAGATGTGTCCGCCCACGCCAGACTCGGTCCGATAGGCTCGCACGACCATCGCCATCGCGTTCCAGCGAATGATGCTCTTGAGCTTGCGCTCGATGGCACGATCTCCGGGAAACGGAGGCTCGGCTTCGGGAGGGATCGTGTTGACGTAGGGGGTTGTAATCGAGGGAACGATCGGCACACCCTGACCCTGCGCGCGGGAGTACAAACTCGTCAGCAGTTGGCTCAGTGCGGCCGGGCCATGTCGATGGATGATGTCATCGACGGACTCGAGCCATTCGTCGAGTTCGGCCGGATCCATGACAACCGCCGCTACGTCGGCGACTTCGTCCACAGAAACGGCTGCCGCAGCGACCGGAGCGCGGTCGGTTTTGCGTGATGCCGGAGGAGCTTCCAGAGCGGTGGCCATTGGTTGGTCAACCTCGTCGTAAAGAACTGGGGCTTGTGCCACGAACGGGCCATGCCCGAAAGAGCGATCAATGTTTGGAGTGTGCCAGATTGCGGGCGGCATCGTAACACGTGGTCTTGCCTCTGCACAGACTGCACCACCAGTCCGCTATCGTGGCTGGGGATTATGACAATCAATCCGCTTCATCGCCATCGACGATGAGTCGGCTGGCAGAAGTGACTCGAAACTTGTGGTTTGACCGAACCGGTGAAATCGGTCGACAGCGATCCGAGACTACGTTGGACCATGAACGTGATTGGAACAGTTGTAACGATTGAAGCATTTATTCGTGCCGAAGAGACGGCACCCACCAAAACGAAACGACCACCAACTTCGTTGAGTTGGTGGTCGTTCGCATTCATCGATCTGACTAACGAGGTCGACGGGGCTCGAACCCGCAACCACCGGATCGACAGTCCGGTACTCTAACCAATTGAGCTACGACCCCTCGTTGTTTCAGTCGTTTGCTGTGTGATCTGACCACCCGAAGCAAACAGGACTGAACGGGCGGCGATTCTAACACCGCAGCCCGCATCGTCAAGCAAACCACCGATCTTCGTACACATTCATGAGTCCAGCCACGACAATCAAGTTCGGGTTGGACCTGCAAATTGATCGGCGTGACGCCTGCATCGGCCCGAGTGTTCAATCCGTTGATGGAAAATGCTCGCCGATCAGTACCGGCCGTCTCAGTCGTTGGAATTGGCAACTGAGCCGTCGACCACCGAATTTGCATGGGAGGCACTGCCGTCACCAGCGGCGCTTGTTCCCGAACGCATTCAGAGCAGGGAGAACCAAAGTTTGGGCCGGCTGTTGGATTGCACCATTGTGTCTCGCACAGTCATCATGGGGTTCCACCAAATTTTTCGGGAAACGAAGCGGCTCGTCGGACAATCGTCCCCGCTCAGGAATCGGGCAAGGGTGCCCAAAAGTCGCACCAGAACTGCTCCCCGTTGCAGTGACGTTTGGAAAAAATCGTGGTAGAGTCCACACGCTCCCTTCCCGGTCAGCGTCAGGTCATGGCCCGGCATAGTGGTTGCTCGTCGTAGGCGAGTATTCAGAGGCCTTTCCGCGCTCAACCCCTGTTTTTAAGAAGGCAACAACTTATGAGTGGCAGTGCATCGCGCATCAATGCAATCAAGGCAGTCACGAACTACGAGTCATCTCCGGCCCCGTTGAACTTCGCTGAAACCTCGGCAGGCGAGCTGTTTGGCTCGAATGTCTTCAGCCAGAAGGTGATGAAAGACCGTCTTCCCAAGAGCGTCTTCAAGTCGGTCCTCAAAACGATCGAGATGGGCGAGCCGCTCGATCCGGCCGTCGCCGACACCGTCGCCGCCGCCATGAAGGATTGGGCCATCGAAAAGGGTGCATCGCACTACGCTCACGTTTTCCATCCGCTCACCGGCTTGACGGCCGAGAAGCACGACAGCTTTCTGAACCCGGACGGTGCGGGCGGAGCGGTCGCCGAATTCAGCGGCAGCGCGCTGATTCAGGGCGAGCCGGATGCATCAAGCTTCCCGTCGGGCGGCATCCGCGCGACGTTTGAGGCTCGCGGCTACACGGCTTGGGACGTGACCAGCCCCGCCTATATTCTTGAGAATGCAAACGGTACGACGCTCTGCATTCCGACCGCGTTCTTCTCGTGGACCGGCGAAGCACTCGACAAGAAGACGCCACTCCTGCGTTCGATGAAGGCGGTCAACGCGCAGGCTCAACGCATCCTGAAGGTGTTCGGCCACAAAAGCCCGGCCCTTGTCGTTTCGACCTGCGGACCAGAACAGGAGTACTTCCTGATCGACCGCAACTTCTTTTTTGCCCGGCCGGACCTCATCAACGCCGGACGCACGCTCTTCGGAGCACCTCCACCGAAGGGTCAGGAGTTCTGCGATCAGTACTTTGGTGCCATTCCCGATCGTGTTCTCGCCTGCATGTTGGACGCGGAACGTGAGATGTTCAAGCTCGGCATCCCGGTGAAGACTCGTCACAACGAAGTGGCTCCGAGCCAGTACGAGATCGCGCCGGTTTATGAGAATGCCAACGTGGCGGCCGACCATCAGCAACTCATCATGCTGATTCTCAAGAAGGTGGCTCAGAAGCACGGGATGGAATGCCTCCTGCACGAGAAGCCATTCGCTGGTGTCAACGGCTCGGGCAAGCACTGCAACTGGTCGCTCGGCAACTCGACGCAGGGGAACCTGCTCGAACCGGGCAAGACTCCGCACGAGAACATGCAGTTCCTCGTCTTCTGTGCGGCCGTCATCCGTGCGGTCCACAAGCACGCCACGCTGCTGCGAGCCGTCGTGGCCCACGCGGGCAACGATCACCGCCTCGGTGCCAATGAAGCTCCCCCCGCGATCATCTCGATCTTCCTCGGCGAGCAGTTGACCGATGTGTTCGAGCAGATCAAGAAAAGCGGTTCGGCCGCAACCAGCAAGCAGCAGGGCATGATGACCGTCGGTGTCGATACGCTGCCGCCGCTGCCGAAGGACGCGGGAGACCGCAACCGGACCAGCCCGTTTGCCTTTACCGGCAACAAGTTTGAGTTCCGGGCCGTCGGTTCGAGCCAGTCGATGGCGGGACCGCTCGTCGCCCTGAACACGATCATGGCCGAGGCGCTCGACTACTGCGCCACCGAACTGGACAAGGCCACCGGTGGTGATGCGGCCAAGCTCGGCGGAGCCGTCCAGACGCTGCTCAAGACGATCATCAACGAGCACGGCGCGGTGATCTTCAACGGGGACGGCTACACGGAAGAGTGGCACGCCGAAGCCGCCAAGCGCGGTCTGCCGAACAAGAAGCAGACGATCGATTCCCTGCCGGACCTCGTTGATCCGGCCGTCGTGTCGATGATGGACAAGTACAAGGTGCTGACGCCGCGCGAACTCGAAAGCCGCAAGGAAATCTATTTCGAGCAGTACGTTCTCACCCTGAACGTCGAGGCAAAGCTGACGCACGAGATCGCCAAGACGACGATCTACCCGGCTGCCGTTCGCTATCAGAGCGAGCTCGCCGCCGCCGCCTCCAACTGCAAGGCGGCCGGTGTCGATTTCGATGCCTCGCTGCTGACGAAACTCAGCGGCCTGATCAAGTCGCTGAATCAGAACATCTCCGCGCTGGAGCACCTGATTGAGGAAGGTGGCCACGGCGGACACGGCGTCTCGAATCCGCAGCAGGCGGCCGATCGCTGTGCCAAGAAGATCAAGCCCGCGATGGAAGCCGTGCGAGCCGTCGTCGATGAACTCGAAGGTGTCGTCGCCGACGATCACTGGCCACTGCCGACCTATCAAGAAATGCTCTTCATCAAGTAACCGCCACGGGCGGCTTGTCCGCGATGAAGATGGGTTGAAGTTGGAACGGTTTTCGCGCGATGAGCGCGGATAAGTCGCAAGAATTGAGAGAAGCCCGGCATGGTTTTCATGCCGGGCTTCTTGCTTTGACCTGCCGTTCGTTCCCATTGATGCCGCCGTCAGAAACGAATAGCCTTCGCGGAGCATCGTTCTCCGTTTGGAAAGAGCCTCATGTCCGCACGTCCGTTCGTTCGTTTGCACCCTGATGACAACATCGCTGTCGCCGCGCGGCAGGTTTCCGAGGGAACCGCGTTCTCGTTTGAAGACACCGGCCCGGTGACGACCCGCGAAGAGATCGACATGGGCCACAAGGTCGCGCTGCGATCGATTGCCGTGGGGCAACCGATCAAGAAATTCGGGCAGACAATCGGTTTCGCGGCGGCTCCCATCGAGCCGGGCGATTGGGTTCACGTTCACAATGTCACGGCGGGCGACCTGAAGCTCGATTACGCCTTCTGTACCGAGATTCCTCCCACGCCGACGCCCATCACGGGCCGGACGTTTCAAGGCTATCGCCGCCCCGACGGACGCGCGGCGACTCGCAACTACATTGGGATCGTGTCAACCGTGAACTGTTCTGCGACGGCCTCGAAATACGCGGCTCAACGATTCGACACGGCGTTGCTCGAACAATTCCCGAACGTCGATGGAGTCGTCCCGCTGATTCACAAGGGTGGCTGCGCGATGCAATTCGGCGGCGAAGACCACAGACAACTGACGCGAACATTGGCCGGTTTCGCGAAGCATCCGAACATCGCGGCCTACATCGTCATCGGGCTCGGGTGCGAGACGGCACAGGCATCGTTCCTGATGGACAACGGCGGACTGCTGCAACTCGGCGGCACCTCGCAACTGCCGGGGACCAATCCGCTCGTGATGAACATTCAGGAGCAGGGTGGCGTGGCGAAGACGGTCGCACGCGCGGTCGCCGCCATTCGCGAACTGCTCCCCGAAGTGAACAAGGTCCGGCGCGTGCCGATCCCGGTCTCCGAGATCATGGTCGGCCTGAACTGCGGCGGCAGCGACGGCAACAGCGGCACCACGGCCAATCCCGCGCTGGGCTATTGCACCGATTTACTCGTCGCGCACGGCGGCACGTCGGTCCTCGCCGAAACGCCCGAGGCCGTTGGGGGCGAGCATCTGCTCACGCGGCGATCGGCCTCGCCGGAAGTGGCTCAGGCGATGCTCGACCGGATTCAGTGGTGGATCGACTACACCGCGAAGTTCGGCCAGCGAGTCGACATCAATCCGTCGGTCGGCAACAAGAAGGGTGGCCTGACCACCATCTACGAGAAGTCGCTCGGAGCCATCGCCAAGGGGGGCACGACCGCGCTGAACGGAGTCTTCGAGTACTCCGAGCCGGTCACAAAAAAGGGCTTCGTGTTCATGGACACTCCCGGTTACGACCCCGCCTCCGTCACGGGACTCGTCGCGGGGGGAGCCAACGTCGTCTGCTTCACGACCGGCCGCGGAAGCTGCTTCGGCTGCAAACCGGTCCCGTCGATCAAGATTGCCACGAACACGCCAATGTACGAACGCATGGTCGACGACATGGACATCAACGCCGGACGAATCCTCGACGGCGCCACGATCGAAGAAGTCGGCCGCGAGATTTTTGAAGAGGTCATCGCCGTGGCCGGCGGCAAGAAAACCAAGAGTGAAGCCCAGGGGATCGGCGACGAAGAGTTTTGCCCGTGGACATCCGGGCCGATTACGTGAGACTTCGCGAGACTCGTTCATGACAGAACCCATCGCGTACTTGAACGGCGAATTCGTCCCGATTTCGCAGGCTTCACTCCACGTCTTCGATCTCGGCGTCGTGGGCGGAGCGTCGGTGAGCGAGATGGTGCGGACGTTTCGTCACGCGCCGTTCCGCCTCGACCAGCATCTGGCCCGGTTGGAGCAGTCACTCGCGATCGTCGGCTTCGAGATGGGCCTGTCGATGGCCGAGTTGAAAGCGATCTGCGAGCGAGTCGTCTCGGAGAATGCGAAGCTCATCCCGGCGCATCACGATCTGGGGCTGATCGTGTTCGTAACGGCGGGGCAGAATCTGACATATCTCGGTCGCGCGGGAGCCGCCTCGGCGAAAAAGCCGACCGTCTGCGTTCACACGTTTCCGCTGCCGTTGGAATTGTGGGCCGACGCCTGCCAGACCGGACTGCATCTGGTGACCGTCGAGACTCGCAGCATTCCCGATGACGTGATCGACGCCCGTGTCAAGCATCGCAGTCGGCTACACTGGCATCTGGCCGATCGGCAGGCGAAGCAGGTCGATCCGAGGGGAGTGGCCGTCCTCACAAGTCACGAGGGGACGCTGACCGAAACGGCTTCGGGCAATCTTTGGATGTTCCAGCAGGGGCAACTCGTGACTCCGGCGACCAACGTCCTGCGTGGAATCAGTCGCGAGGTGGTGATCGATCTGTGCATGAACATCATCCAGCCGGTCCAGGTGCGCGACATCGAGCCGCACGAATGGTCTTCCGCCGCCGAAGCGTTCATTTCGTCAACGCCGTGTTGCCTGCTCCCCGTGACGAAATTGAACGGACGACAGATCGGAACCGGAAGCAGCGGCCCGATGTATCGACGACTGATGGACGAGTGGAGTCGTCTGGTCGGAATGGACATCATCGAGCAGATGCGGGCTGTTGCCGAGAAAGTTGGCTAGAGGAACTTGGCGGCCCGCTCAACTGTAGAAGGATTTCGCCGAAATCCGCATCGCCGACTTCGGCGAAGTCGGCCTACAGTAGTCTCGAAGCACCCACTAAATGAACGGCGTGGTCCCCGGTTGAGCCATCGGGGCGACTTCAACCTTTGTGTCCCAGCCGGTGATCTCGGGAACGAGAACGTCCTTCGAGTTCAGCGCCTTGTCCCACGAGATCTGCTGGCCGGTGTAGCCCGCCATGCGGCCCATGATCCCGGCCAGCGTGCTCTTCACCATGCGGTCGCCGTCGTTGATCGGCTTGCCGGTGCGGATCGAGTCGAAGAATTCATCGTGCTCGATCTGGTACATGTCGCGCGACTTGGGGCCTTCGTATTTCCAGGGGTTCGCTCCCTCGATGGAGACTCCCGTGTCACCGCCTCCGCGAATCGTGGCCGTTCCCTTGGTGCCGTGAACGTACAGGCTGTTCTCGTTGTGGCAGCCGGGAATCTGTCGTTGGGCGAGGAAGCCACGCACGCCGCCGTCCCATTCGTAGTTGATCTCGATGTGGTCGAAGATGTTTCCGCCGTGAGCGGGAATCTGGCGGCCACCGACGGCGGTGCAGCGGGCGGGCGGCGCGTCCTTCATCACCCACTGCAGCCAGTCGACGGTGTGAATGGCCTGCTCGACGAGGCCGTCTCCCGAGAGCCACGTGAAGTTGTACCAGTTGCGCACCATCCACTCGAGATCCGTGATTCCCTCGGGACGGGACTTCGCGGGCGGCATCGGCTTCACGGGTGACGTCAGGTACGTGCCGAAGACCGACACCACGTCGCCGATTTGTCCGTCGTGAATCCGTTTGAAGAACTCGCGGCGCGGTGAGTCGTAGCGCCAGCAAAAGCCCGCGACCATCCCCAGCTTCTTCTCCTTGGCGATCTTCACCGACTCGATCACGGACCGCACGCCGGGCGCGTCCGTCGCCATCGGCTTCTCGGTGAAGATGTGTTTTCCCGCTTCGACCGCCGCGCGCAGATGAACCGGGCGAAATCCGGGAGGCGATGCCAGCAACACGACGTCGCAGTGCTCGATGACCTTCTTGTAGCTTTCGAGTCCCACGAATTTGAAGTCTTCCTCGACAGCGACCTGCGCCGCGATGCGGTTGTTCGTCTTGAGGTTGTTCAGACTCCCATCGATCTGCCCGCGGAACACGTCCGCCACGGCGACGAGCTTCGTTTGCGAGTCGGCTGTCAGCGCCTGTTGAGCCGCTCCCGTGCCTCGCCCACCGCAACCGACCAATCCCACCTTGAGTTGATCGCTGCCCGCCGCAAACGCGCGGGCGTTCATCGTCAGGTTGAGGCCCATCGTGCCCGCCACGACCGCACCCGTCTTGAGGAAGTCGCGCCGCGAGGCGTTCTGTGGAGTGGTCGATTCGGGCTGGGTCTTGTCCGTCATGGGGAGCGTCTCCGCAACGAGGTCAGGTGGGTGAATTGCCGATGGCGAGGAGACCATGCTACAAATCGGCCCGACGCGATGCGAGCCGTCCGGCATCGTGTGTCCGCACTTTTCCACGCGATCTCAATCGCCGCAGGGACTCAACGACCGAGGAGCCGTGATGCGCCAACAACTCCGACTGACATGGGCTCGTACAGTTTGGTTGAACATGGGCTTGCTGGCGACTTCAATCGCTGCGGCCGCAGACAACGACGCCAAGACCGCGAACGACAAACCGTTGGTCAGGACGGCTCACGTTTACAAGACGGTGGGGGACGTGAAGGTGGAGGCGGATGTGTATCGGCCGGAGGGGGCGGAGGCTCGGCCGGTGGTGGTTTGGATTCATGGGGGAGCGCTCATCGTCGGCAGCCGCTCGCAGGTGCCCCGGCAGATTCTGGAGCTGTGTACTCGCGAGCGATTCGTGTTCGTGTCGCTCGATTATCGGTTGGCTCCGGAAGTGAAGCTGCCGGAGATCGCCGAGGACTTGAAGGACGCCTTCCGCTGGCTGCACGAGCAGGGTCCGAAGCTGTTCGGAGCCGACACGCGACGCATCGTCGTGACGGGTGGCTCGGCGGGCGGATTCCTCACGATGCTGTCGGGTGCGATCGTCACGCCCAAGCCAACGGCGCTCGTGGCCTATTGGGGCTACGGCGACATCGACGGCGAGTGGACCAGGGAAAAATCCACGCATCACGGAGTCGCCGTGCCTCGCGATGAGGCGTTGGCCGGCGTGAACAAAAAAGTGCTCACGAACACCGACGATCCCGTCGAGGGGAAAGCGCGCGGCGGCTACTATCGTCACCTGCGACAAACCGGCGGCTGGTCGCTCGGAGTCACCGGCATCGACGCCGTGAAAGAACCCGGCAAGCTGGACCGCTTCTGTCCCGTCAAACAGATCACGCGCGACTACCCGCCGATCCTGATGATCCACTGCACCGAAGACACCGACGTCCCCTACGCCTGCTCGTCCGACATGGCTGGCGAACTGACCAGGCACGGCGTGAAGCACGAACTCCTGACCATCGAAGGAGCTGAACACGGCCTCCGCGACGGCGACCCGAAAAAGGTCACCGAAGCCAACGCGCGGGCGCTGGAGTTTATCCGCGAACAATTGGCGGCGAGGTGAACGATGACCCGGCCCGTTCCCGAACCAATCGATCCTGCACAGTTGCCCGAACTGGCGCGAGCCGTCATCGCGGCGGATCGGTTTCCGTACCTGGCGTCGATGGATGGAGACCAGCCGCGCGTGCGTCCGGTCTCGCCGGTGCGGACCGACGGCTTCGTGGTCTACGTCGCCAACTTGAAGATGTACCACAAGACCGTCGAGATCGCGGCGAACCCAAAGGTTGAGTTGTGTTACCTCGACGAGAAACACGATCAGGTGCGCATCACGGGCGTCGCGGAAGTGGTCTCCGACAGGAACGTCCTGCAGGAAATCTGGGACGCCAATCCGCTGCTGCGTCAGTATCTGGGAAGCCTCGACAACCCGATGCTCATCGTTTACCGGATCGTGCCTCACACCGTGCGCTTCATGCGCGAATGGGCACTCGACTACCATGAGGTGCCGATCGAGTGAGGCACACGCCGCAGACTGACTCGGGCTCGTTCATTCTGTCCGGGAACTCTTTGGGAAACGCGAACGTCTGACAACCGGTGCCTCTTCCCGTTCACCGAAAGTTCGATCATGACAGCGTCGCTCACAATCCTCGACAACATTCGCATCGCCTCTCCGTGTTCGGCCGACTGGTCGGCGATGGTCGGCGACGACCGATCGCGCTTTTGCGGGAGTTGCCAGAAACACGTCTACAACCTGTCGGCGATGACGGCCGATGAGGCGACTCAGTTGATTCGCGAGCGTGATGGAAACCTCTGCGGTCGCCTGTTTCGACGTGCGGACGGGACCGTGCTGACGAGCGACTGTCCGGTCGGAGCCCGCGCGGTCTGGCGACGGACCAAGCAGCTCGTGGTGGCCTGTGCTGCGGCAGTCCTGATTGGAGTGGGCGGCATCATGCTGCCGAATGTCGTGGCGGCCCGCTCATCGGGGCCAACTCCCACCGGAGGCCCGGTCGTTCAAAAGACTCTTGCGCTGTGGGACGATTTGCTGGTGTGGATGGGAGTCCGGCGGCGTTATGTGACGATGGGGGGTGGGTCCATCCCACCGTTCACGACAATCATCTCTTGTACTTTTGAAGACGGTGAAGTGGAAGACGGTGAAGTTGAGGAAAGCTCGGAGTAACGTGTTGCTTGCCTCGCTCGGACAGTTGGATACGCTCGACGTGCCGAAGTGATCGAGCTCACATTCCGAGGAGGCCACCGCATGATCTGGGATCTTCACGTTCATCTGTCCGGCGTTCCCGGCCGCACGCCGGAAGAGCGAATGGCGCAGATGCTCGAATACGCCGACCGGATGGGGATCGAGCGGCTGTGCGTTTACATGGGGATGTCGTGGTCGAAGAATCCCTCGCCCGAGCGGCTGCGGCAGGAGAACGACGAGGCGCTGCAAGCCATCGCCCACTGGCATCACCGTTGTTTCGGATTCTGCTACGTCAGCGGTGAGCATCCCGAAGCGAGTCTGGCCGAGATCGAGCGCTGCGTGGCGAAGGGGCCGATGGTCGGGATCAAGCTGTGGGTTGCGAAGAAGTGCAGCGACGAGGCGCTCGATGCGATCATCCGCCGGGCGGCCGAATTGAAGGCGGTCATCTTTCAGCACACGTGGTTCAAGACCGACGGAACGACGTATCCCGGCGAGTCGACTCCCGACGATCTGGTCGCGCTGGTGAAGCGGCATCCCGACGTGCCACTGATCTGCGGACATACGGGCGGGACGTGGGAGCTTGGCATCCGCGCGGTGAGGCCGTTCCAGAACGTCTCGATCGATCTGGCCGGCTCCGATCCGGTCAACGGCTTCGTCGAGATGGCCGTGCGCGAACTCGGTCCCGAACGGATCCTCTACGGCAGCGACACGGGCGGACGCAGCTTTGCCTCACAGTTGGCGAAGGTCTTCGGCGCGCGAGTCCCC
>JBBPIS010000076.1:23873-35650 GCA_038040225.1 Planctomycetota bacterium
AGCGACTGATCCTTGGCGAGAACCTCAAACGGATGATGCTTCCGATCCTGAAGGACAAGGGGATGCAACCGTGACAGCCAAACCAGAACTGATCGACGTGAATGTCTATGCCTCGCACTGGCCCTTCCGTCGCGTTCCCGGTGATGAGCCCGAGGCACTCGTCGCGAAGCTGCGCGAACAGAATGTGATTCAGGCGTGGACCGGCAGCTTCGACGGACTGTTTCATCGCGACATCGCCGCCGTGAATGAGCGGCTGTCCAAAATCTGTCGCGATCAGGGCGAAGGGCTGCTCATTCCGTTCGGCTCGGTGAATCCCGCGCTTCCCGATTGGGAGGACGATCTGCGCCGCTGCCACGAAGTGCATGGCATGCGAGGCATCCGCCTGCATCCGAACTATCACGGCTACAAACTCGATGACCCGCGGTTTGCGAGGCTGCTCGCGGCGGCGACCGAGCGGCGACTGATCGTGCAGTTGGCCATCAGCATGGAGGATGAGCGGACTCAGCCACTACTCATGCTCGTCCCGCATGTCGATGCCGCGCCGTTGGCCGCGTTGGTCAAGGGCCTGCCGGCGCTGCGGCTCGTGCTGCTCAACGCCTTCCGCGGACTCACGATTCCCAAAGTGGCGGACCTGATCGCGGCCGGCCAGGTCTTCACCGACATCGCGATGCTGGAAGGCGTCGGTGGAGTCAGCCGCCTCATCGAGCAAACGGCCTCCGAGCGCATCCTGTTCGGCTCGCACTTCCCGTTCTTCTATCACGAGTCGGCGACTCTGAAGCTGCGCGAGTCGCCTCTTGCTCAGCCTCAACTGAAGGCTGTCGCGACGGAGAATGCGAAACGGCTCGTTGAGTAGAGAGAGAGAGGCAGCGACGCGTTGCTACTCGGGTGACGCGAATGGCAGCTCGAACGGTGTTGAGTCCGCACTGATGGGCGGGCCGTCGAGGTCTGCCGAGGACTCTGTCGTGGGGAGGCTGCTCGTTCCGCGCTCGCGTTCGACGGGCGTTGGGCCGGGCGATTCGGGAGTCGCTTCGGCGGGAGTCGATGCGCCCGAGGGGGCGTAGGGAACCGGCTGTGGTTGAGTGACGACTCCACCCGACGGTGACAGCATCTGCGGGTACATCCCCTGACTGACCCAAGGCGAGTGTTTCTTTGGGTGGGGGGTGTAGTTGTGTGGTTCGCCTCGGGTCGATTCGCGATCCTCGGCGTCTTCATACGCCTTGGTCGGCCAGGCCCCTTCGCTCAGGAAGATTTCGTTGTAGTCGAGCAGCGTGCCCTTCTCGACCTGCACGTTCTTGACGGCCAGTTGGTACTCGACCAGCGAGCGATAGTATGAGACGTCGGCATCGGAGAGCCGTCGCTGTGCGTCCAGCAACGAGTCGAGCGTGGCATTGTCCGCCTCGAAGGCTGTCTGAACGGCAGCCACCTGTTCGGCAGCCGCCATGCGCCGGTTCATGTTGGTTTCGACGAGGGCATACGCCCGGTCGGCTTCCGAGATCGCGTTGCTCAGATCGTGGATGACAGCCCGTTCGTGTTCGTGCAACAGCGCTCGTTCTCGCGCCAGTTGCAGTTCGGATTGGCGGACCGCCGAATAGGCCTGCCGGTATCCGATCGGAAACGACAGTTCGACGCCCGCCTGCCATTCCTGGAAGTCGCCGGAGAACAGGTCCGTCGTGGCGTTGTTGAACCGTCCCGTGCCACTGTTGGGATAGAGATCCTTGCCGAAGCCCCGCCACCGATAGCGTCCGATCAAATCGAGTTGCGGCTTGAGGAAGTTCTTGTTCGCCTCCAACTCCGCCTCGCGCTTCTTGATCTGCCACTTATGGCGACGCAGCTCGGCCCGGCGTGTAAGTCCTTCGACGAGACTGGCCTCCCAATTGAAGACCACCTTGGCCTTGATCGGTTCCTCGGTCGGGCGGATCAGGCGACCATCGTTGATCGGCAGCCCGATCAACAGTCGCAGCCGGCGCTCGACGACGTAGACGCCGCCCGTGCCGTGAAAGGTTCCACCGGTCGTGCCGTTGAAGGTGCGAGTCCCATCGACCAGCTTGCCGTGCAGCGAGTTCTGAGCCTCTTCCTCAAACCGAAAATACTGTTCGCGCGCCTGCGCTTCCTTTTCGGCCTCACCGCCACGACGGCCCCGCTCGTACAGGGCATTGATCCGTCGCCAAGTGTTGAGAGCGCCGTTGCGGGCGTTAACCTTCGCATCGAGATCGCGATAGGCGAAGTAGAGATCCCAATACGTGTTCTCGACATCGCTGACAAAGTTGCGGACGCCCACTTCGAACGAGGTCAGAGCCATATCCGAGTTGATGCGGGCGATCACCACACCGTTGATCACACCGGGTTGGGCGTTTGGGCCGGCCAGTCGATTGAAACTGGTGCCACTTCCCTGCAACAGTGGGTGCCGTGCTTCCAGGTCGTACCAGGTCGTGAACGCACTGCCCACAAAGTTGCCGGGTGCGTTGTTGGCGTCGTATTGCGTGTAGTTCTTGAAGGCATACCTCGTACCCGTGGCGGCGGTCTTGGAGACTTGCGTCTGCCACGTCGCGAAATCCTGTCGAAGCAGTCGGGTGCCGCCGCCGAAGAAGACATTGTTCAGCGCCCGATCATTCTTCTCGAACGAGAAGTTGGACGTGAACTGCGCGTCAAACGCGCTCAAGGCTCCCTCAATGCCTGTCTGCGGATCGGATTCGGTGATCGACGGATCGTACTTTGTTCTGGAATTGTCGGCTGTGCGCAGGATGGCCCCACCGAGCTCGCGCAGCACCGGCGAATTGGCCAGTGCGAGATGCATCGTCTCTTCGAGCGACAGTCCCAGATAGTCCACCGTCTCGGGCGTCGCCAATGACATCGGTGACGGTGTGGCCGCGAGCAGGTCGTCGCTGGGAGTCGGGTGATCCGGGAACTCAATCTGCTTGGCGAGGTGTTCGTAGTGACTGGTGTCGATTTCGCCGACCGCCGACGCGGGTGTCGCCGCATGGCGCAGGCAACCGCAGACGACCAGGCTGGTCATCCCCATCAGTCCCAGAAGTGTGTTGACCCCGCGCATCGTTCAGCCATCTCCCTGTGTGACCGATGGGGACCGTCCTCAAGTGGCGAAGTCCTTCGGCAACACACGCCGGTCCCGCCCGTGATGGCCTCACGGCGGGAACAGCCCGGTGTTTCATGAAGACTCATCGGCAACCGTTACGACCGGAAGAAACCGAATCTGCGGTAAAGGTCCACTTTTCGGAAAGGTCCATTGCGCGGGAGGCGTTCGAGTCTCGCCCGTCCTCCCAGATTGACACGAATCGTGTTGACGCGGTGTGGACTGGGGACGCAAGCAAATGGAGAGTGACAGGTTACAAACCTGCCCCCTGTGTTGGTCCGTGTGTATATTGGGCCGCATGTCTGCGCGATCACCCTCATCATCGAAGCCATCCGCCGATGCGTCGCGGCTCCAGATGGAGCGGAGCATCGACCATCTGGCGGAGCTCGCACGGAGCGACATCGAACCGGGTCGGTTCTTCGCCGAGGTGCTGGGGCGCGCGATCCAACCGGGCGGAGCGAGCTGCGCGATCCTGTGGCGACAGTCGTTGGAAGGGGCGTGGGAACCGGTGGGCGAAGTCCCACCGAACGACAAGCGGGACACCGGTTCCATCGAGCAGCGGCAGGAGTTGTTGGCTGACGTGTCGACGGATGAGCAGCCTCGCATCGTGAGTTCGCTCTCCGGATCGAACCTTGCCGGGACCAACGGTTCGACGACGGAAGGCTCGCACGTGCTCAGTCCGATTCGTCATGCGGGGCAAACGGTCGGCATCCTGGAGACGTCGCATGGTCTTGACGCGGCCGGTCAATTGCCGCCCGACACGATTCAATTCTTCGCCGCGCTGTGTGAGATCACGGCCGACTTTCTCTCGCAGCACGAACTGCAGCAGCTTCGTCGCGCGAGAAGCCTCTGGCAGCAGTGGGATCAGTACGCGCACCGCCTGTGGCAGTCGCTCGATCTGGCTTCCGTCAGCGCGGCGATCGCCAACGATGGACGATTGCTGGCCGAATGCGACCGAGTCAGTGTGCTGGTCCGTCGCGGTCGCTCGTTTCAGTTGAAATCCGTCAGCGGCGTGGAGCGCGTCGAACCGCGATCGAGTGCGACGCGGTCACTCGAATCGTTGGCGAGACTTGTCGCGCGGCAAGGTCGATCCGTTTGGCGCGGTGCGACTGATTCGACGACCGGCGAAGGGAGCGACGCTCAACTCGACGAGATTTTGCAGCGACACGTTCGAGACTCGGGAGCGACCGGCGTCGGTATCGTGCCCGTGCTCGCCAAGCTCGACGAGCAGGACCGCTCGCCCCCCGCGGCCGTGATCGTGTTCGAGCACTTCCAACCGCTCGACGATCTGGCGGGTTGGCAGTCGCGCGGTGAGTCGCTCGCGAATCGCTCGGGCCTGACGTTGCGTGCGGCCCTGGAACGGAGCGACATCCCGTGGCTCGGACTGTGGCAGCGCGTGCAGCGACTGCCTCAACTGATGCTGCGACCGTCCACGCTGTTTGTGTTGGCATTGCTGGCGGGAATCGTCGCGGCGCTCGTGTTGATTCCCGCCGAGTTCACCGTCACTGGTCCTGCCGAGTTGTGGCCGGCTCAGCGTCGCGAAGTGTTTGCCAGCACGTCGGGTATCGTCGATCAAATCCTGGTCGCTCACGGCGACGACGTGAAGCAGGACCAGCCGCTGCTCGTGCTGCGCGACCCCGACCTGGAAACCGAAAGCCCACGCATCATCGGCGAGATCGCGACGGTGAACGAACGGCTCAAGGGAGTTCAGGCCGCCCGGTTCACGGGGGGCAATACGCCGGATGCCGCCTCGCGCGCGAGGCAACTGACGGCGGACGAGGAAGAGTTGAAGGAACGGCTGCGAACGCTGGAGCGACAGCGGTTGCTGATCGAGGAGCGGCGCGCGGGACTCACCCTGCGCAGTCCGATCGCCGGCAAAGTCCTCACGTGGGATGTCGCTCAGCACCTGTCGGCCAGGCCGGTCGAACGCGGTCAATCGTTGCTGACCATCGGTGAGACCTCGGGACCGTGGGTCGTCGAGGTTCGCGTCGCTGACAAAGATGCCGGACACATGCTCCGCGCGCGGAAGGCACTACTCCCGGAACTGGATGTCGAATTCCTGCTGACCTCGGAACCGGGCCGCACCTATCGCGGACAGGTGCGGGAGGTGTCGCTCAGTTCCGAAGCCGACGATGCCTCGCGCAGCCACGTGCGCGTGGTTGTCGCCTTTGATCGCGACCAAATCGAACAACCGCGTCCCGGTGCGACGGCCCTGCCTCGAATCCGCTGCGGCCAACAACCGCTGGGTTACGTCTGGCTCCACGATCTGATCGACGCGATTCGCACACGACTCTTGTTCTGAAAACCAAGACAGCCGCAGTTCCTGATCGATAACCCAGACTTCCAGGACCAATCTCATGTCTCACGTCACCACTTGTATGCTCAGCCTGTTGCTCGCAGGAGCCGACCCGTCAGCCGAGTTGCAGATCGATTCGGCCCTTCTGACGCTGATCGAGCATGCGGACGTGTCGGCCAGTGAGGCGGGGCTGCTCAGTCTGCTGGCGGTCAAGGAGGGGGAGACGGTGGCTGAGGGGAAGCCGCTCGCCAAGATCGACGATCGCGAGGCGAAGCTGATCCGCGTGCGGGCCGAGACCGAATTGAAGGTGGCTCGCGCGCTGGCGGACAACGATATCAAGGTTCGGTTTGCCAAGGCGTCGGTCGCGGTCGCCGATGCGGAACTCAAACGGGCGATGGAATCGAACCTCAAGTTTCCGAAAAGCGTCTCACAAACGGAAATCGACCGGTTGAAGCTGCTCGCGGACAAGGCGGTCCTGGAAATCGAACAGGCGGAAGTCGACCTGCAACAGGCCAGACTGTCGTTGCAGATTAAGCAGCACGATCTCGAGCGAGCGACTCTCGCGCTGGAACGGCGAACCATCGCGGCCCCCTTCCCGGGAATGGTCGTGCAGTGGAAGAAGCAGCACGGCGAATGGGTGGAGCCGGGCACGCCGGTGATGCGACTCATTCGGCTCAATCGCTTGCGAGCGGAGGCGTTTCTCGCGTCGCAGATGCTGCCGACGAATCTCGTCGGGCGACCGGCCATGCTGGTGGTGGACGTTCCCGGAAAATCCGCGGCGAAGTACGAGGGCAAGCTGGTGTTTGTCAGTCCCGAAATTGATCCGGTCAACGGCCAGGTGCGAGTCTGGGCCGAGATCGACAACAGCGACCTCAGTCTGCGCCCCGGGCAGACCGCGACGCTGGTGATTGGCCCGGCGAAGTGAGTGCTCGCGGAATCGCCCCTCACCCCCGGCCCCTCTCCCCGGAGGGGCGAGGGGAGGAAGAGGAAGACAAACGGGGAGGAAGATGAAGACAAACTGAGATTCGCATGACCGCCACCACTCCCGCCGCCGTGCCGAAGCGCATTCCGTGGCAGAGGCGCGCGGATTTGCAGTGCGTGCCGTTGGAGTTCGAGGGCCGGCCGGCTTGGGGCATCAAGGATCCGGTCACGCTCGGTTACTTCGAGCTGCGTGAGGAAGCGTTCTTCGTGCTGAATCAACTCGACGGACGGTCAACCATCCAGGATGTCTGTCAGTTGTTTCACGAGCGCTTTCGTCCGCGATCCATTTCCGAGGAGGAGCTGCGCGGATTTCTGGGGCACCTCGTGGGGCAGGGCCTGGTTGTGGCGGAGGCTCCCGGTCACGGTCGCCTGCTGGTGGCGAAGGAGCAGACGATTCGATCGCGCCGGCGCTGGATGAGGCTGGGCAGTCTGTTGGTGATCCGGTTTCGTGGCTTCGATCCGGATCGATTGCTCGGCGGGATGTTGTCTTGGTTGGGATGGCTGTTCACACCGTGGGCCATCGCGGCCGGGTTGATGCTGATCGTCTCGGCCATCACGCTGGTGACGGTTCAGTTCGACGAACTCCTCGCGCGGTTGCCCGAAGCGCAGGCGCTGTTGAGCGTGCCGAATCTGATCTGGCTGAGCCTGCTCCTCGCCGCGGTCAAGGTGCTGCACGAGTTCGGCCACGGACTGACCTGCAAGCGGTTCGGAGGCGAATGTCACGAGCTGGGATTCATGCTGCTGGTCTTCACGCCGACTCTGTACTGCAACGTCAGCGACATCTGGATGGTGAAGGACAAGTGGCAGCGAATCGCCGTCAGTGCGGCGGGGATGTGGGTCGAGGCCGTGATCGCCGCGGCCTGCACGCTGCTGTGGTGGTTCAGCGCGCCGGGACTGTTTCACTCGCTGTGCCTCAACCTGATGTTCCTGTGCGGTGTGAGCACCTTCATTTTCAACGGCAACCCGTTGCTGAGATACGACGGTTACTTCGTGCTCGCCGACTGGCTGGAGATTCCGAACCTGCAACAGCAGTCGATGTCGGCCGTGCGCGGACGGTTGTCCCGCTGGTTCTGCGGCTTCGATGCGGGAGCGGATGCTGACATGTCGTCGCGTCGCCGGTGGGGGCTGATCGCGTACGGTGTGGCATCGTCGGCCTATCGGGTGCTGGTGACGTTCCTGATTCTGTGGGCTCTGCATCGCTGGCTGAAGCCTCACGGGTTGGGAGTGTTCGTGCAGTTGCTCGCCGTTCCGACGCTGGGACTGCTGGTGCTGACTCCGATCGCCGCCGCCGTGAAGTTTCTGAGAACGCCCGCCAATCGGGCGCGAATCGACTGGTCGCGGTTCTGGCTCCGCACGGGAATCACGCTCGCCGCGCTGGCGTTGCTGCTCAACATTCCCCTGCCAAGTCGCGTGACGGCGGGAGCACTCGTGGACGACGACGAGGCGCAGCGCGTCTATGTCACATTCGCGGGGACGCTGATCGACGGCGTGCGGATCGGCCAGCGAGTCGACGCGGGTCAAGAGGTTGCCCGGCTGGAGGAACCGCGGCTGAAGGTGACGCTCACGCAGTTGGAAGGGGAACTCAACCAGCAGCGTCTGCGCCTGGAGCACCTCGAACGGCGGCGAGTCAACGAACCGAACGTGGCTCAAAACATTCCGACCGTGCGCGAGGCGGTCCGTGATTTGGAACAACAGCTTGCCCAGCGGCATCGCGATGCGGAGCGACTCGTCCTGCGAGCGCCCTCCGCCGGCACCGTCCTCCCCGCGCCGCGTCAGCGAAGCCTGACGAGTTCCGGCGCGCTCTCGGCGTGGACGGGTTCGCCGCTGGACGAGCGGAATCGGGGCAGCTATCTGCGCGAAGGAACAACCGTCTGCTTGATTGGCGATCCGGTCAGTCGAGCCGCCCTGCTGATGGTCAATCAGGACGACATCAACCTCGTGCGGGTGGGGCAGCGCGTGCGACTGCTGTGGAACGAATTGTCGGGCGACATCCTGCACGGCGAGATCGTCGAGTTGGCCGCCCTCGATCTCGACACGCTGTCGCGCGAGGAGGTTGTCCGACTGAACCTGCCCGCGCGCACCACGGCCGGCGGCGGCGTACGGCCCGTCGGCACATGGTATCAGGCGCGCGTGAAACTCGATGAGACAGACGCTCCACTACCGCGCGGCTCGGCCGGCACGGCGAAGATCCTGGTGGAACCACAGTCGCTATGGAGTCGACTCGTGCGCTGGCTGGAGCAGACGTTCCCGTTGTAATTGGAAGACGGGCACTCTTGTCCGTCCGGCGGCGTGGCATGAAGTGCCATTCAGTCCGAAGCGGGTGCAGACAACGCTCGGCATCGACAAGCCACAGCGCTGATAAAGCGGATGCTGGGAGGCAAATGAACGGTGTCTTACGCCGCTCGACTTGCAGTTTCTAATCCCGAAGTTGATAGTCGTGCCGCCAGCAGACTTGCCCCTCATGTTTATTCCCACGGTTCCGCTCGGGCGAGACGAATCGCACATCCATTAGGGAATGACCTGAAGTTTGATTAAAAGAGCTCTTGATGCCGACGACGCACATCTTTCTGTCTTATTGCCACGACAATCGTGCCGAGGTCGAGCAACTCCGCATGGACCTCATCGCTGCGGGTGAAGCCGTCTGGTGGGATCGAGACATCGCGCCCGGAAAGGAGTGGGAACAAGAGATTCGACAAGCGATGGCGGCCAGCTATGCCGTGGTGGTCTGCCTGTCGAAGGAACTTGAAGAGCGCCAAAAATCGGGCGTCTACTCCGAAATCATCGAGGCCATCGCGGAATATCGAACGCGGAAGTCGGGGATGGAATTCATCTTCCCCGTGCGCCTGTCCGCCTGTGGGGATCCTGCCAACGCGATCGGCTCTTTGCGCCAACTCAAGAACTTGCAGCACGTCGACTTGTTCCCTGCACCTCAACGCGCCGACGGCTTCACCCGATTGATCGACTCGTTCGCGAATGCTCCCGGACGTTCCAAGCGTGGCTCCTCGGGAGACAATACCGGCGGCCATACGTATGCGCCGGTTCGGAAGAAGGTGTTTCTCAGCAGCAACCTGATGCAGCAGATGAAAGAGCACCACAAGCCGATGGAGGACGCCTGCCTGCGGATGGACTGCACGCCTTTGGCCTGTGAAGTCGCTCTGCCCATCGACGAGTCCTCGCTGGAATTGTGGCTGCGGCAGATGGACGAGGCGGAGATCTATGTCGGTGTCTTCGCGCATCAATACGGGAAGCCGCTCGCGGGCGGGGAGCTGTCGCTGATCGAACTGGAATACGACCGGGCCGGCGAACGAAAGATCCCGCGGCTGGTCTTCTTGCAGGATGAGGAGGTGCCGGTCCCCCCGAAGGATGTCGAGAAGGGGCCGGGGGCCGACAAGTTGCAGCGGTTCAAACAGCGGATCGCGACCGACGGCTGCAAGGTGGCCGAGTTCAAGAACGTCGCCGATCTGCGGGCCAAGGTCATCGAGGCTCTGCAGCGATTCCGGGAACCGCGCCCCGCCGCGTTTCACTATGTCAGCGACATCCCCGCACCGCCGGAGGTCTATGTCGCTCATCCCTACACGCTGTTGCAGACGCGGGGGCTGGTCGGGCGGCAGGAGGAGTTGAACTGGCTGACCGACTGGGTCGCCAAGCGCGGCTCGCGGCCGTTCGACTCGCGGATGTTCTTCCTGGTCGCGATCGGCGGGCAGGGGAAGAGTGCGTTGACGTGGGACTGGTTCCAGCGCATCGCCGAGCAGGAGATGAAGCCGCTGGCCGGGCGGATGTGGTGGAGCTTTTACGAGTCCGACGCCTCGTTCGAGAATTTTGTCACGCGAGCCCTGGCCTATGTGACCCGCAAGCCGCTCGACGAGATCCGCAAGGTGCCGCCACCCGAGCGGGAAGATTGGCTGTTGCGGGTGCTCGATCACGAGCCGCACTTGCTGGTGCTCGATGGGTTGGAGCGCGTCCTGCTGGCGTACTCGGGCGCGAATGTCAGCCGGTTGCAGGACGATGAACTTGACCGGGCCACCGCGAATTATGTGGCTCAGGCTTATGGACTGCCGGAGACGGCGCAGCAATCCTTCACCGGACAGCATCGGCTGCGACTGACGGCCGATCCGCGCGTCGGGTCGTTTCTGCGGAAGCTGACGCAGGTGAGGGCGGCTCGCATCCTCGTCAGCACTCGGCTCTTTCCGAGTGATTTGCAGATGGCCAATGGCGAAGCCATGTCGTCCTGCTTCGCGTACTTCCTGACAGGGCTGAGTGACAACGACGCGCTAGAACTGTGGCGCGGGTTCGGCGCGAAGGGCTCGCGCGAGACGCTGCTGCCGATGCTGGCGTCGTTTGACAAGCATCCGCTGTTGATCCAGGCGCTGGCCAGCGTGGTGGCTCACGACCGCCGGGCTGTCGGCGATTTCGACGCGTGGCACAAAAGGAATCCCGACTTCAACCCGTTCAAACTGCTGGACGGGATGCAGCGGAAGTCGCACGTCTTGTCGCACGCGCTGCGCGGGCTCGATGAGCAACAGCTTCGGCTGCTGCAAACGATCGCGGCGTTCCGCATGCCGACGACTTATGAAACGCTGGTCGCCCTCTTTGTGAAGGTGGAAGGCGGAGGGGGGAAGGCGGAAGAAAAAGAAGTGAAGAATGAATCGAGTCAATCTTCTTCCACCCTCCCCCTTCCGCCCTCCGCCTTCACCTCCGAGCCCGCGCTCGATGCCGCGCTCACCACGCTTGAGGACCGTGGGCTGCTCGGCTGGGACCGACGGGCGAACCGATACGACCTGCACCCGATCGTGCGGGGCGTGGTCTGGAGCGCGTTGGACACCGCCCGCCGCCGCGATGTCTGCGGCACGCTGCACGAACACTTCGCGCCGATCGAAGTGCCGGACTTCGAGAACGTCGAAAGCCTCGACGACCTGACCCCCGCCATCGAGCTGTTCCATACGCTGATCGAACTGGAGCGGTACGAGGACGCGTTTCACGTGTTCCGAGACCGGTTGAACGACGCCACGCTCTACCGGTTGAGTGCCAGTCGCGTGCGAATCGAACTGGTCGAGCGGCTGTTTCCCGATGGCTTGGGCCACCCACCGCGTCTGAGCGCGCCAGCGGCGCAAAGCCACACGCTCAATGCTCTGGCCTTGGCGTACGATGTCAGCGGCCAGCCGGGAGCAGCCGTGCCGGTCTTTCGAAGGATGTGCGAAGTTGCTGAGCGGCAGAAGGACCAAAGCCACATCAGCGTCGCCCTGTGCAACCTGTCAGACGCCCAGCGGATGTCCGGCGACGTGCGAGCGGCCGAAGCCTCGGCCCGCGCGGTGCTGCTGACCCTGCGGGAAGAGCGAAACGAGTTTCTGAAAGCCGTGGGCCTATATCAGCTCGGTTTGGTGTTGGCGGTGCGGAGTGCGGCTCGTGGGATAG
>JBBPIS010000077.1:0-35282 GCA_038040225.1 Planctomycetota bacterium
GCGTCGTGCTGAACGGCCCCAATCTCGACATCACCTACTCGGTCCCGTCGCTGCCAGCCAACTCGGTCTACCCGCTGCGGATCGAGTTCTACATTGCCGACGCGGCCAACCAGGAAGGCCAAACATTCCTGGGCTCGGACAGCTACGCCGCCCCCGGCGCGAAGCTGACGTCGATCTCCGCCGGTACCGCGGTGATCGGCACCAGGATCGTCGCCACGGCCACCGACGCCAACGGCAACACCTCCGAATTCTCACTGTTCGCAACGGTGGCATAGCCCGGATGATTCATGGTCCCTCGTGGAACAGCCACAGCCTGACCGTAGCTGAGTTCGCAAGAACTCAGCCCAACTCACCACCACGAACTGAGTTCTTGCGAACTCAGCCACGGGCCATGAATAATCCGGGATAGCCTGTTCACCATTTAAACAAAAAAGGACTTGAAGCCGTTTGCTTCAAGTCCTTTCGTTTCAACATGCCCAGGACAGGAATCGAACCTGCACTCCGGTGAAGGAACTAGGTCCTGAACCTAGCGCGTCTGCCAGTTCCGCCACCTGGGCTGAAGTCGCGGAGAGAATAGTTTCTTGACTGGGTGACAGCAAGGGCCGGTCAGTGATTTTCGCGTAGTTCGCAGCTACTTGATCGTTAGTTTGCGAACTTTGTGGTTGTTGCTGTCGCCGACGTAAATGTTGCCGGTCTCATCGACGAAGACGCCGTGAGGTCGACTGAGGCGACACTTCTTCGGATCGCCATCGGGACCGTCGCCCGCCTTGCCATCGCCGATGAGCGACTCGATCACGCCGGTCGTTTTGCGAATGATGCGGATGGTGTGGTTTTCAGTATCGCACAGCAGGATGTTTCCCTCGCGATCGACCGTTGCTCCCTTGGGCCCTGCCAGTTGAGCCTGCTTCGCATCTTGGCCGTCTCCGCCGAAGCCCTGTTTGCCCGTTCCGGCGATGTGATGCAGTGTCTTCGTCTTGAGATCGGCTCGGTAGACCGCGTTCCCTTCGCGCAGCACGATGATCACGTTGCCATCGGCTTCGAGCGCGAGCGTTCTCGGTCCATTGAGCGGCGTTCCGGCAAGAAGCGCTCCGTTCGGGGTCGCCTTCTTCTCACCCGTCCCCGCGAACGTTGACACGATTCCTGTGCTTAGGTCCACGCGACGAACGCGATGGTTTTTGATGTCGCAGATCAGCAGGCCGTTTGATCGGTCCAGCAAAACGGAGATCGGCTGATCGAACTGTGCGGACGCGGCCGGTCCACCATCTCCGGCGAACCCGACCTTGCCTGTCCCCGCGACGCTCGTCATCACGCCGGATTTCCAATCGACGTGCCGCACGGACTGACCGAGCATGTCGGAGATGTAGTAGTTGCCGTTGGCATCGAACCGCAGTTCGTGAGGCTGATTCATCAGAGCCTTCGTGGCCGGGCCACCGTCGCCCGCATAGCCCGCCTTGCGTCCCGTGCCAGCAACAGTCGTCAGTGCGTTCGTTTTGAGATCGAGTCGTCGAACGATGTGGTTTGAAAACTCGCAGTAATACAGCGCGCCGTCCGGTCCGATTTCGAGGCCAAACGGTTGTCCGACGCCCGCCTTGAGTGCGGGGCCGCCGTCACCAGAGAACTCGTCTTTGCCGGTCCCCGCGATCGTGACGATCTCGGCGGCCGACGCGGAGAGATTCAAAGCCGGCACGAACATCAAGACGGAAAAAACAACTCTGAGCATCACGAGGTTCCTTCAAGAGTGTGACGAGTGCGAAGTGATGGAAATGCTACCCGCTGTGCAGGAACGAATCGACCGAATACGGGCAGGTTGGAAACCTACCCCCGCGGTCAGAGCGGCTCCCAACCGTGGTCGCGATGGCCGAAGTTGTCGAGATCCGGATGCAGCATCTCGGCGAGGATTTCGGCCGAATCGAGCAATCGCGGGCCGGGACGATTGAAGTAGTGATGTCCGTCGGCGATGAAGACCTTTCCCTCGCGAACGGCCGTCAGCGCAGACCACTCGGGACGCGACGTCAGCCAATGCAGTTCGGCTCGCGTGCGCGAGATGCTCCAGCCGCATGGCATCAGGACCAGCACATCGGGATTTGCCGCAACCAAGTCGCTCCAATCCAGCCACGGCGAATGCTGCCCACGCTGGCTGAGCAGGTTTTCTCCACCGGCGATCGCCACCAACTCGGGCACCCAGTTTCCCGCCGTCATCGGCGGCTCCAACCATTCGATGCAAACGACGCGCGGTCGAGGAGGCCGCTCGCCGTGAGGCGAAGTCGCGCGAGTGATTCCCTGTGAGAGATGTGCCAGTCGGTCGGTGAGTTCGCCCACAAGTGTTTCACCTCGCTCACCAACTCCGAGCGTGCTGGCCACGCGGCGAATGTCGTCAAACACATCGTTCAGGCAGTTCGGCGACAGCGACACCACGCGCGGGCGCGAACCGACGCGCGATGCCAGCGCTGCTTCGACGTCCGCCAGACTGACCGCACAGACTTCGCATTGAGCCTGCGTCAGAATCAGCGTTGGTTGAAGTTCGTTGAGTTGCTCGACATCGACTTCAAACAGCGACAGGCCGTCATGCAGCGCCTCTTTCACGCGGTCGTCGATGTCGCGACTGGAACCGCTCACGTCGATGCGCGGTTGCGAGCAGATTGGCAACGACAGCACGCTCGACGGAAAGTCACACTCGTGCGAGCGACCAACCAGCCACACTTCGCCACCCAGCGAACAGACGATCTCCGTCGCGGCGGGCAGCAGGGACACAATGCGATGCGACATGAGGAGCTCGCGCGGGGGAATGGGGCGTCACGTAGCACATGCTGCCAGCTTGTGCGTGTCTTTGCTTTGATCTCAACCGGTGAAGAAGACGCACAAGCTGGCACCATATGCTACGGGTGAGGAGGCTACTCGCCACGACGAGGCATCTCCAGCGAGTGCAATCGGCTGCGGATTCGCGTGCGGCTCGATACCCTTGCCGGCCGAGGTTTTGAATCGAGGGAGTGCTCGCGCGATGAGTTCCAATGTCCGGACGGCGATTGTGATGTCGAGGCTGCCGCGTCTCGCGATTCCCGATGCGCCGTGGCTGTGCGGCATGCGAGCCGCCCTTCGTCGAGTGTCTGATCGGGGAGACACGCTGCTCGTGGGTGAGGGAACCGCCGGCTGCGACTTCGTGCGACGCGGTGCCGAGTTGCTCGGTCTGGGCTGGGAGGTCGTGAGCAGTTCGGACGGTCGCGCCGCTCACGTCGAAGTGGCGGTGTCTGATCGTGACGGCATTCCCGGGCGAGACCGCAGACTGGCCGATGCCGCTGACGAACTGTTGGTGCTGGCCGTGCGAGACCACGGCCACTGGCATCGCCTGCTGATTGATCGTTTGAGGACAGGACGGGGCGGCGTAACTCTTGTTGACCTTTCCGAACTGGACGGCTCCGCTGCGCGAGACGAATTGCTGTTGCTGGGAGCTTCGTTGTGGAAGCCGGATGTTGTGCAGACGCTTCCATTCCCTGGGCCTCCCGTCGAGACGGCGGCTGAGGGAATGGAGCAACAGGCTCAACAAATCGACGCGATCGTGGAACTCGTTCCGTTTCCGGGTGCCGACAACTGGGTTTATCTGTCGCATACGACGCGAGCCTGTCCGGGCCACTGGCCGGGGCAGACGCTGGACGAATACCTCGACAGCCTGCTGCAGTCGCGCAGCGACGCCGATCACGCCCCCGTGGGGACGCTCGAACGGATTCTCCTTCAGCGGCGGTTGATTGCCTCGATGAGAACGGCTCGCGGCGGCGGTCGCATCGTCAGCTTCACCGCCTCGCCCTTGTCGCGGTTGCCCGAATTGAGGCGGTTCCGCCGTCATCGCGGTCGCTGGGATTTTGAACCGTTCGGGCTTTGCATCCGACAGGAATGGTTGATGCACCGCGGAGCAAGACCGGTTCTCTACGGCGATGAAACGGCATGGCAGAACTTGAGCGAGTCGGATCGACCGTTCTTCCAACCGGCTCACTCGGGCAGTTCAACATCCGAGGACGCCGACTCCGGCATCGACTGGACCGTCGAACGTGAATGGCGTCACGTCGGCGATCTCGACCTCAGTCAGCTTTCGCGTGAGGACGCTCTGGTCTTCGTGCCCAACTTCGCCGCCGCACGACGCCTGTCGGCAGTCTCACCGTGGCCGATCACACTCTGGCCCGATCCGACGATTGAACTGGTTGGCGGAATCCAACGGGTCCAGGGCGAGGAGACATGAGGTCGGAACGCCGCTTCCAAAGAGTCAACTTCGCGTTGAGCAAAATGATTGGGTTTCATCCCTCTGTTTCCTTCGTTCGCTTCTGTTCATACTGCTTTTGAACAGAAGCGAACGAAGGAAACAAAGGAGGAGGCTGGACTGGGTGGAATCTCAAACGCGTTTGGAATTCGCTGTTTGCAGCCAGCGACCTTACGCCAGCAGTTCCGTCACGACTCGCGCCTTCGTGACTTCGGCGTCGGTGAGGCCGGCGTCTCGGCCTTCGTGAGGGTGCGTCAGGCGGTGGTGGTCGATGCCGAGAGTGGTCAGCAGCGTGGCGTGCAGGTCGTGGACGGTCACGACATCCTTGACCGCCGCGTAGCCGAAGTCGTCCGTCGCGCCATGCACATGTCCGGCCCTGAAGCCTCCCCCCGCCAGCCACAATGAAAACCCGCGCCGATTGTGGTCGCGGCCGTCGGTTCCCTGAGAGATCGGCAGACGCCCGAACTCGCCCGTCCACATCACGATCGTTTCGTCGAGCAGCCCGCGTTGCTTGAGGTCTTGCACCAGTGCGGCGCTCGGTCGGTCGGTGCGCGCACAGAGGCCCTTCAAACTTTCGGCGTTCTTGCTGTGAGTGTCCCACGGCTGACCGCTCAGAAAGAGTTGCACGAACCTCACGCCCCGCTCGATCAATCGCCGCGCCAGCAGACAGCGCGTGCCATACTCCTGCGTCGCCGGGTTGTCGAGTCCGTACAACTTCTTCGTCGCCTCTGTTTCGCTCGACAGATCGAGTGCCTCGGGAACCGACGCCTGCATCCGAGCGGCCGTCTCGAAGTTGGCGATTCGCGCGGCGAGTTCGGTGTTCTCGGGATGCCGTTCGTGGTGACGGCGGTTCAACTCGTCGAGCAGCTTCAGTTGATTGCGGCGTGCATTCGGCCCGACGCCGCTCGGCGATTGCAGATTGAAAACGGGCGACGGTCCCGATCGAAAGGCGGTCCCCTGATAGACGGCTGGCAGAAAGCCCGACGACCAGTTTCGTTCGCCATCGACCGGCAGGCCGCCCGGATCACCGAGCACCACATACGCGGGAAGGTTCGAGTTCTCGGCACCCAGCGCGTAGACGACCCACGATCCCCACGCCGGCATCCCCGCGAGGAATTTGCCGCTGTGAATCAGCCGCAGCGCCGACTCGTGATCGACCGACTCGGTGTTCATCGAACGGACGAGACAAATCTCGTCGGCGATCTTCGCGGTCTCGGGCAACTGGTCGCACAACTCCATCCCGCACTCGCCGTGCTTCGCAAACTGGAACGGGCTGCCGAGGACGTTTCCCTTCTGCTTGTCGAAATGAACTTCGAGGTCTCCGCCGGGATACGGCTTGCCGTTCCACTTGGTCAGCTCGGGCTTGGGGTCGAACAAGTCCATCTGACTCGGCCCGCCATGCTGAAACAGGCAGATGACGGACTTGGCCCGACCGGGCTTCGCGACGGAAGACCAGCCGAGCGGAGTCCCCTCGGCGCGCGCTGCGTCACTCAACAATTGAGCCAGCGCGAGAGAACCGACTCCCCCCGCGTATCGGCTCAGAAACGCACGACGCGACAGTGGCGACCAGTCGGGAATTTGCAGCGGCATGAACTTGGCTCCCACTCCGTTTCTTTGTGCGTGTCCAGCGAGGACTGAAATTCCAAATCTCAAGAACCAAACACCAAACGAATTTCAAACTCCAAACTTCAAAGGATGCAAACGAAGACAAAGGGCCGAACGACTTCGCCCGTTTTCCACACAGCCCTCTTCGTCTGAGTTTTCCTCCTTTGAGATTTGGAATTCGTTTGGTGTTTCGAGTTTGAAATTTTGTGCTTATGCCCCGCGGTGTCTGCGGTATGTCTCGGCCAGCAGCGGCGTGACGAGTTCCGCGAGTTGGGCGATCTCGATCAGGAACGAGTCGTGGCCGAAGACGCTTTCGAGTTCGAGGTACGTCACGTGACGGCGGGTCTCGACGAGGGCTTTGACAATCTGCTGGCTCTGACTCGTCGGGAACAGCCAGTCGGTGTTGTACGAGGTGATGAGGAACCGGGCGTTCGTCCGGCCGAGTGCCTGTTGCAGCGAACCGTATCGCGCCGCGAGGTCAAAGTAGTCCATCGCCCGTGTCAGATAGAGATAGCTGTTGGCGTCGAACCGCTCGATGAACCGCTTCCCCTGATAGTGCAGATAGCTCTCGATCTTGAACTCGGTCTCTTTGGCGAGGTCGTATTCCAAATGATCGCTGTGCTGGAGATCTCGGCCGAACTTGCGCTCGATCGAGGCCTCGGAAAGGTACGTGATGTGCGCGACCATCCGCGCCAGAGCCAGCCCGAATCGCGGGCCGACTTCACCGTACTTGGACGGGTCTTCCCCGTAATAGTCGCCGTGCAGAAACTGCGGATCGGCAGTGATGGCTCGCCGACCGACGGCGTTGAACGCGATCCCCTGCGCCGACAGCTTGGCCGCCGCCGCAAGGCAGATCGCGCTGTGAATCATGTCGGGATAGCGTGCCACCCAGTCCAGCACCTGCATCCCGCCGAGGCTGCCTCCCACGACAGAGAGCAGCTTGTCGATCCCCAGATACCGCACGAGAGCCGTGTGAACCTCGATCATGTCGCCGACGGTGATAAAGGGAAACCGCAGCCCATACGGCTGGCCGGTCGCCGGATCGCGTGTACTCGGCCCGGTCGTCCCCTGACAACCGCCAAGCACATTGGCGCAGATGACAAAATACTTCGTCGTGTCGAGCGCCTTCCCCGGCCCAACCAGCTCGTCCCACCACCCCGGCTTGCGACTTTCGGCCGAATGCCATCCCGCGACATGAGCATCGCCGGTCAGGGCATGACAGACAAAGATCGCGTTGTCCTTCTCGGGTGTCAGCGTGCCATAGGTCTCATACGCGACGGTCACCGGCCCGAGTCGCTGCCCTCCCTCCAGAGTCAACACGTGGGGAGGTTCAAACAGTTTCGCAAACTGCGTCTGCACGATCCCGACCGATTGGGAATCGTCGCCATTCGGCGTGGGTGAAGCGATTTCGGAGGCCATGTGAACGAAGTTGCTTTCGACGTGTGTAGACCAAACCAGCCGCAATGACCGCCCGTCTCGGCGGGCCGGGATTATAGGCGCGGTCCGGACACGATTCGAGGATCGTACCAACAGCGCGTCAAACCGACCGAGCTTCGATGAATCCCAAACCATTCGACTGCCACCCGTCTCACTCTAACGGACGGAATTGCTTCTCACGAATGCTTGAGCCAGAACCTCTCACGCCTCATCTTCGACTCGCGTCTCCCGGTGATCGGGATGCTGCGGATGTACCGCGCAGTGAGACAGCAACTCCGCCCTCGAAACCACCGCGAAGATTTTGTAGATCGCCTTCGAGTGCGTGTGGATGGTGTGAATGCTGAGTTTCAGCAGTGAAGCGACTTCCTTCTCCGACCGGCCCTTGAGGAATTCGTCGTAGACGCGGCGCTGGGCCGGAGTGAGTTGCAGCGCCTGACGCTCGATCCTGCCGCCGGGAATGCCCTCCAAGATGACCGATTGAGTTGACCCATCCTGATCGTCCGCATTCGCCTGAGCGGCCTCCAGACAAAAGAAGGTCTTCAGTCGGTACGGTCCGATCTGCACCTCGTCCGTGTCGCGCAGCACCGCTTCCCGAACGGGTTGATCGTTGAGGCGAATGCCATTGCGGCTGCCCAAGTCGCGAATCACGAAGACCGTCCCGTCCCGGATCAGGACCGCGTGTCGGCGGGAGACCGCGAGATCGGGCAGCCAGAGCACATTGGACTCACTGCGCCCAATCGTCGTCTCGGGAACCTCCACCTGATGCAGCCGCTCGAACGCCCCTTCGTGCCGAATCACAAAACACAACTCACTGGTCACGCCGCCCGCCCTTCATTTGTCAACCCCCACGGCCCTACCCTGTTCAGGTGAGGCACACCTTCTTGCGATTCGCCAAGAAGATTGCAAGATAGGCGTCGCACTTCAACGAACTCGGGTTCAGATCACGAATACAATCACACAATCTTGTCGCTGGAGGGGGTATTACCAAGCGGATGAACCCGGCCGGAATCGGCTGGATGTTCGGTACAGAATCGCATTGAGGTGATGGACAGGAACACACTCATTAAATGGAGAAAAGCTATGGCTTGGGGGACACAACGGAACTGGCGATGGTGCAGCAAGTGCCAGGGGCTGTGGTTTGGCGGCAATCCGGCGGGCAAGTGCCCGGCGGGCGGCAACCATACCAAGGTCGGGAGCGCGAACTACAGCTTGGTGATTAATGCGACAAGTGCTCCAGGTCAGTCGAATTGGCGATGGTGCAGCAAGTGTCAGGGGCTGTGGTTCGGCGGCAACCCGGCGGGCAAGTGCCCGGCGGGCGGCAACCACACCAAGGTCGGGAGCGGCAACTACACACTGGCCCACCAGTCCGGCGCGGGTCAGACGAATTGGCGATGGTGCAGCAAGTGCCAGGGGCTGTGGTTTGGTGGCAACCCGGCGGGCAAGTGCCCGGCAGGCGGCTTACACGTCAAAACCGGGAGCGGGAACTACCACCTCGTGCAGGTGACTTCGACCGTTCGGGTCCATGTCAAAGTGCTCACAAATCCCAGCGTCTCCCTCGACACGATGCTGCATAACATGCGGGAGGTCTACGCTGTAGGAGCGATCGACGTGGAATGGGCCAGCACAGAAAACCTGAACCTGCCTGCACTCAACGACGTCGATGTCGGAACCTGCGTTTCGGGTGTGACGACGACGGAGCAGAATCAGCTGTTTGCCAACCGCAACAATGTCGGCACCAACGAGCTCGTCGTTTACATGGTGCGCAGCACGGTGCCACCCTTTAACGGGTGTGCAGCTCACCCTGCGGGTCGGCCCGGGGCAGTGGTGGCGCAGGGTGCTTCGCAGTGGACCTTCGCCCACGAATTGGGCCACGTGCTTGGCCTGAGACACGTCAACGACAACAACCGCCTCATGACGGGCAACGGCACGTCAAACATTACCAACCCCCCGCCTGACTTGGTGGCATCAGAAATTGTTACGATGGTCGCGAGTCCTTTCACCATCAACACCTAAAGGAACGAATATGGCTGTAACATTTGAACAGGTCAGGAGCGCCCTGGACCCGGAAGAACCGGCCTACAACAAAGCGGCGGCAAATCTTGGCACAGAAGCTCTCCCCCACCTGGCGAAGATTATTGCAGGCGACCACGCCATGTTGGCCTCGAAGGCTGCGTACCTGGCCGGTCTGATCGGCACCGAGCAGTCCGTCGAGGTGCTTCATAGAGCCGCGCGCAGCGGCGATGTCAGGGTTCGCATTGCCGCCGCCGCCGCCGCCGCCGCCGGGAAACTCCCGCCGGAATCTGTCAGCGATGTCCTGATCAACCTGATCGACGATGCGGATGTCGGTGTACAGAAACTCGCACTCAAGGCAGTGCCGGTCAACTCGTCGCCCGCGTTGAGGGCGCGAATTGAGAGTCTCAGTACGACGAAGACCGATACTCTGGTTCGCAGCCTGTCACGCGAAGTTCTGGGACGCATGCCAGCCAGCACGAGCGACCAAGGCACGAACGAGAAAAGCACTGGAAAGAAAAAAGGCAAACCGAAGAAATGAACCGACGATTAGTTTGTTTGGGCAGCTATTGACTTGACTCATCGTAAAGCGTGCCCGCGCTTGACCTGTTCGTGTAGGACGGTGGTTCTAGCAATTGGCCATCAAAGCCTTGCGGCCGAGAAAAGTCTATCTTGAGTCGGGCGGCGAATTCGATCACGAAGGTAGTGGTCGGGATCGACGGACTCCGTTTTTGTCGACACCACACGGATCAGCAAAAGCATGATCGACATGAATGGTGCCAACGACCGTCTGTTCTTTTAACTTGGCAACCGCTCCGAACGACGGACAGGAATTGCGGGAAGCACAAAGGTGTTTTAGCTCGTCGGACCAACAACTATACCGTGCTGACGAGTTCACGGATCGGCTCGCCCGACTCGACGAGGTAGAACGGACGGCCGGATCGGTCGGGAAAGGCCGTGCGCTGGCTGTCGATGCCGAGGTGGTGGTAGATCGTGGCGGCGACGTCTTCCGGGGTGAGGGGTCGGTCGGTGACGTAGGCTCCGTGTTCGTCGGACGCTCCGACGACGATGCCTCGCGGGAGACGACCGCCTCCCATCAGGACGCTGAAGGCGTGGCCCCAGTGGTCTCGACCAGCCGCTTCGTTCATGCGCGGCGTGCGGCCGAACTCGCCCATCGCCACGACCAGCGTCTTCTCGTAAAGACCGCGTTCGACCAGATCGTTGATCAACGCGGCGAAGGCTCGGTCGAAGGGAGGGAGCAGCAGGTTGGCTCCCTCGGCCGTCGCGTAACGGTTCGCTGTCCCGTGGTGGTCCCACGGCTGGGTGTTGACCGTGACAATCGTGACGCCTCGTTCGACGAGCCGCCTCGCGAGGAGCGTGCTCTGGCCGAACTCGTGGCGTCCGTAGAGATCGCGCACCACTGCAGGTTCGGCACTGATGTCGAAGGCGTCGCGCACCTGAGCACCCGTCAGCAGGTTAAACGCCGCCTGATAGTTCTCGTCCAGGTTCTGCATCGGCGGGTCGAGTTCGCGCCGCAACGAATCGAACGTCGTCATCAGATGGCGGCGATCGCGCAGGCGGTCGAACGTGAGGTTGCTGGCGAGTGAAAGATCTCGCACGCGGTAGTCGGCCGCATTCGGATTCGAGTTCACGACGAACGGGTTCGCGGCTCCTCCGAGATACGTCGCGTAATGGAAGAGATTGTCGGTGCCGCCGCGCAGATGAGGGGCTGCGGCATACGCGGGCATTCCCGCCACGTTGGCTCCGCGCAGCTTCGCGACTGCCGAGCCAATGGAGGGGCGGCGCTGAATCTGGTTGTCCGGCTTGTTGAAGTCGGGGCCTTCAAAGCCGGTGAGCATCCAGTGATTCCCCTTCGTATGGTCGCCGCTGAAGTGGCGGACGCTGCGCAGGATCGCCAGTTGGTTCATCACCTGCGCCGACAGCGGCAGAGTCTCGCTGAAGCGGACACCGGGGACATTGGTCGAGATTGCACCGAACGGGCCGCGAAATTGCGAGACCGCTTCGGGCTTGGGATCCCACGTCTCATGATGGCCCGGCCCGCCGCTCATCCACATCAGGATGACGCTGGTCCCCTCGCGAGCCGGATCGACGGCGGGGTTCTTCTTCGACGCCGCCAGAGCGCGCCCCGCCAGGAACTGCGGCAGAGTCAGACCGCCCAGCCCGAGGACTCCCGCCTGCACAAAGTTGCGGCGCGTCCAGCCCTCACAGTCGATAGCCGATTGTCCGGTGACTTTGAACATCGCTGAAGCTCCCAGCAAGAACCAACTCGATCATCGACGACAGCATTGTCGTCGATGATCGTCAAGCGGCATGAGGTTACCTCGGAACGGATGTGATCGCGACACCAAAGCCGGTAGCCGGTCAGTTTGCATGGCGACAAGCGGCCCTGCTTGCCGCTACCAGAAGCCTGCCAAACGCGATCACCCCGGCTGTGGTGAGGTTGCCGGGGTGATCGCCTTGCTGGCTCTCAACACGTCCGCTTCGACTACTTCGGCAGGCGAGCCGTCTCCATTTTGGGGAAGCTGCCGGTGCAGGCCTTCATGAAGTCGACGAGGTCTTTCTTTTCCTGATCCTTCAAGTCGAGCTTCTTGATCTTGTTACTGAGGTTTTTGTTGGGGATGCCCCCCTTGTTGTAGTGCTCGACAACCTCTTCCAGCGTCTTCTGGCTGCCGTCGTGCATGTACGGTCCCGACTGCGCGACGTTGCGGAGCGTGGGGGTCTTGAACGCCCCCCAGTCTTCGGGTTTCTTCGTGATGGCAAAACGGCCCTCGTCGGGCATCGGCTTGTCCATGCCGACGCCGATGTTGTGGTACTTCTCGTCGGCGAGGTTCGCACCGACGTGGCAGGCGGCGCAGTTGATCCGCTCGCTGAAATACAACTCGCGACCGCGACGGGCACTGTCGGAGAGGGGCGATTTCTTGGCTTCCTCCACAGCCTTCAAGTAGGTCGCGTAGAGTTCGGGATCGTCGGCCTTGATGTCGGCGATGTCGTCGGCACTCAGTTTTTCAAACCGTTTTAGTTGCTCGGCGAAGTCGTAGGGAGACGGGCCGGTGACGAGACATCGCTCGAATGAGGCGATGGCTTGGGCGACGGTGTCGATGTTGAGGCCCTTCGCACCGAAGACCGCCTCGAACTGCTGGACGTAACCGGGGATCGACTTGAGCGTGGCGATCGCCTTCTCGTGCGTGTTGGCCATCTCGATCGGGTTGGCGATCGGTCCCTTGGCCTGTTCCTCCAGCGAGGCGGCTCGCCCGTCCCAGAACTGCAAGCTGCTGAGGATGCGGTTGAAGCTGACCGGTGAGTTGCGACCACCCTGCTGACCCTGCACTCCGATCCCGAATTGAGTGTTGCGGCCGTAGCCCTCGTCGGGGTGATGGCACGACGCGCAACTCACGGTATTGTCGGACGAGAGTCTCGTATCGAAGTAGAGCTGTCGGCCGAGTTCGATCTTCGCGCGCGTCAGCGGGTTCTCCGTGAGGCCCGTGATTTGAATCGATCCGGTGGCCAGTCCCAGCGGAAGTTCGACCTCCAGCGGGACGTGGTTTTCGGACTTGGCCAGCCACGCGGTGACTTCGGCCACGGTGAGCGGTCCCTTGCCGGGAATCCCCGCCGTCAGGCTGCTGTCGCCCAGCTTGGCCTTGATCTTCGCTTCGGCCGTGGCGGAGGCCGCCGTTTGTGCCATCACGTCAACGGATGACGTGACGACGAAACCGAAGACCGCACTCGCCACTGCGAGCATTCCCAACGAACGGCAATCCAAAATCATGACCAGTGTTCTCCCTGACTCCAGTAAATTGAAGGCGATTCGCCGAGTGATTCGAGCGAACAAATCCCACTCAGGCAGATGGTAGTGTCGCCCCCCGATCTCGACCACTCGTCGAGGTGCATCCTGCGGAATCCCGCACGCTTTTTTTGTGGCGGTGTCGCGCCGGTGCCGGACTATTGCACGAGGCCCTTGGTAAGCGTCATGAAGGCGGTCTCCAGGTTGACTTCTTCCTCACGGAACAGCGTCAGTTGAAAGCCGTTGGTGACGAGCAGGGTCGACAGGGGACTGTAATCCAGAACTTCCGGTTTGAGCGTGGCCTCAATCGTCCCCTTGACGATGTCGACCTTGCTGACCAACTCGTGCTGTTCGAGCAGTGCGGCGGCCTGTTCTTGGCGGTCTTTCGTCCGGATCTGAAGCATGAGCTGTTGGCGGGCCTTGCGCATCACTTCGTCCACGTAGCCGTCGACGATCAGGTTCCCCTTCTCGATCATGCCGACGCGCGTACAGACGTCGGCCAACTCGGGCAGGATGTGGCTCGACACGATGACCGTCTTCTTCAACTCGCCGAGCTTCTTCAGCAGGTTCCTGATTTCGATGCGGGCGCGCGGATCGAGGCCGCTCGCCGGTTCATCGAGCAGCAGAACCTGAGGCTCGTGCAGCAGAGTCCTCGCCAGTCCGATGCGCTGTGTCTGACCGCGTGAGAGCTGGTTGACCATCGCGTCGCGTTTGAAGGCCATGTCGACGAGTTCGAGCTTCTCCTCGCAGACCTTCCGCCGGCCGGGGCCGTTGATACGGTAGGCCGCCGCGAAGAATTCGAGGTACTCGATCACAGTCATGTCATCGTAGACGCCGAAGAAGTCGGGCATGTAGCCGACCAGACGGCGGATTTCACGCGGGTTGGTGTAGATCGACTGTCCGCAGACGTAGGCTTCGCCGTAGTCGGGACTGAGCAGTGTGGCGATCATGCGCATCGTGGTCGTCTTGCCCGAACCGTTCGGCCCGATGAAGCCGAACACGTCCCCTTCCTTCAGCGAGAGATTGATCTCGTTGACGGCGATCAGGTGGCCGTAGCGTTTCGTCAGTTGTCGGGTTTCGATCATGGGGAGTCGTATGCTTCGTGTGTTGTTGAGATGGCGAGCAGCCGGTCGTTCATGGCTGCGGTTGCTTGTTCGGATCGAGGCTTTCCAGTACGCGGGGTGCGTCGGCGATTTTTGTCACGGGGAACACCAGTCGGACGAAAGTTGTTTCGCGGTTGGGTTTCACCTCCTCAAGCCTCGATGGCTTGTTGGTGATCGTCAAATGACTCGCCGGACCATTCAATCGGCCGAACAGGATCGCCCGGCCGAGCTTGAGCAGATGCGACAGGTCTTCCCCTTCGAGCAGTCTGTTGGTCAGACCGGTGTACTTCGTGCCGCCCGCTTCGTCGTGGAACGTCAGCATGCGGGCGAGGCCGTGGGCGTCGAGCGACAGTGGATCGTAGGTCGCCTGGCGATGCGAGACATCCTGAAACTTGGAGTTGTCCTTGCGAGTCGCCACCGTGATTTGGCCCGTGAGGAACGGACGCAGTTCGCGCTGAAAGACGTTCGGTTGTTCGGCTCGCCACAATCGGCCCGAGGCCAACGGCAGCGTATTGACGTCGTCGCGAATCTTGCAGTGGCGGTAGACGCGATTGCCATAGACGAGAAACCAATCTTCGAGATCGCCGTTCAAACGATGCGTCAGTGTGCCCGTGAGACGACCTGAACCGGTGCTGGTCAGGTTGCTCTCGATCAGGTTTTTTGCCAAGCCCGTTTCTTCGGTCACAAGCGACTTTGATGACCATTGGACGAGCGGCACGTTCGTCAGAAAACTGTAGGGCGTTTGAGAGTAGACGGTCCGCCCGATCTCAATTCCCGTCTCACGATACATTCCTCCGAAGGTTGTTTCGGGGATGCCCGACCAACTCGAACGACTTTGTCGCGCGATGACCTCCGCGTCGCCCGATGCGGGAATGTTGGGAGTAATTGCAAGCGCAGAGACGGATGTCGTCGCGGGGCTGTACAGATTGGTCCATAGTCGTGCGCGATAGGTCTCGGTGTCGGCATCGACGTTGATCAGATGAAACTGATTCACTCGCAGAGCTGTTCCATTCCAGAGCGTCGCGGAGCGTGCGGTGAGAACGGCCGCGAGCGTGATCCACAGTGGAAACGTGATCCACGTCGCACGCGGTCGCTGCAGCAGGCGATGTACCAGCAGGTAGTCCAACGGCCCGATCACGATCAGAAGCAGGCCGAGCAGTCCCATCACGAACCACGGGGAGACTCGCGTCACGCCGTCGAAAGTGTCCTGAACGGCGTGCAGTTGAGTCGCCAGATCGGTCACGCCCGTCGAGCTGAGTTGCGCCTGCTTCGCCATCTTCGCGTCACCCAGATCTTCGGAGGAGGTAACGTCGCCGAGCAGGCGATGGCCGAGTGCGGAGACTCCTCCCTCCCACTTACTGAGTGGCGGTTGTGTCAGGTCCAGTACCAAAACGGTGACCGAACCAAAGCCATACGGCGCGCGGACCAGCAGCGCATCATCGCGGCCACCGGCCAGGACCGTGCCCTGTTCGATGCGGACTCTGGGGATGAACAGCCTTCCCGCAAATGGAACTCGCAGATTGCGACCGGCATAGGCTTCGAGCGACGAGAATTCGCGAACCACATTCATTTCACTGGCAAGTGTCACCGGCAGCCACGCGTTGAGCGGATCGAGCATGCGGGTCGCAGCCCCGGGTTCGGCAGGCAGCGAGAGGACAACACGGCCTCCCCGCGCGATCCAGTCCCGCAGTGCGGACGACTGTTCCGGTGAGAGATTGACCTGTCCGGCCAACACCAGCAGCGAGACACCGTCATACGCGAGTGCCTCGATGGGAAGTTGCCCGACCGAAGCAGCCACCACATGAACGGCGTCGATCTTGCCGGCCTGGGGAGTGACGGTCGTAGATTCTTCAGTCGCCATCTCGCTGTTCGCGAAGCCGTGCGGCTCACCGACCGTCACGACGAGACGCGTTCCCGGTTCGAGCGGACGCGGAAGTTGAGTCGCCCCGTTCGCCGAGGCCTTCCATCGCAACACCGGCTCGTGTGAATTGTCGGCCTCGACGCGGACCTCGATGTCGGGATCGACCGGCTGCGATCGCGATCTCGCAAAATCGAACTGTCCGAGTTTGCAAAAACCTCGCAACTGATGCTTGCCCGGCGTGAGCTTGCCTGCCGAGTACGATGAAAATGTCACGCGATGACCATCGGGATCGGGGGCCGTCACATGCAGTCGATGCGGACTTACCGAGGCAACATCCACGTCGACGACAACCGGCGTCCAACGACCCACAAAGTAGGCTCCGTTCCAACCGACCTGGACCTGTTTGGCAGGGGGCGATTCGGGCCGAGCGTCCTTCGCGAACGAGGCGGCTCCCGTGAAGAGGATGAACAGCCCGGCAATCAAACTCGCGATGTGCGACCGAACGGATTGCGACCAGCGATCCGTCTGCAAGGCCCTGGTTGTGGAAGAGACTGAGTCGCTCACCGAGATTCCGTACAGTGCTGGCTGGTGGGTGGAGGGGCTTCACGGCGCGAACCGGCTCGCGACGAGGCGGGCATGATACGCGGGAAGCCCGGAAAACGTGAGCGCGCGACAGACGAATCTCGGCAAGATCGCCGGTGGCTCATCGGTGAAGCAGCCCGCTGATTGTTTATGCCACGGCTCTGTGAGCCGGGGGGATGGCACAAGTCTCGCGAAATACACACGGCTGGCACAGCCGTGGCACTCGAACATTCCTATTTCAAAAGGCTGGCAGGCCTCAGAGCGTGGAACTGGCCAACCGTTCCAACATCGTGGCCACCGCGTCAAAGACCGGCAGCGGAATCCCGTGACCACCTGGGAACGGCACGAAATCGACGGTCGCCCCGGCCTCACTGAGCATGTCTCGCAACGCCTCCGAATTGGCAAACGGCAGAAGCGGATCGTCGTGGCCGTGACTTTGCAGAACTGGCAGCCCCTTGCGGCGCGGAGCCAGTTCCCGCCATTCGGCTTCGTTAAGGAACGTCCCCGACATCACGATCAGTCCCGCCGGATTCTCGTCGAGATGCAGAGCGACATCCGTTGCCAACATCGCTCCCTGCGAGAAGCCGCCCAACACGAAACGCGACACCGGCACTCCGGACTGTTGGCTCCAAAGCCCGATCAATTCGAGCAGCCGTTCCCGCGAGGAAACCAATCCCTCAGGCCGGTCCGCAGACAGATCGCGACTCTGACCACTCATCGCCGCCAATTGCAGCCGCCTCAGGTCCAGATGCCACCACGCACGACCGCCCGGCATCCCAAGCTCTTCCATGTCGAGCGGTGCCTCGGGGAACAAAAACTGAATTCGCTCGGCCAGTGCGGGAGAGTGTTCGAGCAGTTCGGGCGCGAACGGAACCAGATCGGTTCCCGATGCGCCATAACCATGACACAGCACGACGATGATGTCAGGAGCATTGCCGGCTGGAAGGGCGTCAACGATCCGACAGTTCAGTCGGCCGATGGTCTCGGTTTGTGAATTCACGTCGTCTGTTCCTTAACTGTCGTGCGAATTGATCGGCATCCTGACGAGACTCCCGCCTTTGAAAGCGGCGATTCTGAAGCGTGTGAAACCCGGTCGCAAATAGTTCGGCTGGTCACTCGGAGACGATGCGGGTGGCGACGAAACCAAATTTGCGGCCCGTCATTGTCACCGTGCCGGCCATCTGCGACTTGTCCTTTGTCCACAGATACCCGTCCACGGACAACTGCGTGTTGGCGAGAAAGACCTCCAGCTTCAGGTTGTGAGGCGTGCCACCCGTTTGTCCGCTGAGTTCGTACGCATTTTTCGATTCGTCGGAAGTGAACGAGCCGGTCGCGCGGCCTCCCTCGTTCACCTTCAAGTCCAACTCACCCAACCAACGTCCGTCCGCGTTTAACTTCCAGGTTCCCGTGAAGTCCTGAGCGACGACCCCTTCGTGGTCGTTCGGGTCGTGCTTGGCGGCCTTCTCGGCGGGCGGAAGCTGGGAGCCGTTCAGCACGACCAGTTTTGCTTCGGCCGCGCAGGCTAATGCGGCTTCGGCAGTGAACTCGATGTCGGCTCCCTGCCCGACGGGGACGACCTGCCCGATGTCAAAGTCGAAGCCAAATCCGGGGAACAGCATCACGTCCTTGCCAATCGCCGAGGTCAGGTCCAACCGCTCACCGCGATAGCTGACGTAACGCTCAATCAAGAGAAGCGGCGTCGGCTTGTCGGTCCCCTTCCCCTTCTTCAGCCCCCAACTGACGAGCGCCTTCGTGTAGTTGCCGCCATCCGTTTTGAGGATCAGGCAGGGCGAGCCGATGTTCGCGGCGAGCGGCTTCAATTTCGCCGCGTCGGTCATCGCCAACTCCTTCGTCGCGGTTCCTTCATTGGCGAGTTTCTTCACCAGAGGAGCCGTATGCCGTTCAAAAACATCCGCCGAGAAGGTGGCTGTCGAGAGACTGATCCATAACAGACAGGCCGCTGGCAATCGGAGCATGATGATTCCTTGTGGTGAAAATGCGTCGTCAACCTGATGGCGAATCGTATCAGACTTTTCGTGAAGTCACTCGCGTCTTGAAGGGCGGTGCGAAAGATCACCTCGTTCCCGAGATGTTCGAGATGTTGATGTCAGGAGAAGAAGACATGAGTGCGAATCGGTACGGCCATTGCTGCCGATGATTGTCTGGAGGTGACCCCCGGTTTGGGTTCCCAGTTTTCTCCTCTTGATGAACAGGAGTTTCCCATGACGCGATTCTTCAGTGCGTTGGTCGGTTTGAGCTTGGTGTCGATGGTTTGGAGTTCGGAAGCCCGCGCGGATCACTGGGGCCTTTCGTTCTCAACAGGTCCGAGCTACGGGTACGTGGGCCCCAGCTTTCAAGGGTACAACGGATACGGGTACGCGGGGCCATCGTTTCAGGCGTATGCTCCGCAGGTGAACTATGGCTACGGCAATTATTCCCGCGGCCACTACGACTACTACCCCGGCAGCTATGTCCGACATCGCGGCCACTACGATTACATCCCGCCGCACGCTCATTATCACCGCGGTGGACACAGCCATCATGGTGGACATGGCCATCGCCACTAGTAACTCAAGAATGCGGCTCTGATATCCGCTGAACGGTATCGACGCTGCGGTTGGCAGGCGAGATCGCCTTGAAAGCAGATGGAACCAGCCCTCGCACAAGCGAGGGCTGGTTGTTTTGCGAACTGCAATCTTCGCTCGCGAGGCAGGCCAGGCAATCGGCTCAGGACGGTTGCAGCACGATCTTGCCGCGCAGCGTCCCCTGCTTGTTGAGTGTGTTGTCCTCCTGAAGCTGATGCGCGGCGGCGGCTTCACTCAACGGCAGCGTCTTGCCGATTTGCGGCTTCCAGCGGCCGAACTCGTAAAGCGTGTTGAGCTTGTCGGCCGCCGCCCGCTGTTCCTCGGCAGTGCCGTTGAACATCGCGAAGCCGATCATCCGCAGATCCTTCACATAGAACGGACCGACGGGAAACTCAGGCCGCGCGGCGCGACCGGCCATCAGCACGATGCGGCCTCGCGGAGCCATCAGGCTGATCGTGCGATCCATCGTCGGCTCGCGCAGCGTCTCGAACCACAGATGGACTCCGCCGTGGGGGATGCTGAACGCACGAAGCTGATCGTCGACGTTGGCGTCTCGATAATTGACGGCCATGTCGGCCCCGAGTTTCTTGCACAGAGCGAGGCTTTCGTCGCTGCCGCCCGTTGTGGCGACGAAGGCTCCCGCCGCCTTGGCCAGTTGCACCACGGCCGATCCCACGCCGCCGGCCCCTCCGTTCACGAAGACCACCTCCCCCGGTTTGAGTTCCGCGTGGAGGAACAGCCCCATGTGAGCCGTCAGTCCGACCAGTGCCCCCGCCGCCGCTTCGGCATCCGTCATGCGAGTCGGTGTCGGGTAGAGCCATCTCTCATCGACCGACGCATACTCGGCGAACGTCCCCTGCCGGCCGAACAGTCCCTGATTGCTGCCCCACACGCGATCGCCCGGCTTGAACCGCTTGACCTCGGTCCCCACCTGTTCGACGGTCCCCGCCAAATCGCAGCCGAGGATGTAAGGAAAGCGGTTGATCATCGCGACCGCACCGGCACGGATGTAGGTGTCGATCGGATTGACCGAGACCGCACCCACCTTCACGAGCACTTCGTTGGCGCGAGGCTTCGGTGTCGGCAGTTCGCCAAACTCGATGACAGACGGCGTACCGGTCTCACGGATAAAGGCGGCTTTCATGGACAAGGTTTCCCATTGGGTTTCGGCGTTGGAAACTCAGGTCTCGAAATTTTGAGACGGCTTCCAACTCGGGCGGGATTGTATCGGCCGCGCGTCGGCGTCGGAATCGACCAACGCAATTGGACGTTGATCGCTTCGGATTCTCCTGTGCCGAGATCACGCTCCGATCAGCCTGTCGAACTTGAATTCATTTGCGATCCGGCTCACAACCGCCTCAATGGGTGAGACCGTTCGCGAATGCCCTTCAATCGGCACACCGTAGAATTCTCAAACTTCACTCAAGCCGTACAGAGTCCGGTTGGGGCAGATCAACCGACGGTGCGAGGTCTGCCAGTCAAACGGTGGCCGTCCACCATTGGAAAGCCGCGGCGCCCGGTTGCCGATCAACTCTCCCAGCCACACACGACGCCAGACACCCAGATCGACACCCTGACATTCTTCGAGGCCACTCGATGGCGGATGAGACTGCGCACGTCCAGACTCTGGACGATCTTCGCCGTTACGTTCACGGCACGCTCTGCCAGCACGAGAATCTCGTCGCCGAGCAGTTTGCGTTGCAGATGATTCCGCTCACGCGACGCGGCGAGCGGTGCGGCCTGCAGTTCATCCTGCGAGGCCCGCGCAGCGTGAGACTCGGAGCGGTCTGGGCATCGGAACACAATCAGCTCTACTTCTACGACGCACGCGGAGACCGCTTTCGGAAGGAACCGCTTTCGCAACGGCTGGCACTCGAAACCGAGGCCGCATAGTTGCGCGACGAGTCACGCTCACGTCAGTCCTTCGTCGCCGTTTGACGGACGGACTGGCCGTTGCCACGACAGCCAGCTTCTCGTTCGCGAGCTTCGACCCGTACTTGGCCGCCACCTGCCAATGCAGTTTGGCCACACCCGACTTGCCCGCCGCTTCGGCCTGCCTGGCGAGGCGTTCAAACTTCATTGCCTTCTCCGCGTGGGAGGCAACTTCCGTGCGAGTCGCTTCGGCCAACTGCATTCTGATCCCGCTACGAATCGCCGACGGTGCCGGCGAGTCCTGCACAGAGTTGAGCAGCGCCTCGTCCATCGCACGCAGATCGTGGATGTAGACGCTGGTCGACATCGAACTGGCCGACCGAGACAAACCGGTCGACGTTCCCGAGCGCAGCGGCCCGTAACTCGATCGGGCCGATTGCGCCGAGCTGACTCCGCCAAGCAACGCGCTCCCGCGGTCCGGCACCGAAACTGTTGTCCGCACCGAGTTCGTGGCCACGACCGGCTGCTGCACGGCCACCTGCTGAGCCTGAACCGAAGCACTTTGACTCAGCACGACACCGACAACGATGAGTAATCGCATGATCGACCTCCGAGTACTCCGAACCGGCAAGATTCTAATCGGCCGCCGCTGAGGAAGCCAAGAGGCAACCTCATGTCGCGGTGAGCGAAAGGTGAACGGCCTGCGCCGGATCCGTGTCAGGGAAATCGATGCGCGAGTGCGTGCCTCGACTCTCCTTTCGGGCGAGGGCGGCTCGGCTCATCAGCCTCGCGACGAGCAGCATGTTCTGCAGTTCCCACCCCTGAGTCGAATGGAACTCGCGCGGGCCGACGTATCGATCCCAGAACTCGATCTGTTGCAGAGCGGACTCCAATCCCTCCGCATTTCGTTCGATCCCCACGTTCCGCCACATCTCGCTGCCGAGCGAGTTGAGCAAGTCGTCGAGCTTCAGGCTCGCATCGGCAGGCTGAGTTGAGGGCGGGTCAGATGTGAGTGGCAGGGCGGTAAATTGGTCGGTCTCTCCCGACGCGGCGTCCGACGCGTTGCGACCGGCTCGCAGTCCGAAGACGAGTCCTTCGAGCAGGCTGTTGCTCGCCAGGCGGTTCGCGCCATGCAGACCGCTCGACGTCACTTCGCCCGCCGCCCACAGTCGCGGCAGAGTCGTACGGGCTTCGTCGTCCACCGTCACGCCGCCGATCATGTAGTGCGCGCCGGGCCTCACCGGAATCTGATCGCGCGTCAGATCGAGGCCGAAGTCCGCGCAGACCTGCCCGATGTGCGGGAACCGTTCGTGGACGAGAGCCTTGTCGAGATGAGTCACGTCGAGATAGACGCAGTGATGCCGCGTCTTCTCCATCTGGCGCGTGATGGCCCGGCTGACGATGTCGCGCGGCGCGAGCTCTGCTGCCGGATCGTAATCGGGCATGAACCGGTTGCCGTGGCAATCGCGAAGCAGGCCCCCTTCGCCGCGCACCGCTTCCGAGATGAGGTGCCGCGACGAACCGGCGATGTACAGCACCGTCGGATGAAACTGCATGAACTCCATGTCGCGGACCTCGCAGCCCGCGCGGAAGGCCATCGCCTGACCGTCGGCGGTCGCGATCTCCGGGTTCGTCGTTTCCCGGAACAGCCGCCCTGCTCCGCCCGTCGCGAGAATTGTTTGCTTCGCCCAGACAAACGTCTTGCCATGTTCGGGGTTCCAGACCAGTGCGCCGCGACATTCCCCCTCGTGCGTGAGCAGATCAATCGTGAACGTCTTCTCCCAGATGTCGAGATGCGGTTCGCGACGAACCCGCTCGATGAGTGCCCGCATCACCTCCTTGCCCGTCGCGTCGCCCAAAGCGTGAACAATACGGCGATGGCTGTGACCGCCCTCCTGCGTGAGTGCCATCTCGCCGTCCGCCTGATCGAACACGGTGCCGAGCGTGATGAGTTCCCGGATCCGCTCGGGAGCCTCGCGCACGACAGTCTCGACAATGCTGCGATGGCACAGCCCCTTGCCGGCCGCCAGCGTGTCGGCCACATGGTTGGCGAAGTTATCGACCGGATCGAAGACACCCGCGATGCCGCCCTGAGCGTACGCGCTGTTCGACTGACTGATGACGTCTTTCGTCGCGAGGACGACCTGCAACTTGGGATCGACCGCCAGCGCCGCCCGAATCCCCGTGATGCCCGCTCCGATGATGAGCACGTCCGTAAACAGATGCGGCACCCGCTTCGGATTGAAGCGGACGAGGTAGCGACGTTTGGGAACAACGCGAAGCGGCGACATGGCAACACTCGTTTCTATGCACCCAATTCAGCCAGGACGAGCGCACCCATCTCGGTGGTGCCGATGCTCTGGGCGCCAGCGGCCAGGTCAGCCGTGCGGTGTCCCTTGGCGAGAACTCGATCCACCGCCTGCTCGATCGCCGCAGCTTCGGCTTCCAGTTTGAGCGAATGCCGTAGCAACATGGCTGAGGCGAGAATCGTGGCGAGCGGGTTCGCGATTCCCTTGCCGGCGATGTCGGGTGCGGAACCGTGAATCGGCTCGTACAGGCCCGGCCCGGATGAGCCAATCGACGCCGAGGGCAACATGCCCATCGAGCCGGGAAGCATCGAGCCTTCGTCGGTCAGGATGTCGCCGAACAGGTTCTCGGTCACAACGACGTCGAAGCTGCGCGGCTTCGAGATCAAATGCATCGCCATCGCGTCAACGAGGACGTTCTCGAATTGCACGTCGGGAAACTCCGCCTTCATCACGCGCTCGAACGTCTTCCGCCAGAGCCTCGACACTTCGAGCACATTCGCCTTGTCGACCGAGGTGACTTTCTTGCGTCGCCCCCGCGCGGCCTGTCCCGCGAGTCGCACGATCCGTTCGATCTCGTGCGTGCTGTAGATCATCGTGTTGTAGGCCGTCTCACCCTCGGCGGTGGCCTCTTTCCCCGACTTGCCGAAGTAGATGCCGCCGGTCAACTCGCGGAAGAACAGGATGTCGGTCCCCTGCACGATGTCGGTCTTGAGCGGCGAGGCACTGATCAGATGCGGCGACACCGAGATCGGCCGCAGATTGGCAAACAGCCCCAGTTCCTTCCGAATCTTGAGCAGCCCCACCTCGGGCCGAGTCTTCGCGTTCGGATCGTCCCACTTCGGACCACCCACCGCGCCGAGCAGGATCGCGTCCGACGATTTGCAGGTGGCCAGAGTTTGTTCGGGGAGCGGATCGCCAAACTCGTCAATGGCACAACCGCCGATCGGGCACGTCGAAAATGAGAACGAATGCCCAAACTTCTTCGCCACCGCGACGAGCACTCGCTCGCCCTGAGCCACCACTTCCGGACCAATCCCGTCACCGGGAAGCAACACGATCTGAGCTTGCACTGGACATCACCTTTCGAGAATTGACGAGCTGTTTCGCTGCGGAGCCACTTTACGGGACAGGCCGAACCGAGGGCAAGTTGGCTGCCGGTGATGGAGCCGATGACAGTCATCCCGATTATTCGCCTCCGCACACCAACCCGCGGCGTAAGCGAGGGCGTTGTCGCGATTCGCCCTCGCTGACGCTGTGGGTTGGTGTGCGAAATTCGTTTCCGCTTCCAGGCCGTGTGATCCGCATAACCCTCACGCCTCTCGCCGCTCTGCATCTCCGGCGAGCTCTGCCGAAGCGCGGCATCAAGTCGGCAGGGGCTCGATCCGATAAGAGCGATGGCCGACCGAGGGGACTGAAAGGACCAACCGATGTTGAGATCAGCGTGCTTTGCCGCCGGGCTGTTTCTGGGACTGTGGGGTGTCGCGTTTCTGGGCATCGACAAACTGGTCATGCACGAGCCGCAAGAGCGCGATCCCGGCATCCGCGGAATGCTGGCCAAGCAGGTCGTGGGCCGAGAGTCCCGCCCGATCCTCGACCCTCCCGACTGGGCCGCCTTCACGCTGCTGTCGATCGGTTCGGTGACGATGCTCTATTCCGTCGCCCTGCCGAAGCACACGTGAACTCTGCACTCGGACGTGAATCAAATACAGAAGCCCGGCATTCGGAAATGCCGGGCTTCGTTCGTTCAGGCCTCCGGAATTTCTTCCTCTGGCTAACAGCTAAAAGCTCATCGCTGACAGCTTTCTCACAGCAGGTTGACCACCTTGTCGGCCAACCCCTTCTCGCCCAGGATGATGTTGAGCTTGCCGGCCGAGGCGATCTTTTCGAGCACCTCCAACTCGCGCAGCCGCATCAACACCGGGCTGTCGGCCAGCAGCTTGGCCGTGTTGGCCTGACTGCGGATCGCCGCCGTCTCCTCGCGCCGCGCGATCAGGTTGGCCTCGGCCGCCTTGCGGGCTTCCGTGACCTTGTTCATCAACTCCTTCATGTCGCCCGGCAGGATCACATCCCGGATGCCGACCGACGCGAGGTCCAATCCCAACTCGGCCGCCCGACGCCGCACACCTTCCTCGATGTCCTTCGCGACGGCGTCCTTGTCCGTCAGGAAGAGATCGAGTTCCCGCGCGCCAACCACTCCGCGCAGCACGAGCTGCGTTTCGCGATAGAGCGCCTGTCGCACGTCGTCAGTCTGGCTGACCGCCTTGCGGGCGTCGGCGATCTTGTAGGTCACCACGGCGTTCAACCGCAGCGTGACCTTGTCGGCCGTCATGATCTCCTGACCGCTGACATCGACCATCGTCTCCCGCAGATCGACATCAACCACTCGCGCCTCGGCCGGTCCCTTCCAGAAGGCGTACTCACCCGGCGCGAGCGTTTCGACGAAGCGTCCATCGATGAACAGCACGCCGACGTGATCGCGCGGCACCGAGCAGATGTCGAGCAACTTCTGCGCGAACGCCGATCGGGCGACGACTTTGAACTGGTCGTGTTCGAACCGAACCTGCCGCACGTCGATGACCTCGACGCGGACCTGCTTCTGGCCCGTCCAGTAGGCATACAGGCCCGCCGGCAGGATGTGGCTGAACCGGTTCTCGATCCAGACCAAAGCTCGCTCGTAGTCCTTCAGATCGAGAATCACCGCACGGCCCGTCAGCGCTCCCGACTTCACGATCAGGTCGAGCTTCTCGTGAACGATCCACGGATCGCGCTGCGAGACGACATCGACCCGTACCTTGTTCAGCGGATCGGCAAACCAGACCGTGCCCGTCGTGAGCAGTCCCCGAAACTCGCCATCGCGGAACAGCAGGCCGACCTCATACGAACGAATCTTGAAGCGCTTGAAGAACATCATCATTCACCTTTCAGGCCAAGCCGTACTTGTCGAGTTTTTCGCTCGGTGTTGGAACTTGGAAACAAAGCAGAAGACATCAAAGCCTGACGCGCAAGCGAAGGTGCTATGTCGCGACTCCTTCGCTTGCGCGTCAGGCTTCGATTGGTAAACAGAGACCCTCCGAAGGCAGAACGTTCGCAGATCGCACGAGCCAACGCGGAGTGATGCTTGAGCTGCGGTCTCGTCCGGGTTGGACGAATGACGGCGATCGCCTGCGCTCGAAGACGGGCTTCAAGCGGACAGCGATGCCGCGCAGACATCGGCTCCGAACCAGAACATCAGCGTAATCCGCATCCTTCAGGGCGTTTCAGCGTGCTGCCTTCGCAAGAGCGAACCCTCGCGAAAGCCGATCCAACAAAAGTCTGCCTCCTTCGGGCAACAGGGTGGACACGTCTTGCGACGTGCCCGGGGGAGTCGGTTTCAAGCCGACGGTGCGGTACGGGAGTCGAACCCGTGACTGCCTCTTTAGCAAAGAGGTGCTCTTTCCACTGAGCTAACCAGCCTTTGATGCCGCTCGATCAAAACCCATGTCCGGAACACACGAGACGAAACTCTTCCGAGCCACCCGTGCGCCGCTGGACGATCGACATCAAGGGTGCCTGCTTGAAGAGTCGAGAGCGGAGAGTCGAGAGACAAGTGCCAGAAGAAGACGCGAAACTCTTCTCTGGCACTCGACTCTCACCTCTGGACTCTCGACTACTGAAAAGACGCCGGTGGGAGTCGAACCCACTGAATGCTGCGTTGCAGGCAGCCGCCACACCGTGTGACTTCAGCGTCGGAATGGTTGAGGGTTGATGGTCGAATGTTGAGGGTCAGAATCGCGATGGCGTTTCAGCTCTTTCCCTCAACCTTCAACCCTCAACAATCAACCAGGCATGTCCTCGCCAGGAGTCGAACCTGGTCCACGACCTTCGCAGAGTCGCGTGCCTCCACCACACCCCAAGGACGGGGAATTGTTGATGGTTGAAGGTCGAGGGTTGAAGGCCAGAGAAGATGAAACGCCGACTCGTCTCTGACCTTCAACCCTCAACCATTCACCATCAACCTTCTTGCCCCACCGAGGAGTCGAACCTCGCCCGGCAGTTTCGAAGACTCCCATGCCTCCACCACACCCGCAGGGCGATCCGATTCCAACAAACAAGAGCCGACGACTGGATTCGCGCCAGTATCAACCTGTTTACAAGACAGGTGCCTTTCTCAGTCGAGCCACATCGGCGCATCGCGGATGCTTTGCTCAGTGGGCGCTCCAACCACAAACGGTGCTGCTTCACCGATTGGGCATCCGTGAGCAAAGTGGCCGTGCCACAGCACGAGCGTGAGGATTCGAACCTTATGCAGCGGGTTTGGAGGCCGCCTGCTCTCCCAGGAGCATCACTCGTGTAAAGAAACGAACAGAGCGGAAGGCAAGGGAGTCGAACCCTCATCTCAGCGAATGAGAACCGCGTTAGCAGTGCGGCCCGGCCAACCGTATCCGGCTACCTTCCGAAGCAGGGGACAGGAGTCAGGGATCAGTGGTCAGAAATCAGGAGTCAGACGATCCCGCGTACGTATTTGCTGACTCCTGTCTCCTGATCCCTGACTCCCACCCCCTCCGACTGACCGAGGTGGGAGTCGAACCCACAGAGTCACCAGGCTCTCGACCTGATCGCTTTGCCTGTTTGCGTACTCGGTCGCGAGACGCCGATGAAACTCGGCAGCGTCTCAATGGCAGGTTCGGGAGTTGCACCCGACGGGCTGGGCTTATGAGACCCGGCTGGACTCTGGTCCACCTGCGTCGTTGGGAAAGTCGAGAGTCGAGAGACAAGAGCCAGATCAGAGGTTCGCGCCTTCTTCCGGCTCTTGTCACTCAGCTCTCCGCTCTCGACTCTGATTGACCAAGGGGAGAGTCGAACTCCCAAGCCCGTCCGGGCACGACGTTCTGAGCGTCGCGTGTCTACCTGTTGCACCACTTGGCCGTGGAATGGTCGAGAGACGAGAGTGAAGAGACGAGAGCCAGACAAGAGGTTCGCTGCCACGATTTTTCTGGCTCTTGTCACTCGACTCTCCGCTCTCGACTCTGCATGACCCGTGCAGGAATCGAACCCGCCTTGCCAGCGTGAGAGGCTGGCGTCCTGAACCGATAGACGAACGGGCCGGTCACGATTTGCGAACTGCGTCGGGCAGGAGTCGAACCTGCATTGCACAAGGCGGGTGGGTTACAGCCACTTGGGTACGCCCATACCCAGCCGACGCTCTTTGATTCGCGATCACGCCTGTTCCGCGAGCGGATGTCGCTCGCGCGATGAACGTGAATTCAGTGGCACGAGTGGGAGTCGAACCCACAGAACACGAAGGTTTGAGCTTCGCCGCTTTGCCAGATTGCGTACCGTGCCGATGAGTCCAGAGTAAAGAGTTGAGAGTCGAGAGCCAGATCAGAGGATCAATCGCCACTTTCGTTCTGGCTCTTGACTCTCGTCTCTCCGCTCTCGACATCACAGCGTCCTCGATGGGATTTGAACCCACGATCTCCACCGTGACAGGGTGGCGAGCACTCCGGGCTGCTCCGCGAGGACAGATCTCGAAAACTGATTCCGGATGGACTCGAACCATCGTTTCCCGGGTGTAGGCCGGGAGTCGTCGCCGCTGGACCACGGAACCGGAAGAGTTGAAGGACGAGAGACAAGAGTCGAGAGCCAGAGCAGAGGCTCGTTACTTCTTCAGGCTCTTGTCTCTCGACTCTCCGCTCTCGACCGTTATTGGACTCACCGGGAGTTGCACCCGGATCGCCGGTTTGCAGGACCGGCGTCGTGCTGTTGGACCATGAGCCCCTTCGTTGTGCGAGCCGTTGCTCGCCGTCTGTCGTCAGCGGAAGCCGTGGGACTCGAACCCACAAACGGCTGTCAGCCGCCACCTGTTTTCGAGACAGGCCCCTCATCCGGCCGGATGACTTCCAAGAGTCGAGAGGCGAGGGACAAGAGTCGAGAGCCAGAGAAGAGACGCACGTCTTTATGCTCTTGTCTCTCGACTCTCCACTCTCGTCTCATTTGCGGGGGCAGGACTCGAACCTGCGGACTCGTGATTCAAAGTCACGGATTTCTACCGGCAGAAACTACCCCGCATTGCAAAGTGCCCTGCGGGAGTTGAACCCGCCTGTCCAGCTTGGAAGGCTGGCACCTTGGCCGCTCGGTCAAAGGCACGTTGGTTCTTGTTCAACACTTCGCATGAGAAAGCCTGACCACGGATTTCACGGATTGCACGGATGAAGAGAGATCAGAGGAAAGTTCCTGGCCTTCGCCTGATCCGTGTCATCTGTGTAATCCGTGGTTGTCCCTCTTCTTCTTGTTCTTGGTCGCGTCCCAACTGCGAACAGTGCAGTCACAATCGACTCAAGCTGCGGAGACAGGAATCGAACCTGTGTCGGGGCGGTTAACAGCCGCCTGCCCGTACCAACACGGACTCCACCGCAAGCACCCAGCGGGAGTCGAACCCGCACTTCCGGCATGGCAAGCCGGCAGGCAGCCGCTACATCATGGGCGCGGACTTCGTTGGATCGAATTGTCAAAGAGCGAACTGTCAGAGTGGGACCAGACGGACTTGAACCGTCACCGATCGGGTAAGAACCGAATGTGCTGCCGCTAACACCTTGATCCCGCAGTCATGCGATTGAGGTCGAGGGGACTCGAACCCCTGCCGTGCAGATTAAAAGTCTGCTGTGCTGCCGCTACACCACGACCCCACTGGTCGTGGCTGCGTTTGCTCCGATGAAGTCGCGTCATGTCGAAAGCCCTTTCATCTCAACTCATCACACCAAATCGGGGAGGTCGGAATCGAACCGACTGCTTCGAGTGCCCAAGACTCGCGGACGACCGGTGTCCCTCACCCCGATGAATGAGTGGAGAGACGAGAGTCCAGAGTCGAGAGTCGAGAGCCCGAACTGTTTCAGGTCGCTTCCTGCTGGCACTCGACTCTCGACTCTTCGCTCTCAACTCGTCAGTGACCCGTGTGGGATTCGAACCCAACCTAATCAGCGTGAAAGGCTGACAACCTCACCAGAAGTCGAACGGGCCGGCGTGGCCGGTTTGTGGCCGTCGAAGCATGGGCTGAACAAATGGAAGCTGTTTGCAGCATGTTCGGTTTCTCAAGCAGGACACAAGAAGTCATCCAATTGCCAACGTGAACCAACAGTGGGCCGGGAGGTGCTCGAACCCTCGTCCCCGAGTCTTCAGCTCGGTGCTACGCCATCTCAGCTACCAGCCCGACGGTTATGACCACTCCGAAAACGAAACAGCCCGGTGTCCTGTTCGTGACACCGGGCTGCGGAAAGCTGCCGGAGGCCTGACGGCCGATGTCACATGCGCAGGGGATACGGATTCTGTTCGCCGCTCAATCCGGAACACCCCTGATCCCTGCCGGACTCAAGATTGAGTGCCAAGCATCCACCAAAATCGGGACGCACCGGTTGCGCTGCGAACTGATTCGCCGAGTCGGCGAACGGTTCCGTCTTCCGTTGTTTGCAATCTGACGTCGGTCGTGAAGCCATCATGATTCGTAATCCTTGTCCGTCGTTCGCAACTCGACCTCATCGGACTGAGTGCGGCAGGCGAAGGAACTCTCCTCGACCTCACCGCGCGTCGATCGTTGTGATCTTCGTAGACAGAGAGACGCGCCATGCCAGGAAAATGTTCGCTCCAAAATGAAAGAATTCTTCTTGCGATAACTTTCTCCAGGAGTACGACAGCGCCCATTCGTATTTCTGGTTCCCTCGCCCCGGCCTGGGCACCGCTGCTTCAGTGGTCGGGAGAGGGTTAGGGTGAGGGGTCTACTTCCTTTGGCTTGCCCCTCGCCGGGCAAACTCCCTCTTGCCACAAATGGCCTCCCCCGCTACTTTCCCGCCGCGACCGGGCGGCTTGCGCGTCCGGAGTCCTCTCCATTTCGCATCTCCATCCAATCCATTCGATCCTCTGCGGAACCGACGCATGTGGTGCCCTGCGTGCCGGGCTGACGTTGCGGCCGAGTTGTCCTCGGACAACCGACGCTACTGTTGCGCGCGGTGCCAGACGGAACTCGGAACGGCAGCCGGTGCGATGGATCGCCCGACCACACCGATCCGGTCACTCGACACCGAACGGAACGCCCGCGAGTTGCTGGCCCGCTGGTCCACGCAAAATCTGCTCGAACCCGCGGCAGCGGCCACGCCATCGCAGACGTCTGCGGAGGGACGAGCCGGCGGAATGGGAGGCGGAGCCATGACCAACCGACCCGGCTATCGTTTCGACGCACCTCATCCGGCCGTTCCCACTCCGACGGCCTCGACGAAGGAAGCGGCTTCCTCGGTTGCCGACTCGTCCGATCAGCAGGCGGAACAACGAGCGCCGCGCCGCAAGAAGCTGCGTCGTCCGCGCATCGCCGAGACGCCGCCAGACGATCTGCCGACAACCGCCTCGCGCCACGATGAGATGGTCCGAACGGCCATCGCGCAGCCTCAACCGCAGCGAACCAACTGGACCACGATGGCGGGGCAGTTGTGCGCGTATGGCGGCGTTGGACTGCTCACGTGTGGGACCGTGCTCGTCCTGTCGGGTTACTTCGGTGGTCCGGCGAATTACGCTCCGACCGGTTGGCTGGTCGCCGCTGTGGGCCAGATGCTCTTGTTCCTCGGTGTCGTCACGCTGGTCTCGGGTGGCATGGAACAGACCGTCGATGAAGTTGCCTGGCGCATCGACCATCTCGCCGAGCGGATCGTGCATCTCGAACACATGATCCAAGAACGCGATGCCCGTGAGCGACGAGCACTCCGCCATCAGACTCGGCCTCGCCCCGAGGATCGTGCCGACGCGGCGTAGGGCTTCCCTACAAGCGACGCAGCCGTGCGTAGTCCTCCGGAGTGTCGAGGTCCGTCAGTGCGGCCTCCCCTGCGACGGGCAACTCACTCACTTCGCTCGCGTGTTCGTTCAGCAGCCAGTTCAGACCGAGATCGGCCGGAATGCGCGAGACCTCTCGCGCAAGGCTCCAGCGAAACAGAGTCGGGTGTCCGCGCCGGTTGCCAACGCGCGGGACGAGGATCAGCGGACGATCCCGCTCCCAAGTGGCGATCAAGGTCTCGATGAGGCTTCGATCGAGCACCGGATGATCGGCGGGAACGAGCAGCCAGCCATCGCCCTCGCGCGGCGAGAAGTCTCGTTGAATTGCCTCCAGCGCGAATCCGACGCTCGCACGCATGTCGGCAGGATCGACGGGCGGATGCAGTGCGACTACCCCCGCACGACGAACGGCCTCCGTCAGCGCGGCATCTCCCGCTCGAACGACCACGCACCGCGCGGCAACCGCGGGATGATCGAGCACCGTGAGGACTCGCTCGATCACTGTCGTCCCTCCCAACGGCAACAGCAACTTCGGCTGCCCCATGCGCCGGCTGTGACCTGCGGCCGGGACGACGGCAAATAAACGGCGCGGCTCACTCACGAGGATGTTCCTTGACGGGTTTCAGACACGCACCCAGAATCGCCGCCAACATTGCGGTTGAGGCGTCCCGCCTCAGTCACGTTTCTGTTCACAGGATGCCTCTCGATGACCGCGACTGTTCTTCGACACTGGATTCTGCTCTTCGTGGCCGTGGTGGTGACCGGCTGGCTGACGGCACGGGCTGCTCCTCCCACGAAGCTCTCGGAAGTTGCCTCGACCGACGATCTGGTGGCTGAGGTTGCGGCGAGGCTGACCGAGATCGAGCAAGCCTTGGCGTCGGCCGAATCATACCGGGAGCGGCTCGATTCGATGAGGAGGTCGGCCACGCACCTGGCGATCTGTGCTCAGGCCCTCGCCGAACATGAGTCCGATTCCAAGCTGAAGGAGTCCGGCCCTGATCTGCGCGACGCGGCTCTCGTGATCGCTCACAGCCGATCGCACGCCGAGGCTTCGCAGTCACTCGCCGCGCTGAAGGCGGCCGCTGCCGGAAAGGCCGGCGGCGCGGCGAAGGTCGAGTACGACTGGAGCAGGCTGGCTCGACTCGGCTCGGTGATGAGTGCCATGAAGTCTCGCAGCGAATCCCTGCGCCGAGCCATGCGCAAGCCGGGCGATCCAGCCGAAGACAGCCGCCACGCGACGGCCATCGCGCTGCTGGCCCTGGTCGCGCATGGCGACACGCACGCGGTGAAGGATCCCGCCGACAAGCCGCGCTGGCAGGAGCTGTCTCTGGAGGTGCAGCGGCACTTCACCAAAGCCGCCGCGGCGATCAAGGCCAGGGACGAATCGGCTCCCGACCACTTCCGACTCGGCATGGAAACGTGCAACACCTGCCACGAGAAGTTCAAAGGCTGAGCCTCTCCTTCCGCCGCAGTCGGCTACTCGCCCTTCTTGGTCGCGGCGTCGTCCTTGGAGTCCATCTTTTCCTCCGGCTCATCGTTCGGCTTGACGACCGGCCCTTTCTTGTCCTTCGTTTTTTGGTCCTTCGATTTGCCGGCGGCCTCCGCGTCACGCTTCGTATACACCTTGATCTGCCCGGCAACCTTGACCTTGTATCGAGCCGGGAAGACGACGGTTCCGTCGTCGTCCTTGCGCCCCGAAATCTCAAACTCCTTCGCGTCGGGAGGGAGCAGGAAGTACAGGGCTCCTTCGTGGTCTTCATACACGCACGGATAGATCGTCCGGCCGTGAGTGGCCACGATGTGATGGCCCGGCCCGCGCACGAGGGCAGGCAGACCCAGCGTGTTGCGAAAGTCCGTGAGCGACGATTGGTCGGCCTTCTTCGCGATGACCTTGCGGTACTGGATGGCGAAGGCCGTCGCCCCCTGTTCGATCGCCTTCATCCGACTCTGTTCGAAATCGGCCGCGTGTTGGGTCAGATACTTCGCCAGCGGCTTGTCGCCGGCGACATCCACCCGAAAAAACCTGGCCGACTGACCCACCTTCAAAGAGACGAGCACACCCCGGCTCGAACCGCGCAGTTGAACCTGCATCAGGCTGCTCAGCAGCGGGACCGGTGATTTTTCGAGGTCGACCAGCACGGTTTGCACATCGTCGGACGGTTGCTTGATCGACGACTTCTCGATCAGCGCAGGAGGCAGTTCGAGTTCATCGGCCGTTTCGGCGGTCAGTTCTCCGCCCGCCAGATCGCTCTGATACTCCTGCCAGACGTACCAGCCGAAGCCTCCGGCGAGGATCAGTCCGAAGGCGACCGGAACCAGCCACAGACCGCGACCGAGCTTCTTGGCGAGTGACACTTTCGGGCGGATCGCCGTTCTCGAACTGAGGACCGGCGACTCGTCGGCAAAATCGTCGGGAAACTCACCCGGCAGACTCTGCGGTGCCTCATCAATGTCGGCCGGTCCCAACGCAGCCACCTTGCGCGGGTCATATTCGGGATCGAAGAAGTTTTCGATCTCACGAGGCGGATCGACGCGAGGAGGATCTGGCTGAACAGGCTCCCGCATCGGCGGCGGAGCGATCAGTAGCGGTGCGGCCGCCTTGGAGGTGGAAACTTTGGGGACGGAAAGCCGCGTGGCACACTTCGGGCACTTGCCCTTGCCCCCTCCGGCATTGTCGGGAACGCGGATCAGAGCCTTGCAGAACGGGCAGTTGAATTCGATGGCCATGCGTGTCGAGGGTCGCTAGTTCGAGGAACGGTTCGGTTGCCAAACGGCGTGGCGAGTCACTCTACTTCATGCCACGCGAGCCGTCACGTTTGAGACGTGTTGCTCATGAGAAACGCATATTGAAATGTTACCGACCCTTGTGGATTGCAGGTGCGCCGCTTGTGGATTGCAGGTGCGCCGAGAGATTGTCTGCTGAGGCCCAACGGGCTGAGTTACGCAAGCCCGGGGCAAGCGACCAGCGGGAGCGCCGCCCTAGGTTCATGAGAGGCCGTCTCACGAAGCCCCAACGGGGCGCATTACGTGGCTGAATTAGGACACGACCAAATTAGACCCCTTGGGGCTGCGTTATTTAT
>JBBPIS010000078.1:0-34903 GCA_038040225.1 Planctomycetota bacterium
GGTCATTCACCGGCCCGGCATCGACATTGGTGATGTCGACCTTGGCAACACCCGCCAGGAGTGGAGCGGCATCGACAGCCTCCGTCGAGACGAATCCGACAATCATCACTGCCGCAACGAGAGACGCCCACCGTATTCTGCGGCGTCGCTGCCCGTGGTGCCCCTGAGAAAATTCCGAGTCGCGATTGATTGTGCGAGAGTTCGTGTTCGTCATGATCGTGGCCTTCTTGCCGTGGGTTTCGTGTGGTGTTTCAGGGGCGACGGATTCCATGTCAGATGCCGCTGGTCGCTGCCAGCGGCATCTGTACAACCTTGAGTCCCGCAAAACAACCGGGTGACCATCGCCCTCTCGGAAACGATCTGCGGTGACCTTCCACGCCTCGCGTGCCACGATTGTTGAAGGACTTCAAATGCTCGGTGACAGCATCATTCGCTGGACCGCTCGACTGTTTGTCGTTTGTTACGTGGGGCGGCTGTGCGTCGATGCGGCGGGCCGGCGCGATGGGACTTCGCAGCGGGTCGCCCGGTGGCTGTGGACCGGGGGCTGCGTCCTCTTTCTGTTGCACGTCACTGCCGCATTCCACTTTCAGCACGGTTGGAGTCACATTGCAGCATTCGAGCACGTTCGCCAGCGAACGTTGCACGATACCGGTTGGGATTCCGGCATCGGTCTCTACATCAACTATGCCTTCGGCGTGCTTTGGCTGGCGGACACGCTCCTCTGGTGGCAACGACTCGACTGGTCCGAGAAGCGATCATCGTACTGGACCGTTCAAATCATCTTCGCCTTCCTGATGAGTCAGGCGACAGCCGCCTTCGGCCCTGCCTTCTGGATGCCCGTCTGGACAGCGGTCGTTCTGCTCTTGATCGTCATTGGATTGCGTAGCCATCGACCGAGTCTCGGATCGTAAGCAGACCGTCGTTCATCTCGTCAACCACGATCACGATGATGTGGAAGTCACCCTCGCAGGGTTCCCCAGTTGACCTGATTTGATGGCAATTGATCTGACCAACTGAATGGACGGCCCAGGGGTCAGACCGGGTCCAGCCTGATCGACACTCGCAACCCAGATCGTGGATCAACCACCGTGGTGGTTCATCCACCACCGTTCCTGGGATGTGAGCCCCATCAACTCAACAAAACGCTCAACAAAACAGTTGCGAGAAATCAGTGCTACTGCGAGACCATAATCTTGCCGTCAACGAGACTTCTCGCTTTGAAAGAACACTGTCTCATGGGGAGTTCTCTGGAAAGTCGCTGACGAAAATGACGTCTCTTGGGATGGATGATCCCAATTTTCCTCGCCAATGGCGTGCGATTGGCTGACGCAGCAATCGAATAGGATTGCTGCAGCGATCACGAATCCAGTCAGTTCACTAATTTGGTCGATCAATTCGACCTCAAAGGGGGAAAAGATGAAGCGGACAATTTCTGTCTTGTTGGCTCAGAGCGTGGCAGCCACGCTGCTGTTGACCAGCGGTTTTATGGTGATGGCTCAGGACGACGTCCGCATTAAGGCAAAAGCGGATGCGGATCCCGCTCAGCCCGCTGCCGGTCAGGTGGTCAAGCTTAGCAGGATTTTGAAATCAAAGGTTTTGATCCAGCAAGATCAACCGGCGGGCATTGTGACGGATGTGGTCCTCAGTGACGGTGGCTGCGTCGAATACCTCGTCGTCTCGAATGAAGATCAGTACTACGTGGTGCCCTACGCTGCCACACAAGTGCGATACGCAGACCAAGTCGTATTCTTGGATATGGCTCCTGCACAGTTTCAAAAAGTCACGTATTTCGGTGCGAATAGCTGGCCAAATCTTTACGCTCCGGCATACCGGACCCAGATTTATTCCTTCTACGGACTGGGTGCTCCGCGAGCCAACGTCAACGTGAATACAGGTGCCCGAAATCGCACTACAGCGGATCCGCAAGCCGATTCAGCCACTCAAACTCCGCGCAAAACTCTGAAACCAGACCTGTCCGATACGCCGACAACACCTGATGCCAAGAAGCCGAATCTTCCGGACGCCACACCAGATGTCAAGAAGCCGAAGCTTCCCGGCGATCAACCCGTGCAGCCGCAGCCCAAAGAGGTCAACCCTCGGACTCCAAATAAGGACATCAACCCACGGACCCCAGACAAGGACGTGAACCCTCGGACTCCAAACAAAGACGTGAACCCTCGGACACCAGATAAGAAGCCAGATGTCCCGACTCCTAATCCAATTCCAAAGGAAGTTCCCAAGCCGAAACTTCCGCAGTAGTTCTCCAAGAGTCGAGAGCCCAACTTGAGAACCCGGCGTCGGGTGACCGAGAAATCTTCGATGAACAAACTGCCCGGCTGCATCAGCAGCCGGGCAGTTTGTTTGATCTGTCCGAGGAGTCACGGTGACGAGACGCCGCCTAACTGAAGATGCTGTCGTCTTCATCGGCGGCGGTTTCGGACAGCTCAATGTTCCAGTCATTGCTCAGGGCGACGCGACGCAGGCCATTCAGGCTCAACTCACTCGCACGGGCTGAAGAGTCGCCGGTCCTTCGGCCGAGGATGAAGGTCTCGGCCAGTTCTTCACTTACACTCGGACGCTGTTTCAGAATGTGCGTCTCGGCATGCCCCGCCGACTCGCGGGCGGCTCGACGGAGCCGTTCGTGCTCAAAGCATTCGGCGGCCTCGTGCGCCGTGAACTCAAACCCGTGCTCATGCCCCACCGAAACGATCAAGTCCCAGCCCGATCCAGCCCTCACGCCGCTTTCGAGGCGACGCTGCAATTCGGGAGTCTTGGCGATGTGCTGACACAAGTGAACCACGGCGGCGCGCGACATGACGGACCCTTTTCTGAGGAGGATGGAATCTCACTATCCAATCTCCGTCCTTGGCCCAAGAACGTTGACCTCCGGTCAATCAACTGCGGAAACGCCAGAAATGCGGTGGCAATGCTAGAACACGAGGCAAAACGGTTCAACTCTGCCGTCTTGTGAGATGTCCCATGACCAGCACACATCAACGAGCAGGAAACTTCGCCGCCGTCATGCTGCCGTAGCCGCCGGGCCAGCGCGAGTCGATCTCCACCTGGCCGACGAAGTCACGATCCCCGAGTTCGGCCTGCCAGTCTTTCTCCAAGCGGCCCGTTCGATCAACGTAGATCCTCACGAGATACTTGCCGGGTGGCAATGTCGGCTTGGCGAGCAGTTCCTTCGCGCGGGCCGAGTCGCGCGGCGCGGTCAGGCTCAGCGAGTGTTGCCACAGCTTCCCCTTGCCGAAGACCTGGCGGTCCGACGTCGCCCAGCGATCCTTCGTCCAACCACTCTTCGTTCTCGTGTCCTGCCGATACACGTCGACTTGCAGCAGTTGCTTGTCGAAACTCTCGGGAACATCGGTCAGCTTGAACCAGACCTCGCTGACGCGCGAGATCTCGGCGTCCGCCTTCGGCAACTCTTTCGCGGTCTTGTACTTTCCGGCCGACATCGCCGCGTAGTCTTCCAGAAACTTGCGGAACTGCTTGTATGAGCGGTCTCCCACGACCATCTTGATCCCGCCGCCATGCTTCACCTGCATCGTCGGCTTTTGCAGGATCAGGCTCTGCGTCGGTTCGTCCGTGTCGATCAGACCGGCCTCGACCAGATGCTTGAGCGTCGCGGCGGGATCGTCGGGTTTCATCCAACTGACTCGCTCGCCAAACTCCTTCACCTGTTTCTGATTGAGCAGCGGTGAATGGCACGCGGCACAACGGGTCGCTTCAACCCAGATGTTGTCGATGAACGACGCGAGGACTCGATCGTTACGGGCATGCCGCACGACCTCGACCGGTACCTTCGGACCAAGTTTCTCCGAACTGGCTTTCGCCTTGAGCAACTCGGGATCGCGCACGGCCTCCTCGATCCAGGCCGTGAACGCGGCCAGCTCCTCCTTCCGCACATCGGCCGAGACAATGGTCGGCTTCGCGGGCGCGCGGCTGATGAATTCGAGCAGCTTCGATTTCTGCGGTTGCTTCGCGTCGATCATCCCCCCCTTGACGAGGGCCGCAAACGTCTCCGCCTGATCCACCCGGATGTAGTCTTTCAAATCGACGCCGCTCAAGTGGCACTCGGCACAACTCGACGGCTTCGCCGAATTCATGATCGGCAGAATGCGGCGAGTGAACACGTCCAGCGACTTCGACTCGGCCAAGGCATCACACGTCCAATTCGAGGCAAGAATCATTGCGATAGCACACAACGAGCGGCGAAACATACGTGATCCCCTTCGATGAAACGGTTCAGCCCATTCACAAGGCCGACTCACGATATCGTCAAATCGGCACGGCCAACAGCGAACGAGTCTTCCTGCCTCCTCCTGCGTGGGCTTCGCTCCCTTCTGTTCAAATTCTCTTGCTTGGAACGATGAAAGAGTTGGAACAGAAGGCAACGAAGGGAACGAAGGGGAAGGACGAGGGGATGTTCGTTGGAGGCATTGGTTCGTACGCTTTCGTCGCGGCAGCATCGGGCCTATCGTGTCGGCCTGTACCGAGACCAGACTCACTTCATGGAGACTTCACCGTGCGTTTTCTGACCGCTGCTTTAATGTTGCCGCTGTGGATCGTGTCCCCGTCGTTCGCGCAAACCGAAAAGCCGGCTGAGCCGCAGAAGTACCAGCGTGGTCCCGAATCCAATCCGCTCGCTGGCACACCCGAAGGGAAGGTGACGAAGCACTCGTGGACGAGCAAGATCTTCGAGGGGACCGTGCGCGACTACTACGTCTACGTTCCCGCAAAGTACGACGCCTCGAAGCCGACCGCCGTGATGGTCTTTCAGGACGGCCACGCCTACGTCAACAAGACGGGCGAGTACCGCGTTCCGGTCGTGTTCGACAACCTGATGGCCAAGGGAGACCTGCCTCCAATCATCGGCATCTTCGTCGATCCCGGCCATCGCGGTGAACCGCTCCCCGAATCGCGCTGGAAGGCGAACAACCGCAGCGTCGAATACGACTCGCTCGGCGACACGTATGCGAAGTTCCTCCTCGAAGAAATCCTGCCCGAGGTCGGCAAGAGCCACAACCTGACGACCGATCCCGACCAGCGCGCCATCTGCGGCGCGTCTTCGGGAGGCATCTGTGCCTGGACGGTGGCGTGGGAGCGTCCCGACGCCTTCCGCAAAGTGCTGAGCCACATCGGCAGCTTCACGAACATTCGCGGCGGCCACGTCTACCCGGCCCTGATCCGCAAAACCGAACGCAAGCCGATCCGAGTTTATTTGCAGGATGGCGACCACGACCTCAACAACGAACACGGCAACTGGTGGCTCGCCAATCTGGAGATGGAATCATCGCTGAAGTGGTCCAAGTACGACGTCCAAACCGTCTGGGGCCACGGCGCCCACAACGGCAATCACGGCGGAGCTGTTTTACCAGACGCGATGCGTTGGCTGTGGCGGACGGACAAGTAACCTGTGGATGCCGTCGATGCTTTTCGAGACGCACCATGCCCACGAGTGTCGGAGTGACTGGTGGGTCTCGAAGACTCGACGCGGCTGGAACTCGACCACGGCCAACCGATCCGTAATATCATCGCGTGAGCAGTCACGGGCTGCCTGACATCAACCGTTCTCTCGTTGAAGGATTTCAAACATGTCGCGACTAATGCTGTTGACGATCGTCTGGTTCGCTTCATCGAGTCTCGTCGGTGCGGCTGATCTCCCAAAGTTGCGCATCAATCACCCATTGGCCGTAGCCAAGTATTCGTCATTTTCCAACATGACCTTCATGGGACAAATCGACCCTCAACTCGACACGGAAGTCAGAATCCGGCTGTATCAAGTTCGCGATGATGGCAAGTTGTTCCAGCTCACGGGTACCACGGCCAAAATCAACGAAGCAGGAATGTTTCTCGCCAATCTCGAACCATCGGGCAAAGGTTGGCCGAGCGGGAAGGTGCGCGTCGAAGTTCGGGTCGAGGGTTTGTCTCAACTGAGAGAACTCCGCACCGTTGAAATTGTCCAATCGCATGACACTCCGCCTGATGGGCACGTCATCACGGAAATCATCGACTCAGGAATCATCGTCGATACGGCCAAACCGAACGGGCCTTATCAGATTATCGGTGGGCAGACATTCCTCATCCGAGGCCAGTTCGAGAAGAAAGATGGGCGACATGGAAACCAAGGACCAAGAGTCAACGTTGAGATCGTGTTGCCCGCAAACACCGGAAAGAATCCGGAGATCACCTACCAGAGTGCGTCGGCCATTAGTTTGCCCGATGAGCAACCTGACCACTTCTGGTACGAGGTTGCGATCGTCGCGCCTGAGAAGCCGCAGGCCTACAAGCTGCGTGTGAACTGCAATTGGGCAGGCGGCGAAGCCATCGTGCCTCCGAAACAGCCGAAGGATGGATTCGATCTGGTCGTTGGTCCATAGCCTCAAAATGCTATCGGCGGCGGGGCAGGAGCGGCTTCGCGACGCCCCGGTTTGGGAGGTTGATCTTCGTCTCCGTGGCTTCGCCCAGAGCGGCTCCAGCCACGGCCACCCATCCTTGATCCGAGTGGCTCGCGTCGCCGTTGCGGCTCGACAATAATCCGTTCACTGGGACGCACCAATCTTTCGCCGTTCTGCTTTCGCGTGGACGGGAACACCGGCTGCGGCTGGAATGACGGACTTTTGCTTCAACGGCGAACTCTTCAATTCAAGGAACTGATCATGCGACGAACGTTGGCTCCGCGCGGACTGTGGCTGGTGTTGTGGGCGCTCAGTTGGTGTGCCGCTTCGATCGCGCAGGCTGCTGACCCGGCCGATGCCGTGCCGGATTCGGCCAGTGTGGTGGTGCGATGGAAGGCTCCCAAGGCGACGATGGCGAAGCTCGCCGAGTATGCGGAGGCCGTGCAGCCGGGATTTGGGGAGGCTGTCAAAGGGGGCTTGCCCGCACTGGGGCAGGCGATCGGGAATCCGGAACTGGACGGAGTGGACGTCGAGAAAGATTCATGGGCGATCATCTTCGCCGAGTCGGGAGAGAAGCCGGCCGTCGTCTTCGTGATCCCGGTGACCGATGCCAAGGCCGTCGAAGATGCGCTGCCCGACGACTTTGAATTTCATGTGGCGGACAAGCTGGCGATCTTCTCGGACAACGAAGAGGCAGTCGGCAAGGTTCGCGAACGGCTGAGCGGCAAGGGGAAGGCGCTCTGGTCGAAGATCGACGCGGCCTCGAAGAAGCTGTTCGATGCTTCCGACGTGTCGGTGCTGGTGCATGTGCGGCAGCTTGCCGAGGAGTTTGAGACCGAGTTGGAGCAGGCCGAGCCGCAGCTCAATGCGTTTCTCGATCAGATCAACGCCGCAATGCCCGAGGCGCAACGCTCGCAAATCGGGGCGGCCTTCGACATGTACCGCGTGCTGGGCAAGGGGGTGTTGCAGGGGGTGCAAGACGCGCACAGCGTGACGTTGGGAATCACGGTCTCGAAGGACTCGATCCGGTATGAAGACCGGCTGCAAGTGGAAGCCGGGACGCCGACCGCGAAGTTTCTCGGCAGTTTTCCGGCCGGCGACCTGTCACTGGTGAGCAAACTCCCCGCTAACAAGCCCGCGTACTTCGGCATGAAGGTGGACATGGCGGGCATGATCGATTGGTCGATGAACATGACCAAGTCCATGCTGACAAACACGTCGGACGAGCAGAAGGCCGGGTTTGACGCCGCCGTCAAACAGATGCGCGACCTGAAGTTTGGTGAGATGGCCTTTTACTTCGACCTCGATCCGAAAGCGGCCGGTGCCTTGCGAGCCGGCACGGTCTCCGAGGTCACGCCGGGCGAACGCATGCGCGAAATCAGCCGCTCGATGCTGAAGTCGATGGGCAAGATTGAGACTGCTGGCTTCACGCAGACCATGACCATGGAGTCAGCCGTCGACAAGATCGGCGGCGTGGAGGTCGATCGGATCACCATCACGCAGGAGGTTGATCCGGCAGCCGACCCGCTCGGACTTCAAAAGAAGATCCGAGACGTGCTGTTCGGCGAGAAAGGGATGCAGCAACTGGTGATGTATCAGCCCAAACACGCATTGCAGACGTTCGGTGGCGACATCGCGGAGTTGCAGGGTCTCGTCACCGCGTTGAATTCCACGCCCTCGAAAGATGCCGCGGTAACCACCGCCCGAAAACGTCTCTTCGAGAAGGCGAATGTGGTGGCCCTGGTGGACGTTCCGCGACTGATCGCGAACGGCCTCAAGCTGGCGATCCGTGAAGGGGTGATTCCGACCGGTGCTGAGGTGCTTGATGGTCTAAATTTTCCGCCCTCCTTCATCGGCCTCGCCATCGCCTGCGAACCAACCGCCGTGCGAGGACAATTTGAAATTCCAGTCACGCAGGCGCAAGGGATCGCCAAGCACGTGATGTTGCTTTCCAGTCACGCAGGCGCAAGGGATCGCCAAGCTCGTGATGTTGCTCCATGATGTGAGAAACTAAGCCCAGCGGAGAACACGCCATGCCCGGTGGCCAAAGCCCGGCGAAGCGGTCGAGGAATAGGAGGTTTGTGTGGAACGTGTTCTCGGCATGGGTGGTGTCTTCTTCAAGTCCCGCGACCCGCAGGCGTTGGCAGTCTGGTATCGCGAGCACTTGGGTGTGCCGATTGAGGCGGGACAGACTTACGGCACACTCACCTCCAGCGCTGCCGCAGAGCAGACCGTGTGGTCCGCATTCCCGGCCGACACGGACTACTTTGGCTCCAGCCCAACTCCCTTCATGTTCAACTATCGGGTCCGAAATCTGGACGCCATGCTGACTCAACTCCGCGCGGCCGGGGCGCAAGTGGAAGATCGGGTCGAGGACTACGATTATGGCCGCTTCGGCTGGGCGTACGATCCCGAAGGAAACCGCATCGAGTTGTGGGAGCCTCGTTAGCAGCCTGTGAAAAAAGCAGTGCCACGGCTCTGTGAGCCGTGGGAACTGTCACAAGTCTCGCGAAACTCACACGGCTGACACAGCCGTGGCACACGATCAATCCTTTTTCAACAGGCTGCTAACTCACTCCGAGGCCACCTGTTCGGGACTTCCCAGGTACTTCACGAGGTCTCGCACTTCCTGCATCGTCAGGCGGTTGAGGAGGCCCTCGGGCATCATCGAGATCGGTTGTTGCTGGCGTTCTTCGATGTCCGACGTGGCGACGACGACTCGTTCGGTGGCGGTTTCGAGGGTGATCGTGTGGGCGTCCTCGGCCTTGACGACGCCGTTCACGACGCGGCCGTCCTTCGTGACGAGGATCGTCACGCGATAGGCTCCGCCGACGAGGGCACTCGGGTCCATCACGTTGATCAGGACGTAATCGAGATCCGTGCGCTGGGCTCCGGTCAGGTCCGGGCCGACCTGGCGGCCGATGCCGAACAGCGTGTGGCACGCGGTGCAGTTCTTCTGGAAGAGCACCCGGCCGCGCGAGGCACTCGCGGTCGAGGCATCGGCCGCGAGAATTTTTTGCTTCATCTCGGCGATCTGTTTCGCTCGTTCGGCGGTCGAGGGCTTGGCTCCGAAGAGTTTGTTGACGACTTCCTTCAGCTTCGGTTCCTTGAACCGCTGCAACTGACGGATGTCGAACTCGGACAGCTCGCGCTGATCGATTTGACCGGCTTCGACGGCGCGGACCAGCGCGAGGGCCGTCTTCTCGCGGGCGGTCAGGGTACTGATGGCGTCGAGCTTTTCGGGGTCGCTCAGTTTGGCATAGCGACCGAGGATTTCTTTGCTGACCTCATCGCGATCGAATCCGGCGAGGCCACGAATCGCGGCGGCTCGCAGGGCATTGTCGTTCAGGCGGTCGAGCAACAGGTCGGCGACGGCGGGCCGCTTCGTGGCGACGAGGGCTTGCAACGCGCGGTCGCGCTGGGCGGCATCGGCCTTGGCATCCTTTACGACGTTGGTGAAGTGACCAAACGCCGCATCGCTCCCCTGCACGAGCGAGATTCGCTGGCTGAGGTCTCGCACGGTCGTGTCGCTGCTCATGGCGAGTCGCATGGCGATCTGACTCCAGCCCGCATCCGGCTTCACATCGCGCCGGCCTTCGAGGGCGGTGTGCAGGCCGGTGACCACATCGCGCTGCGCAGCCACGTCCTCACCCATCTCTTCGATCCAGCGCAGAATCGGGAAGAATCGCGGCGAGCTTCCCGTGGCGAGATGCCTCGCGATGAACTGCCGCAGCTTGGGAATCTTCGTCGCCAGCGCGAGCGGCAACACGGCGTCATCGCCCTGCGCCACGAGTGGCTCGATCCCGTACCACACCATCAGGACGAGGTTGTTGTCCGAAGCATCCTCGGTGTGCGAGACCAGTCCCCGCGCGATCTCCTTCCGATCCGCCAGCGGCAGCCGCTGCAAGCCACTCGCCAGTTGCAGCCGCACATACGGCGAGGGATCTGACTTGGCGAGTTCCGCCAGCTTGGCCAGCATCTCCGGCGAGGCGGCCTTGTCTTCGAGTTCAAGGCGGACAGCCCAGCCCCGAATCGTGTCTTGCTCGGATGTCAGAAGCATCGCCTGAGTGGTGGGATCGAGCACTCCGACTTCATGCGCCGTCCAGACAGCATTCAACAAACGGAGGTGAGGCACGTCCCGATCCTGTGACCACTGCTGTATCGACTTGATAAGCCGCTCGACCAGTTCCGGAGAAAACTCATTGCGAGCCGCCATTTCCTGAGCTTTTCGCAGAGATCGGGTTAGCACGGCGTGACTGTCGCGAATGACTCCATCTGACCGCTTTTGAGGATGGGCATCACGGCTTTTCACGTCGCCATACGTCACTTTGTAAATCCGGCCGTTCTCGCGTTGGATCGTGGCGTCGTCGTAGTTGTGGCATTCGCCGGTGTCGGACCAGTCGCTGATGTAGATGCTGCCGTCCGGGCCCTGCTTCACGCAGACGCCGCGAAACCACGGGTCTCCCGAGGGGGCGAAGTCGGGCATATGCTTGGCCACGTAGCCCGAGCCCTTTGGAAGACGTTCGAGCTTGTCTCGGTTCAGGCGCTGGCCGTGGATGTTGACCGTGAACAGGTTGTTGCGGTACTCGGCGGGAAACTGGTCGCCGAGATAGATCATCGCGCCCGAGTGAGCGTGTCCGCCGCCCGCCTCGCCGTGCTTGCCCGTCGCGTTGCGAGAGCCCTCCCACGTGCCGCCCGCCCAGTGGATGTGGTCCGCGCAGGTCTGCATCAACTCGAACGTGCGCGGGTTGAAATCCTGACCGAACATCCGCTTGAAGCGTGCTCCGGGGACGACGTGGAAGGCGTGTTCGATCACGCAGTTGGTGAGGAACGCCTCGCCCCGTTCGTCGAACGCCAGGCCCCACGGATTCGTCGTGCCGTGCGCGACGACCTCGAACTCGTGACGGACCGGATGGAACCGCCAGATGCCGCAGTTCATCGGGACGCGCTGTTCGTCGGGCGTTCCCGGCTTGCCGATCTTCGAGTTCGACAGGATGCCGTTACAGCCGTACAGCCAGCCGTCCGGTCCCCACGTCAGACTGTTGGCGACGTTGTGCCTGGCCGTCAGATCGAACCCGTCGATCAGCACCTGCGCCGGACCATCGGGAACGTCGTCGCCGTTGGCATCGGGGATGAACACCAGACTCGGAATGGCCGTGACAAAAACGCCGCCGAACCCGTACTCGACCGAACTGAAGTTCACCCCCTTGTCGAAGAACACGGTCTTCTTGTCGAAGGTGCCGTCGTTGTCGGCGTCCTCCAGAATCAGAATGCGATCCGTCCCCTCCTTCGTCCCGGCGGGAAGCCACTTCGGATACGAGCGGCATTCGACCACCCACAGCCGGCCGCGATCATCGAACGTCATCGACATCGGCTGCACGATGTCAGGCTCACCCGCGAAAAGCGTGGCTTTGAACCCCGGCGGCAGCTTGATGCTGGCTGCGGCCTCCTTGGGCGGCAACGGGCCTTGAGCCAGAGCCTGCGAGGCCAACGACGTGATGAGAACGGTCAGCAGAAAAAATCGCATGGAAAATCCTTTCGGAGATAGCCGATGGCAGAAAGATGGGTGGTAGAAAAATCAGACGGTCGACGAATGATTCAGCTCTTCATGTTTCTACCATCCATTTTTCTGCCATTAGGTCTTCTCGCCTTCCTCGCTCACTTGGCAAACACTTTCTCGTATGTCGCCTGATCGAAGCCGACGACCAGTGTCTTGCCGAGCTTGATCGTCGGCGCTCGCAACTTGCCGCTGGGGCCGATGAGCAGGCCGAGCAGCGTCTCGTCGTCGGGGCGTTCGCGTTTCACGTCGATGTGGATGACCTTGGTCCCGCGCGTGACGTAGAGGTCGTTGGCCTGGCTCACCAGTTTGAGAGCGTCCGTCTCGACGAGCGGCGTCTTGCGGGCATCGTCCTGCGCCGCGACCGCGATCTTGTGCTCGGCGAGAAACGCGGCGGTCTTGCCACACGTCTTGCAGCCGTTGCGGTGATAGCTCCAGTCGACTTTCGGCATCAGTTGGTTCCTGGCTAATGTGGGGGCAGGTTTTTTACCTGCCCGTGTCACGCAGAAGGCATTGACGGGCAGGTAAGAAACCTGCCCCCACGATAGCTACGTCAGCGAGATCACGTGGTTGCTCAGTCGTTCGTAACCGGTCTCGGTAATCAGATAATTGTGTTCGATGCGGATGCCGCCGATCCCTTCGACGTACAGGCCGGGTTCGAGCGTGATGACGTCGCCCGCCAGCAGCACGTCGTCTCCCTGCGGGACGAGGATCGGCGGTTCGGGATGAGCCAGTCCGATGCCGTGTCCGGCGTGGTGAGCGAAGTTGGCGGCCAGGCCCGCGTCGGCAATCGGCTGGTTGACCGCATGCCACACGTCGCTGGCCTTCGCCCCGGCCTTCAACACCACCTCACCCGCCTGTTGGGCCGCCATCACGAGGTTGTAGAGATGCTGTTGGCGCGCATTCGGCTCACCGACCGTCAGGCAGTTCGTGAAGTCGGAGCGATAGCCTTCCAAGACGACCGAATAATCGAGGGTGAACATGTCCCCCTGCTGCAAACGGTAACCGGTCGGCAAACCGCCCACCTTCGGTGCCGCAGCGGTTGCCGCTCGAAAGTCTCCATAGATCAAGCCGGGCCGTCGCGCGGCCGAGATCGCCGCCTGTTGGATCTCGACGAAGATCTCGAACTCGCTCAGACCCGGCCGCAGAATCTCACGCAGCCGCAGCATCCCGGCCTCGCCCGCCCGCATGCATTCCTTGAGGACCGCGATCTCATCGGGATGCTTCTGCCGGCGGAGCGAACGGAGCGTCGTCCCGAGATCAACCAGGCCGGGCTTCCCCTCGTCCTTCGCCTCGCGCCGCACCGAGTGTTGTTCGTGGTCGAGACCCAGCAGCTCGAACGCTCCGACCGGCAGCCACTCCGCCTCGACGGCTCCCGCTCGACCGTAGAGCCGGTGGGCGATCTGTTCGGCCGCGTTGAGGAGCGCGTGATCGCGGTTGAGGGCCGAGTGCTGGTGGTCGTACCACTTGACCATGACCTCGTCGTCGATGAACGGTTCCCCCGCGCGCGACCTCAGCGTGAAGTTGTCACCGAGCAGCGTCGCCTTGCCATCCCGTTCGAGCAGCAGCCACGCTCGCTCCCCCGCCGAGAACGTCAGCGGGTGAACCAGGAAGTTCGACAGGTACAGCACGTGCCGAGGATCGGCCACGAGCAACCATTCGCAATCCGCCGGCACCGCGTTCCACAACCGTTCGCGCCGTGCGAGACAACCATCTTTGGTCAACATGGAGATGTCTTTCGAATGAGATGAACCGCGAAGTCAAAGAGGAGGACTTTGACCACAGATCACACAGATTTCACGGATAAAAGAGGGATCAAGGAGGACGAGCTTGGGGCGTCATTCATCTGTCTCTTACTCTTATCCGTGCCATCCGTGAAATCTGTGGTAAGCCTTCTTCTGCTGCTACTTCGCTTCTTCCTCTGCTGCGGTGCGACTTCTTCGGATTCCTAATGCACACCCTGCGCGGCGAGCCAGCGTTCCGCGTCGAGTGCCGCCATGCAGCCGGTGCCGGCTGACGTGATGGCTTGACGGTAGTAGCTGTCGGCCACGTCGCCCGCCGCGAAGACCCCGTCCACGCTGGTGTTGGTGCGGAACGGCTGCGTGTAGACCACGTAGCCCTTGTCGTCGGTCTGGATCTGTCCGTTCAGGAAGTCGGTGTTGGGTGAGTGGCCGATCGCGCAGAACATGCCCGACGCGGCGAGTTCCTCCTTCGCGTCCGATTGCAGGTTCGTCAAGCGGACTCCCGTCACGCCCGCCTTGTCGTCTCCGAGCACTTCATCGACGCCCGAGAACCATTTCACCGTGATCTTCGGATTTTTGAGGACTCGCTGCGCCATGATCTTGCTGGCGCGAAACTCACCGCGACGATGGACAAGGTAAACCGTGGACGCGAATTTCGTGAGATAGCTCGCCTCTTCCATTGCACTGTCGCCGCCACCCACGACGACCAGGGGCTTGTTGCGGAATCGAGGCAGTGCGCCGTCGCAGACCGCACACGCCGAGACGCCGAAGTTCTTGAACTTTTCTTCGGACGGGAGGCCGAGGTAATTCGCGCGGGCACCGGTGGCGATGATGATCGAGTGGGCTTCGACCGTTCCCCCTTCGAGCAAGGTCAGTTTGAACGGCTTCGCCGACAGATCGACCGAGACGACGTCGTCGGTGACGACGCGCGTGCCGAAATTCTTGGCCTGTTGCCGCATCATCTCCATCATTTCGGGACCGGTCACGCCGTGTCCGTTGTGCGGAGCCATGAACTGCCGCTGCGATTCGGGCAGCGCGGTTTCGAGATACTGCGTCAGGTTGCCCGCCGGGAGACCGGGATAGTTCTCGACCTCGGTCGTCAGCGCGAGCTGTCCCAGGGGCAGCGTGCCTCGCATCCGGTTTTCTTCGGTGAGCGCCCCTTCGTACACGAGCGGTTCCAGATTCGCTCGCGACGCATAGATCGCTGCCGCCCAGCCGGCCGGGCCAGATCCAATGATAACCACTCGCTCCGTCACGCTGCTGCTCCTCACACGGGCCACATTTCTGCCGGGAACTTGTCGAACGAGGCGGAACGATACCGGTGTCCGGACGGACCGGCAACCGTGCTACCGCGAACCGATTGATGAGGGCAACTCCTTGAGAACGAGCGGCCTCGGTACGACAGACAATCGCCGGACGAGCAGCTATCATGCGTCGCGCGAATTGCCTCCCCAACCACCTGACGAATGAGGATTGCCATGCAGCATCACGGACTGGATCGACGCGACTTTCACAAGCTGACCCTCGCCGCACTCGGCGGCATGATGGCGGGAACGACCGTCGGTTGCGGGGGCGGCAGTCCACCGGGCGGAGCGACTCCGGCAGCGCCTGTCACCGCGACCACCCCCGCAACCTCATTGACCGACGTCGAGAAGCTCATCATCGACGAGCCGCATGTCTGTCGCGGCTTGAACTCGTGCAAGGGCCTCGGCCGCGGCAAGGACAACGACTGCGCGGGCCTCGGAACGTGTGCGAGTATTGCCGACGCCTCGTGTGGCGGTAACAACGCGTGCAAAGGCCAGGGTGGCTGCGGCGAACTGCCCGGCATGAACTCGTGCAAGGGTGAGGGGAAGTGCCACGTCCCGCTGATGGATCATGCCTGGGACAAGGCTCGCGCCGCGTTCGAGACCGCGATGAAGAAGACCAGCAAGCATTTCGGCGCCGCCCCCGAAAAGGCGAAGGGATGAGTGAGTCGCTGCCCGCCCGCATCGGCATCGTCACCGTGTCGGACCGCGCCAGTCGGGGCGAGTACGAAGATCGCGGCGGTCCGGCGATCCGCGATTATTTCGCCGATGTCCTCACGTCACCGTATGAAGCGGTGGCGCGGGTCATCCCCGACGAGCGGCCTCTGATCGAGCAGACTCTGCGCGACCTGTGCGATGTCGAGGGCTGTTGCCTCGTCGTCACCACGGGCGGCACCGGCCCGGCCCTGCGTGACGTGACGCCCGAGGCGACGGAAGCGGTCTGCCAGAAGATGATGCCCGGTTTCGGAGAATTGATGCGCAAGGTCTCGCTGGAGAAGGTTGCCACGGCGATTCTCTCGCGCCAGACGGCAGGCATCTGCGGCAAGGCCCTGATCGTGAATCTGCCCGGCCAACCGAAGGCGATCAAGGAATGCCTCGACGCCGTCATGCCGGCCATTCCCTACTGCATCGACCTGCTGGAGGGACCGTATCTCACGACCGACGAAACGAAGATCAGGGCGTTTCGGCCGAAGAAGTAGAGTGAGAACGCATTCGTAATGGTGGAATAAATCCGGACGATGCGGGTCTGGTCATTGAGCGATCGAGAACCAACGCGTTCAATCGTGAGATGGCATCTGTCTCTCGACACCGGATTGTTTCATGCTCGTCAAAGCACTGGTGACGGCCATCTTCTTCGGGATGGTGGGTCTGCTGATCGGACCACTTGTGGGAATGTTACTGATTCCCGGTCCACCGGGACCGTGTGGGGTCGGGGCCATCATTCCCCTTGGCATTGGAGCGATGGCCTGCTGTGTTCTGGGTCTCATCGGCGGCTTTTTGTTCGGGCTTCTCTTTTGACCCGGTTCATTGGCCAGGCTCACTTGCGGATCACGACTTCGGAGCCTTTGACCAGGAAGTCATAGACCTCGACGATGTCCTTGTCTCTCAGCCGGATGCAGCCGCGTGAGGCGGCTTGGCCGATCGAATCGGGATCGATCGTGCCGTGAATGCCATAGCTGTCGCCGAGGTCGATCCAGCGCTCACCCAGCGGATTCTTCGGATCGTCGGAGGAGACGACCTTACCGTCGGGGCCGGTGTACTGCGGGTTCTCGATTTTGTTCTGCACGGTGAACTTGCCCAGCGGCGATGAACCGTCCTTGCCGATTCCGACGTCGTACCGCCTCACATAATAGCCTTGCAGGTGAACCGTCAGCGCGAAGTCCTGCAAGTCGACGATCGCCGCGAACGGCCCCTTCACGACCTTCAACTTCTGCCCCAACTGAATGCGGCGCGGATCGGTCTTGTTGAGCCGGGCGAGGTACTCCCACGACAACTGGTATTTGTTGGCGATGACTCGCAACTGATCGTTCGGTTCGATGACGTACGGCTCGACGAACTGTGGTTGCGGCTGGAAGAAGATGGCGCGCGCGGTGCCGTCCAAACGCGACTGCAACTCGGCACGATACTCCTTGTGATTCCAATAGAGTTTCGACAGAGCGCGATGCGCCGCGAGGGTTTCACCATTCGCGATCAACTCGTCGATGGCGGGCAGCTCGTTCGCCAGTGAGGTTGTCGTCGTTGTGGTCTCGGCAGTCGAGGCCGCCGGTTCTCGATGCCCCGTTTGTTGCACGACGCCCGCCGCGCGAGAGGTCACGGTGTTCGCGCTCGGCCGCCCTGGAACAGTGGCGGAACTTGTGGGCCTTCGCACTGCGGACGGACGCGCCCATTCCGGCTCGTCCGCCGCGGGAGGGGCATTCCGATCAACGGACGGCCTGGACGAGAACTCCGCCTGCGCGACGCCCCTTGGTGCTGAACGAGGTTCATGAGCCGTCGATTCTTCGACCGAGGGCTCTGTCTGTTGCGAGAAGATGGCCGGATCATCGGCAATCTCTTCCGGCGCGGCCGCCATCGCCTGCGAGTCTGTCGCGGGAGCCGCATCCGGCGATTTCTCGCGAGCCGACGACGAATCGCCTCCGTCGAGCTGGCCGGTGCGAGCGGCACTGATCTCGACGGGGATCCAACCCGATTTCCACGCGAAACCCGCCCCCAACCCCACGGCAAACACGAGGCAGGTCAGGAACGGCATCTGCCCAAGTCGCAGCATGTCAGTCGTCCATGACAAGAGGAAAGAAACCCAGGGCCATCGCCCTTTTCAAAGTAGGGTGGGACCAGCTCGCTTCGAGCGCCGGCCCACCATGATGAAACTTCGAGAATTGCTGGTGGGCCGGCGCGGCGAAGCGTCGCTGGTCCCACCCTACATCCTGTCTTCGCCGACTCCCAAACCGGGCGGGGTTCTAGCAAAGACCGAACGATGCGGCTACGCGAAGTTGCGTCAACGTTCGCGCGGTACGAGTGGGATGTTCCGAAAGACATCTGTCATCGCCATTCGGTTCCGTCGCGACCCCGGTTGACGCGAGCCGGGTCGCCCCATCAAGCCTTCTGAAAACATCCGCCGGCTCACGGAGTTGTCTTGTCTTTCCATTCCTTCTGAGATCCTTCGATTCGCAATGGCCCCGCGACTTCTTTCCCGTCGCGGAGGACGAGATAGGCGTCGGCACCGGGAACGCTGTCCCAGCGAAGTTTCGCCAGTCCCTTGGCCGTCGCGGCGCGAGAGACCGCCGTGCGACGCCCCTGGGGGCCGAGGCCCACGATCGCGTACTGATGCTCGCCCGATCCATCGTCATTCACCACGATCGGTGCGACGGGAGTGGGAATCGCCATCTGCTGCAACTCGCCTCCCCAAATCTGAAGCACCTCGCTGGGATAAGGGAGACCGCCGCCACCATAACCGCCGCCGCCGAGGGACATCATCCCCTGGCCAATCACCGCGTCCGTCAGAGGCTCACCGTGTCCGGGCCGAAACGATTGAAAGCGAATCCGGCCGGGATGAGTCAGCCCCGACCAGTCCTTGAGCGGGACTTCGGAATGCTCCAGTCCCTCACCCTGAATGATTGCCATTTGTCTCCAGGCTCCGTCGATCCACACGTTCCAGGAGATATGTCCGGGCGAACCGCGCCGGCTGCCGTCCTTTTCGAGGGCGTGAAACCGGTCGTCAAACGGATCGTCAATCTCGCCCTTGATCAGCCGACTGCGAACCCACAGCCCGCCCGGTCCGTCATGCAACGCACGCGCATAGATGCCGCGAGGAATCTGGTGCGATTCAAACCCCTCCTCCCACGGCCGACCGGTGTCAGACACGATCAGTTCCTTCCTCACGATCAGCCGGTCGACTTCGAGTTGCTTCAAGGACTCGGGCGCAGCCTGCATCAGTCCAAATGTGGTTGCGACCGAAAGGGCGATGGTGACAAGACGATCCTTCATGACGTGGTCCCCTGTGCTGAAGTTCAAGAGCGATGGAACAGATCGAACGTAATCGAGCCCGGATGATTCGTGGTCGCATTGAAGCCTGACGCGCAGGCGAAGGATCTGCTGCGAAATCCCGTCGCTTGCGCGTCAGGCTTCCATGGCGGTTCGGCAGGAGTCTCACGGCGACGAACCTTCGAGTTTTTGACGGGTGCGAGTGAGATTCCCGCCATTGTCGGTGACGAAGGCTTCGATGTCGCAGCGGCCGTCATGGTGGGCCGTCGCAGGGACCGTGTAGTCCAACGACTGATGAGCTCCCTTGAGTGCGATGCCGCCAATGACCGTCCCCTTGATGCGATCCATGTAGGTGATGGCGCGCAGTCCTCGATCGTCGTCGGCAATCACCGACAGCTTGAGCGGCTTGCGGCGTGTGTCAAACTTGAGCGTCACCGTCGGAGCCTTGTTGTCGGTCCAATCCAGGTCGGAGGCGACGTAGCGGGACGACATCAACAGGCGTGCGTTCTCGTCGGAAAAACCGACGATCCGCTTGGCCGGGCCGGTCGGTGTGAAGTTGGCCCGCAGCATGCGAAAGCCGTTCCCCATGATGTCGTTCCAGTCCTGTCGGTGATCGTGCGGGAGTCCGAGCGCGTGGCCCAGTTCGTGAGCGGTGGCACCGATGGAGTTCTCAATGAACTCGCCGCGCACGGCCTTCGCACCGGGATCATTCTTCACGACTTTGCCGCTGATCGGAGTCTGGTCGAAGAGCAGCCGATACAGTTCCTTGGCACTGGTCGCTGAAAACTCATCCCGCAACACCGTGGCCGAGAACATGCCGACGCCACCATTCGCCGAATAGCGTGCTCCCAGGGCAATGGTCCCCGCCCACGTCGATTTCTCGGGCGCGTCCTCATACGTTTCGTTGAAGACGACGAACACGCGGCGATTCGGGCTGCCCATGACCTTCGCCACTTCGGGCAGGACGCGCTTCCACTGCTCCTGCGTTTTGAACTGGGGAGCATTGTTGTAGTGCCGCGCGGTCTCGGTCCCTCGCACGAGATGCACGACCGGCTGGCCCTCGCGCGTCTCAAACGTCAGCCCCGCGTTCTTGTAGTTCTTGGCCTTGAGATCGAGCTTGTAGGTGTCGGCCACGACCGTCATCACCGCCGCGATCCTCGCCGCATAGTCGCGCACCGGCTGGCGGTCCTTCGGCACGAAGTAGGCCAGCCGAATGAGGTTGTCTGGCTTGTCGGAGGAACTCGCCGCGACATCAGCCCCCGCGGGCAACGGCGTCGCATCCGGATCCGACAGCGGAGGAGTCATCTCCTGATCAGCGTTCGCGCCGGTTTTGTTCTGACTCGCGTCGGAAGCCTTCGTCGTTTCGACCCAACCTCCCTTGTACCAGGGCGTCCAAGTCTTCCCGTCATCCTTGCTGAGCCGAATCCGGTCGGCATGCAGTCGCATCAGGTTCTTGGTCTGGACCGAACGAAGCTCGACGTACTCGTCGGTCGTCCCGACTTCCTCATACTCATTGGCGCGACCATCCGAACGACGTCCCACCCACTTCTTCGCCCCATCCTTGGTGAGGTTCACTTCGACCTCTTCCACCATGTACCTGTACGTCGTGCGACCGGCAGGCTTCGTGGACGACTCCTCTTCTGCCGCCACGCCCATCCCCGCCACGAACAACCCACCGCAACACAGGACGATACGCATCGACGTTCTCCCCAAGAGTCGAATGTCATCTGAGAGTGCCATGCTGATTCTTCACGGTCGAGTTGTGTGAAATGTCGTGGTCGGGCGTGCGAATTTCAGATTTGGCAGAGGGATGCTTACCGGGAATAACTCCGCGCTGCCCGACAGAACGCTGTTGGGGGATGCTTCCAATTCGTCCCCGCACCTGACGCGGAGTTCTTACCGCACACGTTTCAGCGAAGCCGGCTGTTGCTTCGCCCCGATGTAAATTGGCAGATCGCCTCCACAACCAGACGTCAGGAGCGGTGAGCCCGCCGCCGGGACCAGGAAGTTTGCCTGACTGGGATCGTCACGCACGGGAACGTCCAATCGGGTGTGGTGGTCGGCAATTCGACGGTTCCAATCGACACCTTTCCACAGGGGTGAGGCTTTCGTCGTGGAATCCGTTTCCCACCAATTGGCATCGAACCGCCATGCGGACAACGTCGGCTCCCATTGGTCGTTGCCACCCTGCACGCGTTCGCCCCCCAGAATCAGGTTGTTGCAGACACGCGAGTCGGTCTGCCCGGTGGGGACTGAGCCCGTTCGGAACGAGTCCATCAGCCCCAGCCAATAGCGCGTCCCAACAAACGTATTGTTGACGATCTCAATGCGACTGTCTGGTTCCCACGTTTTCAGGCTGAGGTTGATGGCGTTCTGTCCGCCGAGGAACACATTCCCTACCAACGTCAACTTCCGACAGGTCTGTGTCGCGTAGAGGTGCGTGTTGGGAGCGGTGAACTGACATTCCCGGCATTCGATGCCCGGCGACTTCTGGTCGGCCACATTGACGCCCGGCTTCCGCTCGGCACTGATGGACAGGCACATCACCGATCCCTGTGCCGCGAACAAACGGCATTGCCGCAAGCGGATCCATCCCTCGGGGATTTCGGAACCGATTGAAACCAGCGACAGTTTGTGCTCGGGAAGCATGTGTCGAAAGCTGCAGTCGTCGACAGTCACGTCGGCAGTGGTCCCCACCATGAGGATGCCGCGTCCACTCGGGGAAGCAACCTCGAAGTCGAATCCTTCGACGGCAACATGCGAAACATCTTTGAGAAGTAGTGCATTCTTTTCGCCGTCGTCTCCCGCCGGGCAACGCCAAATGGCGCGAGACGATGCCTTGATCGTCAGGCCGCTCAACGCCGACCCTGTCACGGCAACGGATTCAACATACGGCCCGGGGCCGACCACGGTGATCGTGCAATTTTCTGCGGCCCGCTGGATGGCCTCGCTCAACGTCGCACAGGTGGCGTCGGGACCGGAACCGACCACGATCTTGGTCAACTTGGAGACGGGTGGCGGGTTGACGCCCGCTCCGCTCGGCCTCGTGCCAACAACCTCCGTCGTCGGCCGCCCCACGCTCGGCGAGTCCGCTTTCGGAGAATTCGGCCAAAACTTCCCTGTTGTCAGGCCGGCAGTCACCACAACTGTGGCTGCCACCAGCAGGAGAGCCACAACGCTGCGCGGCAGTGCTGATGTCTTGACCAGCTTCTTGGAATCGTTCGAGGCCACCGTGGTTGGCGGCAGTCCGCTCAGGACGGCACCCAGCTCGGCCGTTGCGGTCTGATTGAGCTGCGCCAGGAGTCGGCACAATGTCTCGGCCACCTCAAACGCGGACTGATATCGCTCGTTGGGATCCTTCTTCAACAGTTTTTCGACCATCTCGGACAGGACGACCGGGACGGACGGATCGACATCATGCAGCCGGGCCGGAACCAGATCGAGGATCTTGTGGATCGTCTCCGCGTGATTCCTGCCGTGAAACGGCGACTGCCCCGCCACCATGCAATACATCACGCAGCCCAGGCTGAAGAGGTCGGCTCGCGCGTCGATGTCGTGCCCGCGAATCTGTTCGGGAGCCATGTAGGCCGGCGTTCCCACCGCGTGGTCGTGCGACGTGAGATCGGCGTTGTCAAACGCGACGCGCGCGAGGCCAAAGTCCATCAATCGAACCCGCGTGGCTCCTTCATGCAGCATCACATTGGCCGGTTTGACATCGCGATGGATGACCCCCTGAACATGAGCGGCGGCCAGGCCCTGCGAGATCTGCGCACTCAGCCGAATGACCTCGATCGCACCGAGCTTGCCCCGCTCGGTGATGTACTCCTTGAGCGATTGCCCCGCGACATACTCCATCACCAGAAAAGGAGTCTCACCCTGTTCCTCGACCGAGTGAATCGTCAGCACGTTCTCGTGGTTGATCGCCGCCGCCGCACGAGCCTCCCGCTGAAAGCGTCTGCGTGCCACCGGGCTCTGCGCCAGATGAGGACTCAGAACCTTGATGGCCACGGTGCGCCGCAGATCGGGATCGAATCCCTTCCAGACGATCCCCATGCCACCACGACCAATCTGTCCCTGAATCTCGTACTTTCCAAGTCGGGCCGGGATTGGAATGTCACTGCTGAGCAGCGCCGACCCGCTGAGAACCAACTCGTCCTCCGCCTCGGCCCCGATGTCCGGTGTGTAAGCGTATGTTGGATCAGTCGCATGATCGACCGTGCTCGGTTTCGACGTCCCCTCCAGAATGTCATCTGGATCGTCTCCGCCATCAGCGGGATTGGCCATCGCTAGTCTCCAAATGATCCTGAATCGAATCGTCAGACTAGCTCTCGGCACGCGACGCCACAACTGCGGTTCGACGTCGCTGGGTAGCCCCGGTTGCCGTTCTGGCGGCTACCGGGGCGGCGAAGCCGGAAGAGATCAAATCAAAGCTGGACGCCTCTCTTCAAAAACTCTTCTTGTCGCGTTGCGACCCCGGTTGAAGCAACCGTGGCCACCCGGCGTCTTCGCCCGCCCCCAGTATTGCGATTGCGAGAATACTGGGGGCTCGAAGACTCGACCCCAGCCGCCCCGCTTGGGGTCACATTCCGGCCTCGGCCTCGCCCTCGCGTACGATTTCTGCGATCACACTTTTGTAGAATGCGCGGCGCTCCGGTCCCATCGACGAATCGAAAACACCGTCGAGGGATTTCGATAGCGCACGGTCTCCCAGAGCCTCGGAGAAACTTCGCCCTCGTGCGACCATCGAGAAACCGACCTTTGCCAACTCCTTGATGACTGGAAGGCATTTGAGAATTGTCGAGGCTCGGGGATTACCCACAAGCAGGCGCGACGCCGCAGCGGCCCCACGATCGATGATCGTCGCGTTGAAGACGATATTGGTTCCTCTTTCGCTGATGTACTCATCTGTCCAATCCGTAAGTTCCCGAAGGCCATCAGCGAAGAGTTCACCCAACGCGCGATAGCCATTGACGTAGACCTCGAAGATATTCGGCATTGTTTGCCCTCCTGTAGAGTAAGGTGTTCGGTCAGGGTCCGTATTTCTTGCCGCCCAACAGTGAATTGACCTGCACGCAGGCTAACTCGGCCATGCAGTTCTTGCGGCACTTTGCTTCACGCCACGCGCAAAACGGTTTGTCAATGATCGCGTTGAGTTTTCTATTGCATAAGGTCACATGATAGCCCGCACGCAGCCTAATCCTGATATCCGAGCCGGGTGCCACTGACGGCAGCTTTGTGCCGCCAGTGTTTCAAGAACACTGGCGAGCGAAGCCCCTCGCCAGTGGCATACGGCGCATTGTGTGGAATCATTACGCCGGACGAGTTTCTTTAGAAGCAAGGGCATCAGCCAGTTACCGTATGCCCGCACTTCGTACATTTGTAGATCCAAGAGATTACGCGACCCTGCGAATCCTTTTTCGCTTCGTGCTGGACCATGCGATCATGTCCGCAACTGGGGCACTTGCTCGGCGGGTTCGAAGTTACTGCCATTTGTGAAACTCCTCTTGTTATGTGACGACCACCAAACCACGAAATGCACGCGCATTTCGATTAATCCCATTTCGTTGATCATTCGGGGCGTGCGTCCATGCACGCTCACGAAACTTCGCCGTCATTCGTCGCGAAGTCGCGCTGTTTTTATTGCGATGTCACGGCCCCGACGTGAATCACCGCTGTCTTTAGCAATCTAACAGTGAATTGACCTGCACGCAGGCTGACTCGGCGATGGAATTCGTGCAGGTCGTTTCTTTACGCGACACAACATGCCGTGCGCAAAATTATTTGTCAACGACAGTGTTGTATTTTCTGTTGTATGGGTAGCGCCTTTGCCCGCACGCAGAATAACTCTGATGCCCCTGCGTGCAAGTCTGTCCCTGATGTCAGCGCAGAAAATGACTGATGCGATGCTGAACAATACGAACGTGCAGACGAACAATTCAACTGTCCCTGGCCAACCGGAGCCATCTCCGCCCAGAGCGGCTCCAGCCACACCACCCATTGATTGCTCTCGATGGTTTGAGGCGTGTCCCGGGTGACTTGTGGTGACGCCATGATCACTTTTGGTGAGTCCCCGGCGTGTTGGAATGGCTCCCGGACACTTTTGGTGAGTCCCCAGCGACTTTTTGTGGCTCTCTGACGGCTTGGAGCTACTCTCCGGCGACTTGGAGTCACTCTCGGGCAGCTTGGGGTCACTCTCCGACGCTGGGTGGCCCCGGTTGCTTCAACCGGGGTCGCGACGCGACAAGAGGAGTGTATGGAGTGAGCCGTCGTCTTTGATTTGACCTCTTCCGGCTTCGCCGCCCCGATAGTCGAAGACGACAATCGGGGCCACTCAGCGATCGTCGGGGTTCAGGAACGCCACGCCAGGTAGCAGCTTGGCGATCGGCTCTCGCTGAACGCATGTCGTCTTTCCGGCATCGTTGGGGCCAGCCACAATCCACAATTCTGGTGGCCGCACGATTTACTCTCCATTGGCGCTCAGCGCTGCTTGTTTCGCGCGGTGCAGATGCTCGTGGAGCTTTGTCGTGAAATCAGGTTCAAGATAACCTGCGAACACAGGACTGGCGCCGACTCCATTCAAAGCTCGTTCTGCAGGAACCGGCTGGTAGTACCCCATCAGCCGCCCCGTGTGGTCGCAGACTTCCACGGCTTCAGCCAATCCCGTCAGACGAGATTCCAATTCGGCGTCCAGCACGACCCTCGTCATGACATGTCCCCTACCTTCAAAACCTCACGGATGCAGATCACGACCGCCAGTGTGCCACACGGCGATGCACCCGACCAGAGCAGATTCCACCCGAAGCGGGGCTGTTTGTGGCTGCGATCACTCATCCTCCAACCGAACATCGACGCTCGCGCTGTGGGCGGTGAGGCCCTCGACGGCGGCGAGGCGGCGGATGTCTTCGGCGGCTTCTTCCAGAGCGTCGTGGTTGTATTGGATGACGCTGCTGCGCTTGAGGAAGTCGTTCGCGCAGAGGCCGTTGGCGAATCGAGCGGTTCCGCCCGTCGGCAGGACGTGCGACGGGCCGGCGAAGTAATCGCCGACGGCGACGGGCGTGAAGTGGCCCAGGAAAATGGCTCCCGCGTTTTGGATGCGGCTCAGCATTTCTTCCGGGTCGCGCGTCGAGATGTGCAGGTGCTCGGGGGCGAGCAGATCGGTCAGCTCGGCGGCTTGCGAGGCGTCTCGCGCGAGGATCAGCGCGCCGTAGTCGTTCAGGCTGGCGAGGGCGAGGTCTCCACGCGGGAGGTTCGCCAGTTGCGAAGTCAGTTCGGCTCGAACGGCCTCGATCAGCGGAGCGTGCCAGGTGATGAGGACTCCCGAGCCGGGACTGTGCTCGGCCTGCGAGATCAAATCGGCCGCGACGTATTTTGGTTCGGCCGAGTCGTCCGCCAACAAAACAACTTCGCTGGGACCGGCGATGCTGTCGATATCGACTTCGCCGAAGACATGCTGCTTGGCGAGAGCCACGAACAGGTTGCCCGGCCCGACGATCTTGTCGACGCGCGGCAGCCCTTCGATGCCGTAGGCCATCGCGGCAACAGCCTGAGCGCCGCCGATGCGGTAGACCTCGGTGATCCCGACCTCGGCGCACGTGGCCAGCAGCGACGGGTTGTAGCCGCCGAAGTCGGTCGGCGGGACGACGACGGCGATCTCCTTCACACCCGCCGTCTTCGCGGGAACCGCCGTCATCAGCACCGTCGATGGATAAGCCGCCGCGCCGCCGGGGACACAGATGCCGACACGCCTCAGCGGCAGATAGCGCTGCCGCAACTCGACGCGACTCGTTCCGTCCTGTCTCACCAGCCTGACGTCTTCGTGCAGGATGCGGCTTTGAAACTCGGCGATGTTCCCGATGATTCGTCGCAGGGTTTGCAGGAATTTTTGGTCCGCAGCGGCATGAGCGGCGGCGAGTTCTTCGGCCGAGACGCGCATTGTGTCGCGAGTCAGCTCTTTGCCGTCAAGCTTGGCGGTGTACTCCAGCACCGCCGCCAGACCTCGTTCGCACACGTCGGCGCAGATGCGCTGCACGACCTGCCGCGGCGCGAGCGGCTCACCAAACAGCGCGATCGTCCGCTGTTTGCCCGCTTCGGAGACAATGTCTCCCTGCGGACTGAGTTTCCGCCGCAGTTCGGCTAGGGCAGCAATGGGGTCTTGTGTGGAACAGTCGATGGTGGGGATGTTGAGCGAAGTCACTGTGGTCTCTCGTGGTTGCTTCCAAGGGTTAGACGAGTAGAGTGTAGACGCCTCGAACAGAGTTTCCCACGCAGCACATTGTTGTGACGGTGGGCCGCGAAGACTTGGCCCACCCTACGAAAGACAAGCCCATGCCGACCGAGTTCATCGACCTGCGCAGCGACACCGTGACGAAGCCGACCACCGCGATGAGGCAGGCCATTATTGAAGCCGAGGTCGGCGACGACATGTCGGGCGAAGATCCCACCGTCAACCGGCTGGAACGGATGGTGTGCGAGCTGCTCGGCAAGGAGGCGGCGGTCTACAACTGCTCGGGAACCCAGTCGAACCAGATGGCCGTGCGGGCACACTGCCAGCAGGGGGACGAACTGCTGATCGACGAGACCGGACACATCGTCAACTATGAGGCGGGGGCGGCGGCGGCGCTGAGCGGCGTGTCGGCGCGAACCGTTCGCGGGCGAGACGGTTTGATTGACGTGAGCGATCTCGAAGGGAAGGTCCGGCCCGACAATCAGCATTACTGCGTGACGCGGCTCGTCTGCGTCGAGAACACGACGAATCACGGCGGCGGCCGGGCGTGGCCGCTCGCGCAGATGAACCGCGTCGCGGCGTGGGCTCATCAGCACGGCTTGAAGGTCCACGTCGACGGGGCGCGGCTGTTCAACGCCTGCATTGCACAGGGCTATTCCGCGAAGGATTTCGTGAAGCAGGCCGATTCGGTGTCGATCTGTTTCTCGAAGGGACTCGGCTGTCCGATGGGTTCGATCCTCATCGGCGACGCTTCGACAATCTATCGCGCCCGCCGCGCGCGAAAGCTGTTCGGTGGAGCACTCCGCCAGGCCGGGATGATGGCTGCGGCGGCGATCTACGCGATTGAACACCACATCGAACGACTCGCCGAAGACCACGCGAACGCCCGCGCGTTCGCCGACGCCATCGCCGACATTGAGGGCATCCGCATTGAACCGGCCGTCGAAACGAACCTCGTCTTCTTTCACCTCGCGCCGGAACTCGGCACGTCGGCACAACTGTCGGCCAAGTTGTTGGAGCGAGGCGTGAAAGCCAATCCGTCGGGGCCGCAGCGGTTGCGAGCCTGCACGCATCTCGATGTGACTCGCGCCGACCTGCTCCGCGCCGCAGATGCTGTGCGCGAGTGCGTCGAAGCCGGGTTTGCTCAGGCCACCAGCGGCCACCTCGCGGGGACGGCTTACGCGGGGCGCTGAGAGGTGGTGAGTTATTCGTGGGATGGGCTTCCAGCCTGTCATGCTCGTGTGAGGAATTGACAAGCTGGAAGCTTATCCCACGTCAATCGATCACCGCCCAGAGTCCGATCATTGCGGCTCAACTCTCGCGTGCCGAACGCCGATAAAATGGGTGTCGAATGTAAAACTCGACACAGCGATCCACGAGACGGATCTCGACAGGTGGCCTCTTAGTCGCGACGCGGTGGCGTCGCCGGGCTGCCGGGAAACAGGACGTTCCCCCCTCCCGTTCGCACGGGCCAAACCATTCAGGGGAACATCGTGATGCGTCAGACAATTCAGAACCGGTTGAATCGCGTTGCATTCGTCGGCTATCATTCCGCCGTGACTTGGAGTGGGCTGCCAACAGCCTGTGTCGTTCGGAAAGGGTGGGCCGACATGGACGTCTCTGGTTTGGGATCGGTGCAGGGGGCTGGCCCCCTGCGGTCGGCAACTCCCGCGAACGGTGCGTCTTCCGGAAAACCGGCCGAGGCTCCCGCGGCAACGACGCCGAAGGATGAACTCGAACTTTCCGCGGCGGGTGTCGCGCTGGATCGCGTTGGCGAAACTCCCGAGATGCGAGCCGAACGCCTCGCCCAGATCAAGGAAGCGATCGACAACGGCTCCTACGAGACCGATGAGAAGCTCGATGCCGCCCTGTCGCGGATGTTCGATTCGTTCGGCATCGATCTGGACGACGAATAGTGAACTGGAGAATACTGAGTGTCCGAGCTTGTTGCCATGACTGTCGCCGTTCCGCCGGTCGACAAGTTTCGTGAGTTTCTGTTGACGAAGGGGATGCGGCTGACACCCGAGCGGGAGACGGTCGTCACGGCCGTCTATGCGACGCATGAACACTTCGATGCCGACCTGTGGGTGGCGAAACTCGAACGACGCAAGGGGGCTCCCCGCGCCAGCCGCAGCACGGTCTATCGGACACTCAGCCTGCTCGAAGAGGCCGGGCTGATCCGCAAGGTCGCCCGAGCCAACGACCGCGAGGTCTATGAGCACGACTACGGCTACCCGCATCACGACCATCTGATCTGCAAAAAGTGCGGCGACATGATCGAGTTCCCCAACGAAGTCATCGCCGAGGTTCTGGAGAAGATCGCTTCCGACCACGGCTTCCGCATGTCGGGGCATCGTCTGGAAGTCGAAGGAGTCTGTGCCAACTGTTCGCGTCCACCCCAGCGAGTCCATCGCAAGCTCGACATGATTTGACGCAGAAACTGTAGACGCTCATGAATGCACCGAGCGTCAGTAAATCGGTGGCACCATGCAACGCGGAGCGATCATCCTTTGCGGTGGCAAGTCGAGTCGCATGGGACGTGACAAGGCGACGCTTCCGTTTGGTCCCGAACAGATGTTGCAGCGTGTCGTTCGTCTGCTGGGCGATGTCGTCGATCATCGGCTGATCGTGGTCGTGGCCGCTCCCGGTCAGTCGCTGCCCGAACTCCCTGCAGGAGTGACGGTCGCACACGACAGCCGCCCGGAACGAGGACCGCTGGAAGGGCTCGCGGCCGGATTCCGCTCGCTGTCCGGGCGAGCCGATGCCGCTTATGCCACCAGTTGCGACGTGCCGCTGCTGGTTCCCCGGTTCGTCGAGCGGATGTTCGAGTTGTTGGGCGACCACGACATCGCCGTGCCTCACGATGGCGAGCATCATCATCCGCTCGCGGCCATCTATCGCCTGACCGTCCTGGCGCACGTTCAGAAGCTGTTGGATGCCGACCGACTGCGGCCTCGCTTCCTGTTTGATGAACTCAACACGCGCGAAGTCCCCGTCGATGAGTTGCGCTCGGTCGATCCGCAACTCTCCACACTCGAGAATCTGAACTATCCACAGGACTATCTCACCGCGTTGGCCACCGCAGGCTTTGCCGAGACGCCGGCGTGACGAGGTTTGACTCGGTGTCCCGTTTCAAATGAGCGAGAAGTTGCGGACGACGACGAAGCCGAGCCCGCTCAAGCCGGCAAGCAACCCGATGACTTTGCCGAGTTCGGCGTACTCGGCGAGGCGGTTCGAGTTGGACCAGAAGTAGTGGGCGTGCATGAACAGCGCCGCACCGAGAATTGCGATTCCAAAGACGACCGCGTCCCAACCGGACAGCGGCATCGAAGCCCATCGCCGTCCGTAAAGGACTGCGTGTCGCAGGATGACCCGCGACAGACCATACGCGGCGATCAAGCCCGGCACGACCACGCCCAGCCCCCACTTGGACCAGGCGTCGCCCATGGGTTCGTCGTCGAGATCGAAAGAAAACCGTCGATTGAACATGGCTGGACTCGCTGCAGAATTGAAACGGGGGACTCACGTTTCCCCGCTCGGGAGAAAGAAGAGACGGACACTTTGACTACTCGCCGCGACCCATCAACATGCTGCCGAGACCGCCGAGGGCGCTTCCCTCGTCTTTGTGGCTGCCTCCACCACCAGCGGCGAGAACTCGGCCGGCCAGGCGCGAAAAGGGCAACGATTGCAGCCAGACTTCGCCGGGGCCGGTGACTGTCGCGAAGAACAGACCCTCGCCGCCGAACAGCGTGTTCTTGAAACCGCCGATGAACTGGATGTCGTACGTCACGGTGGGCTGCAGCGCGACGAGACAGCCGGTGTCGAGCTTCAACTGTTCGCCGGACTTGAGTGTCCGGCGCATCAGCGTCCCGCCCGCATGAATCATCACTACGCCGTCTCCCGTCAGACGCTGCATGATGAAGCCTTCGCCGCCGAAGAAGCCGACGCCGAGTTTTTTCTGGAACGCGATGCCGATCTTTGTCCCGCGCGCGGCACAGACGAACGAATCCTTCTGGCAGATCAGTTCGCCTCCCAACTGATCGAGATGAATGGCGAGAATCTTCCCCGGATAGGGCGAGGCAAACGCGACCTGCCCCTTGCCCGAACCCGTCTGGGAAAACGTGGTGACGAACAGCGACTCGCCCGTCAGCACGCGTTTGCCCGCCGTCATCAGCTTGCCGAACAAGCCGCCCTGCTGCTCGGCCGAGGGGTCGCCGAATTTGGTCTCCATCTTGATCTCGGGCGTCATGAACATCATCGCCCCCGCCTCGGCCATCACCATCTCACCGGGATCGAGTTCCACGACGACGTACTGCATTTCCTCACCGAAGATCTCGTAGTCGATTTCGTCCGACCTGCGGTTCTTCGGCGGAGGGGGCGGAGCACCGGGAGGGACGATCGATTGCATGATCTCATCGACGTGCTTGGCCTCGGTCCACTGAACGAGACCCGGACCGAAGACCATCGTCTCCTTGCCGCCAACTTTGGGGAGGGCCGCTTTGAGTTGCTGAAGCGTCATCGGGCCGACCGACTGCTGGCCGTCGGCGTAATACCACGAGGCGTCGCTGGACATGCTGCGTTCTCCGACTGGGACACGACAAGAATGTGAAACGCCAACCGGCCGATGTGAGCTGTCGGCCGGACTCGAATGCGGCGGAGTATAACGCCCGAGTTCCACGGCGGATCAACGAGAAATTCCTCGCGCGCGGAGACCTCAGTTTCGGGAGGTGGCATCAGCACTGGAGCACGCGGCGGCAGTGACTAATTCCGTAGCTGAAGTCGCAAGACTTCAGATTTCCCAACAACGGCTGAAGTCTTGCGACTTCAGCTACAAAAAGTCACGCGCACGAAGTGCCGCAGTCGTACGATCACTCATCGAAGTAGACGAAGTGCCGGATGGCGCAGGCGATGTCGGGCTGGCCGTAGTAGTGAGGCCAGAGATGCCCCGTGCCAACGATGTGCGTGACGTCGCAATCGTCGATCCGGCAGTTCTGCTCTCCGAGTTGACATCGATCTCGGTGCGTGACCCCGGTGACCGCCAGCGCGGCCGGCGAAAAGGGTCGCCGCAGCGGATAGAACAGCAGCGGAAAGTCGTGTCGATTTCGCAGATTCAACACCGCTTCGGCTCGACACAGGGTGAGGTCAAACCGCCCACCGGGATTGAACCAATCGTGGTCGATGGCCGCCGCCGCCAGCACGACTCGAATCCGATGCCTGCCATCGGAGCCTCCCGAATAGCAACGCCCCGCCACCACGCCACCCGCCAGGGCATGAACCGTCGCACTGACCATGCGTGCTCCGTGACTGTGGCCGATCAGACTGATCGGATGTCCTTCCGGGACGCGCGCGATTAACTCCGCCAGATACAGGGCGTTCCAGTCCGCACGTCGCCCCATCTTGTTGACGTCGAGTGCCCGGATCAATCGGTCCGAGTCATCACTCGGCCAGGTGAAGAAGACAATGTGAATCGGCTGATGAGGCGCTGCCTGTCGCAGCCAGCGATAGGTGGCCGCACAGTCCTGCAACATCGAATCCCATTCGACGAAACTACCGTGCGCCATGAAGCAGACGGGGACACCCGGTTGCAGCGAGGCGTACAACTCATCCAGACTGCTGCCCCTTCCACAGGCGGAACCATCGAAGCGGCAGACCTGATAGTTGCACGGCTGGCAGCACTCAACCTGATGCTTGCAGCAGCGTGTGCTGACGATCGAGTAATCCGGATCGCAGGGGCTGCGGACGACGAGCGGCCGCGACGCGACGGGTGCCGCGGCGAGTGGGAGCGCGGCGGGTGGAATCTCGCCGAACCGTGCGGCGGGCACGGGTGGCTGGGACCACGACAACGCCGGCGCGGCGAAACCGAAGTACACCAACGCGAACACCGTCGTCAGCCAGGACAGCACACCTCGGTCGTTGCGAATCGCCATGAAGCCACATTCAAAGGATGAGTCGTCAACGGATCGCCAGCACAGACGCTGCTGGAGCACGTGAGCCATTGATCGGCCGCTCCCAACGAGTGTCCAAAGTCGATTTGTACCTCAGGAAAATGGACGAGATCGGGCCAACAGGCAGATCTGCCCGGCAGGCATGCGACCAACAAAAACGCCCTTCGGAATGGAGGTCATCCGAAGGGCGTGGCAATCACAGTTGAAAGTGAGTTTCCGGTGGAAGCAAAAGACGCCGCGAACTAATTCGCGTTCTCTTCGGTGTCCTTCGGCTTGGAAGCCGTGCGATTGGGAACCGCCACCGGTTTGAGCGTGTCCTGTGCAGCCGTCTTAGCCGCCAACGGAGTGGGTGAAGCCGTTGGAGCGGCGGTTGGCGCGGGTCGCTTCTCGCGATACGCCTTGATGACTTCTTCGGTGATGTCGATGCCGGGATCAACAGACAGCAGCAGGCCATCGTTCTTGGGGATCACGACGCTCAGACCCCGCTTCGCGGCGATCTCCTGGGCGATCGGCTTGATCTCGGTGCGGAACTTGGCGATCTGATCCTGCCGGTATTGGCCGAGCTTCGTTCCCGCCTGATTCTGCAACTTGCTGAGGATGTTCGTGGCGTTGTAGTGGAACTGGGCCAACTCTTTTTTCTGCTCGTCGGTCGGCGCGTCGCCGAATTCTTTCTTCTTCTCGTCGAGCTGCGAATTCGCACTGACCTGTGCATTGGCGAGCTGTTGCTTCACCGAATTCTCTTGTACCTGGAAGATCTCCTTCATCTGGATGTTCTTGCCAGTTTCTGCCGCAACCTTGTCCAGATCGACGACCGCCAGACCGCCGCGCATGGTCGACGCCGACGATCCGCCGAACTGCATACCACAACCGGTGAGCCACACGGCGGCTCCAGTCAACACGAGGCAAACGCCTGACTTGCGCATCCAAAACTCCTTTTTTGGAAGGGGGGAAACTCGACGAACCAGAAGCCGTCGCGGCGAAAATTAGGCGAATCCGAAAACATCGTCCAGACCAAACGGCATCGCGGGCGCGTCCGCGCGCCGCATTCGAGTCGAGCGGAACGGCAACCGGCACGAACTGCCGTGCGGTCGCTTGGAAGGGCTGGGGACTCGCGATAGCTTCGGCGCACTGCCGGATGTGATTTCCGGCGCCCCTCCGAAAGGCTCCGCATGCCCGATCGCTTTTTCGCTCCGAACTGCCCCGAGACTGGATCCGTTTCGCTGGATGGTCCCGAAGCCCATCACTTGATGCACGTCTTGCGAATCAGCGCCGGTCAGAGGATCGAAGTGTTCGACGGCCACGGTTTGGTGGCCACTGCGGAAGTGGTGGCGGTTCGGAAGCGGGACGTCGAGCTGCGCATCGTAACCTCGCGGCAGGAGATTCCTCCGTCGCGCGAGGTCATCCTCGGGACGGCCGTGCCGAAGGGAGACCGGTTCGACTGGCTGATCGAGAAGGCGACCGAACTCGGAGTGACGCGGATCGTGCCGCTGATCACCTCCCGCAGCAGCGTCGATCCGCGCGACAGCAAACTCGACAAGCTGCGGCAGACGGTCATCACCGCCTGCAAGCAATGCGGACGCAATCATCTGCTCGAGCTGTCGCCGGTCACACCGTGGGCCGACTTTGTCCGGAACGAGTTCCCCAATCGAGCGGTCTTCATCGCGCATCCATCTTCCGACACGAGTCCACTGTCATTCGATGGCTCGACACTCGACCCTCAACCATCAACTGTCTTCGCCATTGGTCCCGAAG
>JBBPIS010000079.1:0-20121 GCA_038040225.1 Planctomycetota bacterium
AATCGAGGGACCACTTCGCTACCCAAGCATGTCAGAATGCTTTGCAGCCCCTTCTGACCTCCGGCCGAACCCGACGCTCGCAACCGCAGTTGACCGACCTTCAGGTTCAAATCGTCGCAAACCACCAGGACATCCGTCAGCTCAGCCTGGAAAAAACGAATGAACTGCTGAACGCTGCGACCACTGAGATTCATGAAGGTCTGAGGAGCCACGAGCAGCAATTTCTCAGAACCGCACGCGATCTCCGTCACCGCCGCCTCAAACCGCATCCTGGGCTTGCCTGCCCCCCAGCGACGGCCGAGTTCCGCAAGCACATCGAAACCGACGTTGTGCCGAGTCCCTTCGTACTTGTCACCCGGATTGCCCAACCCCACGACGATCTTCATCGGCAGACTCCGAAGACGTCGAGGTCAGCCCACCACGAGTAACAAACCCATTTCGGCGAGGGCAACCCCTTCGACACCGTGCCGAGGCGGAACAGGCATCACCGGGTACCAACTCATTTCTTCTTCTTGTCGTCTTTCTTGTCGTCCTTCTTCTCATCCTTGGCATCCGCGTCCGTCGGCTTCTTTCCCACAACCTCCGGCTCGGCAACACCCGGCACCGTGGTCTCCTCCTCGGAAACCTGAAGCTTGACCACATGCACCACGATCGCATCGGGCTGAGCGTGAGGATGACATCCTTCGGGCAGCACCAGGTCGCGGACGTGAATCATCTCCCCCATTTGCAGCGAGCCGACTCGGATCTGGATCGAATCGGGAATTTGATACGCCAGACAGTCGATCACCAGCGAGTGCATGGGCTGTTCGAGAATTCCGCCGCCCAACGCTCCCGGCGCCGTCCCCTTCAAAACCAAAGGGACTGTAATCGTGACCCGCTCGTTCGGATCCACACGCAGGAGGTCGAAATGTTCGATGTATCGACCGAAGACGTCCCATTTCACGTCGCGGATCACGGCCTTGTCGTGCTTGCCGGCCACTTCAAGATCAACCACTCGCGAACCCGATTTGATGACGGGATTGAGCACTTCGGCCGAAACGACCACCGCCGTCGCAGCGGCATCGTGACCATAGACATTTCCGGGTACCAAGCCGCGCTTGCGGAGTCGGCGACAGTTCGCCGAACCCATCTCGGTCCGCGGCTCAACAGCCAGTTTCACTTCCTTCGACATGACGCTCTTCGCCTTTCGCGTTGCAATTTTGAAGACTGACCAATTCAAGACTGGCCAATTCAAGTGGGACGGGAGCCGAACCATCGTCGCTCACACCATCCACCTCAAACTCAGGTCTTTAGAGGACCGGGGAGTGTAGCGAGGCTCCGGGGAGGCTGCAACGAATCAGCCGACGTTTCAAACAAACTCGATCGTCGTTCCACGGGACCAGCCCCAGATCCTGCGTCCGAAGCCGTTGAAGTCGGGTTGCATTTGAGCAATCCCGGCTGGCGAGAATGACATCCCGCCCGTCGCTCGGTTCTGGCGTCGAGAGAACCTTCCGATATACTGCCCGCGAGAACTTGGAGGGGGACAGTGAAGTTGAGCGTCCACAAAGTTGATTGCCGCTCGCCCACAAGTCCGATCCAACAGACTGATTGACTGGTCGCCCACAGCGACTTCAAAGGATGACGCCATGACCGAGGAACGATCGGACGTTCTGCGCTGGATTGGAGCGACGTTGTCCAGCCGTGGCGCAGTGACTTGCGTCTCCATCGGCCTGCTGCTCGGGACGGCATCCACAGTTCGGTCGGCTCCGTCCGTGATTGAACTGACTGCGGCTGCTCTCTGTCAGGCCGACAAGCCCAAGCCGGTTGAAGAAAAGCCCAAGCCGGCCGACAAGTCCAAGCCCGCCGATGCCAGGCAGGAAAAGAAGGTCGAAGTCGAAAAGGAGGCCCCGGCTGCACAGGCTCCCGCCGGCGAGCAAAAGCCGGCAGCGCCGGATCCCAAGCAGCTACAGCAATTGTTCCAGAAAATGTTTGGACCGGGACCGCAGACTCCGCGCGGGATGAGGGCCATCAATCGAGGGGACGGTTCGGATGGCAGTCGCACCGGGGAACGCGACTTCATCGACAGCCGCGCGCCGCACGATGCCAAAGTCGAACAAGTCCTGCGCGCGGCGGAAGCGGCCATCCAACGCAAGGACTGGAAGGGCTCACAGGAACTGTTGCAGCGGCTGCTCGATTTGCCGGAGGACTCGCTCCATCGACTGGCGGATGGACGCTGGCAGTCTGTGAGACGAACGGCCAACAAACTGCTGGGCTCGGCTCCGGTCGAGTTGCTGGACGACTATCGCACGCAGTATTCGGGACTGGCTCAGCAGATGCTGGCCACCGCCAAGCGGAGCGGTCGTTCGGCGGACTACGTCAACGTCGCGGCTCGCTTCTTTCACACACCGGCGGGCTACGAAGCGGCCAACTATCTCGGCACGCTCCATTTCGACCGGGGCGAATTCGGTTTGGCAGCGGCTTGGTTTGAGGATCTCGCCAATTCTCCAGCGGCCTTCGCAGCCGATGGAGCCTGGCGGTTGAAGGCGGCACTCGCCTACCGCCAGGCCGGAAACTCCGCTGCCAGCCTGGCGATGCTGGCCGGACCAAAAGACGTCGCGACGCAGGCGGTGGAACTCGGCTCCGGTCGTGTCAATCCGACGACGTGGTTGAATGGTCTCGCGGCGTTCCTGCCCACGCGCGTCGTGTCGCTCGCCGACTGGACGCAGCTCTACGGCACGGTCGCCCGAATGGGAAAGGCCATCGGCGGTGAGCCGCTGCTCTCACCGCTCTGGTCGGTACCGATGACGACCAGTCACACGGTGCGGCGTCGCGTCAGTTGGATCGTGCAAGACCTGCTCGACCAGGACCGGTCACCGATCCTGGCGTCGATGCCGCTCGTCGTCGGAGGCCACGCCCTGTACCGAGACCTGCGCGGCGTCCGGTCTGTCGATCTCGAAACGGGCAAGACCTTGTGGGAGAGCATCGAAGGGGTTTCGCCGGAGCGAATCGTCGGCGGTCTGCCACCACAGCAGGTCGAACCGCGCGAAGCGTGGCGGTTCCGCATGAACCAGTTCCAGGTCGACATGAACGAGTATCAGGGTCAGGCCGTCGAATACCATCCGCTGGCGAACCTGCTGTTTCGCGACGGCACCTACAACCTCATCAGCAGCGACGGACGACAGGTCTTCGTGATCGAGGACCACGGGATTCTCTCACGCAACCAGCCGGGACATCACTGGGGTTGGGACGGCTCGAACGAGGTGCAGGATCCGTACGGTGTGCCCTGGAAAACGAACCGGCTCGTGTCGTATGACCTTCGCACCGGGCGGCCCTTGTGGAGTGTGGGCGGAGTCGAATCGCTCGAACCGTTCGACCTGCCACTCGCCGGCTCATACTTTTACGGTGTGCCGGCCGTCGATGGTGATGAGTTGCTCGTCGTGGCGGGAAAGGGAGACGACATTCGACTCTGGTCGCTGGACCGGGCGACCGGAACGCCGCGCTGGTCGCAACTCATCGCGTACTCGGACACCAAGATTGAGCAGGACGTTGGCCGGCGCTGGTACACCGCGCAGGTGGCGTCGGACGGTGGGATCATCGTCTGTCCGACAACGGTCGGCTGGCTGGTGGCCGTGGACCGACTGAGGCAGTCCGTGCTGTGGGCCCATCGCTACCTGCCTCCCTCGGCACAACAGGAGCGAGACCCCGGCACGCAGTTCGTTCCGCAACGCGACCTCGCCGCGCAGTGGTCTCCCTCGGCACCAATCATCTCGGGGAGTGTGGTCGTCTACACACCGCCCGAAGAATCGGTGGTCCTCGCGCTGAATGCGCTCGACGGCAAACGGTTGTGGGAGAAGCAGAAGGAAAACTGGCTCTATCTGGCGGGAGTCTTCGACGATCGAGTGATCCTTGTCGGACGGAGTGAGATCGGGGCATTCGCCCTCGCCACCGGCAAGTCCCTCTGGACCTCGCCATTCGGCGACGAAGCCCGTCCTTCGGGACGCGGCCTCGCCGTGGGAGACCTCTTCTACCTCCCGCTCAGCACGGGCGAGCTGCGCACGATCGACCTCAAACACGGCAAGGCCGTCTCGCACACTTATGCTCCCTCCAATCATCCGCCGCTCGGCAATCTGGCCATGCACCGCGGCAAGCTGGTCGCACTGGGTCCGCACGGATTGGTTGGCTTCGGTCAGCGCGAAGCGGTGCTCGCCGAGATCCAGCGCCGCAAGGCCATCAACCCGACTGACCCGTCGGCCCTGCTGCGCGAATCCGAAATCCATCTGCTCAATCGAACACACGCCGCCGCGCTGCCGCTCCTGCGAGCCATCGTCGTCGACGGGCTGACCGACGACGAGAAGGCGCGGTATCACACGGCGCTCGTCGAGTCACTCGCCGCCGTCATTCGACTCGATCCCCAATCGCACGTTGCCGAGTTGACGGAACTCGGCCGGGTCGCGACCGCTCCCGATGAGAAGCGGCTGCATCAGGAATTGACGGCCGACAGTCTGATCGCGGAGGGCCGCCTCGCCGCCGCGTTTGATGTCTTCTGGTCGCTGGCCGATTCGACGGCGAACAAACCGGCGGTCGACGCCCCTGCCGCGATCGTACGGACCGATGACCGGCAGGTCTCCACACGGCGAGTCCCCTGGATCACGGGCCGCTTGTCAGACGTATGGTCCGCCGCCACGGGCGACGAGCGAAAGCAAATCGACACCCGGATCGAGGCGACTCTGGCTGAAGCACTGACGACAAACAGAAGTCCGGCTTCTTCGGAAAAGCCGGGCTTCTCAATCGCGCTCGCGCGGCTGCTGGCATTTCATCCGGCAACAGTCCAACTTCAGGAAGCGATCGTCGAAGAGTTGGCGGCGGCCAAAGATTTTGGAGCCGCTCAACTCGAACTGTTGAAGCGGGTCGATGCCGGTGACCGTGTCACGGCGGCGCGCGCCGTGGAGCGGCTCGCGCGGCTGATGGAACAGTTCGACATGCCCGCCGATGCGGCCTACTACTACCGCAAGCTCGCCTCCGAGTTTGCCGGCGTCACGCTGCGCGAAGGGCAGACCGTCGCGCAACTGATCGAACTGCGACGCGGCGAAGGGAAGCTCGACTCGACGACTGGCCGCCCTCGCGGGCGGCCCTGGGATGACCGACCGTTGCAGCTCTTGCAGGGAGCCGTTCAATATTCCCCGCCGGCTCAGGAAGTGTCACGCTCGTCCTCATTGCCGTACTTCGATCCGCTCGCGGTCGAGGTCCATCCGCAAGAGCAGCGGTTGGCGTTTGAATCGCGGGCCGACGGTTCGTTCGCCTGGCTCGCGCCGCTCCGCAGCAGCCCGCGCAATCAGGGCGATGGTTATGTGTCGGCGGATTTCCTCGGGCATCAGGCGGTCGTCGTGAATCGCGACGTGCTGCACCTCTTCTCACCCATCGAGAAGCGGCTGCTCTGGTCCAAGCCGCTGGATGGCTCGGGGGAGGGGGGGCCGTTCTGGCGACATGCAACACGTCCGCAACCGCAGATGATGACCACGGCCGGTCGAGACTCGGGGCGTCAGATGTCGCTGCTTCAGTCGGCGCAATTCACCGGTCGGTTGGCGGTCGTTCAGCCGAACTATTTGTGTCTCTACGGACGCCGTTCGTTCACGGTCCTCGATCCGCGCACGGGGGAGGAGTTGTGGCGAAAGGACGGCCTGCCGCAATACTCGCAGATTGTCGGCCATCGCGACGCGATCTTCGTCGTGCCGCAGGACAACGACAAAGTGCAGGCCTATCGCGCTCTCGACGGCAAACCGTTGAAGATCGACGGATTGAGTTCGCTGATCGCCGGCGCGCTGCTGACGCGCGGCGATTCGCTGCTGGTCCTCGAACAGGGACCGTCGCTCAAGTTTCTGGGCATGAGCCGACCGAAGACGATCGTGCGGCTTGTCAACCCGCTGACGAAGACCGATCACTGGAAGATCGAGTTCCCGTCGGGCTCGCTCGTCTCCACGCTCGACGATGACGAATTGCTCGTCGTCCCGCCGGATGGCCAGGCCGAGCGGATTGACATCGCCACCGGCCGCCGTTCGCCGCTCGCGCCGATCGGGGAGGTTCCCCGAGGCGAAACGTATGCGCTGGCCGATGACGAACACATCTTTCTGCTGGCCAACACGCGCGACAACAGCGGCGTCCACCACTACGGAGAAAGCCTGCTCTCGGTACGGGCTCACGGCGTCATCCACGCCTGGAACCGGTTGGACGGCCGGTTGGCGTGGAAACAGGACGTGAAGCAGCAGAACCTGGTCGTCGACCGGTTCCGTTCACTCCCCGTGATGCTGTTCGTGTCGCGCAGTTGGAAGCAAAAGGGGAACATGAACTACGGCACGCTCAGCATCCAGGCGATTCACAAGCAGTCGGGCAGGGTGCTGCACGACTCGACCAGCCCCTCGATGTACAGCGGCTTCCACAGCATCCAGGTCAACGCGAGCGAACCGTCGATCGAACTGAAGTCGTACAACCTGCGCATGCGACTCGTCCCCACCGACGGCCCTGTCGCCGAAGCCAAACCGAACCCGATGCCGGACGCCGCGAAGAACTGATGCCACAGGTGATCATCATGCCAACCGTGACATCATCCGAGCAAACCTGTTTGGACGAGACCGCGACCTTTGGGCTTGGCACGCTGACGATTGATCATCCGCCCGGTTCGTTCGCGGTGACACCGGCCAGCCGCATCACCCTGGAAGCGGTCGGACGTTGCCAGTCACATCTGCGCGGGAAGGGTGTCGACTGGGGATGCGGATCGGGCGTCCTGACGCTGGCCGCCGCGCGGTGTTCCGGGGTGGAAACGGTGATTGGCTTGGACATCGAACCGGCGAACATCGCCACCTCCAGAAGCAACGCCGTCACCAACCGGGTCCACAACGTGCTGTTCCTCGAAGCCGACTCGTTCGTGACGCTGGCCACAGCCGATGCACCGATGTTGACTGTCCATCAAGGTCAGTTCGACTTTCTGATCGCCAACCCTCCCGCCAGCGACGGTGACGATGGGTTTGGGTTCCGCCGCCGCGTACTGCGCGACGCGCGCGGCTGGTTGAAGCCGGGCGCGGCCTGTTTGCTCAGCATCTCGTATCAGTACGGCAGCGAACGAATCGATCGACTGACTGCGGAGATTCCCGGCTACACGCGCGAATCGTGCGCGGCATCGACCGATTGGGTGCCGTTCGATCTCTCGCGACCCGATCTGTGGGACTGCCTCCTGCAATACGTTGCCGAGGAAAGTCGCGGGGGCCTGCCGTACGAATTCGTCTCTCCCGCAGACTCTTCATCGCACCCGATGACGGCCGCTCAGGCGCTCAACCACTTTGAACGGACGGGCCAGAGTCCGTTGACCAAGTGGCAGACATTTCTGTTCCGCTGGCACGGCATGGACGCCTGAAGTGTTCCAACGAAAGCGTCGCGACGCTTCAGCCCCGAAGGGGCGAAATTAGGCCAGCCCAGGCCAACGGCCTGGGTCAGGGGACGTGGGACGCGGCAAGCCCTGAAAGGGCGCATTACACATGCGGCATCCCCCTCAACACTCCGTCCATTCTCGTCTCGCGCGGCGAATTCAGACCCCGCTCAATCCCAAACGTACCGCTCGTCGATCTCAATCTGATGCCGCTGGCACAACAATCGAAACTCGTCCTGAAACGACATCGTGCGGTGATGCTCCTCCTGCTTCTCGATGTACTGCTTCACGGCGGCGACGTTCGACTCGCTGACGGAGAACGCTCCATAGCCTCCCTGCCAATGGAACTCGCGGTACGACTCGCCCTTCGTCTTGATCCATTTCGACGGTCCCGTCTTTGCCTCTTCAACCAGATCCTTGATGGCGATCTTGCGCGACAATCCGCACAGAATGTGGACGTGGTCCTCGACGCCACCGATTTTGAGCGTGGGACATTCGATGCCGTTCAACGTGGTCGCCATGTAGGCGTACAGTTCGTCCCGCACCGCCGGGTCGCGCAACCAAGGCGTCCGGTTTTTGGTCGAGTAGATGAGATGCAGCCAGACGCGCGACAAGGATTGTGACATGGAAGGCGTCCCGATTGGACAACGGCAAACGTCAATGAAGTCAGCGAACGTCGAGTCGAGTGTAATGCGCCCCGTTGGGGCTGATGAGCTTCCCTCCACCCACAACCCAGGCCGTTGGCCTGGGCTGGCCTAATTTGCCCCTTCGGGGCGGAAGACGGGTTGTTCGACACTTGAATCTTGTGGTGTTCGCCAGCCTCTCACGTCGGCAAACGCTTCGGCGAGCGGCTGTCCTGGATCGGAATCAAGTTCGGCAGTCGCCTCTTCCAAGGCTGCCAGATCGTCGTCCTCACCGGACAGAGATCGCAGAGCCTCTCGCAACAATTCATCTTCGGAACCGTAGGCTCCCGAAGCCAGTTGCTGATCGACCAGTCGTCGCACATCGGCGGGAAAAGGATACGGCATTTGATCGCTCCTATCGAGACGGGCCTCAAGCTATCACGGCGCTGTTCGCGAAGGCAGCCTCGTCAGACCCTGACTGAAGTGATCCGGACGCTCACCGCGTCCGGGTCACCGGGTTTCGCCCTCCCGATCCCAGCCAACGCCATCGAGCCGCTTCAGTTCGGACTGGATGTCTTTGCCCTCGTAGAAACTGAGCCATCCATATAGCACGCGGGTCTCACCCGGCGGGCAGTCCGGGAACTTCGGATCCGCGTGCAGGCAGGGGCAGGGCGGGTTGGCCCACGGGCGGTGAATCGGCTGCCACGCGGTGATGATCCAGCGGTCTCCCGCCTCATTCCTGCCGGCGACATACGGCGACTGCATCAGCTTGTTGTCGTTCGTCTGCTGGTCGAAGCCCTTTGCCCCTTTCAGCATCACGCAGTTCTGGACTCGCAGGTCGGACAGCATCTCGGTCGAGCCGTTCGTCAGCGTGAGCTTCATCCGCACGCCCTCTTTCGCCGGGACGACCTTCGCCGCGAAGACGATTCCATTCGGCAGCTTTCGCTCGATATCGAAGCTGCCGTCCTTCCGTCGGTTCCATTCGAGTTTCAGCAGTTCGATGTTCTGCTTCGACCAGACGGTTGGCACGTGCGTGTGAGCCAGATACGTCAGACCGAGGTTCGACCAGAGTGCCTCGGGAACATCGACGACCACGTAGCTCGCATCGTCCCACGGCGTGAAGACGCTGACCTTCGTTTCGCGCTGCGGATGAACGGCTCCATCGAGGAACCCGATGCGCGGATGGCGGCCGCCGGGGTAGGGGAGGACCAGCAGCGGCGAGTCCTGCTCGCGGCGCGGCCGGGTCTCGGCGCGAACGTCGAAGCGCTGGGAGGCGGCGGCGATTTCGGACTCACTCAGTCCCGTCGCCTCACGAATTTCTCCGACCGAGAAGCGGTGATGCCAGACCATGTTTTGCAGCCAGTACCGCATCTCGTCGTCATTCGCCGGGCGGCGGGAGTTGGGCACGTCCGGCTCGGCAGCGCCGACAAGACTCGCGAGGAACAGGATCAGAACGGACAGGCTCAAGCGAAGTGAGGACATGAGAGTCTCCCAGCAGATTCAACGGACGGAATGACACGAGATGATAGCGACCGCCAAACCGTCCCGCGTCTGGAAAACTTGTCGCCGATGCTTGATCGGGATTCGTAGCCGGATACGATCTCCCGCGTTGACCTTCCCGATCAGTCCGACTTGGCGGCCCAATGTCCCTCCTGCGGCGACTACCGTTGGTGATGAAGCAGACTCGCGAGTGGCTGCGCAGGGACGGCGTTGGCTCGCACAGCGTGCGGCTGCTGGTACTGATCTCGTTCACCGCGTCGAGCATCGGTGCTCCCGTGGGCGACTGGAGTTTGCTGGGGAAGATCGACGAATCCGTCGCGACTCCGTGGTGCCGCTGCTCGAAGAGTGCCAGGCAATCCAGTCAGTGCTGCTGTGCGAAGAGCGCCGCGGGAGAGACTTCCGGCGGCTGTTGTTCCACTCGCAAACAATCGACATCCACGGCATCGACCTCTTCGACGACGACCAAGCCGGGCGGATGCTGCTCGCAGAAGAAGCCCGTGAAGTCGGAAGTCGCCTCAAAACCCGCAGCCACTCCGCGCGACGAAGCACCCGCGTGGACATCGAACTGCGGTTGCGGACCGACTGATTCTCCGATGCTGCTCGTCAATACCGAGCCTCGGATTCTGACGAAGTCGTTCTCACTGAATGACCCCGACGTGCGCAGCGATTCTCTTCTCGCTCGCGATGTCTCTCCGTGTGGCCAGCGCTCCCGACCGCTCGCCCCCCCTCCGAAGTCCCCGCTCGTCGGCTGACTTCGTGACTCCGGTCGCTGACCGGAGGATGGGCATTCCCGCCCGTCGAACTTCTGTCGATGAGACCTGCGCAGGACACAGGCGGACGGGCAAGAGTGCCCCTCCTCCAAAGGGCTGCGCGGACTTCTTGTCGAACGCGGCGTTACGCCTCGTTTCATCAATTCCATCCTGAGGGGGATGTCATGACCACCTCCAATCGCACCCACCGATCTCGCGGGTTTACTTTGATCGAGTTGCTCGTCGTAATCGCGATCATCGCGGTGCTGATTGCGCTGCTGTTGCCCGCCGTCCAACAAGCCCGCGAGGCCGCGCGGCGAGTTCAGTGCAAGAACAACCTCAAGCAGATCGGGCTGGCGATTCACAACTACGAGGCGACTCACACCGTCTTTCCGCCGGGGCGGCTCGGCTTCCCGATGGTCTTCTCGGTGCAGGCCCACATCCTGCCCTACTTCGACGGAGGTTCGCTGTACAACCTGATCGACTTCAACACGGCTCCCAACTTTGGCGCTCCGTCGTCGCCGATGACGCGGAACGAAATCGCCGTCCGCAAGAAAATTCCGGGCTATCTCTGCCCGAGTGACTTCGGGGAGATCAGCGGCTCGGATTTCGGGCCGATCAATTACGTCGCCGTCACGGGCAGCGGTACCGGTGCGGCGAACTCAATCAACACGGGAGACGGCGTGATGTTCTCACGGTCGAGCGTCCGCTTCGGCGATGTCACCGACGGCCTGTCAAACACCGCCTGCTTCGGTGAGCAGACACTGGGTGTGGGAGGCAACCCGTCGTCGCCGAGCGGCTCACCCCCCGTCAAGCCGGAAGGTGAGGTGCTCGAACTGACCGGGGCGACCCCGACCACGACCGCCGCGTGCGTGGTCGGTGCGGGCGGCAGCAACTGGTCCGGCCTGCGCGGAGCCAAGTGGATGAACGGTCACTACGGAGACACGCTCTACAACCACTTCCTCAATCCGAACTCGCGGCAGTTCGACTGCGGCAACGCCAGCCACAACTTTGGCCTGACCGCCGCGCGCAGCCGCCACGTCGGCGGCGTTCACATCGCGCTGTGCGATGGCAGCGTGAGATTCGTCAGCGAGAACGTCGCAACCCTGATCTGGCAGGGAATCGCCACACGACAGGGTAATGAGGTCGTCGGTGAGTTTTAGACCTGTCGTTGTGGCGTGCATGGAGTCCATGAACGCCACCCGATATCAGTCAGCAGTTCGATCCGTCTATACCGCTCGCCGCCAACAGTGAGACATTTCCGAGCGGGGTGGCGTCAGCCCCCGGCAAGTTGAGGGTTGAAGGTCGAAGGTTGAAGGTCAGAAAGAGAGTCAAAACTCTGTCCTTCAACCTTCAACCCTCGACCATCAACTCAACGAAGAACCGGGGGGCTGACGCCGCCCCGCTCGGAAGTCTCATCAGCAACCGCCAGCGGTATAACTACCGCGTTTGATTCTGTTCTTCGCCCCGTTCTGGAGTATGACGAATGGCCACAGAATACCTGGTTGTGATTCCCGTTTATGACGGAGTGGATCTGTTCGACGTCGCGGCTCCGTGTGAGGTGATCAGTTGGGTCAAGCAGATTCCGACGACCGGCCAATCCCTGAAGGTGGTCATCGCCTCGGAAAAGGGCGGGGCCATCACCACTCGGCCCGCCGGGATGCAGATTGTCGCCGGAGCCTCCTTTACCGACATTGGCCACGTCGATTTGCTCTGGGTGCCGGGGGGCGCTCCCTCCGCGTTGCAGCAGCAGTTTGCGAATCCCGCGTACATCGGATTTTTGCAGCGAGCGGCCAGGGATGCCGAGTACGTGACCTCCGTCTGCGAGGGGGCACTGCTCTTGGCGGAGGCGGGTCTGCTGAACGGCTACACCGCCACGACTCATTGGGCGTTCCTCAACTGCCTGAGAGCATATCCCCAGATCAACGTCATCCCGGAGGCTCCTCGCTTTGCCTCCGACTACCCGCGATTCGTGGTCGATGACCACAACGGCCCGAAGGGAATCCGCGTCACCGGAGGCGGAATCTCATCGGGGCTGGATGAATCTCTGGAACTGATCTGCCGCATCGCGGGAGCTCCCGCTGCGTCGAGCTGTCGACAGACCATGCAGTACTTCCCAGACCCTCCCGTGGGTGCAACTATCCCGCTGGAGTCGCCCACCTGCGCGCAGGCTATGGGATAGCGTGATACGGGATGCCCCGGACGCGACATCGAGCGTCCGGACCTCAATCCGTAAGAGCGAGGTTGGAGGCGTGGAGTCTTCGGGATCCGCCGGCTTTGAGATGGGCGATCCGACGATGATCCCTTTCGAAAACTCCACGCACCCGAATTGGCTGACCAAAGTAGCCTTCATCGCTCCGAGCGTGTGACTTTTTCGCCATCGACCTTGCGTCGGTGGTTCAACGGCTTTTGCACTACTCAGCATTCCCGAGAGTTTCTAATAGCGCAGAAGCCGCTAGACCCCTGGGACAAGCGCAGGGGCGAAAAGATCACAGGCTCTCCGCGTGAAGCCAGCCGATCACGAGTAAACCACGTCATCACAAATCGGTACCGAGTTCGCACTCGGCTGACTTCACGCGGAGCGATGATGGCTACTTTAAGAAGTGTCGCCGATTTGCAATCCGCCGTCAGGTACGTTGTCATGTCGGCCGAGACTTCCGAAGTCTTTGAGGCTCGGGGAGTCTGTTGAACGCTCTTTCCGGGAACCTCACCAACCACCCCAAGTCTATCACCCTCCAGCAGAATTGAGCATGGCACGCTACACCCCCGAGACTGGCTACGCGGAGGCTTTGAGGCGGATTGAAGCCTGTAACACGTATATGTGGCAGACTTGGCAACGACCATGTTTTTTAGATTTGAGTGACCTGTCACTTGTCAAGCTGCCGCCGGACATCTTCCAGCTCACGACACTGACGACGTTGAAGGTCAATAGCAACCAACTAGCCACGACACCGCCAGAAATCGGACAACTCACGGCGCTGACGACGCTTGATCTCGACAATAACCGGCTCACGACGTTGCCTCCGGAGATCAGCAAGCTCACTGCGCTGACGACGTTGAGGCTCGATGGCAACCAACTGGCCACGCTACCGCCCGAGATCGGACAGCTTACGGCGCTGACGACGCTGAATCTCGAAAATAACCAGCTCACCACGTTACCGGCGGAGATCAGCAAGCTCACTGCGCTAACGACGCTGAACCTACACCGCAACACCGGCCTCGGACTGCCAGTTGAATTACTCGGAACACGGAAGTCGCCACGCGAGATTCTGGAGGCTTACTTCCGCATCGTAGGGGAGGCAGGGGAGCCGCTCGGTGAGTGCAAGCTGATCGTGGTCGGACGTGGGCAGGCGGGCAAGACGAGCCTCATCAAGCGTCTGAGCGGCCGGGACTACGATCGCAATGAACCGGAGACTCACGGGATCACAATCCAGAAGCTGGAGTTCAATGGTCAACGTGGGGATGTGACTGGCCGTGTCTGGGATTTCGGCGGGCAGGTCGTGTTGCACTCCATGCACGAATTCTTTCTCACGGCGCGCAGTCTGTACTTACTGGTGCTTGGCGAGCGGGACGACATGCTGGAACGAGACGCCGCCTACTGGCTGCAACTGATTCGCAGTTATGCTGGCAGTGCTCCCGTGGTAGTGGCCCTGAACAAGAGCGCGGGACGTCAGCGGCACTTCGACCGGGAAACGCTGGAACAAACCTACGGCCCCATCCTGGGTTGGGTCGCCACCGAATGCTCGGAACCCGATGCAGGTAAGGGAGGAATCACGGCACTGCGTAAGACACTGACCGCCGCTCTCGACAGCGATCACATGGAAAGCGCCCGCCGCAAGTTCCCCAAGAAATGGCATGCCATCAAAGACTCGCTGGAGAACATGACCGAGAGTTTTCTGGACTACGACGTCTACGCCGAGCGTTGCCGCAAGCTCGGTGAGGCTGATCCAAAGGAACAGACCGCGCTGGCAGGAGACCTGCACGATCTGGGAGTCGCCCTAAACTACAGTCGCGATCCCCGCCTGCGAGACACCACAGTACTCCGCCCGGATTGGCTGGCCAACGGCATCTACGCCGTGCTGCGGGCGAATGATCTCGATGACAATCTTCCACCCGAACTGAATGTCTCCCTAGCTTCTGATGGTGTCATCACCGCCGACTCACTGGTCCGCATCCACCAAAAAGCCGAAGCCTGGACGATGCTGCGAGCCAAGGATTATCCTGCCGACAAGCGTGATTTCCTGCTCCGCCTGATGGACATGTTCCACCTGAGCTACCCGCTGGACGACGAAGGCCGCCAACAGATCGTCCCGACCTTGCTGACGCCCAATCCACCACCGGGAACGGACGAACCGGAAGGCACGCAACGCGCACGCCTGCGATACGAATTCCAAGTCGTCCCCGCACCACTCATTCCGTGGTTCATCGCCCGTACGTTCTCCCTCATCCCGCAGCGAATGCACTGGCGACGGGGAGCAATTCTCGTCTACGCCAATGCACGAGCTCGCGTCTGGACGACTCAAGATGAAAGGTATGTTTTCGTGACCGTGGCCGGTGAAGCGGATGATCGAGACGAATTGGTAACGATGATCTGCGGAACGATGCGAGACCTGTTCGCAGGTTACCGGGGCCTGCAGGTGACTGAACAGTACGAATATGAAAACGAATGGGTGCCGCGAGCAACACTCGAAAAATTCCGACGTCTCGAACCTGATCCGTCTCCTCAATTGGATGAGCAGAGAAGTGACGGTAACGAAGGATGGGAGGCCGATCGATGACACGTCCTTCCAAAGCAATCCGGTTGTTCGTCAGCTATTCGCACCTCGATCGAAAGTGGTTCAAAAAACTTCGCCCCCTATTGAAATTCAGAGACTCGACAACGACCAGCGCTGAGTTCTGGCACGACAACGAACTCAAAGCAGGCGAACGTTGGGACAAGGAAATTCGTGATGAGCTTGAGCAGATGGACGTTTTCCTGTGTCTGGTCAGCTATCACTTCCTCCAGTCCGATTACATCTCCGAAGTGGAAATGAAAACGGCCCTCACCCGCGAGAAGGCTCACAAGACAATCATCGTGCCGCTAATCATCTGCGACATGGACGAGCGAGACATCAAACATTTGAAGCCGTTCAATCCGCTTCCGGCTTGGGGGCGGAGTTGGCGTTCCTTCGAAATGAATGGCGGCCGCACGATGGATGCTCACAAACCGATCCGTACCGGACTTCTCGATGTGATTGAGAAAGTGAAGCGACGTTGGAGCGGCAGGTCATAACGAAGGAAGCGACGGAGAGTTCAACGAAACTATTGGGCCAGTATTCAATCTTGGAGATCATGCGATGCAACGACGACTGCTGTGTCTGGTGCTGCTGTTGGGACAGCCTTCGGTGGCGAAGCCTCATGATACGTGGGTGCAGACGAACACGAATGTCATCCGGGCGGGAGACTCCGTCCACGTTGATCTGATGCTGGGGAATCACGGCAATGGCCATCGGGACTTCAAGCTGGCGAGCAAGACTTCGCTGACGAATGCCTCGCTGAAGATTCATGCTCCCAACCAAAAGACGTTCGATGTGAAGGACCGGCTGGTCGATGTCGGCTACACGCCGAAGGAGGGTTTCTGGACGACGAGGTTCGCGGCGACCGAGCCGGGGCTGTATCTGGTCGATCACTCGGCCGATGCGATCGTGAATCATGGGCAGCCGGCGCGGAGTGTGAAGAGTGGCAAGACGTTCTTCGTCGTCACGAAATCGATGGACAAGATTCCGCACGAGCATCCCGGCTACGACAGGGTGCTCGGCCATCCGCTGGAGATTGTGGCCGATGCGAATACCGTCACACCGATGGGGCCGGATGTTCCGATCCGCGTGAAGGTGCTGTTCAAGGGCCAGCCGTTGAAAGAGGCTCGCGTCAGCTTCGTCCCGCGCGGTGAGACGCTGGCCGAGGGATTCGACTCGACCTACGAACGTAAGACGAACGAGAACGGCCGCTGCTTCTTCACGCCCAAGGAGGGCAACTACTATCTCGTCGTGGTCCATCACAAAACGGACGAGAAGGGGGAGGGATACGATTCAACGAGCTACTCTGCCACGCTGACGGTGTTTGTGCCCGATGTCTGCCCGTGTTGCGGGGAGTGAGGTCGGAGGGGCTTTGGGTCGAAGGGACATGAGGGACGAAAGGGACCGAAGGAGGGCGAGTTCAGGCAGGCTCGACACCGGTGCCGTTTCTGTTCAGAATGCCGCCGCGTTGGTTGTGGCTCCGGCGCGATGGCGTCGATTTCCGACACGGCCGCTCACACGACGGCCTCGATTGGATTACCGGGAGAGAATCGTTTCATGGATACGCATGGAGACGCCACGGCTGTGGCTCACGCGACCGACACTGGGCACGGACATGACGAACACGCGGCCGTGGACAACAGCATGCGGTTCGAGAAGTCGGAACTGCATGACTTCGTCGAAGCGGACCGATCCGCGGGCGAGCACGTCGGCGTTCTGCTGGCCGTCGTGTTCTGCATCTCGCTCTTCCTGATGGGCGGCGTCACGTACTGGACGTTCCACAATCAATCGCAGGGCCATGACCCGCACACCATCGTCGGTGTCGAAGAGGGCGGGCATCACTGACGCGGTTCGGCTCCGCGTTTAGCAGCCGTCGAAAAAAGTCGTGCCAGGGCTCTGTGAGCCGTGAGAACGGTCAAAGGTCTCGCGAAATCCGCACGGCTGGCACAGCCGTGGCACGCGATCAATCTCTCAAGCCGTGGCACGCGATCAATCCTTCTCAAAAGGATGTTAGCCCCGACGCGGATCGCCTGCTACGAATCCAGCCGCTGCCGCGCGATGTCGGCCCACGGGCCGCGCTGGTCGAAGTCGAGATAGCGTCGCCAATGCGTGGCGGCTGCGTCGCGCTGGCCGCTCCGTTCCAGCAGTTCCGCCAGATGGAAGTGGGCGTCCGGGTAATCGGGGTGCAGGTCGAGGGCCACTCGAAACGCTTCCTGCGCCGCCGGCGTCTTGCCGGTTTCGGCGAGCAGGCAGCCGAGTTGAGTCCACGCTTCGAGGAAGTTGTGATCCAACTCGACGGTCATGTAGTACCGCTCGATCGCCGCGTCGGGTCGGCCTTCGCGGTAGAGGACGTCGGCCAGATGAAAGTGATGCGCGGGGTTGAGCGGTTCGTCGATCAGGGCCAACCGGAACGCTTCGATGGCCGCGTCGATCTCGTTCTCTTCGGCGAGTCGGCAGCCTTCGCGAAACCACTCGTCGGCCTTCCACTGATGGCGGTTGATCGAGCCGCCGGGGGCAACGACTTCGACGGCGGGCCGCATCGGAATCGTGGCCACTTCGTCGTCGGGGCAGGGCGGAGGAGGCTCGAAATCGAAGACGCGCTGGCCGCTGGATGGCTCCACCAGACCAGTAGCGTCTCGATAGAGGAACCGCCTGCCGCGTGCGAGCACCTCCAACTGCGCGAGCGGTCGTTCGACATCGGGCAGGATCGCGCGCAGCCGCTCCAGCCCGGCCGCCAACTCGTCGAGCTTCACGCCGGACTGAGCCAGTTCCGAGAGTCGTCTCGCGCCGGTCACTTCCTGGAAATCGAAGTAGGGAAGCCGGTAGACCTTCTTCACGGCGCGAATCAGGCCGTCGCGTTCCCAGCGTCGGATTTCGTGGACCGAGATGTTCAGGAGTTGGCTGAGCATCGCGGGCGTGTAGAGTTGCTGCTGCTTCCGTTCGCGCGGCTCGACGCCGAGCAGCGTCAGCCATTCCGATTCGGACAGGATGCGTACCGGCTCGCCCTTGTCGTGAAGTTGCCGGGCCTGTTCGAGCTTCACCGAGATTCGGCCGTCCGCTTCGAGTGGCCAGCCTTCCTCGCCGACCACGAGCAGCGTGGTCTGATGACTGACGTGCTGCCCCGCCGAACCACCGTGCTCTTCGACGAGGTCCATCGCCTGGCGATGCGTCATCGACGCGAGCGTGCCGGTAAAGGCAACCCGCTCGCCCAGCAGCAGGGGGGAGCTTTGAATCGGCTTCGCATCGGGATCGGCTGGATCGTGCATGGCGTTTCGCAGGCAGGGTGGCGGGTGATTTGGCGGGCAGAGTATAAACCCTGCCCGTCCAAGCCGTGAGCGACCCGGCGAGACGAATTGAAGTTCCCAGGCAGCCCGCCTGCCGAAGGCCGATGAAGATGAAGAGGTCGAAGACCCCTCACCCTAACCCTCTCCCCGCCAGTATTTGTTTGCAAAAGACAGGGCGGGGCGAGGGGACAAGACAACAAGAACAGAAAGATGTCCCGCATGACCGCTCTGCAAACGAACGATCCCGCGTTGTGGGAGGTTCTGCAATTGGAACGAGTCCGCCAGCACGATGGCCTCGAACTGATCGCCTCTGAGAATTACACGTCGGCCGCCGTGCTCGAAGCGGCGGGGACGATCCTCACCAACAAATATGCCGAGGGCTATCCCGGCCGCCGGTACTACGGCGGTTGCGAGCACGTCGACACGATCGAGACGCTGGCGATCAAGCGGGCCAAGCAGTTGTTTGGGGCCGAGCACGTGAACGTGCAGCCGCATGCGGGGTCTCAGGCCAACATGGCCGTCTATCTGACGCTGCTCAAGCCGGGCGATTCGTATCTGGCGATGAATCTGGCTCACGGCGGACATCTCACGCACGGGCATCAGCTCAACTTTTCGGGACAGCTTTACCAGCCGATTCCCTACGGCGTGCGCGAGTCCGATCACCGGATCGACTTCGACGACGTGGTGCGGCTGGCGCGCGAGCACAAGCCGAAGCTGATCCTGGCCGGGGCGAGTGCCTATCCCCGCGAGATCGATCACGCGAAGTTCGCGGAGATCGCGCGGGAGGTCGGCGCGAAACTGTGGGTCGACATGGCTCACTATGCGGGACTCGTGGCGGGTGGCGTTCACAACAGCCCCGTGCCGGTCGCCGATTTCGTGTCGAGCACCTCGCACAAGACGCTGCGCGGCCCGCGATCCGGATTTGTCCTCTGCAAGGAAGAGTACGCCAAGGATCTCGACAAGTCGGTCTTCCCCGGCATGCAGGGCGGTCCGCTGATGCACATCATCGCGGCGAAAGCGGTCTGCTTCCACGAAGCATTGCAGCCGTCGTTCCAGGACTACGCACGGCAGATCGTCGCCAACGCGAAGACTCTGGCCGAGACCCTGATGAGCGGGGGGATCAAGCTCGCCAGCGGCGGCACCGACAATCACCTGATGCTGTGCGACGTGACGGCCATCGGCCTGACCGGCAAGGTTGCCGAGAAGGCCCTCGATCACGCCAGCATCACGGTGAACAAGAACATGATCCCGTTCGACCAGCGCAAGGCGCTCGATCCGAGCGGCATCCGCATCGGCACGGCGGCCCTCACCACGCGCGGCATGAAGCAGGACGAGATGAAGAAGGTGGGGCAGTGGATCCTCGCCGTACTGCGGGCTCCGGAAGACGCCGCCGTCATCGAACGCGTTCGCGGTGAGATCCAGTCATTCTGCAAGGCGTTCCCCGTCCCCGGCATTGGCTGACCGGATTGCGAGAACACTCGGGAAACCGCTCCCGAGTGTTTTCTCGTCAGGAGGGACCGGAGACGGCCGATTCTTCGCCCCTCAACAGCCGGTGCGACGCAACAAGCTGTTCCCCTTTGAGTTCCGGAGTTTCCGGCCAACGCCCCGGAGCCAGTTTCCGCCGCCCGGGACCGATTGGCGAGCCTTCGCCACCGATTGGCGAGCCTCCGCCACTGACCGGCGAGCCTCCGCCACCGACCGGCGAACCTCCGCCACCGACCGGCGAGCCTCCGCCACCAACCGGCGAACCTCCGCCACCGACCGGCGAGCCTCCGCCACCAACCGGCGAACCTC
>JBBPIS010000079.1:20221-34396 GCA_038040225.1 Planctomycetota bacterium
CGCCACCGACCGGCGAGTCTCCGCCACTGACCGGCGAGCCTCCGCCACTGACCGGCGAGCCTCCGCCACCAACCGGCGAGCCTCAGCCGCTGGCTGGCTGGCCCCCCGGAACTGCTCGACCAATCCCGTCTCCCCCTCGGCGGGCTCCGGGTCTTCTCTGTTCTCTGTTCGGGGCGGCTCATGGCCGACGCAGGGTGAGACGGATCCAAGCGGTCATTCGGGTTGCTCCGAGAGTGCGGCCTCCGCGTAGGCCGAAGCGGTGGATTGGCCTCTGCGACACGAACTCAACACGAAATCGCTGCCCCGTTGCGCGACCAGTGCTAGGTTCCGATTGGTCGCCAGTCCTGCGGATCGATCTGCGAACAGCATCGGCCGGCGACCCCGAAGGGCCATTCGGTATTTGAAGTCTCGTTGAGGTGAAGGTTGCCGTCGGACGGCAACGGGGCGGCCGTTGAGTTGTCGCATCACGCGCGAGATTCCCGCCGAACGTTGAATGTGGAGAACCGACATGCCGCTCGTCAGTGCCCCCCGGCGCGAATGGGAATCGATCGAAGCCACGCTGATCGGGCTCGAAGGCGATTTCTGTGCGTTGTCCGGGCGCGATGAACCATCGGGCACGACCCACTCGGACAGCGTGTCCCTCCTGTCGGCTTCGATGTTTTCCAGCCAGACTCCGCAGCCCGTGCGACTGATCGACGCTCAATCGCGAGACCTGAAGCGTGCCGCAGGCTCGGAAGTCAACGGTGAACTGTTGCGGTCCCGTTTGAAAACGGCGTCGATCGTCAGCCTGGTCTGCCTCGTGGCGTTCTTTCTGCGGGCCCTGTTCGTCGAAGAGCCACTGATCCTGTTTTTGCGCAGCGTCAGTCTGATCATTTCGGTGGGCTGCCTGGGCCTGCTTTCGACGCCCGGCCCGTTGTCCACCACTCAAATGCGGCGGATCGAACTGCTGCTGTTCGGTCCGCTCTGTGCGTTCGTCGTGTTCCTGCAGGTCTTCTTTCTGATGAAGGCGGTGGAGATGGGGGACGATCCGCAGCAGGTGGCGGTGGTCTACTCGGGGGCGCTGGGTCTCGCCGTGATGATGCTGGCCTATGGCATGTTGATGCCCAACGGGTGGCGACGCACCGCCGTGATGATGATTCCCCCGGTGGCCATTCCCACGGCCGCGATGCTGATCGTGCGTCACTTCTCGCCCTCGGTGGCCGAGGTGATCGACGCGACGCGCGCCGCGGAAATCGGATTCGCCCTGATCGTGACGGGCCTCGTGGCGACCTACGGCACGCACACGATCTCGACCCTGCGGCGCGAGGCGCGCCGGGCGAGACACCTCGGCCAGTACCGGCTCAAGCAGGAACTGGGGCAGGGTGGCATGGGGCAGGTCTATCTCGCCGAGCACCAACTGCTCAAGCGGCCCTGCGCGATCAAGGTCATCCATCCCGGACAGGGTGCCGACCCGGCGGCCCTCGCGCGGTTCGAGTGGGAGGTTCGCAGCACGGCCCGGTTGTCGCACTGGAACACCGTCGAGATCTTCGACTACGGCCACACCGACGACGGCACGTTCTATTACGTGATGGAATACATGCGCGGGCTGAACCTGTCCGAGCTGGTCAAGCGCTACGGTTCGCTCCCCCCCGGTCGCGCGATCCACTTCCTCAGTCAAACGTGCTGGGCGTTGCAGGAGGCTCACAACCTGGGGCTGATCCACCGCGATCTCAAGCCGGCCAACATCTTCGCGGCGAAGCGCGGCGGCGTGTACGACGTGACCAAACTGTTCGACTTCGGCCTCGTGATGCAGCGGAACGAAGGCGAAAACTTCTACAACATGCTCGACACGAACACCACGACGCCCTTCGCCGGTTCGCCGCTGTTCATGTCGCCCGAGCAGGCCGCCGGATTGAAGCTCGACGGACGGACGGACGTCTACTCACTGGGATGTGTCGGCTACTACCTGCTCACGGGCCGACCGCCGTTTGAAGGGAAGTCCTCGTGGCGAGTGATGCTGGCTCACGCCCGGGACGCACTCACGCCGCCAACCCACTGGACTCCCGACGTCCCGAAAGACCTCGAAGCAGTCCTGCTGCGCTGTCTGTCGAAGAAGCCGGAGGATCGCTTCGGCTCGCCGCGAGAAATGGCCGAGGCACTCGCGAAGTGCAAGGATGCCCATCAATGGAACTACGAACACGCCGCCAACTGGTGGAAGGAACACGCCGCCGAGATCGACCCCACGCTGCTGCACGGCTGATGGCGCGAAGAAACTCCAAACTTCAAGAACCAAAGCCCAAACGAATCTCAAATCTCAAAACCCAAAGGATCAAACGGAACGATCAAGAGCCGAGTGCGTGGTGAATCACTCTCGTCTCGTCGTCACCGTTTGGAATTTCCAGCCTTGAGATTTGAGATTCGTTTGGGCTTTGGTTCTTGAGATTTGAGATTTCCCCGCTGCTACGGCAACACGGTCAGCCCGCCCTCGTGGATCGCCGCGTTGAGACTGCCCGATCGGAAGCCGTCGAGATCGAGCGTGACGTAGCGGAAGCCGAGCCGATGCAGTTCCGCGCGCACCCGGTCTCGCAGGGCAGGGGACGCGAGTGCGGAGATCGCCTCCACGGGAAGCTCGATCCGCGCGAGCTCGTTCGCTTCGCAACGCACTCGCAGTTCGCGAACACCCAGTTCACTTTTCAAGAACTGCTCGGCCTCGTCGATGCGGCGGACTCGTTCGGGAGTCGCTTCCACGCCGTAGGCGATGCGGCTCGACAGGCACGGAGTGGCGGGCTTGTCCCACACGGGCAGATTCCACGCGCGCGCCAACTCGCGCACGTCGGCCTTGGAGAACTCGGCCTCGACCAGCGGCGAACGGACCTGGAACTCGGTGGCCGCCCGCAGGCCGGGGCGGTAGTCACCGCGATCGTCCACGTTCGCACCGTTGGCGAGCACATCGACCCCGAGCGACGGCGCAAGCTCGATCAGTCGCGCATACAGTTCCGACTTGCAGAAGTAGCAGCGGTTGACCGGGTTCTTCAGATAGTTCGGGTCGGAGAATTCGTGCGTCTCGATCACGAGATGCCGAATGCCGATGAGAGCCGCCAACTTTGCGGCCTCTTCCTGTTCACCGGCGGCCAGACTTGGGCTGACAGCGGTGACGGCGACGGCCCTCTCGCCGCAAGCCCGATGTGCGGCCATCGCGACCACCGTACTGTCAACACCCGCAGAGAAGGCCACTGCGACACGACCGTACCCGGCCACGATTTCCAGCAGCCGATCTCGTTTCCGTTCGATATCCGAGGGAACTGTCGACATGAGCGCGATCCGACGATTTCAGGGCAGGGGACAAAAAACGAACATTTGGAGCGGTTTCGGGGTTTGACCTTATCGGGTTGGCGAGCGGGCCTCAATGGGCCGGCCGTCCCACGTGCAGGGATCGGCGAAACCTTGCCGAGTCTGTTGCCGAATGGGATGACCGGCTAAACTGTCTCCGCCCTGCCGGACCCTCCGAAGAGTCTGTGTCTGCGAGACACCGAACACTGATCCTCGCCGTCCTCGTGAGAACTTTGCCATGCGACGACTCATCCCGTTCCTTCGCGCGTGCTGTGTCACCCTGTTGGCCCTCGCGGTCGTCGGTCTCTCGCTGGCGGCGGTGACTCCCGAGCAGAGGAAAGAACTGAAGGACATCGGCACCGAGATCGGCAAGGCGATTTCGCTGACCTCGAAGAAGAAGTACGACGAGGCGGAAGCGGCCTTGAAAGAGGTGGAAGACAAATTCGAGAAGCTCATCAAGGACGCGGCCATCCCCGAAACGGACGTGGCTCTCAAACCGATCCGCGTCCAACTCGACAAGGCCAAGGCCCAACTCGCCAAGGCGAGCGGGAAGGGGGCCGTCAGCTTCGCCAAGGACGTGGCTCCGATCCTGGTGGCGAAGTGTGTCAGTTGCCACGACGACAACGCGCGCGGTGGCCTGCGACTGGATACGTTTGCCGGAATGGAGAAGGGGGGCGGCAGCGGCGCGTTGCTCGTCCCTGGCAACGCTCAAAGCAGCCGCCTCGTCCAGAAGCTCGTCACACCCAATGCCCAGCAGCGCATGCCAAAAGGTGGTGCGACACTGACCGCCGAAGAAATCCAAGCCATCGGAACCTGGGTGGCCGAAGGAGCGAAATTCGATGGTGCGGACAAGACCACGGAGTTGGCATCGCTCAGCAAGAAGCCCGCCGGTCCCGGTCCCGCTCCCAGGGTCGAGATCACCAAGGCGACCGGCAAGGAAACGGTTTCATTCATCAAGGACGTCGCTCCCACGATCGTCAACATTTGCGGCAACTGTCACAGCGATGGCCAGAAGCGAGGCGGTCTGTCGATGGCCACCTTCGAGAAGCTGATGCAGGGAGGGGCCAGCGGTCGAGTCGTCGTTCCCGGCAGCCTCGAGGGAAGTCGTCTCTGGCGACTTGTGAACGCGGACGAAGAGCCGGTTATGCCCCAGGGACAAGCCCGCATCACCCGCACGTGGCACGGCAACCTGAAAAAGTGGATTGAAGAGGGAGCCAAGTTCGATGGCAGCGATCCGAAGCGACCGCTTCGTCAGTTGGTGCCCACCGAAGAAGAGTTGGCTGCGGCCGCACTCGCAAAGCTGACTACGGAGGAGTTCGCCGCCAAGCGACTGAAGGACTCGGAAACACAGTGGAAGCAGACGTTCCCGAACGGCGAGCCGCGTCACATCGACAGCAAAGAATTCATCGTGATGGGTGACGTGGCCGAGGCCCGGTTGAAGGAGATCGAAACGTGGGCGATCGACCACGCCAAGTCACTTCGCTCGTCGTTCAACGTGAAGGACGACCTGCTGTGGAAGGGCAGGCTCACGATCTTCGTCTTCAAGGAACGCTTCGGTTACGAGGAATTTAACAACTCCGTCCACAAGCGCGAGGTGCCGCGCGAGGTGCTCGGCCATTCGCAGGTCTCCCCGACAATGGAAGACGCGTTCATCGCGGTGCAGGACATCGGCGATGCGGCCAGTGAGACATCTCCGGGGATGCAGGTCAGCCTCGTCGAACACGTCACCGGCGCGTTCCTGAAACGGGGCGGAGGCACCCTGCCCGACTGGGTCATCCGCGGTGCCGGCCTGTCGCTGGCAGGTCGCGGTTCGGCAGGCAACCCATACCTCGCGGCGCTGCCTGCTCAGGCGGGAGCCATCCTCAAAGATGTCCGCATCGACAAGCCCGAGGACGTCTTCGCCAACGGCACGTTCGCTCCCGGTGAAGTCGGGCCCATCGGCTTCACGCTGGTCAACTTCATGATGGCGCGCGGCGGTCCGAACAAATTCGGTCAGTTTGTCCAAAGCCTGCAAGGTGGCGACAGCCCTGAAGCCGCGATCAAGAAGGTCTACGGAGGCGACGGCAAGACACTGGCCCTGGCTTACGCGAGTTCGCTCCCTGCCGGCGGCGGAACCAAGAAGGGCAAGAAATAGCAGTCGGCACGCCCCGAGTGCCGGGCCTCTTCTCAACAGTGGGGTCTGCGTTATCAGTTTGTCTCACGAATAACGACTCGCACCCCGGCTGCTGACTGCGGCTGGGGTGCTTTATTTCCGAGTTCATTCAATGCTTGCGATGGACCATCTCGGTACAGCTTCACCCGACGTGATCATCATCGGCGGCGGCGTGATTGGCTTGTCGATCGCCTGGGACTTGGCCGGGCACGGGGCATCTGTTCGCGTTCTCGAACAAGGCCAGTTCGGCCAAGAGGCCAGTTGGGCCGGCGCGGGCATCCTGCCCCCCGGCAATCCCGAATGGGCACGCTCTCCCGAAGCGCGGCTGCGCGCGGCGAGTCACGTTCTTTGGAACGACTGGACCGAACGACTGCGCGCTGAGACCGGCATCGACAACGGCTACTCACGCTGCGGCGGTTTGGAGATCCGCGCGAACGGAGCGGCCTCGGAACTCGATGCCGAAGTCGCCGCCTGGCGGGCCGAAGGAGTGATCGTTGAAACGCCGGACCTCGACGAACTGCGAGACCGCTTTCCCGCTTTGCATTCCAACATCACAAGCGGCTACGTCCTGCCCGAACTTGGTCAGGTTCGGAACCCGCGCCACTTGAAGGCCCTGTTCGCCGCCTGTGCCTCGCGCGGTGTCGACCTGCGCGCGGGAAATCCCGTCGTGGCATTCGATCGAGATGGTGACCGCATCACCGCCGCGCGGACCACCGGGGAAGAGCACCACGCGGCGGAGTTCGTTGTCGCGGGAGGAGCCTGGTCGCGCGAGCTGCTTCGACAGGCCGGGCACGATCTCGTCATTGAACCGATCCGCGGCCAGATTGTGCTGCTCGAAACGCAACCGTTGCCGTTCCGTTCCGTGATTCAAGTCGGTGCCAGATACCTCGTCCCGCGCGCAGACGGTCGCATCCTGATCGGCTCCACCGAAGAACACGCCGGCTTCGACAAGCGGAACACGGCCGAGGCCGTCGCCGGTCTGATCGACTTCGCGTGTGGACTGATACCCGCGTTGAGGGAGGCCCGGTTTGATCGCTGCTGGTCCGGCCTGCGACCTCACGCACCGGGCGGCCTCCCCCACATCGGCCGCCTCCCGGGAACGACCAACCTGTCCGTCGCGGCCGGTCACTTCCGGGCCGGCCTCCAACTCTCACCGATCACTGCGGTGACGGTGGCCAACACGATCCTCGGTAACACCTCCAACGTGCGACCTCCGCCGGGCACCAACACCCCGATTGAGTCCGAGATACATGAACCACTCCAACCCCGTTGACCTCTGACTCCTGACTCCATTCCATGCGTGCCGTCGTCCAACGAGTCTCCCGCGCGAAGGTCACCGTGGCCGGTGAGGTCACCGGCGAGATCGGCCTCGGCCTGATGGTGTTGCTCGGCGTGGCGGACGACGACGCGCAGGAGGACGCGGGCTACCTGGCCGAGAAGCTGGTCGGACTCCGCATCTTTCCCGATGACGAAGGAAAGATGAACCGCTCGCTGGCCGAGGCGGGCGGCGCGATGCTGGTCGTCAGCCAGTTCACGCTCTTCGGCGACTGCCGCAAGGGGAGGAGACCCAGCTTCATCAAGGCGGCCCGACCCGAGCAGGCTGTCGATCTCTACAAAGCCTTCGTCGCCGAAGTGCGAGGCCGAGGCATTACCGTCACGACCGGCCGCTTCCAGGAACACATGGATGTCGAACTGGTCAACGACGGCCCCGTGACGCTGCTCGTCGACAGCCGCAAAGCGTTCTGAGAGCGACCGCCAATCGGGAGGGCAGAGTCCCTCGGAGCCGCCGCCATCAACCGGTCGCCATCAGCGATGTCGCCAGAGTGGCAGGATGATCGGCTGTCCCTTGTCCCGATGAATTTCCAAGGTCCATCGAACGGCATCTTCCCGAAAGACGAAATTGGGCTTGCCCAGGAAGAGATAACCGGACCACGCCAGGTACATTCCGAGAACCCACGACGCGACGAGGACCACGAATCCGAACGGTCCATGTTGTCGTCGCCGTGACCGTCGTGCAGGAGTCGGCTCGGTGCTGTCGAACTCGGGAAAGTTGGCCGGCGCATCGGCCTCGGGAAACTCAATCTCCGTCATCTCCAGGGCGGCGGGTTGCGGGGATGCGATGGCGGCGGCGCACGTGGGACAGACAGTCAGTCCGTCCGTCGAGGGGACGGCATACTTCTTCTGACATCCGGGACAGGTCCACTCGGTTCGTGTTTGCATGACCCAGGCTCCACGGGTAAGAGGCGACGAATCGAGTTTGTTCAAATGTCTAGGAGAATTCAAACGGATAAGGCAACATAACGGACATTATCGGACGTTGGGTGTCGGTCAAGAATCAGCCCGAGAGGAACGTGCGAAGACCGCGATGGAGAGAACTTCCGGCTTCGCGATCAGACCGTTGGTCCACCAGGATCGGACCGCAGTCTGACCGCACGGGATCGCTGCCAAACCTGCGGACGGCGGAGACGCCGTCAGGTCGCGGACGGGTTGGGAATTCGGAGACGTCAGCGACAGCGGATGAAGTGTTGCGCAATCGGAGAGCCTTCAAAACTCTGGCGCGATCGGAAGCCCGATTGGCCACGATGCCATGAATCATCAGGCCTGCGTCGCGACCGGGATCGGCTCGATGGCGGCGATGGCAACCGGGGGGTCGGCGGCGACCTGCTCTTCAAACTCGCCGATGCGGCGAAACTTCTGGTAGCGTCGTTCGAGCAACTCGTCCGTCGGGAGCGCCGACAGCGACTTCAGATTGCGGATGATCATCGCCTTGAGCGTCGAGGCCATCGTTCGATGATCGCGATGCGCCGCGCCAAGCGGTTCGGGAATGACCTCGTCCACGACGCCGAACTTCAACAGATCGCGGCCGGTGAACTTGAGGGCCAGCGCGGCCTTGGGCGCGTGAGTGACACTCTTCCACAAGATGCCCGCACAGCCCTCGGGACTGATGACCGAGTAATACGCAAACTGCAGCATCGCGACATGGTCGCCGATCCCCAAACCCAGCGCACCGCCCGAGCCCCCTTCACCGATCACCACGCAAACGATCGGGACCGGCAGCCGCGACATCTCGCGCAGGTTGACCGCAATCGTGTAGGCCTGACCCCGCTCCTCGGCCCCGATTCCCGGATACGCCCCCGGCGTGTCGATCAGGCAGACAATCGGCACGCCAAACTTGGCGGCCAGTTGCATCTTGAGCAGCGCCTTGCGATAGCCCTCGGGATGGGCACAACCGTAGTAGCACTCGGTTCTCTCTTTGACGTTCCGTCCCTTGTGCTGGCCGATCAGCAGCACCTTGTGATCGTCGAGCTTGGCAAAACCCGTCAGGATGGCCCGGTCGTCACCGAAGGCCCGGTCGCCGTGCAATTCGACGAACTCGTCGCAGATCAGTTCGATGTAGTCCCGCGCCTGCGGACGCTCCTGATGGCGGGAGACCTGCACCGTTTGCCAGGCATCGAGATTCTCGAAGACCTCGCGCTTCATCTTGACGATCTCGACCCGCATCGCGCGGACCGAATCGAGCGCGGCGGGCGTCGGGTTCGGCTGGGCTTCGAGTTTGGCGAGTTGATCTTCGAGATCGACGATCGGCTTCTCGAACGGCAACACAAATTGAGGCTTCATCGGATGGACCACGCTGATCGCCGCGAGACCGATTTCACATGAGTGGCCCGACCAAAGAGACCGCTTTCATGAGAGACGAACTGCGACGCGAATGACTCGTACGGAATTGTCCGGCCGCTCGGGAGAGGACTGACATCAAACGACCCTTCGCGCGGGAAGAACATCAGAGGACGAACGGTCTTCCGAATCGAACTCGGGCCAGCCGGAACAGGCTGTCCCTATATCAGATCAGCGGACATCGGGCAATTCGGTCATGAACTCGAGTTCCTCGGGCGGGGCAATTTTCGGCGCGGGCTTGGCGGCGACCGGCGGAACAGCCTTCGACGCCACGGGCGCTGGCGCTGGAGTTGGCTTCGCCACCGGCTTCGGAGGCGCGGAAACCGGTGCGGGCGCCGTTACGATGGGCGCGGGCCTCGGTTGTTGAACGGGCGGCGCGGTGGTGGGTGCTGCCGGAATGGGACCGCGCGCGGCGGGTGGCATCGCAGGGGTGGCTGGCATCTGCGGAGCGGCCGGTGCGGGCATGTTCGGCATCACGCCGGGAGGCATCCCCGGAGCCATGGGCATCGTGGGCATCATGCCCGGCATTCCGTATTGCGCCTGGGGCGGGAAGGGCATGTTCGGATTGCCGACCATGTTGGGAAAACCAGGCATGCCCGGCGGACCGCCCATCGGCATTTGAGGGTATTGACCGTAACCTTGCGGCGGATATCCGGACGGCATCGGTGCGGGCATCGGCTGCGGAACGGGAACCGGGGCGGCGGCTGGTTTTGTCGGACCGGACGACTTGAGAATCTGTTTCTTGCGATGCTCATCGGTGGCCTTTTTCTTGGCCGCTTTCTCCTGCTTGTCGGCCGCAAACTGACGAGCCAGTTCCGGATTGGCCTCCAACATTCCTCGCAGCTTCGCATCCGCTCGACTATCCAATCGGACGTCGTTCAGTTCTCCCAAGGTGTCCTTGCTGTCTTCGGCCTTTTTGGCGAGCGACTCCTCGGTCACATCTTCCTTGAAGATCTTGATCCGCCGGAGTTCGCCCAGCACTTCATCGATGCTGGCCGGACGATCGGCCGGTTTCTTCTTGAGCAGCTTCGCGATCAGACGGTCCATTTCCGGCGTGACGTTCTTGTTGAACTCGGATGCGCTCGGCGGCTCGGTTCGCAAATGTTTTCGCAGCAGTTCCTCGGGAGTCGGTGCCTGGAACGGGGTCTTTCCGGTCAGCACCTCGAAAAACATGATGCCCAGACTATAGAGGTCTGTCTGAAACGTCGGCGTCTGCTTGTTGATCGTCTCGGGCGCGATGTAGGTTCGCGTTCCCTGAATCGTCCTCTGCTTGCCGCCGCCGATCATTTTCGAGAAGCCCTTCACCTCCTTGCTGGAGAGCGAAAAGTCGACCAGCCGAATCTCGCCGACCTTGTTCATCAGCACATTGTCGGGCTTCATGTCGCGGTGAACCCAGCCCTTGGCGTGGACGTGCGACAGCGCCTGGCAGACGCTTTCAAATAATCGTCGAGCGCGGACGTGAACCGATTCAATGTCCGACTTGATTTGCAGCTTGACGTTGGCGGCGCGGAAGTGCTCCATCGTCATGTACGTGTTGTCGCGGCTGGACGAGTACTTCTCGTATTTGATGATCATCGGATGATCGAGCGATTTCAGCACCTCGGCTTCGTGCTTGAGCCCCGCCTTGTTCTCTTTGAAATCGGGGTTGTCCGACTTCAGGAGTTTCATCGCCAAATGACGGCCCGACGCCTGCTCGACAACTTCCCACACCTGGCTGCTGCCGCCGGTGGCGATGCACATCACGAGCTTGTAAACGCCATCGATCAGTTCTTCGTCGGACACAATGCAATCCTCGCTGAATCACTCACAGAGACCCGCTGCCGGGTTGAACTCGGAAGCCAACCGCCGAACTCAGAAGGGCGATTTTGCTTTCGTCGTTGGCGCATCGCCGGCAGCTGTGGGTGGTGGGTTTCCCGCTCCCGTCGCGGCCGTCGCGGCGGCGGCGGGCTTTAACTGAAATGCATCGCCCAGTTGGTGCGAGGCTTCGTAGATCACTTCGTCACCCTCGGCGAACGGGCCGCTCACAAACAGTCGCTTCGTTCCCACAGAGCCCATCAACACGACGGGCACGTCGCGCACGGTGAATTGCCGCACGACCTGCACCTTGCGCTGGCCGTCGGGCAGGTTGGCAATGGAACTGGCGGGCACTTCGATCACGGGCTGACGCGGAATGAGCGGCACATAAACCGTCTGTCCCGCCTTGAATTGGCCGGTTCCGTTTTCCACCACCACGATGGCCGAAGCCACCGAGTCGAACAACTCACGCAGCGCATCGAACCGACTGTTGAGCGGCAACACCGCTTCGACATTGCCCTCAACCTCGGTGGACTCAATCTTCAGTGAGAAGGACTTCCCCTGCACGGTCGTCGACCGATCGACCGGGATTTCCACCTTCACACTGCTGATATCCACCACGATCGCGACGGGATCGCCCGCTTTGACGAACTGGCCTTCGTCGACGAGCAGTCGCTGCAACTCACCTGGAAACGGTGAGCGGATGCTGCACGATTCGAGCGAGTGCTTGGCCAGGTCGACGTCCGCTTTGGCAACGTCGACTTTCGCCTGGGCCAACGCTTTCTGAGTCTCATCCTTGTCGCCGGCCTGTTTCTGTTCGTTCAGCGCCACTTTGTAGGCGGCTTCCGCCCGTACCACAATCAGTTTGTGAACCGTCGTGTCGAGTCGGGCGACCTCTGTCTGCGACCCGATCTTGCCGTTCAATTTCCCCTGAGCCTGTTTGACAACCCCGTCGAACGGCGCGCTGAGCGTGACCGTCGACTTTGGTTCGACCGCCAGCGAAATGCGATATTTGTGAGGATCGATGACGCGTGAGGCTTCGCGTTTGACGATCACCTGATCGCCCGGGGCCGCCACAGGCAATGCCCCCTTCACTTCGGTTTTTGAATCCTGGCCGATCGACCTCAGGCCCACCAAGGCCACACCCAACGCGGCCGCGCACACGCCAGTAAACACGATTCGTTGCCGAGACATTTTGTTCCCATCCTTCACCGCGAGATGACGTCCACGCCCCGCTCCGAATGGCGGGAATCAGATGAACGGCTAAGCTACGTCTCGCCCCCGGGACTGTCAACGAGACGCGCGACATGACGCGGGATTCCAGACGCGTCCTTTTCGAGTTTTTGAAGCCCACTTCTGCAGAGGCGGCTTGCCGCATGGAAGCCGTTCGATCAAGATGCCCCGGCCTCGAACGGACGCCTCAAATGGATTTGGCCGAATCGAAATCGCCGACTCACGGACACGAAAGGATCTCACCTTGAACGCGCTCTTCATCGGACTGCTGCTCGCTGCGGCCAGTCCCTCCGCCATCGAAATCCCCGCCGGAACCGAACTGCAATACACCGGATCGCTCAGCCAGAAAACGAAGGCGGGGGCGAGCGAGGCCAAATCGTTTTCGATCTATGCCCTGACGATCGCCGGTGAGGATGGAACCACTCAACTCGCGTGGAGCCTCGACGAACGAGGGGGCGGCGGTTGGGCGTGGCCCGAACGATTCGGACTTCTTGCGCCGGGCTCGACCGACAAAACCCTGGCGCGTCCGCTTCGGTTGCTGCACACGCACGAAGGGACTCAGTATCCCCTGCCCCTCCGTTCGCCGGTGTTTGAATTCAAGGACAAGCTCGCCGCCGAAGCGTCGTGGACCGATGGCCGGTACGAATATGTGGTGGCCCGCAAACGCAAGGTCAAGGACCGCGACTGCTGGCAGATCGAAGTCGCCTCGAACATCGGCCGCGCGCAGACGATCGTCGTCGAAGCGGCCAGCGGAGTCCTGGTCTCGCTCGACGAGAAAGTCTTCATGGGGCGAGGCGACGAATTTCAACTGAAACTCGAACTCCAATCGCAGAAGTCGCAACCGGCCGACGAACTGAGCAAGTCACGCGCGGCGTTCGACTCACTGCGCGAGATGCAGTCGTCGCTCGGTCGCACCGGCGAACAAAAGATCGTTGAACTGACCTCCGTGCAGTTGAAGTCGGCTCAAACCGCGATCGGCAGTATCGAGAAAAAGGCCGACGGTACACAGTGGGCGAAACTGTCGGGCGTCATCGCCCGCGACCTGACTCAGCAGCAGCAGCGCCTCGAAGGAGTCGCCGGCCTCGAAAAGAAGTTCGTGGGACAGGCGGCTCCGAAACTGACGCTCAAGCTGGCGAATGGCTCCGAAATTCCCGAAGCCGATCTTCAGGGCAAGGTTGTCGTGCTGCACTTCTGGGAGTACCGGGGCGATCCGCTGTCCGAGCCGTATGGCCAGGTCGGCTACCTCGATTTCCTGAACAACAAGCGGAAGAAGCTGGGAGTGAAAGTGGTCGGCATCAACGTCGATCCGCGTTTCGCCGAGACCGACAAGTCGGGGGCAGCGGCCCGCTCGCTGAAGAAGCTTCAGGAATTCATGAACCTCGGTTACGACGTGGCGGTCGATGACGGAGCGGTCCTGACACAGTTCGGCGACCCGCGCAGTCTCGGCTCCCCCCTGCCCCTCTGGATCGTGATCGGCCACGACGGCAAGGTCGCTCACTACCACATCGGCTTCTACGAAATCCGCCCCGACGAGGGCCTGAAGCAACTCGACGAAGCAGTCGTTGAAGCCCTGCGGAAACAGAAGGCGAAGTAGCGTGGTTCCCTGGAGGATCGATCAGGGCCAGGTTCGCACCCGCACCCGGCGGCGGTTTTTCCCGCCTCAAACGAGCGTCGTTTGTCTCGCGGCGGGAAATCTCCGTCGCGAACGACTCTCGTTTGTTCCGCGCTGGAAGATTTGTCAGGCAAACGGGAGCCGTTTGCCCCGCTGCGGCGCATCTGAGTCGCAAACGGGAGTCGTTTGCTCGTCGCCGGAGCTTTTCCGTGCCAAACGAGCGTCGTTTGCCCGACATTTGCGCCGATTTGTGACAAAACAGACTCGTTTGCGGCTCCGCGGCGCATTTCCCCGGCAAACGAGAGCCGTTTGCGACGCAAAAACGCAAATCTTCGGCGCACGAGCAACTTTGACATCGAGATACGTCAAACGGACACTCCGAGGATTCCTCGCGAACGAT
>JBBPIS010000080.1:0-1822 GCA_038040225.1 Planctomycetota bacterium
TTGCGTGAGATGTCGCAGGTCATCCTCCGCTCCGAGAGAGGCCGCACAGGTGCCGTGACACAGTCCCACGAGCGCGACCATGTCGGTCTCGGCACAGGCGATTGCGATCGGCAGATCCTGATACTGCTCGTAGAAAGATACGGATACTGCTCGTAAAAGCCGTGAAAGAAGATCCGCTGCTGTTGGCCATGTGCGGGATTGTCGAACGCATCCCCATCGAGCGTGATGCGGGGCGGTGGCGTAGTAAAGGCGTCCAGAAACTCGTTGCACAGCACGTCTCGCAAACGCGGGAGATCGGCGATCGTGATCGCGTTCTCAAATCGCGAAAGTGTCGGCTGACTGGCCAGATCGATGCCGTTCGGCAGGCGGTCACACACCAGCTTGAGCGCCGGGTCGCTGCGGAGCGCGTCGTGATCGCTCCGGTCCTCGTAGTCCGCGAGAATGCCATCGATCCGCTGGCGGACCATCGACAGATTCAAATGCAGGAATTCGCCCTGCGCGCGTCCCTCAACGCCGCCGCGAAACGCGCGGTCCATCGAATCGCCTCATCCAACTGCCGGATCGGCAAGAGCCCGGCCTCGCCGGTCAACTGAACCTGCGAAACCTCCACTTCGATCGGCCTTTCCGCCAAGAAATCGAGGACAAACGGCAACACACCCTGTAAACTCATGCCCGGCCTCCCTGCGGCGTTGAAGTGCTGATCTCACAACACCCTCTACGCCCATGGGGGCCGTTTTATTGGATATGCGTGAATAATGTGCGGGCTAGAATCCCATCGAGCAGGATGGGCACCTTTCGGTATGGAGTGTGACAAGTGATGAAGATTCTCTTGGCGAATCCGCGTGGCTTTTGTGCAGGCGTTAACATGGCGATCGAATGTCTCGACGAGACCATTCGGATGTTCGGCTCGAACATCTACGTCTATCACGAGATCGTCCACAACAGGTACGTTGTCGAGCGGTTTACACGGCAGGGGGTGACGTTCGTCAACATGATCGCCGAAGTTCCCGAAGGTTCGATCCTACTCTACTCGGCCCACGGAGTTTCCCCCGAAATTCGTTGCCAGTCCAAGGCACGCCGCCTGCAAACGATTGACGCCACCTGCCCGCTTGTCACCAAGGTGCATCTGGAGGCAATCAAGTACGCTCGCGACGGCTACCACATCGTCCTCATCGGACACGAAGGGCATGACGAAGTCATCGGCACGATGGGAGAAGCACCGGCGAGCATCACGCTGGTCGAAACCCCCGAGGAAGTCGCCAGTCTGACGTTCACCGAACACGACAAAATCGCGTATCTCACGCAGACGACGCTCAGCGTGGATGAGGCGGATCGGGTAATTGTGTCGCTGAAGCAGAAGTTCCCGCGCATCGAAAGCCCTCCGAAAGAAGACATCTGTTACGCGACGACCAATCGACAGGATGCGGTCAAGCAACTGGCTCAACGGGCCGACGCGGTCATCGTGCTGGGTAGCCAAAACAGTTCCAACAGCCGCCGCCTGCGGGAACTCGCTGAATCGTTCGGCAAGCCGGCCCATCTGATCGATGGCGCAGATGAGCTTCGCGTGGAATGGTTCAATGGAGTCGATACCGTCCTGATCACGGCGGGTGCCAGCGCGCCCGAAGATGTCGTGCAAGACTGCATCGACTGGCTGGCTCGCGAGTACGGAGCGACTCTGGATGAGATCACAACCCGCGAAGAGCACGTCTCATTCCCGCTGCCGAAAGAGTTGCGCGTCCTGCAATCGGCGCGAGCCTGAGTCGTGGGGGGGGGGTGGTATGAGGCGGGGGCCAGATTTGTATGTTGAAAGTGGGGGGAAAAA
>JBBPIS010000080.1:1832-33972 GCA_038040225.1 Planctomycetota bacterium
CAAAGCGGGCCGATCCGGTGTCGTGGGTAAGGTTTTTAACGTGCCGGTCCCATGTTTTCATGTGACAATGGCAGGCTACAAACCTGCCCCACAACTCATCGCGGCAATCGTTTGATCGCTTCGAGTTCGGCAGCACCGTCATGGATGCCGTGCTTCTTCAACTTGCTAAAATACGTGCTGCGTGGCAGGCCGAGCAGCCGCGCCGCTCGAGCCTTGTTGCCACCGCACTTGTGCAGCGCCTCGATCAGCGACCGGCGTTCGATCACGGGATCGTCCTCGTTCCAGTCGAGTTGGAACTCGCCGCCGGATCTCTTCTCACCGATCGAACTGCGTGACGATTCCTTCTCACCCATTGTGATGGTTCGCCGATTGTCCTGGATGTCGGGCGGCAGGTCGGCCACCGTGATCGCCTCTCCCTCGGCCAGCACGACGGCCCGTTCGATCACGTTTTGCAACTCTCGGATGTTCCCCGGCCACGAGTAACGCGTGAGCGCTTCGAGGGCCTCGTCTTCAAACCGCACGGCTCGTTTGCCGGCGCGGGGGGCCGTGCGCTTCAGGAAAAAGACGGCCAACTCCAGCACATCGTCGGGACGTTCGCGCAGCGGAGGCAGTGTGAGGCTGATGACGTTCAACCGGTAGTAGAGATCCTCGCGAAACTTCCCGTCGGCGATGAGACGTTCGAGATTCTGGTGCGTCGCTGCGATCAACCGCACATCGACCTGAATGGTCTTGGTTCCACCGACCGGTTCAAACTCGCGTTGTTGCAGCACGCGCAGCAACTTCACCTGAGTCTCGGGCGAGATGTCGCCGATCTCGTCGAGAAACAGGGTTCCACCGTCGGCCAGTTCAAACCGACCTTTCCTGTCGGCCGCCGCGCCGGTGAACGCACCCTTCACGTGCCCAAACAGTTCGCTCTCCAGCAATCCCGCCGACAATGCGGCACAATGGACGCTAATGAGCGGTCCGTCACGTCGCGGACTGTTGTCGTGAATCGCCTTCGCCAGCAACTCCTTTCCGGTGCCACTCTCTCCCCGCACCAGAACGCTCGTCTCGCTGACCGCCACCTTGCGGACCGTGTCCAGAATTCGTTCGAGTGACGGGCTGTGGCCGATGATGGCGTCGCGACGAAACTCCAAGGCGGGCGAGGCCGGTGATTCGGGCTGAGCACTGGCTGCCAACTCCGCCTGAAGGATCGTGATCTGCTGCTTCTGCTGCGTGATTCGGTCGGTCTTGAGACGAAGTTCTTCGTTCAGTTGTGTGATGTCCTGATGGACCTTCGCGCAGTGCAAGGCCACTCCCGTGATCTGACCGAGCGCCGTCAGAAACGTCAGATCCTCGGCCGAGTACATCGCGCCGCTCTGCTTCGGCCCAAGCACCACCAAGCCGGCCAACTCGCCACCCATTTCCAGACCATGGATGAGATCAGCCTGAACCTGCCTCAAAATGTTCTGCACGGGAGAAAGATTTTCGCGCGAACCGGGAGTCACCCGCTGCAACGTCGAATCGAGAGTCAGGGCCTGAACGAATTCGTCCGGAACCCCCAACTGCATCGGCAGCCCGGCCGATTTTCCTTCCACGGCCATCAACCGGAAGCCGCTCGATCGTCCCTCGCGTAGATAGAGTGCGGCATGCTCCGACTGAAGCACGTCGCGACACGAGCGCGACATCCGCTCGGACAGGTATTGCACGTCGGTCAGTCGGCCCACCTCGCGATGCATCCCCTGCAGAGCCTTGTCGAGCTGATACTTCTCGCGGAAGAAACGTCGATCCACCAGACTCTGCCACGAGTCGCGCAGCCAGATCAGCAGAATGACCGTCAGCATCAGAATGCCGGCAATGATCCAGGACTGCTGCTCGATGGCCGGAGTTTTCCTCACGGCCACCGCCAGGCTACCGAATGCGATTCCAAGGGCGACCGTTCCCGTGGCTCCGTAACTCAGCACGTAGTACCACATCCCCTTACTGATGATCTGATCGATCAGCATCAGTTTGTAGCGAACGATTCCCACGGCGTACGCCAGCATGAAGACCAGACTGGCGAGGAACATCGGCACGCGAGCGCCGCCGAGTGCAAAGTCGGCTCGCGAGAAGATCGCCAGCAGCAGCGCGTACCCGATGCAGACGGCTGCTCCGAAGCTGGCCCACAGAATCCAGCGAACCTGGCTCAACTCAACGGGGTTTCGAGTCGTCAGGACGCTGTAGCTGAGAGTGACGAGCGTCAACAGGAAGTACACCGCCGCGATGCCCAGATAGGCATAGATCCCACGCATCAGGCCGTTGAGACACAAGAGCAACAGTTGCGTTCCCTCTGAACCGTGCAACATTCCGGACAAAATCCACAGCAGTCCCTCAGTCAATAGGAAGCAGATGATCGCCACCACGGGGATGGAGTAGATGGACCAGGTCACCGTCCGAGGCCACGCCGTCAGCGGAGGCTTTGCACGCGGGTAGACCAGAAAGAAGTGCAGCGTCACGGCGGGAAGCAGAATGCCCGAAACGGCAAAGGGAACCGTCAACCAGAAGCTGCCGGCAATCGTTGACCAGTGAAAGCCGCCAACAAATGCCGCCAGCGTTACGGTAGACATCACGAAGAAGCGTCGAGCCGCCTCATCAAACGGTCGATTCCAAAACGCGAGTGCTCCGACCGAAAAGATCAACAACTGGAGCAGGAACCAAAGCAGGGTCAGCCCCACTTCGGCGGCTGGCACGGACTGCAATTGGACCGCGCACAAGACACGTTTCTTAGTCTGGTTCTTCAGATACTCCATGCGCAACCAGCGCGTTCCGTTCGCCTTCTGAACCAGAGGTGGCAATCCGATGGTTAACTGATCGGATGTCTCCGCAAGGATGCCATTTGGCGGGATCTCCCGATTGCGCAACGAAAGTTGAATTCGAGCAAAGTCCATGAAATTGCTGACAGGCCGGTCATCCAGAGCGACCAGAAAATCACCGGGATCGGGGCGGGGGCCGAAGCAATTTAGCCCGGGCGTGTCCTGAATCTCGATCCCGCTGGGTTCATGCCCCGAGTCTATGGAGACAGTGTCGGCGAGCAGGAATCGAAGTCGGAGATCAGGAGTTGTTGCGACGACTGCCAAAACCAAGACGCAATAGCTGACGATGAACCCGCCAACAGCGGCCAACATCCAACGTGGAACTCGATTCGTGGTTTCCATCGCTCTTTCAGGAGTTACGAAAAGTGGATTTGAGCGCCGATCCCTGCGCCGAAAGCGCCGACAAGAAACGGGGTAAGGCCGATTCGGCGCTCATTTGTCACATCGACCGGCTCGAGACTGATTGCCTTTGCGTTGGGATGATGCCCTAACATTCGTTCACATACAACGATGAGCAGTCATTTTTTGGTCCACACGCAGTTGAAACCCACGAATATTTCAGCGCCGAACACACCTCGGCACGGCAGGTGCTAAAAGCCAATCATCAAGTGGTGGCGAATTCGGTCCTTCAGTGATTCGCCAAGTTTGTGGTTCCCAGCCCGAACCCCCGATGGTAAGGATTCAAGACTCTCGCCTGTGCGCTTCATGGTCTCCCTAAGAGCAGTTCGACCCACTCTGCTCCCGCCGGTCCCCAGTCGCCAGTACACCCAACACAGGCAAGGTTACTTTCCGTCGGGGGTTCTTTTTTCTACCGCACCAATGCACGGAACGCGGATGCCCCCACGGATGGGGGCTTTTTTTTGCGCGGTGGCTGAACGGGCGGCCTGACTCCAATTCTGATGAGTCATTCCGTCCAACGCGATCCTGATCGGGATCCGTCGATTAATTCACTCGAGACGCACCGCTGCGACTTTCCAACAACACGGCGTGGACTTCGGGGCATCAGCTCGGCGAACTTTGTGATCGAGACGCGGACTTGGCTCGCAATTGGCCAGAGGCGTCAGTCCTCGCGGTAGGTCGCGTAGGAATTGAAGGTCTCCCAGAGTGAGACCTCTCTCACGGGAAGTTGGTGCGACTTGGCGAAGTCGTAAATCAGCTTTGCGATATTTTCGGCGGTCGGATTTTCCGAGACGATGTGCATCGGCTCGCCGAGCTTTTGCAGGATCGGCACGATCGGATCGGCCTCATGCAGGATCATGCGGTGGTCGAGATTGGCGTCGATCCACCCGGCCACCTGCTTCTTGATGTCCGAGAAGTCGATGACCATGCCGCGATGATCGAGTTGCTCTCCTTCGAGCACGATCACGGCCTTGCCGTTGTGCCCGTGCAAGTGCTTGCACTTGCCATCGTAATTCAGCAGCCGATGGCCGTAACAGAAGTCGATTTCTTTGGTGACACGATACATGAGCAGCCAATCTGTTCAAAGACCACGAATAGCCCGACGACGAACCTCATCAAAGCGGTGGCATTGCGGGTGTCTGCGATTCTAAGAGGAGCAGTATGGAAAAATGTCGCTGGAGGATGGGCACTCTTGCCCATCCTCCAGCGCGGCATGACTACTCCTGCCGATCACCTTACTTCACCAGCACGCGGTAGGGCAGCACGGTGAGGACTCGCTCCTTGGCGAGCAGTTCGTAGATATTGAGGCCGCGCAGTTGAGACGCGACTTCCTCGGGGAGGTGCTTCAGCAGCGCGGAGCTTGGCGATTGAAGTCCGGTCGAACTCGGATCGAGCGGGCCGAACAGGGCTTCAAACGGGCTGGTCGGCTTGGGGAGGTCGAGCCGTTCCATTTTCGTATCGGGGTCGATGCCGGCCGACTTCTTGGCGAAGGCGATCGCGTCGGCGAGCGTGCCGAGTTCATCGACCAAACCAAGTTGCAGGGCCTGCGCGCCGGTGTAGACTCGCCCGCGAGCCATCTTCTCCAGCTTGTCGACTTCCATCTTGCGGCCGGCGGCGGCCTTGGTTGTGAACTGGGCGTAGATGTCGTTCAGCATCTTTTGCATGGCGGCCTTCTCGGTCTCAGAGAAGGGAGTCGTGGTGCTGAGTACGCCGCTGTTCTTGCCGCGCATCACGATGCTCGTGGTGATGCCGACCTTCTCGTAGAACTTCTCCAGGGCAATCTTGCCACCCACGACACCGATCGAGCCGGTCAAGGTTCCCGGCTCCGCGAAGATGCGGTCGGCTCCCATTGCGATGTAGTAGCCGCCGCTGGCGGCCGTGTCGCCCATGCTGACAATGAACGGCTTCTTCCCATCGAGTGCTTCGAGTTCGTGCCACATCAGGTCGCTGGCGAGGGCACTGCCGCCGGGGCTGTCGACCCGCAGGACAACGGCCTTCACCGTCGAATCGTCTCGCGCCTGACGGATCGCCTTGATCATCGTGGTCGAACCCATCGTCTGCTCGCCGAAGAACGGGTCGGTCATACTGGAGCCGGACATGATGGCTCCGGACGCGTTGATGACGGCGATCTTGGGGGCAGTTGACTTGCGCGTGGTGGGCTCAACCCCCATCATCAGGTTCATCATCTTGGCCATGCCGGTGAAGCCGCTGAAGTCGGTGTCGATCTTCTTCTTGCCGTAGCCCTTGGTGATTTTGACTTCGGTGTCCTTGTCGTCGCCCTTGATGAGCGATTCGATGGCGTCCTCGTAGCCCACCACATCAATCAGCCCGAGCTTCTTGGCGTCGCTCGCCGTGTGCAGGCCCGTGTCGATGATGGCCTTCACCTGATCGGGCGTCAGCTTGCGACTCGATGCAATCGTCTCGACGATCTGGCGGTAATAGTCATCCAGGATGGCTTCCATTTCTTCGCGGAAGGCGGGACTCATTTCGGACCGGCTGTACGGTTCGGCGGCGGACTTGAACTCACCCACGCGCAGCATCTGCGGTTGGATCGACAGCATGTCGAACAGGTTCTTGTAGAACGAAACCTCGGCTCGCAGGCCGGGCAGCATGAGCATGCCCGATTCGGGGATCACGATCTGGTCGCAGGCAGCGGCGAGCAGGTAGCCCTTCGTGTCGACACTTTCCATCCAGGCGTAGACCTTGCGTCCCTTGGCCCGCATCTTCTGAATGCCGACTCGCAGTTCGTTGAGCTTTGCCCAGCCGATGGACGGGTCGCTGATGTGCAGGATCACGGCGTCGAGGCTTTCGTCGCGAGCCGCCTTGTCCAGACGCTGCAAGCCCGAGCCGAGAGTTTCCACCACGTCGCCGAATAGTCCGGGAGAGCTCACACCTTCGGAGTAGCCGCCCGTGATTTCGATGTGAGCGACCGAGAGTTTTTTCTTGGCGGCAGCCTCGGCTTTGTCGGATGAATCACCGGGGGCATTTGCCGCGAAGACCGGCGCGATTACGAGCAACGACAATAACACAGCGAACAGTTTCATTGCAGAGTCTCCTCCAAGGGAACGCGGCTCGAGCCGCGAGATGGTTGCCGCAGGGAACCAAAAGTCAAGTGGCAGTTCTAGCCCGCGTGAGGGCGGTCGTCCAGTAGAGTGTCACGACGGGACGGGTTGGCCACCCGCAAGAAGCCTCTCTTGGCGGGATCAACGGACCGGATAGAATCCTGCCAACTTTGGTGACGCGAGCCCGTCGAGCCGCTGTTGGTTCGATTGGGCCGATCGCGTTTGCGCTCGTCGCGAGTAGGCGAACCGACACGATGACTGCCGCCGTTTCCGCCGCTATTTCACCGCTGACGAGTCTCGCGGCGCGACTGCTGGAACAGCCCGGCTTGCGCGACGTGATCGCGGTTCTCGAACAGGGCCGTTCGACGACCGTGGACGGAGCGTGGGGATCATCGGCCGCGTTGACGGTGTCGGCGCTGACACAAAAAGCTCCGAGTACGATCGTCGTCGTGCTGCCGCGCGAACGAGAATTGGACGAGTTCGCGGCGGATGTGGCCTCGTTCGGCGTGTCGCATTCGGGACGGACGGGTGAGGACCGACCGCTCGTTCTCCCGTCGTGGCCTTCGCTGCCGAGTGAATTGAGCATCACCGACCCGATCCTTGGCAGCCGGTTGCGCGTGTTGAGGGCCTTCGAGTCCGAGTCTTCTCCGCGCGTGGTGGTCACCACGATTTCAGCCCTCTTGCAGCCCGTGCCGAGTCGGATTGAGCGGGCCGTTGCGTCGCGAGTGCTCAAGGTAGGCGACGAACTCGATCTGGAAGAACTGACGCGCTGGCTCACGTCGCGCGGGTTCGAGCGAGTCACCGCGATCGAAGTGCCGGGCGAGTTCACCATTCACGGCGGGATCGTCGATGTGTTCCCTCCCGACTCGTCCGACCCGATCCGTCTGGAACTGTTTGGCGACGAAATCGAATCGATCCGGTTGTTCGATGTCGAGACGCAGCGCAAGGTTCGGGATCTGGATGAGGCGACGATCACGATCCTGTCGAGAGTGGTCGATAGTCGAGGGTTGATGGTTGATGGTCAGAAAGAGCAGTCGGAAGGTGGGTCTTCTCTGACCCTCAACCCTCAACCCTCGACCATCAACTTTTCCGGTGAACACATTCTCGATTCGGTACCGCCCGGTGCGTGGGTCGTGCTGTTCGAGTTGGACGAGATCGTGCGCGAGGGGAAGCAGTATCTGGACCGGCTCGCCGATCGAAAGGGCTTGTTCAGCGTCGAATCGACGCTCGAACGGTGTTCGCAGCGGGGCTGGTTGAATCTCGCGCCGATCGTGGCGGGAAGTTACGAAACGACGTGCCATCTGCGCGTCGACTCGATTGAAAAATTTGGCGGCCCGAAGACGGAGGCATTCACGGAACTCGAACGAGTCGTCCAACAGGACGAGATGGTCCTGATCGCCTGCCACAACGAAGCGGCTCGTCAGCGCATGGCCGAGTTGTTGCAGGAGGTCTATGCGCCGGCACCGCCTCCCGCTGAAACGTCCGAGGCCGCGCCCGATTCGATGGTTCCTCGGAGCGGGGGACGTGAGTCCCCTGTTTCCGCGTCGTCCGGTAGGAGTTCTCCTTCGCTCGACCAAATGACCGCCGGCGGTTCGCCGCTCAAGAAGTTCTTGAGGAAACGGGGAGCCGACGAGGCGCCATCAGAGGCTGGGGCGGGTTCTGTGGGCGACGCGGAAACACGGGACTCACGTCCCCCGCTCCGAAAGTCGGAAGAAAAGAATGAAGAAGAGAAGACGGAAGAGAGCTTACGCCCGAAGACGTTTGCCGATCGGGTGACACTTTGCGTCGGGCACGTTTCGCGCGGGTTCCGGCTGGTCGCCGAGCGGATCGTGGTTCTCAGCGACAACGAACTTTTTCATCGCACCGAACTGCAACGGGCGGCACCTCGCAAGAGTCGCCTCGAATCGCGGGCCATCGACACGTTCCTCGACCTGTCGCCGGGAGACCTCGTCGTTCATCTGTCGCATGGGATCGCGCGGTTTCGTGGGATGGAGGTGCAGACCAAGGGCGAGCTGGTCGAGGAGATGCTGTCGCTCGAATTCGCCGACAACTTGAAGATGCAGGTTCCCGTTTCGCTGATCCACCTCGTGCAGAAGTACGTCGGTGGAACCAAGGGGACAGTCGAGCTGTCGAAGTACGGCGGAGTGAGTTGGGCGAACAAGAAGAAACGCGTGACCGAAGCCGTCAGTGACATGGCGGCCGATATGCTGACGCTACAGGCCGAGCGAGACCACAAGCCGGGGCTGGCCTGTCCCCCCGACAGTCACTGGGTCGAGGAGTTCGACGCGGCGTTCCCCTACACCGAAACCGGTGATCAACTGAAGGCAATTGCCGAAACGAAGGAGGACCAGCAGCGACCCCGCCCGATGGACCGGTTGATCTGTGGCGATGTCGGTTACGGCAAGACCGAGGTCGCGATGCGAGCCGCCTTCAAGGCGGTCGATGCCGGGCGGCAGGTGGCGATCCTGGTCCCAACCACCGTGCTGTGCGAGCAGCATTTCCGCAGCTTCAGCGAGCGGATGGCCGAGTTCCCTGTAAACATTGCGTCTCTCAATCGATTCCGTTCACCGTCCGAGACACGCGAAGTCTTGCAGGGACTCGCCGAAGGCACGATCGACGTCGTGATCGGAACACACCGGCTGGTCAGCAAGGACGTGAAGTTCAAGGATCTTGGACTGCTGGTGATCGACGAAGAGCAGCGGTTCGGGGTCGAGGTGAAGGAACTTCTCAAACACATGCGGCTCGAAGTGGACGTCCTGACGCTGTCGGCGACGCCCATCCCACGGACGCTGCACATGTCGCTGGTCGGTGTGCGAGACATCTCCAATCTGGAGACGCCGCCTCACGACAGGCTGGCCGTCGAGACTCGCATCTGCCGCTGGGATGGCGAGCTGATCCGCTCGAGCATCGTCCGCGAGTTGAACCGCAACGGGCAGACGTTCTTCGTTCACAATCGCGTCTACAACATCCAGATGGTTGCCGACAAGATTCGCAGCCTGGTTCCCGAGGCCACCGTCGACATCGTGCATGGCCAGATGGGTGAGGACGACATGGAGGCCGCGATGCTCGGCTTCGTCGAGGGGCGGACGGACGTGCTCGTGGCGACGACGATCATCGAAAGCGGACTCGACATCCCCAACGCCAACACGATTTTCATTCACCAGGCCGACAAGTACGGCCTCGCCGATCTGCACCAGCTTCGCGGGCGGGTCGGCCGGTACAAGCATCGGGCGTATTGCTATCTGGTGCTCGAAGAGGGGCGGTCGCTCACGCCGCAGGCGTCGCGGCGGTTGAAGGCGATTCAGGAGTACAGCGAACTCGGCGCGGGATTCAAGATCGCGATGCGAGACCTCGAAATCCGGGGTGCCGGCAACATTCTGGGGACGGAGCAATCGGGCCACATCGCGGCGGTGGGCTACGAACTCTACTGCCAACTGTTGGAGAACGCCGTCCGCGCCATCAAGCGCGAACCGTTGCGCGAGTACCATCACGTCGAAATCTCGCTGTCCCTCGAAGCCTTTCTCCCCTCGACCTACATCCCCGACGGACGGCCGAAGATCGAGATGTACCGCAAGCTGTCGTCGGTTTCGTCGCTGGAACAGCTCGGGGAATTGAAGGACGAGTTCCGCGACCGGTTCGGCCCGCTCCCCGCCCCCGCCGAGCGGATGTTCGAGGTGCGCGAGTTGCAACTGCTGGCCTGGCGCTGGCAGATCGACCACATTCGCGTGTTCGAGGGGGACGTCGTGTTCGGCTATCTCAACCCGAGGCTGATCGCCCGGCTGGCCAAGTACAGCCACACCACACTGCGCGTCGTGGACGATCGCGAGGCCTGTCTGATCCTGCCACCGAAGCTCAAGGGAACCAAAGCCCTGCTGCGGTTGCTGAAAGAGACCTTGCAGCTAAGTCCGGGCTGAGACTACAAACCGCCGCCTCTCAAAGCGGAAATCTCAAATCTCAAGTTCCAAAAACCAAACGAATCTCAAATTCCAAAGTCTGAAAACTTCAAACGACCTCCATCGCGGATCAGCTTGAGCGGCGAGTCGCCGCGTAACGAAGCTGCCGGTTCATCGGTGTCTTCGTGTTTTGAATTTGGCATTTGGAGTTTGTGATTCGTTTGGTTTTTGATTCTTGAAGTTTGAGATTTCGTCCTCCAGCCACTTTCCCTAGCTGGCCACCATCATGCGTCGGGCCGTTCTCCTACTGCTGATCGTGCTCCCCTGTGCCGCCTGCAACGGCGTGCAGAAGAAGCACGAAAACCCCGTGATGGTTCAAGCGCCCAGCCGCACGCTCCCTGAGCCGGGCGACGAGACTCAACTGGCGGACGCCTCACCGGACTCCAAAGCCACGACCGACGACGAAGATAATCAGATCAAGCCGGCCTCGGCGTTCAAAAGCGAGTCGCTGAAGGCCGATCCGTGGGCGGACTGGCAGGACGATTCGGCCATTTACAACTCGAAGGTCGCGGCGACGGTGAACGGCGCGCCGATCCTGAACGGCGACGTGCTGGATCGTTATGCCGGAGTGATCATCCAGGCGCGCGAGCAGATGCAGTACCTGTGGTCTCACCCCGAGAAACTTCAGAAAGGACAGCCGCGTCCGACACCGGACGACTATGAGCAGTTCCGTGAGATGCTCGTCAAACGCGATCTCGCCGGACACGTTCAGCGCCGGCTGCTCGTCGAGCGGATGAAGTCGAGCCTGAAGCCGGACCAGATCAAGGCGATGGACGCGCACATCGATCAGCTCTTCGACCGGGAGATCGACAAGCTGAAACGCGAGTTGAAGGTTTCGACCCGCACGGAACTCGAACTGGAACTGAACAAGAAGGGGACCACGCTTCAAAACGTGAAGGACAACTTCGCCACCGAACGTCTGGCGATGGAATACATCATCCTCAAGTCCGAGAAGCCCGAACCGATCGACCGGCTCGATCTGGTGGCGTACTACAAGGAACACCTCGACGACTACGCGATCCCCGCCAAGGTGAAGTGGGAGCAGATTCAAGTCTCCTTCGGCCCTGAGCGATCCAAGTCCGAAGCGAAGAAGCGGATCGAGGCCGCTTTGAAGGAACTCGGCAGCGGCGTCCCCTTCGAACAGGTCGCGAAGAAGTACTCCGACGGACCGACCGCGAAATCGGGAGGCCAGCGGGACTGGATGGAAGCCGGCAACCTCACCGACACCAAGCTCGAAAAGAAGTTGTTTGAACTGCCCGTCGGGGAACTCAGCCCGCTCCACGAAGGCCCTTCCGACTGGCACGCCATTCGAGTCGTGGAACGTAAGGAGGCCGGCCGCACTCCCTTCGGCCAGGTGCAGGACGAAATCCGGAAGAAGATCGAAGAAGGCCAGAACAAGAACCGCCCCAAGAAACTGTTCGAGCAACTCTTCTCAGAAGCGATCATCGAATCGAAGTACGACCTGCCGCAGCAGCAGCCCTGATGATTCATGGCGTCGTAGCCGAGTTCGCAAGAACTCAGTTTGTGATGTCGAATTGGGCTGAGTTCTTGCGAACTCAGCGACACGCACGCTGCAACTGCCTGGCAGCCTGTTGAAGAAGGGGCATTGGGTAGGTTTACAACCTGCCCCACGAAATCTCACCCCTTCGTCAGCGCCTCATCGAGATTGAGCAGCGTGCTGGCGAAGATGGTCCAGGCCGCGAGTTCGCTCGGGTCGAGCCTGGCCTCGCGCGGCGATTCGCCGACCTTCAGCAGAGCCTCCGCCTTGTCGGCTCGCCGGCGGTAGTCGGCCAACTGCTCTTCGACGAGTTGTCGCAGCAGCTTTCGTTCTCGTTCCGTCGGTGCGCGGGCGACAACCTGGCGGAAGGCGAACGTCAGACGCTCATCCATCGTCGCGCCCGCCTCTTTCAAAATGCGCTCAGCGAACTTGCGGGAGGCTTCGACGTAGGTCGGATCGTTGAGCAGGATCAGCGCCTGGAGCGGCGTGTTGGTGCGGGCGCGTCGGACGGTGCAGGTCTCTCGATCTGGCGCGTCGAACGTGGAGAGAGTCGGCGGTGGCGCGGTGCGCTTCCAGAACGTGTACATCGTGCGGCGGTAGAGGTCCGCGCCGCTGCTCTGCTTGTACGTCTGAGCCGTCCATTGATAGCCGTCCTGTCGCGACGCGAGTTCTTCCCAAATGCCAGCCGGTTGGTACGGCGAAACACTCGCGCCGCCGATGCGCTGGTCCAACAGACCGCTCACCGCCAACGCCTGATCGCGCACGAATTCGGCTTGCAGACGGAAGCGGGCACCGTGCGCGAGCAACCGGTTTTCGGGATCTCGCTGGATCAACGCGGGCGTCACGCGAGACATCTGCCGGTACGTGGCCGATGTGACGAGCAGGCGGATCAAGTGCTTGGTGTCCCACGGCGAGTGCGGAACTCGGAGCGCGGAGTGCGGAGCTGAGGAATCGGACGAGGCGGTCACTGACTTTCGCTCCGCACTCCGCGCTCCGAGTTCCGCACTTCCCATGAACTCCACCGCCAGCCAGTCGAGCAACTCCGCATGGCTCGGCATCTCACCCTGCGAGCCGAAGTCTTCGCTGGTCTTGACCAGGCCGAGGCCGAACAGCATTTGCCAGTAGCGATTGACGATGACGCGGCTCGTCAGGGGATGCCGTTCATCGACGAGCCACTTTGCCAGACCAAGCCGGTTGGGCGGCAGGCTCTCGGCGAGCGGGGGCAGGAACGACGGCGTGGCGGCGGCGACCTTGTCCCCCTTCTTGTCGTACTGGCCGCGCATCAGGATGAACGTGTCGCGCGGAGCGGCCATCTCCTGCATCACCATTGTTGTGGGGAAGGTCTTCTCGACCTCATCCGCTTCCTTCTTGCGAGCGGCGATGGTTTCGCTCAGTTTCTTTCCCTGAACCTGTTCGCGGAAGTACTTGGTCAACTCCTGCTGCTGAGCCGGCGTGCGATCGGTCGCGGTGAGGAGGGCCGTGATGTTCGCGGGCAACGACGGCTTGCCATGCGGGTCGGTGGACGACGTGATTGAAACGCGGAAGCGGCCCGGCTGGTGCTGGCCGAACTGCGAGTTGAACTCCAGCGCGATCGTGAGCGGCGCGGGTTGGCCCTGCAGCCGGATCGGCTCGGTCAACTCGAAGATGGCCTGGTGAGGTTCGCCCACTTTCGGATGGATCGCCCAGCCCGAACGGTCGTTGGCGTCGATGGCGTTCGCGACGGGAAACGTCTCCTGGCTGAAATCGGCCGACGCCCGTTCGATCTTCTGCGGACGTGGCTTGCGGCGGTCATCGGTCGGGCCGAGACCGATCGTCGCGTTCGTCATCACGACGTTGCCGTTGACGCTGCGTCCCGGACCCTTGCCCGGCAGCGCATCGTCGGGCAGCAGTTCGACCTTCACCGCCGTGATCGTCCCCTCCACAGGGGCCACGACGGTGTAAGTCTCCGTCGCGGGATTGGCTCCCGTGGCGGTGACGGTTCCGTCCTCCAGCATTTTCAGCGTCGAGCCATTCGCGGCGCGAAGCGACTCGGGTTTGAGGACCGTCCACTCGGCGGGCTTCTCGTTGCGCGCCGACTGCTCCCAGAGACGCTGCGCCTCAACGAGATCGGGGCTGCTCGCATTGAGTTGCTGCTCCAGCGAAGCGATGGCCGCGCGGAGTTCGTTCAGCTTCGCCTGCTGCTCGGCGGTCGGCGTCTTCAGCACCGGAGCCGCGTTCCCCTTCGAGCCATCGAGGCCGTTCTCGGGGACGTTGTGGAAGAACGCGTACAGCGAATAGAAGTCGCGCTGCGTGAGCGGGTCGTACTTGTGGTCGTGACACTGGGCACACGCCACCGACAGGCCCAGCCACACCGTGCCGGTCGTGTTCACGCGATCGACGATGTAGGCGTTGTGGTACTCGGCGGGAATCGCCCCGCCCTCGAAGTTGATCATGTGGTTGCGGTTGAACCCGCTGGCGATCCGCTGTGAGAGGGTCAACTCGGGGGAGGCCGCTTCGGGGAGCAGATCTCCCGCCAACTGCTGGATCGTGAACTGATCGAACGGCAGGTTCGAGTTGAACGCCTCGATCACCCACTCGCGCCACCGGGTCATGTCGCGGCCCGAGTCGATGTGAAACCCGTGCGTGTCGGCGAACCGGGCCGCATCGAGCCAGTCAACCGCCATCCGCTCACCGAAGTGCCGTGACGCGAGCAACCGATCAACGACCTTGTCATACGCCTGCGGACTCGCGTCGGCGACGAACGCCTCGACGTCGGCGGGAATCGGCGGGAGGCCGGTCAGGTCGAGAGTCAGCCGCCGGATGAGCGTGATCTTGTCCGCCTCGGGGGACGGCGCGAGGCCCTCGCGCTCCAGACGCGACAGCACGAAGTAGTCGATCTCGTTCTTCGGCCAATTCGCGTTCTTCACAACCGGCCGCGCGGGTCGAGTCGGCGCGACGAACGACCAGTGTTCGCGATACTCCGCACCCTGCTCGACCCACGACTTGAGGACGCGCTTGTCGGCGTCGGAGAGTGGCTTGTTGAGTGACGGTGGCGGCATCATCACTTCAGGATCGGTTGAGTTGATCCGGCGAACGAGTTCACTGGCGTCGGCCTTACCGGGCGAGATCGCGACGTGACCGGACTCCAGCTTCGAGACAGCCGACTCGCGCCGATCGAGCCTCAACCCCGCCTGCCGCTCCTTCTCGTCCGGGCCGTGACAGCGGAAGCAGGTGTTCGACAGGATCGGACGCACCTGTTGCTGGAACGAAATGGCGGCGGGTTCGGCCGCGTGGCCGGTCTCCAACGCGAGGCCAATCGTCGCGACGATCAACGCCGCCAGCAACGAAGCACGATTCAATCGGTTTGTCATCGACATGGGCCACCTGAGAGAAGACGACATCAACAGTTGCGATCCGCAGACAACGCCGTCAGATTGTGAAGAGACGCGTCCGCCGAGACAAGTCGCGCCTGGAACTCCAACCCGCCGTTTGGAAACACCTCAATGTCGCCGTTGTCTGTTGCCGGTCAGACCCTGCTCGCGAGACGTGACTTCCTGTTCGATGCGAGTCGCGGGCTGAGTGGGGTTGCGCTCGCTTCGCTCCTGTCGCGGGATGGCATGCTGTCGGCTGACGAGGAGCGGAAGACTCCCGTTCGTCCGGCGGTGCGGCCCGAAGCACCGTTGGCCGCGCGGGAGGCTCACTTCGCGCCGAAGGCGTCTCGCGTCGTGATGATCTTTTGTTCGGGAGCGGTCAGCCACCTCGACACGTGGGACTACAAGCCCGAGTTGGTGAAGCGCAGCGGCCAGCCGTTGCCGGGTGTCGAGAAGTTGGTGACGTTTCAGGGGGAGAACGGGAACCTCGTCGCACCGCAGTGGGAATTCAAGCCGCGCGGGGAGAGCGGCAAGATGATTTCGGAGCTCGTTCCGAATCTGGCGGCCCTCGCCGATGAGATGTGCTTCATTCACTCGATGACCGCGAAGAGCAACACGCACGGCCCGGCCGAGAACCAGATGAGTACCGGCTTCACGCTGGACGGCTTTCCGAGCATCGGCGCGTGGGTCAGCTATGCCCTCGGCAGCGACGCGAGCGATCTGCCGAGCTTCGTCGCCATCCCCGATCCGCGCGGCGTGCCACAGGCCGCGTCCAACAATTGGAACAGTGCGTTCCTGCCCGCCGTCTTTCAGGGCACGCCCTTCAACGCCGACAAGCCAATTGCAAACTTGTCGCGCCCGCCAGAAATCTCCGCGCCGACGGAAGCCGCCACGCGCGAGTTCCTCAAGCGGCTCAATGCCCGTCATCTCGAACTGCATCCGGGCGACACCGACCTCGCCGCGCGGATCGCCAGCTACGAACTGGCGGCCAAGCTGCAACTGCGAGCGGCGGAAGTCTCGGACCTGTCGGGCGAGAGCCTCGAAACGCAGACGCTGTACGGTCTGCACGACGCCAACAAAACGAAGGCCGGCTTCGGACGCAACTGTCTGCTCGCGCGGCGGCTGCTCGAACGAGGCGTTCGGTTCGTGCAACTTTTCAACGGCGCGTACGCGATGGGCGAGGGAGTCGGCAACTGGGACGGACACAAGACGCTCAAGACGCAGTACGAGGTCCACGGCCCGATCCTCGATCAACCCGCCGCCGCACTGCTGCGCGATCTCAAACGAACGGGCCTGCTCGAAGACACGCTCGTCGTCTGGGTCACGGAGTTCGGCCGGATGCCGACCTTCCAGAAGGGAGCCAGCGGCCGCGACCACAATCCGAAGGGCTTCACCGCTTGGCTCGCCGGTGCCGGCGTGAAGCGGGCCTTCAGTTACGGAGCGACCGACGATTTCGGACACACCGCCGTCGAAAAGGTCTCCACGATCTATGACCTGCACGCCACGATCCTGCACCTGCTGGGCCTCGATCACGAACGACTCAGCGTCTACCACAACGGCATCGAACGCCGCCTGACCGACGTCCACGGCCACGTCCTGCACGACGTGTTGATCTGAACGTGCCTTTCCTGTCCCCTCGTCCCGGCCTTGCGGGGAGAGGGTTAGGGTGAGGGGTTCTTCGCATCTGCGCCGTTGTGTTCACTCGTCCATTCAATCTGGTTGAACAGATCCAGCAACTTTCGGCCGCGTGCAGCGTTGATTGACGCCATCCAACCGATGCGGCCTTGCAGGTGCTGGCGAAAGTTTGGACGAGCGTCTCGATTCTGCGAGGCCGCGCCGAAACGGATGCAGTTGAAAAGTTGAGCCTTCAAGTCATCGAAGTCCCGACGCGGTGGATTGGGATGCGTGTTGAGGACCACTCCCGCGACACGCTGGCTCATGCTGGCAGGCAAGACGCGCGTCTTGCGGGCGCGAATGAAGAAGCCTTCGTTGACCGCGATGGCACAGACGAGGAGGCGAAACCGCGTCAAACCCCGCTCGAACGAGTGATCGCCCGAAAATAGCAAGTCATCGGCGTAGCGCGAGTAGCTCACTCCGAACCGCTCCGCCAGCGCGGTCAACCTCACGTCGAGTCGATACGCGCACAGGTTGGCCAGAGCGGGTGATGTCGGAGCACCCTGCGGTAAATGTGGCGACCGATACAGCAAGCGCGAAGCCACTTCGACACCGAGGCCGCTTCCGATCTCAGTTTGGTCGTCGGAAATCAGCGCGGCAGTGGGTGTGGTGTTGGCACACAGGCCGGTTAACAATCGAGCAATCCGTTCGGGATAGCCGACGGTGTGGAATAGGGCATTGACACGCGCGGCCGTGATCGACGGAAAGAACTCGCGTAGATCGACGTGCAGCAACAGATCACGTCCGGCATGCGGGGCGACGTAGGACAGGACCGACCGGCCCGGACGAAAGGCATGCGCTGCCGGGTGCGGTGGAATCGCGTCGAGAATGTGGTGCAGAATCCGTCGTTGCAGTTGCTTGAGTCGCGGCTTCGGGACTTCGAGCAATCGCAGTCGTCCCGACCGCTTCTTGAGCAACCGATACCGATAGTGGCGCAGCGACCCCTCGGGCGTGCGACGTTCGTGGCCGAAGGGATCGGCGAACCAATCGAGTTCACGCGCGGTCAGACCCAACCATTGGGCCAACCCGATCTCCGTGGTGATGGCCGGAACGGAGGCACTGTCCGTCAGAGCCGGGGCGGATTGCATGAGGCTCGGTGGCAGATCGAGCTTTCCAATGTGAGGCCGCACCTTCAGCTTGTAAGTCAGCCTGCGTCGGCCCTTGCCTGCGGCAAGGAACTCCGCCAGTTCCTGCCAGCGCGGCACGGGCGGCTCCGCACCAAATCGCTCGACGACCGCCGACACGATGGACAGCAGTCGCTCCTCATCCTGACCCTGCCGCTTCAACACCACCAATCTGCTCCGCGCGAGCAATTCCTCCGACGACCACACTCCACGCAGAAACGCGGTCGCCAGCATCCGCGCGGCGTTGGGAAGGTCTGACATCGTAAGAGGCTTCATGAACCGGAGCAGGGGCGCAATCGATGAAGAGAGGAAGCGAGAGCCTCGCCAAGCTCAGTGAGGCGTGAGCGGGCGTACGTCGCGACGTACTTACGCTCATGCTGCGAAATCCTCAGGTCAAACGTGTTCCTTGGGGTTTCCCCAAAGAAGGAGAGTTGCCGCAGAACGACAGACTCACCCAAAACCAGAGGCCCTCGCTCCTCATCGGCCACGGTAGCGGGGCTCTTCGATACCTGTCAACGACTCAAGGATGATCCTGTCGAACAGATTCGTCTTCAATCCGAGATGACAACAGGCTCGTCACGCCACCAGCAACTAGGATCGTCGCCGTCCCCACAACGACGATCAGGTTGTCGTGAAAGGGGCTCACAAACGAGCCGAGACCCAGTTCGAACAACCACGGTTTTGCCAGCGGCGAGAACGTCATCCAGCCGATGATCGCGACGCCCATCGCCACGGCAACGGCTGCGTGGCGCGAGCGGACTCGATGCACCAACAGGCCCAGCAAAAACAGACCCAACATCCCACCGCTGAAGATGCCGGCCAGCTTCCACCAGACGTCGAGGGCCGTCTTGACCTGGATCATCGCCAGTGCCGTCAGCGTGCTGAGGGCACCCATCACCAGCGTCGTCAGCCTCAGGACGAGCATCGATTCGCGATCGCCCGCCTGCGGCCGAACGTAGCGGCGGTGGATGTCGCACAGATACAGCGTCGCGCAGCAGTTGAGGTTCGAGTCCATCGCGGCCGAACAGATCGCGGCCAGCACCAGCCCCATCAGGCCCGGTGGCAACTGAGTCCCGATGAACAGCGGGAACACCTTGTCGCCGGTCACTCCGGCGGGAAGCAACTCGGGCCGCTGTCGATAGAAGACGAACAGCGCCGTCCCGATGAACAGGAACGCCGCGCTGAGCGGGATGTAACAGAGCGCCCCCAGCCAGACGCTGCGGGTCGCATCGCGATCGGACTTCGCCGTGATGTAGCGCTGCACGTAGCCCTGATCGATCCCGAAGTTTTGCAGGTTCATGACCAGCCCGTTCAGCAGCACGACCCAGAACGTCGATTGAGCCACACTGAAACTCGTGCTCCCCAGACTGAACTTGTCGTTCGAGGCGGCGACTGCGACGAGTTCACTCGGTCCCCCCTGCACCCCGAACATCAGCAGTCCGACGCAGACAAAGGCTCCCACCACGAGCACGATCGCCTGCACGACGCCCGTCCAGATGACTCCCTCCGTCCCCCCAAACAACGGGTAAATCGTGACGACGATCCCGCTGAGCACAATAATCGCCCGCACGTCCATTCCCACGAGCGGCTGCAGCGCCAGAGCCAGCAGATACAGGATCGTCCCGAGACGAGCCAGTTGCGTGAGCATGAAACAGACGACGCCATACGTTCTCGCCCACGGCCCGAACCGCGCTTCAAGATGCTCGTAGGCCGAGACCGCGCCGGTGTGCCGATAGAACGGCACGAAGTACTTCACCGACAGCCACGCCGCCAGCGGCAGCGACAGCGCGAACACGAAGACGTTCCAGTTCCCGTCGAACGCCTTCCCCGGATTGGCGAGAAAACTGATGCTGCTGACGTAGGAACCGAAGATCGACAGCCCGACCGCCCACCCCGGCAACGACCTCCCCGCCGACATGAACTCATCGGCCGATTTGCTCTTCCATGCGAACCAACACCCGAACCCCACGACCGCGACGAGGTAGGTGACGAGGACGGCAATGTCCAGCAGCGGCAGAACAAGCATGGCGAGAAAAACTTTCTGGAACAGGGCTGGGGGCAGGCTTGAGCGGCCTCACCTGTTCAGGTGAGGCAACCGGTCCTGCGGATCGCCGTTCGGGTTGCATGATAGGCTCAAACATCTGCGAGGTCGCGTCGTTCAAAGTGGACCATGTGTTCCAAATGGCGGCCCAGCGTAGCGTTCACGTTCATCGCACCACAGGTGTTGTCCAGACTGTCGTGTACCAGTCAATAAACGGGATTCCAGGCCGATCACAGAATGCGGTCTTGCCCGCAGTATCCCCGGTAATGCAAACTGCATGGCACTTCGACCAAGAATAACTTAAGAATATTGAGCGAGCCCATTCAGGTCCAACCCGGCGTTCGCCCGAAATCGAACCGATGAGAGGAACAGCATGATGACTGACGGGCCGCCGAAGAAAACCTCATTCAAAGATGTGTACCTGGAAGAACTCAAGTGGATTAAGACGCGGCGACGAGAGCTTCGCAAAAAGTGGAAGCCAACAAACGCCGACAAGGTCGCCGTTGCCGAGACCAAGGCCGCTGCCGCGAAACTGGATTCAAACATCCCCAATGAAAAATCGGCGGATCCGCTTCACGAACTCCAGACACAGGCGCTCGATGCGGATTTGTGCGGATTGGCCATCTCCGGCGGGGGAATACGGAGCGCCACCTATAGTCTGGGAGTCCTTCAGGGATTGGCGGCGCTTCGCCTGTTGCCCCGGTTCGACTATCTGTCGACTGTGTCGGGCGGCGGTTACATCGGGGCTTGGTTTTCAGCCTGGGTCAATCGCGACGGCTTCGACAATGTGGAAGAGAAGCTGCTTCCGCCGCGACTGCGGAAGAATCCGACGCCGGAGGTCGAGGCCGAGCCAATTCAACATTTGCGGCTCTACAGCAATTACCTGGCACCGCGGCCCGGCCTCTTCTCGTTCGACGGCTGGGTGCTGATTGCGATCTATCTGCGAAACCTGTTGCTCAACCAGCTTGTGCTTCTGATGGCGGTGCTCGGACTGTTCGTCGGTGTCCGTACGATCGTCGAGTTTTTTTCGATCTCGCATGGACCGCAAGCGGGTGACGGCCTTCAGACGTTCGTTTTCGTGGCAGCGCTGTGCATGCTGGTCGTCGCGCTTGTCGGTGTGCTTGTCGGTGCAGCGGTGTTTGCTCCTAAGGGCTGTTTACGGAGTGTTTGGAAGTTTGACTTCACTCTTTCGCGATTCTGGCTGGCCTGCGTGGTGCCGTGGCTGCTCGCGGCTTCCGTCGGGTCGTTGCTGATCGCCTCGCCAATGGTGGTTGCCAGGGTCCAGGAAGGGACGCCCGGCTGGTTGATCGCGGCGATGATGTTCGGTTTCTTGCATGGACTTTTGGGGTACCTCTCTTTGAGTTGCCCCAAACACGCCCGGTTAATGGGAGCACTGACGGGATTCTTTGGCGGAGTCGTATTCTTCCTACTCTGGAAATTGCTCCTGCTGGCCGCCACGGGTCAGACTCCCAGTCACGACGTGACCGTGGCCGCCGTCGTGACTTTCGGTGTCCCGCTTTCTCTGTGTTCATATGTACTGACGAACTTCCTAATGATCGGCCTCTGCGGTCACTGTCTGTCGGAGTTGGAGCGCGAATGGTGGTCGAGTGTGAATTCGCGGCTGATGATGCTGGCAACCGCTTGGGCAGCGCTGTTCGGCACGGCCGTCTTCGGACCCTATCTCTTGGGGCAGATTTGGTTGAAGAGCCACGATTGGTACCTGCTGGTGACCGGCACAGCCGGTGCAGCGTGGTTGAGTGCGTTGTTCGCTGGATTGAAGGCGGCTCAAGGCCCTGACACCAAATCCACGACCCGCGGCGGCATCAAGGAATCTCTCGCCCGCGCCGCGCCCGCACTCTTTCTCATCACGCTGTTTCTCGGATTGGCCACCATCACGACCTGGTTGACGTATGACATCTTCGCCGGGCTTCACAAGCAGGGGTCTTGGGAGTTTGGTGACCGGTTGCCGATGTTATTGACCGATCTCAATTCCCCAAAGACGTCGATTTCTCTGGGATTCAAGCTCCCGGTCTCCTTGGCCCTGCTTACGGCGGTCGGGTGCTTCATTGGTTTCTTGCTCCCTTGGGGTGCGGCTGTGGGCGTCAACATGTTTTCATTGCAGAACCTCCGTAGTAACCCCTTGGTCCGCTGCTATCTCGGAGCGTCAAAGAGAAACCGGAATGCCATGCTCATCACCCTGTTTCTCGGAATCGCGTACATCACGATCTGGTTGACGTATGGCGAGTTGCCGGTGCATTGGGCGCTGTTGATGGCATCGGGGTTACTCATTGGGTTATCGCGTCTTTTGGGAGGGGCTGTCGGCATCAACACGTTCTCGTTACAGAACCTCTATGCCAACCGCCTGGTCCGCTGCTACCTCGGAGCCTCGAAGTATAACCGCAAGCCCAACCCGGTCGTGAACATGGACCTGAACGACGACTGCACAATGTCGATGCTGTTTCCAGGACCGGAATCTAAGTCCGGTCGAGCAAACGCGGACAAAGAGACAAAAAAGAAGTGGGGGCCGATTCACATCATCAACGGCGCACTCAACCAGAAGGCCAGTGCCGTCCGCTCGAAGGGCGATCAAAGACCAAGCCCAAACGGGACAGCTCAAACAGTCGATGCCGGGGCAGCCGTCGTTGAAACAACGGATGAACAAAGATTCAACCCAGACGCGACACGCCAGGAGTATCGCGCGGAGAGCTTGCAATTCCTGGAGCGGCAGGCGGAATCGTTTGTGTTCACGCCGCTCTACTGCGGCAGTGAAGCAACCGGGTACTGCCGGTCTGACGAGTTTGCGGGAGATGTGAAGTTGGGCACTGCAGTCGCCGTGTCCGGGGCGGCCGTGTCGCCCAACATGGGCTACCATTCTTCGCCAGCCATCACCGCATTACTGACCGTCTTCAACGTTCGGTTGGGTGCCTGGTTTGGAAATCCGAGCCGTGCGTCGCGGACTGAAAAGAATCCTGCGGCGAGCGGCGGGCTGTTGCTCTCCGAACTGGCCGGAATGACGGACGCCAGCGACTACATCTACGTGTCGGATGGCGGCCATTTCGAGAACATGGGTGTCTATGAATTGATTCGCCGCCGTTGTCGCTTCATTGTCGCCGTCGATGCTGGCGAAGACCCGAAGTTCCACGAGAATGTCGGGCGAGTCGTTCGGCAGGTGCGGATCGACTTCGGAATCTGGATCGAAGTCGATATGGCACCCGTAACGCCGGGGACGAACGGGCTGTGTGCCTCACACCTCGTCGTGGGACGCATTCATTACGGCGACGTGCATCGACCCAAACAAAAGCCGCCGAATCAGCAGAATGATCTGCGGGAACAGGATCCCCGAGACCCGAATTACTCGCGCGAGCAAAATCATGGCATCATCATCTGGATCAAGAACTCCTTGACCGGTGATGAACCGGGCGATTTGGTGAACCATGCCGCCATGCACCCGAGGTTCCCCTACGATTTGACACTCGACCAGTTCTTCAGCGAACCGCAGTTCGAGTCCTATCGGGCGCTGGGAATTCACTCCGTTCTCAAGAGCTTGATCCTGCCGGGTGACAAACCAGCTCAACAGGCGTCGGCAACATGCACTGGCTCGGCCCCGGTCGAACTGCCCACTCGGGATGCCTGGAAACGCGTTCGCACCTGCTCAACCACCGACATCTTCAAGCATATCTATGAATTCTGGCTGACGAAGCCGGCCCAGTACGTGACAGGCTACGTGCAGGAGAACGAGGCGTACGCGAAGATTCAGACAGCTTTGCGAGAGGACGAGAAGCTGAGGTGGCTGGCGAAGGAACTGTACGGAACGAAGAAGGACAAAGACGAGGCGAGCGAACCAACGAACGCAGACCGGACGTCGTGCGGAATGGCCGAGCGACTGATGACCAATGAAATGTTCACGCTGCTCGAAAACGTGTTTCTCCAGCTCGATTTGGAACGTCACTATTTGCACCCCGTCCATGCGGGATGGATGGGTGTTTTTGAAAATTGGGTGGCAAGTTCGACTTTCAACAAGCACTGGAACGACCCGGACGGCAAAACCGGCGGCTTGCATCACGAGTATTGTCCCGCATTCGTCCGCTTCGTTGATCTAGTCAGGAAGAAAGTCGATGAGGAGAAAAAAGTGGGCGGATGAGGTGTTGATCGAGACGGCGTCGAAGATTGTGCGTTCGAGCAGGCCATCTCGGCAGCCCTCAAATCACTCCGGCCATATTCCATCGATGATTGGTTTTGTCACGAGTTGCTTTGGATCGACCACGACATGCTTCACGAGCTTCCGCTTCCACGTGTATGTGATGTGGACGAGGCCGTCATTCGTTTGAATGACCGCCGGGTACGAGTACTCGCCGGGATCGCTTTCGAGGACCAGCGCGGCCTGCCACTCTTTGCCGTCCGTCGAAACCGCCACGTTCAGCGGTGAGCGGTCTTTCGGGGTGTGGTTGTAGACGATCAGATGCCGTCCGTCGGCGAGCGTCACCGCGTCAGTTCCTGCATTTGGATTCGGGAGCGATGTCAGCGTGAGCGGTCCCCACGTCTGGCCGCCATCGGTGGACGAGACCTCAAACACTCGCTTCTGCTGCGTGCGGCCGACTGCCTGCAAACGACCGTCCTTGTGGACCAGGAAACTCGGCTGGATGGCCCCGATCTGTTTGCCGTCGTTCACTGGCTCGGTCGCTTTCCATGTCTCGCCGAGGTCCGACGATCGTTCAAAGTGAACTCGCCAGCCGTCATGTTCGGAGCTGGTCCCGCACAGGATGTCGCCGTTGGGAAGCTGGACCGGCTTGTTCTTGACCGGCCCGAGGATCCCGTCCGGCAACCGATGCGGCTTCGACCACGTGCGGCCTGCATCGTCGGACGTGATGAGCATGCCCCACCACGTGTCCGGGCTGGGGCCGACCTTGTAGAAGAGCATCAGCGGCAGAGGCTGCTCCGGCTTCTTGCCTCCCGCCGCCAGAGCCGGTTGAAACAGGATCGGGTTCCAGCACGGATGCCGCTTCTCGGGCGATTCGACTCCGTTGGCGACCTCGACTGGCGTGGACCATTTGCCATCGACGAGGCGCGAGAACCAGATGCCGACATCGGGATGCTTCTCGTACGTCCCGCCAAACCATGCTGCGACGAGGCCGTCTTTTGTTTCGACGATCGTCGAAGCGTGGCATGACGGAGTCGGAGCGGTCTCGTAAATGAACTCGGTCTTGAGGATCGCTTTGTCCTGCTCCCTCGCACCCGCCTGTCTTTGAGATTGAACACTGGGGGGAGAGGGCTGGGGTGAGGGGGTCTTCGCTTTGTCATCGTTCGCAGCATCGGCCTGAGCCACGGTCGTTGTCGCCGCACGCACATTCTTCAAGTAATAGAACCGCCCGTCCTCGGCTCCGACGAGCAAGTCCGGCACACCGTCATTGTTCCAATCGACCGTCGTCGGACTGGTGTCGTGTCCCTCGATTTTGCGGGTGTCGAGCGGCCCCATGTCTTTCATGACCCAGTCTGCGTCGCGCTTCTCGACTTGGCGCAGCAGGTTCGCGTTGACTCCATTCAACAGCACATCAAGCTTCCCGTCACCGTCCCAGTCGACAACCGACAACTTGCGCCGCCCGCTACCTCCGGCCCGTTTGGCGTTCAGTTGGAGCGGCTTTCCGTTTTCGTCGATGAACCGGCGCTGCGCTTGTTGCAAGAATGGCTGACCATCTTTTTCCGCCGAACGCGCTCAAAGAACGTCAGATATCCTTCCTGATCAAGCATGACCAAGTCGCAGAGGCCATTGTTATTGAAATCAATTGCAACAGGCGTCGTCCGCCATTGAGTGACCAATTCACCTTCGTTTGGCTCCCACCACGTCCATTCGGGCTTGTTGCGCTTGGTGTAGTTCATAACTTGAATTGATTGGGATGCCGCCAACTCAGGTTGTGTGCGCGTGCCGACGTTGCGGTACCAGACGACCTTTCCCCAGATCGAGTTCACGATCAGATCGGGCAGCCCGTCGTGGTCCCAGTCGGCGACCGTTTGTGTCGTGTAGCCCCACTTCGCTTCGGCCGGGCCTTGGATCGAGCCGTTCGGTCCCGCCATGATGCGGATCGTCTCGCCGTCTGCTTCGAGCTTGTCGGGGGCCGCCCAGCGAGGACTTTCGACACCGGGGCCGCTGAGGTTTTCAATGAACGCGATGTACCCGGCCGTGTTCCCCGCGATGATGTCCGTGTCGCCATCGCCATCCCAATCGAAGCCGCAGGTTGTCGCGAGGGCTCCGAACTTTACATCGTCCGCCTCCTGCTTGAAGTATTTCGGAGGAAGGAACTGCGGCACACCATCGACACACGGTCCGTAGTTCTCGACCAGTGCGACGCGACCGTCCTCATCGCCGACGATCAGATCGAGGTCTCCGTCGGCGTCCCAATCGAACGCGACGGGGACGATCATCTCAAGGTCCATCGTCAACTTGTGCCCATCGCGCATCAACGGCTTCCCCGCCGCATATTTTGGAACGGTGCGAGTCCCCACATTTTGGAAGTACGTGAAGCCGTCAAGGAACTCACCGCAGAGCAAGTCCAAGTCGCCGTCACCATCGAAATCGGCGAAGTTTGGCGATGGTAGGCCGAACGTATCAACGACGCCGTTCGGCGTTCCAATTGCTTCGATCAACTTCGGCTCTGCATACTTCGGCTGCTCGGTCGAGCCGGTGTTGCGGAACAGGTAGAGCAACCCGTGGAGAGGGCCGTTCTTCCACTGGCCGCTGGAGTCCCACGCGTCGTCCCAACCGTACTCGGACCAGTTTTCGAGGGCGACGACCAAGTCGAGGACCTTGTCGCCATCGTAGTCCACGTAGCGCCATTGGTTGTGCCGCAGCTTGTAGACGCCGGGTTTGTGGGGCTGAAACCAGTCGGGGTTCTTGCCGATCGGATCGGCCGGGAGCGACAGCTTCTGCGGTTTCTCAAGGCCCACAGTGAGGAAGTCGGGATGGACGTTGCCCGGCGTCGTCACAACAAGGCGACCGTCCGCGTAAGACGGTGTGACATTGAACTGTCCAACACTCAGACGCCGCGCCGGTTTGAAGACGGGGAACTTGTCGCCTCGACCGTTCTTGCCTCCACTGGGATTCTCGAAGAGGTACGTCCCGTTGTACGGCTTGTCGGGACAGCTCACGATCAGATCGATGTCACCGTCGCCATCGGCATCGCATGGCACGGGCCACGCCCACAAGCCAACTCCCAAATCGACGACCAACCCGGGGTTGTTGTGCTTCAACCGTTCAAGGCCGCTCGTTTGTTTCGTCTCCCCATCTCCTTGTCTCCCTTTCTCCCCCTCCTTCTTCCGAACGATCAATGCTCCGAGAATCTCCTTCGCCACCTTCTCGGCCAGCACGCGCGAGCCTTTCGCGCTGAAGTGGACATCGTTGCGGTTCTGGATCTCGGCTTGTTGAGGCTTCGCAAATCCGAAGAGATCGTTCGTGAGAACCTTCTCGTCCGCCATTACTTTCGCGGCGAGCGTGTTGTAGTCGATGACATCGTGAAACTTGCGAGGCGGATTGAGTTCGCCCTCGGGGACGGGCGTCGTCGAGCACCAGATCAGTGTCGCGCCTGTCTTTTTCATCCGCGCGACGAGCTTTCGCAGGTTGGCCTGGTAATCGGAGGGCACGACTTGCTGCTTCCCCTCAATCAGCTTGAGGTCATGCAGACCCCAGTTGAAGTGGATCACATCCCACTTGCCGGTCCCCAGCCAGGCGTCGATGTTCTTGATCCCGTTCGACGTCGGTCCGCCGTTGGTCGGGATGCGATGGACATTGGCCTCCCCCTTCAGGATCTCGCGCACCGGCAGCGTATAGCCGATCGAAATCGAATCGCCGATCAACAGGACTCGCGGCAGCTTCGGGTCGTCCTCGATCTTGGCCAGCGCCGGATTGGGGGCGGCTTTGGGCTTGGCCTTCGGTTTGTCAGCCGCCTCTTGCGCGAAGAGACCGCAGCAGGTGGGCACGAAGAGAAGCAGAGCCGTCACGAGGGCCGATGTCGTTCGTTGAGGCATGGTGGATCTCACGTCGATGGGAACTCGGTCGGAGTTGTTTCAAATCACGACGGGCTTGCCGAGGGCGCGACGCACGGGGACGAACTGGCCGGCGTGCATCATCGGATGCGTGGCAATCAGGCCGAAGAAGGCACCGACGCTGGGACAGAGGGACCGGAGGGCTTCGGGGGCCGGTTCATCGAGCCGAGCCTCGGGCAGCGCATCGAGTGCGGCGACCGTGGCGGCCCGCGTCTTGTCGAGCAGGTCAATGTATTGCTGCTTCGAGCAGAACTTGGATGCGTCGTCGCTGCCACTGGCTGCTTTGTTGTGCTGTTCGGCGAAGCCCGTCGGCAGTGCGGCCGCTGTGCCGGGACAGACCATGTTCAACAGACTGGCCTCCGACGAGATCAAGTGACCCAACTGCCAGGCCAGGTGGTTGCAGCCCGGCCCCGGCCGGTGCAGCAATTCCGCGTCGGTCATGTCGCCGAAGTAAGCCTTGAGCACGACCAGGCTCAGGTCCATTGTTCCGCGAATCGAGTCTTTGGCGTTCATCGGTCGGTTCCTTGGGAGAGGTTCTTGATTTGGCGAGCCTGACGGTAACTGAGGTTCAACGAATCTTCTGATCGGGCAGTTGCTGTTTGATGCCCTCATCGAGCGGCATCTTGTCCTGTTGGATGCCGACTTCCAACAGCAGGCGGTTCAATTCCGCCTGCAGCTCCCGGAGCTTGGCCGCGGGTTCCGGCTTCGCGATCAGATTGTGACGCTCTGCGGGATCGGACTTGAGGTCGTACAGTTCGGCCAGATGACGGTCGGGTTTTCCGTCGCCGTGCGGGTAGTGAATGTACTTCCACTCGTCGGTGCGGACGCCGCGCACGTTCGGCGTGTAGGGGAACTGCTTCTCGTAGTTGTAGTGGTAGAGGAACGAGCGCCTCCACGACGGGTCGCTGCCAGTCTGGACGAGTCGCTTCCAGGACTTGCCGTGCAGTTTGTCGGGAACCTTCACGCCGCAGAGGTCGAGCAGACTCGGGGCCATGTCCACGGTGAGGACTTGTTGCGTGATCTTTTTCGGCGTGTCGGTCGCACTGAGACCGGGGTAACGCACGATCAGGGGGATGCGAATGCTCGGCTCGTGCATGGTCCGCTTGTCGACCATGCCGTGCTCCCCGTTGAGCAGGCCGTTGTCGCCCATGAAGACGACGACCGTGTTGTCGAGGTATTTGTGTTCGGCCAGCCATGCGGTCAGCCGGCCGACGCTGTCGTCCACCGAAAGGATCGTCCCCCAGTACGCGCGGGTCATCGCCGCGAAGTCCTTCACCGCTTCGGGGCGGTCGTCCGGAAACTTCTTTCGCCACTCGAACAGCGGCCCGTAGATGCCGTGCCACGTCGGGAGACGGTCCTTGATCCATTTCGGCTTGTCGTCCAGAGCGAACGCCGAATCGGGGTACTTCACCTCCACGCTGTCGAAGGCGTGCTGATACTTTTCCTCGGGGAAGTAGAAGCTGTGCGGAGCCTTGTGCCCGAGCATCATCACCCACGGCTTGCCGTGCGACGCATCGAACTGCCCGGCGAGCCACTTCACCGCGAGATCGGTCACGACGGTCGTGTAGTAGCCGGGGATGACCTCGCGCCGCTGGCCGTTGAGATTGAATTCGGTGTCGAAGTATTTCCCCTGCCCCTTGTGCGTGACGAAGTAGTCGAAGCCGGGCCGCTTCTCGTCGTTGTCCTCGCCCATGTGCCACTTGCCAAGGTACGCGGTCTCGTACCCGGCGGCTTGCAGGAGTTTGGGGAAGCTCGCCAAGTCCGTCGGATACTCGGTGAAGTTGTTCGTCACGCCGTGCGAGTGCGCGTAGTGGCCGCTCAGGATCGACGCGCGACTCGGCGAACAGAGCGACGTCGTGCAGAAGGCGTTCTGGAAGAACACTCCTTCCTTCGCCAGCCGGTCAATGTGTGGCGTCTTCAACTGCGGATGGCCGGCGCAACCGAGACAGTCCCACCGCAAGTCGTCGCACAGCACGAACAGGATGTTCGGCCGAGCCGTTTTTCCCCGCGCAGCCTGTTCGCCGCGAGCCCTGTCGACCGGCATTGCGAACAGGACGAGTGCGATCAACACCAGTGAACCGAGTCTCATCGTGATCGAACTCCTCAAGGGGAGACTGTGTTTGTAGCTGAATTCGCAAGAATTCAGCTCAAGACCGGACCACGACCTGAGTTCTTGCGAACTCAGCTACGACACCGTGAATGATCCGAGCTGGCGTTCAGGTGGCGACAATACCGAGGCTCGCGCGACGCGGCAAACGTTGGCGTCGTACCGTGGCAGTCGACGGTGACGCCGGTACACTGGCTCGGGTCAATTCATCCAAACGGAGACATGTTCATGAGCCAAGCCCCGCGATTCGTGGCGACCGTGCTGTTGGTGTTCCTCTGCCGCGCGGCATCCGCCGCCGAACCGAAGCTCGACAAGGTGGACTTGTTCACCGCCAACGAAGGGGGTTATCCGCTGTACCGCATCCCCGGCATCGTCGTTACGGCGAAGGGCTCACTGCTGGCGTATTGCGAGGCGCGGAAGAACGCGAAGGGTGATTGGGGGCACATCGACATTCTGGTCCGTCGCAGCACGGACGGCGGGGCGATGTGGTCCGCACCCCTGAAGATGCCACTGCCCGACGGGCCGCTCGAACGCAACCCGGCCGCCGTCGCGCAGGGCCTCGGCAAGCCGGGCGAGATCACGCTGAACAACCCCGTCGCCATCGTCGATCACAGGGCGGGAACGGTTGTCCTCCTGTATTGCGTCGAGTACGGCCGCTGCTATGCCACGATCAGCAGCGACGATGGTCAATCGTTTTCCAAGCCCGTCGATCTCACGGCAACCTTCGACAAGTTCCGCCCCGAGTATGCGTGGAAGGTGCTGGCGGTCGGCCCCGGTCACGGCATTCAATTGAAAAACGGACGCCTCGTCGCGACGGTGTGGCTGTCGACGGGAACGGGAGGCCACGCGCATCGGCCATCGGTGACGACGACCATCTTCAGTGACGACGGCGGTAAAACGTGGCAGCGTGGCGAGATCGCGGCTCAGGAAACGAAGCCGCTCATCAACCCGAACGAAACGTCGCTCGTGGAACTGCTCGACGGGCGCGTGATGCTCAACATCCGCAGCGAGTCGAAAGAGCATCGCCGCGCGATCAGCTTCAGCAGGGATGGAGCCACCGGCTGGACGACGCCCGCGTTTCACGACGAACTGCTCGAACCGATCTGCATGGCGAGCCTGAACCGGTTGCACGGTGAGACACCCGCTGGAAAGACTCAACTGATCTTTGCGAACCCGCACAACCTCGACCGCGCCGACGGCAAGGGGACGCCGGGAGTCGGTCGCGACCGCAAGAACGTGACGATCAAACTGAGCCTCAATGAGGGAGCCACCTGGCCCATCAGCCGCTCGCTTGAACCGGGTAAGAGTGGATACAGCGACCTCGCCGTCGGACCCGACAACACGATCTACTGCTTCTACGAACGAGGCAGTTCGGACGGGAACTACGCCACGAAACATTTGACCGTGGCGAGGTTCAACGTCGAATGGCTGGCCGAAAAGAAGGACGCCGCCAAGTAGAAACACTGCATAGGCCGGGGTCAGGCACTCCAAACTTCAAACGGCAGCGGCAGAGACCTTCATTTACAGTTCGGGTCTTGTTCCGCTGCCGTTTGAAGTTTGGAGTGCCTGACCCCCGACGGGGAACGGCCACTCAGGTCGCTGCGGCAGACTTCTTCTTGAAGTCGAGTGCACACTGCATCGCGTGGGCCTGATTGCGGAAGTGCTTGGCGTGCCAGCGGTAGGTGCTCTGCTTGACACTGCTACCCGCCAGATACGACAGACGCTCGTACTTCTCGGACAGCTTCAGCTTGATTGCGATCTTCTTTTCGACGTCATTCGCCATGATGTGTACTTCAACCTGAGAGTCAAAAACGCCGCTCTGCGCGGCCATTCACAACCACGAACTTTTCGCCCGGTCCGAGGGGGGCGGGATTGTAGCGAAAGTTCTTCGGGACAACACCCCACGGGCCGAAATCCAGCCGGAACAGTGGCGTTCGCTGGTGGAGTTCCATGTCAGGGGCCGTACCGGATCCTCCCGCGTCATTTTCGGGACCAGAAAACCTTGCAGGAGTCCTCCCGCGTCGTTTCCGGGACCAGAAAACCTCGCAGGAGTCCTCCCGCGTCATT
>JBBPIS010000081.1:0-33622 GCA_038040225.1 Planctomycetota bacterium
CTCTTCCACGCCTCGCCCCAAGACTCGGCAACTCATCAGCAGCGTGTCGAGCTGGAACGACTCGCTCGCACGGGTCGGGCGTTCGAGAATGCAGACACCCACCAGGCCATAGTCGCCAAACCGATCCGACGCCTCGATCACCAGGATGCTGAAGCGGTTGCCCAACGCCCCCAGTTCCGAAGTCGATCGGCGTTTGAGCGACAGGTTGAATTGGTTCGTCTTCTGCGTCAGTTGGGAGACGCGCGGCAGGTCCACGTCGTTCGCCGGACGCATCGTGACCCGCAGCAATAACGACTGAAGATACGACTGGAAGTCTCCCGCAGTCTCGTGCAGCCGCTTCCGTTCCTGTTCCTGCTGAATCATCTGGGTCCGATTCTGATCTTCGGCCGTCAGTTGTGGAGCATCGAACCTCCACAATCGCGAGATCACCGGAACGTACTGCGCCGCATCGACCGGTAACGGAATCACGGTGACTCCCGGCGCATTGGCTTCCATCTCCAGTCGATTCGCAGCGTCATCGTCGATGAACACGAACGAGTCGAGCCCGAGGTTCAACTCCCGGGCGAGATCTTTCACGTTCTGCGACTTCGGCAGCCAGTTGATGCGTGCCGCCGCGAAGTCCTCGCGGCGCAGGACCATCTCGGGATGCTGATCGAACACCTTCCAGACATCGTCCGACTGGTTGCGGCTGACCAGCACCAACAGTTGCCCCTGCGCCTTGAGCGACTTCAGATACTGCTGAAACAGTCGGAAGCTGCGACCCGGATGATCGGTCCCCAGATGAATCCCCTGCAATCCCTCTTCGGCGATCACGCCACCCCACAGAACGCCATCGGCATCGACGGCGATGACCTTCGCCGGAGCGAGGCGACGCTGCCGAGCCAGCCTGGCGATCAGAATCCCCAGTTCGCGGTAGACATTCGCGGAGTAAGGCGACCTCGCGATGACTTCGTGATCGGTCTGCCCGGCCGTCGCGACACCGATCTCTGCCACAACGCCCGCAAAGTCGAGTTGTGTGACATCAGACAACTCGGACAGCTTCTGACGCCACCCGGCTCGCAGTTCCTCGACCTGCCTGTGATCGAGTTGCACGAGTTTCGACACGACCGGTGGCAGAGTCGCCACGACCAGAGTGCCGTTGGCTTCGCGCGCGAACGTCGCGATCGCGTCCAGCAGCGCGTCGGCCGAACTGGCCCGATCCTCGGCCAGCAGATCCTCGGGCCTCGTCAGCACAATGTTGAGGCCCGTCCGATTGTTCCGGAACAAGCTGCCGGGAGACAACAGCTCCTGCACGATTTGGTTGTAGCCGGCAAACTCGACTTTGAGGTTCAACCGGAAAGCTCTCGCCCACAATTTGAGGCTGGAGGCGACCGCTTCCGCAGTGAATGTCGCCGCAATCACGACCCGCAACTCGTCGCCAATCACCGAAGGTAGGCCGTCTGCACAACGAGCCAGTGCCCGCGTCGCGAGATCGTGGTCCCACAACGGCAGCAGCTCGGGATCGCGCGGCAACGGCTCGTCCGGCGAGGCATTTGCGGAGACTTCGCTGCGGTTCCTGTCGACAAACCGCACGATGTCGGCCACCGAGCGCAAACAAAATGCGTCGGCGGCTGCAACCGCAATTCCGAATCGCGAATGAACTGCGGCGGCGATCCCCATCTGACCGAGCGAGTCCCACTCGCCAAAGTCTCTCATGGAGGACTCGGCCGAGATCTGCTCGACATCCAGATTCAGCGAACTGGCCACAAGCTGCCGCACGGGCAATGTCAGATTCTGGGACGCAACTGATGAAATCGAGAAGGCTGGTCCCTGCCCGGACAGCGACTCTGCTGGCCTCACCACCTCCTCGAAACGTTTCCGCAAGAAACGAGCCGGATGGCCGCCCCAAACCTCCGCGGCAGGAATGACCGTGTATGGCAGCAAGTTACTGCCCGCTTCGAGAATGGCATCGTCGCCTATCTGCGCTCCCAACGCGATCCGGCAGTTTCCACCGACGGTCACGCGACGGCCAATCACCACCGGAGCGCTCACATAAGTCAGGTTGCCATCGGGTTGGGCTGTCAGCCCGTGACAGATGATATGAGTATCCATGCCAATGACGGTGCTGTCGCCAATCTCGGTCAGATCGGGATCAATCAACATGCAAAAGACATGAGTATTGCGGCCAATCTTGTTTTGGGGTGCGTAGCCTCGGCAGACCAGTTGCCTCCAGAACGGAAGACCCTGCAAAGCCTGAACCATCGGCAATGACTGCACCATGCGAAACTTCAGATGGAGCGCCATTTGCCTTTCAAAGGCCCCCCTCTGCGGACCCCCTTCCGAGGTCGAAGCCCGACTGGGTCGACGATGAATCCAAGCGTAGAACGGCAGGCCAATCACATAGCCCCAACCCAGGAAGAGCACCAGCCACGCCAAATAAAATACCGGCGCGAGGACAATCGAGGCTGTGACCGACAGGCGGCTGGTCAGTCCCGAAAGGTACATCAGTCCAGCCAGAGATCCTGAACCCAAAGTGGCATAGATCATCAGGTAGACGACGGCCTGGATGGCTGCGCTGAGACTGAGAGAGTAACGCTTCGGTGATTCGTCCATGAATCTCCGTCTCCGGCGGTCACTGATCATCATGAAGTCGACAATACTATCCGCTACCGATTAGGAGTAACGGCCTTGGACCAAGGTCATCGACGTGCCTCAACTCGAGTCTTCACGCGATACCAATGACACTTGAAAACGAGTTGGCTCTGAACAACCGGTCATGATGATTCAAACAGTGCGGTGGAGTTTGCCGATTGGGAAGTGTCGTACGACCAGCCTCGAGTTTCCAAGCGGAAGAGCTTCGTCTGATCAATACTCCCATGAAGGAACCCTGCAAACCAAGCAACGGACGCGGACCAAGTCACTCTGCTCTTGATGGGACAAACCCCGATCTTTCTGGCATGAATTTGATCCTTTTTCGCGCCAACTTGATCCTCATTCCCGATTCCCGCTGGCTAACGTGAAGAAAGATCAAAACCCTCGTTCGCATCATTTCCCTCAGCAGAAAAAGGGCTACAGACGCAGCGTGGCAATGACGATATGCATTCAATTCGATGAACCAAGTAGCCCGCACACTGTGCATCTTCCCGTAGCTGTTAGGTCAGCTTTTTCTGTGTTACCACCCAGTTACTGCCCATTTGCGGCAATCAAAACATTGCAAGTCGCAATTCATGACACGAACTGAACACATGAAAACACGCGGTCTTTCGCAGTTTACGTAATTTCTAGGTTGTGGCCGCATTTTTGCCTCGAGGTTAGCCTAGAAAAACCATTTTACGAGAATTGCCGAAAAGTGATGTCCATAAAGAGTGATGCCAAGCGCACCCGTTCGATCCGGACAGTCATCCGCTCAGAGGAACGACGTCTCCGTTCGATCCATCCATGGCTCGCTCAGCAGGATCTGCTGGGAATGAGCTGTTTTCTGGGCAGTCTGGCCGCGATGGTGGGCATTGCCGCTTTATACCTCCAGGGAATGCTGGCCTGGTGGCTGGCAGTTCCCCTCATGGCACTCCCGCTTTCGATCCTGCATGAGCTCGAGCACGACCTGATCCATGACCTGTACTTCAAAGGCCGCGCCTGGCTTCAGCACTTGATGTTCTTCGTCATCTGGTTTTGCAAGCTCAGTTTGAATCCCTGGTATCGCCGCGAAATTCATTTGAAACACCATCGTGAGAGCGGACAGATCACGGATATCGAGGAGCGTCTCATCGGCCTTGGTCTGCCGTTCGGCTGGCTCCGGATTTTCGTGGCGATTCATCCCCTGGGCGGGCTCCTCTTGTTTCCGCGGATCAAACGCGAAGTTCCGGACTTCCAGCCGCTTCGCCTGGCCTTGTTATCCGCACCGACCTACGCGGTGGTTAACACGCTCTGGGAGGTCTTTTTTGGCTACGTTCGAGTCCGATCAGGATGGACCGTCCCGTTTGACCCCGCGTATCTACTGCCGGCGTCGGGCTGGCCGTGGGTTCGCGACTTGGCGGTCTTGCTGGTGCTCCCCAACATGCTGCGGCAAAGCTGTCTGGTATTCATGTCCTCTTCCAGCCATTACTACGGAGACATCCCCACGCGCGACGTCTTCTTTCAGAATCAGATTCTTAGCAATTGGATGCTCTTCCCCTTCCAGCTTTTCTGCTTCAACTTCGGTGCGACTCACATTATCCATCACTATGTCATCAATCAGCCGTTCTACATGCGGCAGATGGTTTCCTACGCCGCTCTCGCAGAGATGAGTCGGCAGGGAACCCGAGTCAACGACCTGCATGCTCTTGTGCGCGCCAATCGATGGGGTGAAGACAACGACGCGCAACCACAACAACTCGACGCTGCGGCCTGAGACCCTCACCGAACAAAGCAATACCGAGTCCTGCCGCAGTTGAATGGCAGATCACTCTTGATCAGGGAAGACAACCTTCATTGTCGTGATTCAATGATCGCAGCAGCTCAGTTTCGCGAGTTCGCGAATATCCGGGGAACGGGCCTGCGATACCAACTACCGCGGAAAGAGTAGGATGCTCTGGTTCGTCCTGGTCACGATAACTGCGTTCGCAGCTCTGCTGGCTGCCAAGTTTTACTGGTGTTCCCGCTTCATCGCGATGGTCCGCAGGGAAGCACCGCCGTCATTTGAGAGCGAGCTGCCACAGGCCCTGGTAATTCTGTGTCTGCGTGGTCCAGATCCGTTCTTGCGACAGACCCTCCAATGTCTCTGTGCCCAGACGGTTCAGAATTATGATCTTCGAGTGATTGTGGACAGTGAGATGGATCCCGCCTGGGACATCGTGCAAGAGTTCGTGGAACACTCAGGGGAAACTCGCATCGGCATCCGCGTCCTGCATCGGCGTCTCAAAACGTGCAGCTTAAAAGTGAGCGCCTTGATTCAAGAAATCGCAGAGCTCGATGAGCGCTACCGAGCAGTGGTGCTCGTCGACGCGGATGCAATCCCGAGTCCGAATTGGCTCCGCGACCTGCTGACCCCGCTGGCTGATCCACAGGTCGGCGCCACGTGCGGCTTACGGTGGTACATGCCGGCGAAGCGGAGTCTTGCCGACCTGGTCCGCTGCATGTGGGGCGCCGGCGCCATGGAGCAGATGTATCAATTCCAGATCGCTTGGGGAGGCTCTTTCGCACTGAAGCGCGAACTGTTTGAGCGGACCAATCTCCTGGAGCGCTGGTCGAAGTGCTTCTCGGAGGATACGTCGATCAATCGAAGCCTGGACGAACTCAACCTCTCACTACGACACGTACCGGTCATGCTGGTCAACAAGGAGAGCACGTCGCTGAGCGGATGCTTTGAGTTCATCAGGCGCCAATTGTTTTGTGCTCTGAGGCATCACCCGAACTGGCTCGGGATCGCCATGTACGCATTTGCGAACTTGGGCGTCGTATCGACCGCATTCGTGGTCGCGATCTTTTCCGCCTTTTTTGGAGACTGGTCTAGCGCAGGTTGGCTGTTGGGATCGGTGCTGTCATACGCCATCGGCGTGGGATTGATGACGGTGTGGGAAGATGCTGTGGTCCGCGATCGAGTTCTGGCGCAAGGCGGCGAATTGGAACCCTTTCATCCGGAATCATTGCTGACCCTGCCATTCGTGGTGGTGTTCTACGCCGCCTGTTGGATCTCGGCATTGACCCTGCGGCGGATCCGATGGCGCGGAATTTCGTATGACCTGCTGCCGGGCGGCAGGCTCCAGGTCGTCGAAGACCGACCTTATTGTGACGTGACGCTCTGTCGTTCTGAGGCCACCGTCCTGTAACGGTTTCCCCAGCAAGAGACCCGGCGTATTGGCGATTCCACTTCCATTGTTGTGAAGCGGGCTTCGTCGAACGTTTTCAGCGTGAGCTCTGCGACTCACCATCCAGCCGCGCGGAGGGACTGGCCTCGGTCACTTGGGCCAAGTCGATCTCGTCCTTCACGAAAACCTGGCGGAAAGCGGAGGTATTGCGACTGGATGCTTCGCGCCCAACGGAAGCATGTAGAGCAAGGTCGTACCGCAGCTGGCAGCAATGCTGGTAAAGACAATCCCGCAGAAGGATGCAGAGGCGGGAAACAGACCGCGAGTTAGGCCGCTCGACGGGCCGGTTCCGTTCGCGTAAAGAGCCGCATCGGAAAACCTGCTCGTTGTTTTCGGCGATGTTCGCCCCACATTTCCAGCAGTGTTTCTTCTGCCGAGTAACGGAAACGGAATCCCAGTTCCTGCTCCAGGCGAGTCGGCGCGATTACCCACGGATACCGGATGAATTCATTCAGGCTAGGCGGATATTTGAGGACAGGCAGCCGAAGGTGCCACCAGAACCAAGACACCAATTTAAACATCCAAAACGGCACTTTGATCGTCCAACGGTTGGTGAGTCTCGCCAACTTGGTCAGCGGTACCCAGTCATTCGGGCCGATATTGAAGGGCCCGCGCGCGCTTTGTCGCAAGATTTCCCAAGTCGCTGCCACACAGTCATCTTCGTGGACGAATTGCAACGGCACATCTTCTCCGTCCGGGAGTACGATCATCGGAATCTGAAGCACGAAGCGGCTGAGGTAATTGTTGACGCCCTTTCCTCCAATGATCGTTGGCCGTGTCCACGAGACCGCGACATCGGGCAATTCGTCGGCAAGCGCCTGGATTTCGGCTTCAATGGTCGTTTTGTCTGTCACGTACTGAAACCCTTCACGGGCTTTCAACGGCCAATCCTCTGAAATCGGAACCGGGTTGTCTGGCCAAGCGCCGTAAGCCGTTGCGCTGGAGGCCATCAGGAATCGTGACGGACGCAAAGTCCTCACCGATTCAAACACATTCTTCGTGCCGCCCACATTGATGTCGTGCGTCAGCCGGTTGTCGTGTGTGGGATTCACGACAAATGCCAGATGCACGATGGTATCCGGCCGAAAGTTGGTCAGCGCAGTTCGCACCTCGGCACTGCGAATGTCCGCATGAGCAAACTCGTCGGGCGCAGGCCCCCTTGGAGCCACAACATCAATCCCCAGAATGCGCGTCTGTGGTGATTCGCGCCGCACGTGCTCAATCAGCTTGCGGCCGTAGTAACCCGAACTGCCGGTAATCGCGATGCGGAGCATTCTTTGCCTTCCTGGCTTCGTTACTTAGGCGGCTTTCTTTGCTTTTCCGCCTTCGTTCCTCGGACAGCTTTCAGCAGCCGTTTCGGCGTTCAGTGGCCGTTTCGGCCAGCGTTGCCCTTGGCGAGACGTCTTCGTCAGCAATCGTTGATACGGATAGAAATCGACCTGAATCGTGTGCCGAAGGCTTTTGGTATATCGCCTGGTGATGCTCGCTCGGTGGTGCTGAATCTCGGCAAGCATCTTGTCACGCGGAGGCAGACCGGACTTTCCGGTGAGCAAATCGGCAACCCACTTCGATTGAGCCTCCGCCAATGGCATGATCGCTCCCCACGGCTGTACCAGACCGACGAAGTACAAGCCCGGCTGATCGGGATGCACGACTTGGTGATACAGCGAGACCTCGTTGTTCAACGGGTCGATGATCCGGTGATCGAAGAACGGAAACGAGATGTTGTAGCCGGTACACCAGACGATGACGTCGATCTTCTCAACGCTGCCGTCCACGAACTTCACGCTGTCGCCGCAGAGCTCCTGCACGTTCGGCTTGGTCCGGAGATACCCGTGTCCAATCACGTTGAAGAGATCGGCTGAGATCGTCGGGTGTTCATGCAGAACGTGATGTTCCGGTTCGGGAAGTCCATAGCTGCTCATCGAACCGCGAATGAGCCATAAGCCAAGCCCGAAAAACGGTCGAATCAGCCACCACGGCAGCAACTTCCAGACGAACTGAGGGAGGAATGTGTCCATTGCCATGCCGAAGAACAGGTATTTCGGAATGACGTGCGCACCGCGTCGCACCGACATGAAGGTTGCGTCCGAAATACGAGACAACTCGCATGCGATGTCGCACGACGAATTCCCAAAGCCGACCACCAACGCGCGCTTGCCGACGCCGATGTCCGGAGTGCGGTAGTGGTGCGAGTGCAATTGCTGGCCGTGAAATTCCCCGGGATACGTCACCGTCCGCGGGTTCCAATGATGTCCGTTGGCAACGAGGACCGCTCCGTAGCGATTCGTGCGAGGTTGACCGTCCGGGCCGACGACAGTGACGTCCCAATCACCGTTGCCAACCGGTTCGACCTTCTCGACTTTCGTGCGAAAGGTGATTGTGTCGCGGAAGCCGAAATGATCGACGTAGCTCTCAAAATACTGCAACACTTTGGTGTGATCGGGAAACGGCGGCCATTCCCTGGGCAGCGGGAAATCGGAATAGGCCATCGTGTCCCGCGACGTGTTGATGTGCAGCGACCGATACGCCGAGCTGCGGCCATTGTCATTCTGGTATCGCCACATCCCGCCGATGCCACTGCCGATTTCAAAACAGTCGTAAGGGATGCCACGTTCGCGCAGTGTCTTGCACGCGGTGATGCCGGACGATCCGGCTCCAATGATGCACGCCTTGCGCGGCGAACCATTGGACGAAGCCATGTTAACCATTTGGCAATCCTTGCCGGTCGAGCCAGCGAACCAGTAACTCTTGATACTCCCGCGTCCGCTCGGCGAAAAACAGATGCCCGGCTCCTGGCCAGAGCACCAACTCCGCATTTGGCACGTGATCGGCAATCCAACGCGTGTGGGACACAGGAATATACGGGTCCAAAACTCCTCCAGAAATCAGCGTCGGACAATTGATACGACCGACTTGATCGGAAAAGTCGAACTGAGCAATCTTCCGAAATAACTCTGACATCGCCAACGGATCGTGGCTGGCGAACGCACCAAACCAGTCCCGCATGATCTGCTCGCGAATGGGTGAGGCATGAAACGCCGAATCATCCCTGATCGCAGACGACATCATTCGGTCGAACAGCCATCGTTTCTGCCCGATGGCGCGAATCCCGATCGGCACACCCCATCGTGTGAGCGGACTCAAGCTCAGTCGCTGAAAAAATCCCAGCCATCCGAGCCAACGTCCCGTGGCAAAACCAGAAATGCTCAACAGGCTGCGAACTCGTCGAGGATAATGAACGGCCAACGTCAGTCCGCTAAACCCGCCGGTGGACCAGCCGACAACATCCACTGGCTCATCACCAACCAATTGCGACAACGCCCGTTCATACCAATCGGCCCAAACTGCCGGCGTGACCGCGTTCCAAGAACTGAACGTCGTCGAATCAATCCGCGCGGGATGATGTCCGGGCAGGCCGAGCGAAATCCAACGGCGGCCGTTGCGAATGGATTCCGGTAGCGACGGCTCCCACAGGTCCACGTTCGACGTGATGCCATGAATGAAGACAACCGGCGTACCGCGCAGGTGCTCATTCCTCGTGATGGCCGCCAACGTTTGACCGGAAAGAGAAATCAATTGCGGAGGCATGATGCCCCGTAGGTTGTCTGAACGTAGATCCCAACCTCATGTCATGGAGAACAATGAGAACTTCCCGCCCCTACAGAGATCGACCAAGGCCATTTCAAGCCTGAGGGGAAATGCAGAGCCGTTGAATGCTTCCGACGTAATGATCGGCGAGTTCTCGCCCACCATCATGGGGCAACACGACGATTGGTGGGCAATGCCCACCGGATACGGCTACGCAAACAATTCGTGGACAGGCTCGCCGTTGCTGACACGGAAGCTGAAGCCGTCGGGACCGAACCGGGTGTCGGGGGGAACTCCCAAGGCGTGAAAGAGGGTGGCCCCAAACATCTCGGGGGAGATGGGATGATCTTTCACGTAGGCACCCTGTTTGTCGGACGCTCCATAAACCGCACCGCCGCGGATTCCGGCTCCGGCCAGGAGGGCCGAGTAGCAGGCGGGCCAGTGGTCGCGGCCGTTGTAAGAAATTCGTGGACTGCGTCCGAACTCACCCACCATGACCACCAGTGTGTCTTCCAACAGACCGCGTTGACGCAAGTCTTCCAGCAAGGCGGAAACGGCTTCATCGACGCGCGGCAATGCCCAACTCAGCCCATAGGCTCCCGTGCCGAAACTGCTTCCCAAGCCCGAGCCTTCACCGTGCATGTCCCAGGTTTGCACGTTGCGAAACTTTTCGCCGGGCGGCGTTCCCGCCCAGGCCGTGACGCTTACCAGTCGCACACCCGCTTCAATCAGCCGTCGGGCCATCAAGAGATTCTGGCCCAACGGATGTCGACCGTAATGGTCGCGAACGGTTGCGGGCTCCTGCTCCAAATCAAACGCCTGTCGGGCGGCGGGACCGGTGATCAGATCGAACGCCTTGGTCTGAAACTCGCCGAACGAACTGGTGATCGGGCGGCGAGACAATTCCCGGCCGGACTCGATTCCGTTCAACAAGTCCTGTCGAGTGACGAGTCGCTGACCGGAAACTTCCGCCGGAGGATCGAACGACTTCATCCGAAACCCGGCCGCCGCCGGGTTGTCTTCATCCGTTCCGACACGCAACGGTCCAAATGCCGAACCCAAGAATCCGCCTGACAGGTAGCGCGGTTGAACATCCCCGGCCAGGTTCTGCAACCAGACGTAACTCGGCACGTTGACGGTGGCCGGTTTCAGTTTGCTGAGCACGGACCCAAAATACGGCGTGGCTTCCGTCGGTTGCGAATGCCCCGTCATGCAGACATGCATCCCTCCGTCATGACCGGGATTGCCATGCGTCATCGAGCGGATGAGGGTGAACTGGTCGGCCAGGCGAGACAACCGCGGCAACAGTTCGCACATCTGCACGCCGGGGACTGCGGAATCAATCGGTTGGTAAGGACCGCGAATCTCGGCGGGAGCCTCCGGCTTCAGATCCAGACTGTCGATGTGGCTGGCCCCGCCGTATTGGACCACGAAGATGCAGGATCGCGGGCGAGACTTGGGCCGCGTCTCGGCTTGCAGAAGTTGGGGCAGAGTGATTCCCAACATCCCCAATCCGCCGAGCTGCAACAGATCGCGCCGACTCAACTCAAGACGGGATGGGTTCATCAACGTCTCCCTCACGAACGAATTTCACCGTGGTGATGCCAGCAAACTCAAGTCGTGTCCGCAACTCAATTCGACGCCACTCTTCACGAGCAACCCATGACAGAGATTCGGCCTGCGGGTCGCTCCGCGATCATAATCCAGCTTCGGGCTGACTACCAAGCAGAACTCAGGCTTGGTGACTCCAGTTGCTTTAGCAGGGGTCACAACACGACGAGAGACATTTCTGAAAAGATGTGTCACACTTCGATTCGATCCCTCCCGGCTTCACTATCCCGGTAATCGTCAGAACGGAGACCTGGGCAACCCAGTGCCTCTTCGACTCGCTTCTTGAAGGTGATGTGGCGGCTGGGCAATACTCCCCGATGTCTCGATGCTTGTCGGACAAGAGATGACTCCCTCGAAAGGATGGCGGCGATGAAACGACAACTGCGATGGGTGCTCGGTGCGGCGTGTGTTGCGGCGGGATTGGGCTGGGTGATTCCGGGGGCCGTGCGTTCTCAGGAACCGGCGAAACCGAGTGAACCGGCGATCGTCAAACCGGCCACGGTGCGGGTCGAGCAGGGGAAGCTGGTGGTCGAGTCGTCGCTTAAGGGAGTGCTCGAAGCGGAGCAGTCGGCGGAACTGGCGATCGAGCCCAAGTCGTGGACGGGACCGTTCTCGGTGAAGTCGGCCGTCGCACATGGGACGCGCGTGAAGAAGGGCGATCTGTTGCTGGAACTCGACACCACGACGATCGACAAGACGCTGCGCGACCTGAAACTGGATCGAGAACTGGCTGACATCGCCCTGCGCGTCGCGAAGGAGGAACTGCCGGTCCTTGAACAATTCCTGCCGCTCAATCTGGCGACCGCCGAGCGGGACAAACGGATCGCCGAAGAAGACCTCAAACGCTACGAGACGATCGACCGCGCCCAGACCATGAAGAGTGCCGCGTTCTCGCTCAAGAGCATGGGCAACTTTCTGGAGTACGCGCGCGAAGAGTTGAAGCAGTTGGAAAAGATGTACCGTGACAAGGATCTCACCGAAGAAACGGAGGAGATCATCCTCAAGCGGCAGCGGAACCAGATCGAATCGCTCGAACACAACCTGGAATCGACGAAGATTCAGACCGACCGTTCGCTGAACGTCGATGTCCCGCGCCGTGACCAGTCGGTGAAAGACACGCTGCTCAAGCAGACGCTGGCCTGGCAGAAGGCCCAGTCCGTCCTGCCGCTCGAACTGAACCAGAAGCGGCTGGCGTTGCAGAAGCAGCAGGTCGAACGTGAGAAGACCGAGGAACGGTTCACTCAACTGGAAGGTGATCGCAAGGCGATGGTCGTCGTCGCGCCGATCGACGGGATCCTCTATCACGGTCAGTGCGACCGGGGAAACTGGAACACGGCGACCGTGTCCGCACGACTGCGTCGCAACGGGAACGTGCTGGCCAATGAAGTCTTCATGACGGTCGTGACCCCTCGCCCGCTGGTTGCCCGCGCCGATGTGGAGGAGAAGGATCTGCACGCGATCAAGGCGGACGTGGCCGGCGAACTGACACCCGTCGGGTTCCCGGACCTCAAGCTGGCCGCGCGCGTGAAGAGCGTGTCGCTGGTCCCGCGCGCGGCCGGGACGTTTGAGTCACGCCTCACCGTCGATGTCCCCGCCGATGTGGAGTCCCTGATGCCCGGCATGACCGGCACAGTGAAACTGACCACATATCGCAACGACAAAGCCACGCTCGTCCCTTCGACGGCGGTCTTCCGCGATGAGGGAAGCAGCGCGTCTCACGTGTACCTCGTCATCGAAGGCAAGCCGATCAAGACCGAGATCACCATCGGCAAGGCTTCCTTGGGCAAGACCGAAGTGCTGAAGGGCCTCAAGGTGGGCGACGAGTTGCTCGCCAACAAGCCGTGATGAAACCCGCGAAGGGTGTCGAGATTTGTCTGAGGCCTGAAGGGCCGGAGTTAAGCCAGCCCAAGGCAAGCGACCAACGGGAGCGCCGCCTTGGGTTGGCGACAGTTGGTCTCCGTCAGCCCCAACGGGGCGTATTAGCGATTGGCCAACGGTCGACGAGAAGACGAGAAGTAATTCGCCCCGTTGGGGCTGTGTTATTGATTTGAATCCTGTCCCAGGGCGGCGTTCCCGTTGGTCACTTGCCCCGGGCTGGCATAATCCCGGCCGGGTGGGCCTCAAAAAACGACGCTTGGAGCTCACCGGCAATCCGGTAGAGTCAGGAACAGCGAAAGCAAACGACTGCACGAATTCCTGTGCGAGGGAGGTTGATCCATGCGGTTCCACAGAGTCTGGCTCGCAACACTGCTGGCATTCGGCACATTCACATTTCACGGCGAGCTGACTGCGTCGGAAGAGGCTCCGTCAAAGGATCGACCTGCGGACGCAGCGGCCACCGCGAAAGAAAAGACAGCGGAGGCGAAGCCCGACCTGCATCCCGGGCCGCCTCGCGACGTGACGGCCGACGAACTCAACGCGGCCATTCAGCGGGGCGTCGCGTATCTGGTGAAGGATCAGAACCGCGACGGCTCGTGGGGATCGGCCGAGCGGACGAAGGATCTGAACATCATCGCCGGCATCGGTTCGCATCATGCCTTTCGGACGGCGACCACGGCGCTGTGCGTGGCGGCACTGATCGAGGCCGACGACGGCAGCACCGAAGTCCGACTGGCCATCGAGCGGGGCGAAGCCTTTCTGTTCGAGCAGCTTCCGCTGGTCCGCCGTGACGATCCGATGCTGATCTACAACGTGTGGACTCACGCCTACGGCATTCAGACGCTGGCGAGGATGTACGCGCGTCTGCCAGAGGACGCCGCGCGTCGGGAGAAGATTGCGGCCCTCATCCGCGGCCAGTACGAACGGTTGCAGAAGTACGAGTCGGCGGAGGGAGGCTGGGGCTACTACGACTTTGAGGCGGGCACGCAGCGCCCCGCATCGTCCTCGACCAGCTTCGTCAACGCGGCCGTGCTGGTCGCGTTCGACGAGGCACGCCGAATCGGAGTCGATCCGCCCAAGAAGCTGGCCGATCGCGGAGTGCAGATGCTCAAGGTGCAGCAGAAGCCCGACTTCACCTACCTCTACGGAACCTATCTGCGCAACAATCCCATGCATCCCGTCAATCGACCGGGCGGCAGCCTCGGACGTTCGCAAGCCTGCAACCTGGCGCTGCGACTGTGGGGAGACAAGTCGATCACCGACGACGTGATGAAGGAGTGGCTCGACCGGCTGATCACGCGCAACGGGTGGCTCGACATGGGCCGCAAGCGGCCGGTTCCTCACGAATCGCACTTCGCTGTCGCGGGCTATTTCTATTACTTCGGCCACTACTACGCGGCCCGCACGATCCCGGTCCTGCCCGACGCCGACCGAACCTTCTACCGGAATCATCTCGCCCTGATCCTGATGAAGCTGCAGGAGAAAGACGGTTCGTGGTGGGACTATCCGCTCTACAACTATCACCAGCAATACGGCACCGCCTTCGCGCTGATGTCGCTCCACCAGTGCCGCCGGTAGCACGCTTACTGTCGACATCTGCGCGATCCCCAGCGACGGCTGCGCGACCTCGACGACCTCGTGGTCCAGTTCGACACGACCGACCTCGGCCACCGGTTCGTCTCCGCGTGGACCCAAACCCGCACCATCGTCGACCTCGGCCACCGCTTCGATCCACCCACACCCCCGGACCCAAACCCACCACCAACCCCGAACCCGTGAACGAGACCACCTCTTACGACGGGGTGGCGGAGTCGCTTCGGCTTTGCGGAGGCCCCCGTTGGTTGACGACACCTCGGGGGCTTCCTCGAAGCGACGTGCATCGTCGAGGTTGCCCCGCAATCGCAGTGTTGTATCGTGGCAGCCCTCGGTGCCAGATTGTTCTTGATCGGAGTCGTTCGCGTGAAGCCTCACATCTTCATTTCTGCGGTCACGACGGAGTTCGGACGGACACGTCAGTTGATGGCGAAGGGACTGATTCCGAAGCCCCGGATGAGTACCACGCGGAGAACGTCTTGCACATGACATCTCCTCATGATTGTTTCAATTCCTGACAAGGAGCGAGCCATGGTTTGGAGCGACCCTTTTTTCTCGTTGATCCAGTCCCGTGTCGAGGCCGTGCATGGCCTGTACAGCGCCGCGACGGGGCAGATGAAGGCGCTCATCGATTCGCTGGAAAACCTGATTGAGTCGCCCCCGGAGGATCTCGCACGACATTGGGCTGCGGTGCAGCGTACAGCTCGCAATGTTTCATGGAGCGAGTTTGCCCGATTGGAATTTGCTCAAAGTGCGACGAAGCGCGCCCGGATTCAGGCACTGCGTCTGCGAATTCAAAACTTCGTTGACGAACTTGTGGCGTCACCCTCCCCCAATCCCACATTGGCCGAACAAACAGTCATCAAACTTCACGCGGTTCGCAACGAATTCTGCGAAGAAGAGCAACTCGCCATTCAATCGTGGGGCGCCTGGTCCGCCGTGTTGCGAATGGCGGGAGCCACGGTGGGGATGGCGTCTATTGTCGGGATGCTGTTCCTGTTGTGTTGGTCGGGCTTGGCAACCAGCCGGACTTTGATTCTGTCCCCGCTGCCGGAATCCGGTTCCAACCACACGCCTGAGCACTCGCGACAAGTAATGACCAGGGCGATTGGCGAACAGTTGACCAAAGAAGGTCCCATAATATCTCTGCCGTCGGCCCTCTCTGGCCCCTCCGACTCACCCGGTCACGGTCCTCCGGGTGCTGCACCATTCGTCAATCCTTGCTCCACGCGCCTGTTCGATGGAGCCTGGGAAACCGAGATCCTGAATTGTTCGCACTTGTGGTCGGAATACGTTGGGATTGTTGTCTGTCAGATTGAGCTTGTGTCGCCAAAACCGTTTCCATGGGATGAGGTGTTTCCGGATACGTCACCAACCGTCTCACTCCACTTCGATGCAGAAACCCAGCAATGGTGGATCGAGAATCATGGACATTCACCGGTGTTACTGACCGGAGAGGTGTTAGCCGACAAAACAAAACTCAAAACAATGAGCAGCGTGGTGTTAAGATCGGGAGCCACATTTGATGCGACTTCCAACGAATCTGGGATGTTCGAGAGGCTAGCGCCACCCGGAAATCCAGCTCCCCCTCCGCCCGAGGAAGGTGCTCCCAAGCCATCCGAAAAGGCAGCTACCACACCACCCGTAGCAGAGGCTCCTGCGCGTACCCGCGAGCCAACCACCGCACCTTCTGTGCATGAACAGAAGCCTGCAACGCCAACGGCTGACAATCTCAAGGCGAAGCTGAAGATCGAGACCATTACAGGCAACAAGCTCGAGCAAGATCTCGACGCAGACATCGTAACACGCGTACCCAAACGAGAACTCGCTGCTCCGTGCGCGGCTGCTCCCGCAGCTGATCTGTCGACGATGGTGGCTGCGCTGTTGGGTAAGGCCCCCAACAAGGGCGATGACAGCGTACGCGTCGTTGCTCCTCTCGACTTGAGAGGTATTCGCAAGAGTGAGACACGAAGTGTTGTCGTTCCAGTTAACAAGAATCTGGCATCGCGCGGTGTCCTGGCAGTACGTGCAGAGTGTAACGTGACAGAGAGTGGTATTTACAAACTCTCCACTTCGGTGAATGGTCGGCAACTGAACACAATCAGGCTTGACTTGATTGGAACTGACCTGAACATCGCTCGATGGGGGGACATGTCCGTCGATGATTTTCGATTCATTCAACGCGGAATGAAGGACGTGCTGGAATACAAAGACAAAATCAAATCAAAATCGTATGACCGACGATCCCAAGTCCGATAAGCTCGAAGAAGTCTTGGGTGCGATTCAGTTGAGTGGCACTGGTTGCCGTTTCGGCTACCGGTGTGCCGAGGGACAAGAGGTTTCTTCCCGGTCAGATTTGGTAACTTCAGTCCCTCTTGCGGCATTGCCACCCCGGTAGGCTCAAAGCAGCCAACCGGGGCCACCCTGCGAACTCCGCGTCCCGGACGCGGTAAAGTAATATTTCATCGATCAACGCCCAGAATCGGCAACGTACAAACCAGCAATGAAAAGCCACATGAACATCACTCCCGCACAACTCGCCCCTGCTCGAAAGCTCGCGAAGAAACTCGTGACACAGAAGGACGCGTTCGTAGATTCAACGGTCGCGGAGAGGGCAGGAAACTGGATCGAGGAGTTTTCAGATGAAGTCACGAACAAAGAGGCGGGATGGAGAGATCTGGCCACGTTCTGGCCCCCTCGGTGCGTTGAGGCGTTCTGCGACAACCGAGCTACCGTGTTTTTTGGGGCTGGCGTGTCATTCCCGGCGGGCTTCCCATCGTGGTCGGCACTTCTCGTTGACTATTTCCAACTTGATCGCGCGCTCGTCGAAGATGAGGACGTCAAGAACGACCCTCTCACCCTAGCTGAGCTCGCCGGGCAGGTAATCGGCAATGAAAGTCTCCAGCAGCGGCTCAGGGAAGTGTTCAGCGTTGACACGAAGCCGACTACAAGTCATCGCCTGCTGGCCGAGTTGGCATGCAAAGTCTACGTCACCACGAATTACGACGCGCTTTTTGAGAAAGCATTTTTTGCCGCGAAGGGCATAAAGCCTTTCGTCGCCACCAACGACACGCATCTGCCAGAAGCAATGAAAATCATCGGTGACCGGAAGGATCCACGGCCGGTCATCTTTAAGATTCATGGTTGTGTCAGCCTGCCTAGCGAGCATTTGATTCTGACGCGTCGCGACTACCGACACCACTACCGGGCGAATGACAAGTTCTTCAAACAGATCATCACCTTCCTGATCGAACGGCACACGTTGTTCGTCGGGTTCAGCCATCGCGATCCGGAAGTGTCCCGGCTCGTGGACGATGCGATACACGAATTCGAGAACAATCCCAACCGACGAAGCGCGCCGTGGCCTCAGCTCTACAGTCTGCAGTTCGACATGCGTGCCCACACGCCTGAAATCTTTGCCGCGCGCGGTATCGTGGCGCTAACACCTCCACCGCCGCGGATTGACTGGGATCCAAAAGCAACCCGATCGCAGGCATTGGCGGCGGGCCTATGCGACCTGTTACTGGCGAAGACATTGCAGTTCCACACTAACCCGCAGACGCGTCTTGATGTCGACCTATCTCAGGTCGTGAAGCAACTGGAATCTCCGCTACAGGACAGCCTGAAAAAACTCTCCGCAAGAGAAGCCAAAGCACTGGCAGCGATTGCTGCAGGAAAAGTATCGCTTTGGTTCGATCAGCTGCGAGCGGACCTCCAAGAGTTTGCGAGCCAAGGACTGTTTCTGGCAAATGAGAATGGACAGATAGTCGCGGCATCGTTTCCCAACGGGATGTCGGCATCGCGCGCAACCACCATCTCGACCGTCGGAGTCCAAGAGCGGCCATACTTTCAGATCGCGAACACCTTCCGCAAAGCGTTCGTTTCCGATTTGACCGAGTCGATTTTCAACCAACAGGGCACGTTTTTCCTCTGTCAGCCGCTGCTCAAGAACGATCGCTTCACAGGGCTGCTGTTCAGTGCGTCCCAGATTGGTCAGTGGAAGCTGCCTATAGCACTCGCCCAACAATCTTGGAAAGCGAAGCGAGGCTTCATTCTCGTCGACAGCAACGGCGTGTGTCTGCTCCCGTCGTTTAACGAGTTTCAACCTGACTCCGTTGGGGTAGACGCACAGGAAGACAAAACGCCGGCACTCAATGAAGGCTACTCCTTCAAAGAGCTGTTAGGACTTAGCCGCCGCGATCAACTCATCAGGCACATCGCGAAAAGTGTTGTTCCTGTCCAGCAAGACGACGACGTATTGGTCCTCGCGAAGGATGCCGGATACTACACTGTCGTCTCCGAGTTGACTGACACGCGCTGGAAGGTGGCGTTGTCGATGCCAATGAAGCGATAGGAGTTAATTGGACATGAGCTTCTCCGAATCCATCGTTGAGCAAGCATCCCCCGCACGGGTGCCACTGACGGTCGCTTTGGGCCGCCAGTATTCTTGAAGAGCACTGGCGAGTGAAGCCCCGCGCCAGTGACACCCGCGCGACAAGAGGCAAGCGTTCAGACACCCCCGCCGGGAATCAACCTCCTTCGTCGGCCCAGACGTCCAACGCGACGTCCGGGCCACCTGCGGAACACGGCCAGAAATGAAGACAAGGCCGAGAGACTCGGCCTTGTCGTTGTTCGGGATGTCAGACCGTTACGGACTACGGAAGATCCTTTTCCTGCACGTCTGCCACTGACAAGTCGTTGTAGATCGCTCGAAGAGTCGCATCCTTATTCCGATACCAGAAGACGATACAGCGTTTGTCATCCACGGACTTTCCGGCACCCAGGTATTGATAGTCGTCTTTCGATCGTTCCATCAGAAACGGCAGGATGCTGCCCAGATGAGCCATGATCTCGGTGGTTTCTTCATTGGGCTGGCCGTCTTTGCTTCCGGTGGAGAACAGGACCGCCCACTCACCCCACTCCGAAATACTCTTCGGGAACTTGCCGTCGGATCGTTTGGTGTAGCCGCGCAGTGCTTCCACGATGCTTTTCTCACCACCGGCCACCTTGGGGATGGGCAGCAGCTTTTGGATTGCGTATCCCTCGGGAACATCGAAGCTAAACAGTGACTCATCCAGGGACTCATTGAATCGAAAGTCGGTCATCACGACCTTGGTGATGGACGATCCTTTGACAAACATCTCGTGTTCCACTTGAACAAGCTCCCTGGTCTTGGTGTCGATCCAGACCGTGTAGGCATACTGACCCTGCTTGGCCACGAAGCCCTCGACACTGCGTCCGTCGAGCATCTTCTTGCCGAGTTGCTCGTCCGGCTTGTCGCCGTGAGCCTTGAGGTTCTCCAGCCAGGCCAACTGACCGTTCTTGGGGCCGCCGGGCTGTTGTGGATCCACCTCATGAACGAGCGCCCGTTTTGAACCTTTGATCAGCGTGAGGCGGGCTCGCGACGAGGAGTCCATGATCGAGACCGTTTCGCCGGACAACTCATTTCGCTGGCGGCCATCCTCGGCGACCATCACTTTGGTCTCGATGGGTTTCGTGTTGCCTTCGGTGTAGAGGCGTGAGACGTAAGTATAGGATCGAGCGGCCCGCAGTTGTTCGATCACCTGGCCGAACGCGGACGGTGTGGATTGCAACATGAACGTGGCCCCGACAACGATGACGATGCCGGCGACGGTTGAGAGACACTTCATCATGAGACTCCTGGACAGAAATGGGACTGGTAACTGTGTCGAATGCGTCTGTTCGAGTTCGTGAGCCGAAGACGCGATCGGATGTGAGGAAGGCACCGGCGGCAGAATCACAGGCGCTGACGAGTGTTCCGCTCGAATCGCCGCGGCGCGAGCTTTGACGCGGGCGATGGCCTCTGCATCGAGTGGCTCCGAGAGCACCGACCACACGGCCGCTTCAAGCTGCGGCTCCAATTCCGGAGCGTGGTCCTGAGGATTGTTGGTTCGGGACATGGTTATCGTTCTCCGTGGAAGACGGTGATTTGGGACATCAATCGCTGCCGCGCTTTGTACAAGGCCGTCGAAACGGTTTCGGGGGAAACGCTCAGCACGGCAGCCACCTCATCGCGATCAAGCTGCTCGAAATAGGTCAGCGAAAAAATCGCGGCTTGTTGTTCCGGTAATTTGCTCGCCGCTTCTCGCAGCCACGCCGCCAACTCGGCCCCGACGGCTTCTTCGGGGGGACCGACGTTCGAGACCCGGTCCCCTTCGTCCAGTTCGACGGTGCTGCGCCTTCGCCTCGACAGATCGATGGCGCGGAGTGTCGCGAGACGGACGAACAGTCCCGTCCAGCTTTGCACTGGCCCGGCCGCGTGCATCTGGACCGCTTCCGTGAACACGATCTGAGAAACATCCTCGGCGTCATGGACCGAGCCGAGGATTCGAAACGCGATCCGGAACACCCGTTCGGCGTGTCGGTCCACGATCCGGCCCCAGTCAGGTGACTTCTCATTTGGCATGAAGGCTCCCTTGCGATACGAGATGCATGGAACGTCTATCAGGTAGTCGTTCCCGGTGGGGGAGCCATAACCCGAAATCACCGGGAATTGAGGAAATTGGAGCAACATGGTTGGTCGGGTGCGTGAAGCACCGCGCGACGCTCTTCAATGACGTAGAAAAAAGAGGTGTGTTTCGCTCCGCTCCACACACACTACCGACTGAGACGCGACCGGGGAAAGAAGGAAGAGTATGCTTGCCACGCGACTGCCGAATGGCAGACGTCGTTTGATACCGCTCACTCCGAGGACGGCCTGATGCCCCAACTTCAAAATCAGATCGCTGTGATTACGGGAGCCAATCAGGGGATTGGCAAAGCCATCGCGAAGGCGTTTGCTGCGGAGGGGGCTTCGCTCGCTCTCTGTGCCCGGAATAGCGAGAAGCTCGCTCAGGTGGCTGGAGAGTTGCGAGTGGCCGGGGCCGAGGTGTTCGCTCAAACGTGTGATGTCTCGCGCGAGGAAGACGTGGAGCGATTCTTCGCGGCGGTGCAGGAGCGGTTTGGGCGGGTGGACATTCTCGTCAACAATGCGGGGGCGTTTGACGGGGGACCACTTGACGAGGTGTCGCTCGCCGCGTGGGACAACGTGATCGGCTCGTGCCTGACGGGAACATTCCTGTGCAGCCGCGCGGCGTTCCGGTTGATGAAGCCGCGTCGTTCGGGACGCATCCTGAACATCGGCTCGATCAGCGCGCAGCGGCCTCGCGAGGGAAGTGCCCCCTACGTGGCGGCCAAGTTCGGCGTGTGGGGTCTGACGCAGGCGATCGCTCTCGACGGCCGACCGCACGGCATCACGTGTTCCTGTCTGCATCCGGGCAACGTTCGAGTCGAACGCCGCGTCGATTCGGGCAAGACCTCGGACGAGGAACCGATGATGGAATCCGAGTCGATCGCCCGCGCGGCCCTGGCGATGGTGACGCTCCCCGCCGACGTCAACTTTCTCGAAGCGATTGTCCTGCCACGCGACCAAGTCTACCTGGGTCGCGGTTGATGGCGAAAAGCGGCCAATCGTGACCGGGCTTTGGCGGCGCGTGGGGCTTCGTTATCCTGTCGCCGGTCAATGGCCGGTGTCGCGGGAAGTGAGGTGCCCGGATGAACAGTTCGTTTCGAGTCGTGGTGACAGTGCTGGGAATCGTGGTCGCCAGCGGGTGTTCTTCGGAACGCGGAGACAAGCCGCTTCGACCGGGAACTCAACCGCAGCCGCCCAATCCAAATGCCGGCAAGCTGAACTATGACGACGTCGATGATTCGATGATCAAGTTCAAGGACGACGTCGCCGCGAATGCCTCGCTCGAAACCGATCTCACGCAACTGACGTTTACGAACCAGGACGGTCAGCAGGTCGCGCTGAAGGACTACCTGGGGAAGCAGCATGTGATTCTGGTCATCACGCGCGGGTACGCCGGTTCGATCTGTCCGTACTGTGCCACGCAAACCTCGCGGCTGATCGCGAACTACAAGAAGTTGCAGGCTCAGAACGCGGAGGTGCTCGTCGTCTACCCGCTCGAAAAGCCCGCGGACACTCCCAAGCTGGACGACTTCGTGGCGCGCGCCGTCAAGAGTCTGCCGACCGCCATGCACAAGGTGCCGTTCCCGCTGCTGCTGGATGTGGAACTGAAGGCCGTCGACGAACTGGGCATTCGCCGGGACTTGTCCAAGCCGGCGACCTACATCTTCGACAAGGAAGGCCAACTGCGATTCGCCTACGTCGGCACGTCACTCGCCGACCGCCCGTCGATCAAGGCGCTGCTCGATCAACTGGGCCAGATCAATAAGACGTGAAGTAAGAAGGAGTCAGAGGTCAGGAATCAGGAGTCAGAAAAATGAAGACTCGTTGGCCATCCTATCCTCCGAACTCTGCCTGCTGAATCCTGATTCGTGACCCCTGATTCCTGCCTCCTGACCACTTCTTCTCATGCCCTCCGATCCTCCCCACGAGTTCCTGACGATTGCCGGGCAGCAGGGGCTGTTGCCGACGGAGACGCTGCGCGATCTGTCGGAAGAGGCAATTCGTCGGCAGGTCGATCCGGCCACGCTGATCCTGCAGAAGGGGCTCCTCTCGCCGGTGCAGGTCGAGATCGTCGAGACGCTGCGTCAACCGGCCGACTCGATCCCCGGTTATGAAATTCAATCGGTGATCGGTCACGGCGGCATGGGAGTCGTCTATCGCGCGCGGCAACTCAATCTGAACCGCGTCGTGGCGCTGAAGACGATCCTCGTCAATCAGGCGGCCAATCCGACGATGCTCGCGCGGTTTGAACAGGAGGCGCAGACGGTCGCCAAGCTGCTGCACCCGCACATCGTCGCGGCCTACGATTTCGGACGGCATGTCGGGCGGCTGTACTTCGCGATGGAATTCGTCGAGGGGGAGGATGCTGAACACTACGCGAGCCGCGAGCACCCGCTGAGTGAGCGTGTGACGTGGGGGCTGATCCGACAGGCCGCCGCCGGGTTGGCTCATGCCGCCGAGTTGGGCGTCGTCCATCGAGACATCAAGCCCGCGAACCTGCTGCTCGTCACGCCGCCGCAGGGCTATCCGCTTCCGGCCGGGATGCCGATGGTGAAGATCGCCGACTTCGGCCTCGCCTCGCTCACGCAGGAAGCGGACGAGCGGACGAAGCTGACCGCCGAACACACGACGCTCGGCAGCCCGCACTACATGGCACCCGAGCAGCTCGATGCGAGCCGGCCGGTCGACTTGCGGGCTGACATTTATTCCCTGGGAGCGACGGCGTACCACCTGCTCGCGGGACATCCGCCGTTCGACAACCAGACGCTGCCGCAGATCATCGCCAAGAAGTTGAGCGACGAGCGGCCGGTGCTGCCCGCCACGCGAGGCGACGTGTCGGCGGAGGGACTCGCGCTGCTGCACGCGATGCTGACGCGCGACCCCGGCGAGAGGATCGGCAGCTATGCGGAGCTGCTCGCGCGGATCGATGCGCTGCCGGTGGTGATCGCGTCGGACTCGGCGACGCTCGCGTGGCGCAGTGCGACGGTGAACGCCATCCCCTCGATTCCGAAGACGTCTCATCGAAGGAGTTGGATCGCCGCCGGCATCGCCACATTGGCCGCGCTGCTGGTGGGGGTGACCGTCTACGCGCTCGGTCTCTTCTCCGGCCGGATGGGGGCTTCGCCGACAACGGCCACAACGTCGCTGGCCAATGCCAACTGGGGGGCGGCGCTGTTCGACGGCAAGTCGCTGCGCGGTTGGGTCACGCAACGCGGCTCCTGGAACGTGGTCGAAGACGACGAGGGAAGCCACGTCGTCGCCGGGACCGACGGTGAGATTCTGCATCCGTTGACGAAGGCCGCCGGTGGCAAGCCGACTCCGATACCGAACTATCGCCTGCTGGTCACCGTTCGCCTGCACGAGGCGTCGGCGGTCGAGATGCAGTTCAACGTCGACTCGACCGGCCGGCGACACGCGCTCCGCCTGACGCTCGATCGCATCGCGGTCGGCCGCCGCACAAGCAACCGTTCCCCTTTGGAGCCGATCGAACCCGCGAAGCCGTTCGAGATCGGAGCCGATCGCCTGCACGAGTTGAAGCTCGAACGACAGGCCGCGGAATGGCGCGTCTTCGTGGACGATGTCCTCGCCGGAACGGTTCCGCTCGCACCGCAGCGCGAGCTTCCCGAGTTCCGCCTCGTCGCCGAAGGAGGCCCCGCCTGGTTCGCCGACATGGCGGTGGAAGAACTCGCCCCGTGAGGTTTCTTTCTTGTTCCCCTCGCCCCTTTGGGTAGAGGGGTTAGGGGTGAGGGGCGATTGCAGTGGGACGCTCGGCAACAGTTGCCGCTCACCCCCGGCCCCTCTCACCAAAGGGGCGAGGGGAGAAAAACATTAATCCTATTCCTCGCGGCGGGCCGTGGCTGTGCCCGACTTCTTTCCCGCCGGAGGTTCCTGCGGCACGGCGGGGCGAGCTTCTTGCACGTCACTCAGCGGGACCAGCAGCTTCGACGGGAACAGCCCCAGTGCGACGAGTGCCATCGCGGCAAACAGTCCGACACCGAGTGAGGCTCGTCCTCCCTGTGGTAAAACACGCGAGACCGGTTCTTCGAGGAACATCACGCGTGCGAAACGGATCACCACCGCCGCCATCAGCAGCGTGCCGAGTGTCGCCACGAGCAGCAGCGCGATGACGCCGTGATGCGGCAAGACGTTCGAGGCACCATCAGCCGCTCGCACATTGAAGCCCGCCACGAGCAGCAGCCATTGCCCCCAACAGCCCCACAGCGGCGGATGACCGACCAGACTGGCGAGGACAATCATCAGCGAGATCGCCGCCGCAGGAGCCAACTGACCGAGGCCCAACAGTTCGTCGAGGTATTCGACCTCGCGGTCGCTTCGACCCAGATGACTGAGCAACAGAAAGAGACCCGACAAGCCGAACAGGCTCGCGCCGGTCGAGAAGAGAAGGATGGCCAGCGCCCCCGGCTGACCGGCCGCCGCCGCGAGGCTGTTCTCGGGTGCCGCGAGATCGGCTGTCGCGGCGATCACTCCGATGAGCAGCCACGCGCCGTGCAGCATCACGAACGCGGACAGCCAGCGTCGCAGCGTTCCCTCCCCGACTGCCAGTCCTCGCGCGCCAAAGGCTCCCGCCACGACGAACGTCGCACCCGACAGCACGATCAGCAACACCGTCAATTCGCCGGCAAACCCGATCCAAACCGTGCCACACAGCCGCGCGAGTGCCATCACTCCCGCAAGCTGTCCGCCAATCAGCACACAGCCGCTGGTCCAGTATCCGCAGCCACGCACCGTCTCGACGAAGACCATCTGCCACGGAACCAGTCCGATCCGACAACTCAGTCCCGTGACGATCAAGCCGATGGCGAGCAGTCCGAGTTTGGAACCGGCACCGATGGATACTCGCCCCGGTCCGGGATGGTAGGCCTGCGCGAGTACCATCCGGATTTCATCGAACTGAGTCGACGCGGTCACACCCGCTCCCAGCGCGATCCCCAACCAGATGCAGATCGACGCGACGATCCCCAACCACAGACACGTCTCGCCGCGATACGAGTTCAGCTCGATCCGGTCTTGTTGAACCCAACGAGTCTCATTGACTCGACCCATCCGGCGCAGCGCGTGCGACGCGAACTGCACGATCTCCAGCGAGAGCGCCAGCGAGAGCGCATCGTTCGCGGCCGTGACGAGCATCACACCCGCCACCAGAAACGACAGGAACCCGAATCGCCCGGCCGCGCCACCACCTCGCGACGTCATCCCCAGCGAACCGACTCCAAACATCAGCCCGAACGCCAGCGCCAGCCCCTGCCCCACCACAGCCAACTCGTCCGCAGCCCACACCGACCGCGACGCCATCCGCGCGGCTGAGTCCATCGGCACGAAGCCGCCCGTCACCAACACGAAGGCCGCATAGATCCAACCCACCAACCAAGCCGCCGCACACCATCGAGCGTCTCGCACCCACGGACCGGCCACCAGCAACAACCCACCGACGGCGAGCAGGATCGTCGGCGGTGAAGGGAGCGGCATCGGGATACTCGGAGTCATTTCAGTCGGGTCGGGCAAAGCGAGGCGAAACGAATACCGGATCGGACTGCGGCGTGCCACGCAGACACCATCGGAAACGGCTCGTAGCAAACTGTCACGCCTCGACTTGATGAGGCGACTGGCAGGCCGATCTTGTCGCCCCGTCCACCGGTCGCCACAATGCGTTCGGTAACGATGAACTTCTTGGGAGCCTGAGACATGACCATCACTCTCACCGACGATGTGGCCGTTCTGGTCGCCGAGCAGGCGGCGCGTCGGCAAACGACTCCCGACGATGTGGTGGCCGACGTGTTGCGCGGTCACCTGGGCCACTTGCGTCCTCCCACGCGGCCCGTCCCGCAAAACGAATGGGAAGCCCGCTTGTTGCGGCTGGCCCGGCCCTGCGGCGTCTCGTTGAGCGATGAAGCGGTGGGCTCTGGAAATTCGTGAGGCGTGATGACCGTCATACCGCACGAGTACTATGCCGAGTGGATCGTATCCGACTCCGGTGCCGTTGTGCCTCGCGCGACGTTGACGATCCGTGCCGACAATTGTTGCGACATCGTGGCCGGCCGCTCTGCTCGCGCCATCGATCTTGGTGAGGTTGCGATCGTGCCGGGCCTGGTCAACGCGCACACGCATCTGGAGTTCAGCCTGCTGCAGGAGCCGATTCCGACGACGGGCCGCTTCACCGATTGGATTCGTTCCGTCGTGAAGCACCGCCGCGAACATCCCGACACCGTCGCCGAGGCGATTCGCGCTGGGATCAAGGAGAGCCTCCGCTGCGGCACCACGCTGATCGGCGACATCGCTACAGTGGGCTGGTCGATGAATGATTATCTCGACGGCAACTTCTCCGGCGTCGTGTTCCAGGAACTGCTCGGGCTGACCGGCGAGCGAGTCGCCTCGCAGTTGGAAGTCGCCCAACGATCCGTGACCGCTGAATTTCAAACGGCTGAATCTGAACGAAGAACCCCTCACCCTGACCCTCCCCCGACCACCGAAGCGGCGGTGCCCGAAGCGAGGGGCGAGGGGGCAAGAGAAGAGAGTCGCGCCGATTCATCCCTCATCCCTCATCCCTCATCCCTCATCCCTCTCCTCGGCCTCAGTCCTCACGCGCCCTACAGCGTTCATCCCGAGTTGTTTCGCGGTGCGGTCGAGTTGGCTCGGCAATCGGGTCGGCCGCTCGCGATACATCTGGCCGAGACCGAGGCCGAATTGGAGTTGCTCGCCGACGGAACCGGCGAGTTCCGGGAGTTGCTCGAAGAATTCGGACTGTGGCGCGGGGGACTGTTTGGCGGCGGCAGGCGGCCGATGCAGTACCTCGAAACGCTGGCCGAGTCCCCTGCTCCGCTGATCGTGCATGGGAATTATCTCGACGACGCGGAACTGCGGTTTCTCGCCGCGCGGCCGCACATGACGCTCGTCTACTGTCCGCGCACGCATGCGGCGTTTGGGCATCGCGAACACCCGTGGCGGCGACTGCGCGAATGGGGCGGCTCGGTCGCGATCGGCACCGACAGCCGAGCCTCCAACCCCGACCTGAGCGTGTTCGCCGAGTTGCAGTTCCTCGCCGAGCGGCATCCGGATGTCTCGCATCTCGAACTGCTGGAGTTGGCGACAACCAACGGCCGCCGCGCACTGACGGGTTGCGATGGCGAGGCCGCCGGTTCGGCGAGCCTCACCGTGATTCGGTTGAGCGATCCGCGTTTCCGCGATCCCGCGCGAGACCTGTTCGCACCCCAGAACCATGTGGTCGGAACGATGATCTCCGGCCGTTGGCTCGCGCGCTGACCGACGTCGGATCTTCGCCGGACATTGCAATTCGACGGCGGGTGGCTACGCTGCTGCCGATTCGAGGTGGAGCCTCGTGACCTCTTCATCGCATTTCGTCGGCAGGACGCCGGTCGGAACGCCGCCATTGCGAGACCATGATGTCGTCCACGATCACGTTGTCCGGTTACAAGTCCGATTTGGCCTCACTGAACGACATCGAGTTGCTTCAGGCTTTGGCCTGGGAACGGGGTGCCGATCCCGCATTGAAGGCGGCGGCCACGGCGGGCGATGTCGATGCCGTTCAGTCCGCCTTGCTGGCCGCTCTTCAACCGCAGGCGACGGGCCGCGAATCGGCGCTCGGCTGCGGAGCACGCACGCTGTGGTCACTGCCCGCGTTTCCGGAAGAGGCCGATCTCGGCAAGCTGCTCACCCAGGTGGCCGGTCTGTCGGGCAAGGCCCGCGCGGGACAGAAGCGGGCCACCAACAAGGCCCCCAAGACGCTGGCTCAGCGGATCGAACCACTCATCCGCCGCCTGACGACGGAGGAAGACAACGACGAGCCGTCCGAGCCCGTGTCACCGTTTGCGGTCGTGGCGGCCCTCGAAGTGCTGGCCCTCGCCGGAGCACGGCTGCGTCCCGAGCAGCTTTGGAAGTTGTGGAGGCACTCGCTGTCTCAGGTCGTTCAACTCATCCGCACGAACACCGACGAGGACGCTCATGACCCGACCATTCCGGCCGACGTGCAGTTGATCGAACGAGGCGAGTTGCCGTTCGTCGCGGGAGTGCTGTTCGGAGACGTGGCGGGGGCGACGGACCTCGTCAAGGCGGGCCGCAAGGCGCTGGCGCGCAGCCTGAGCGAGAACGCCGACTCGGACGGAACGCCTCGCGCCGAAGTGATCGAACGATTGCCGCTGTGGCTCGCGCCGCTGATCCGTGCGTCGCTGATCGCGAAGCGGTTCGACGTGAAGCTGTGGACGAACGATCAGGAGCGAACGCTGATGTCGGCGGTCGAGCGAGCCATTCCGCTGTGCCGTCCCGACGGCAAGTCGGCCCTGTCGAATGGTCTCTCCCTGGAACCACTGCCGGTACTCGTCGCCGCCGCCGAACTGTTCCACCTGCCCGAGATCAGCCCCGAGGGAGGCTACCTGCAATCGGTCAAACGAGTCATCGCCGGACAACCGGCTCGTCGAGTCCGCAACGACGGCGTCGTCACCATGCCGTCCAACCAATCGGATTGGGCGCGGTTCGCCCTGCTCCGCAGCGACTGGTCCATGAACGCCGACAGCGTGGCGGTGGCTCATCATCGACAGTTCCCGCAGATCGATGTGACGGCCGCCGGCAAGCCGCTGCTGCACGGCGATTGGACGCTCGAACTGAAACTGGGCGACACCGTCGTCGAGCTGGCCGAAGAATGGTCGTGCGTCTGCTGGCAAAGCGATCCCGATGCCGACTACATCGAACTCCAGATGTGCGGGCCGGGCAAACTGCGGGTCGAGCGGATCATCATGCTGTCTCGCAGGGAGCGGTTCCTGCTGCTGGCCGATTCGATCGCGGGAGCGCCTCCCGGCCGGATCGAGTATTGCGCGACGCTGCCTCTCGCCGACGACATCCTCGTGCGACTCGACACGCCGACGCGCGAGGCACAATTGACGATGAGGGGCTTCAAGGCGCGAGTCTTCCCGCTGGCGGTGACTCAGGATCGCGTCCACAGCACGCCGCACGAGTTCACCGCCACCGAGGAGCGACTGACGCTGAAACAGGTCGCTCAGGGCGAGGGCCTGTTCGCACCGGTGCTGCTCGACTGGCATCCCAACCGCACCCGCGCGGACGCTCAATGGCGATCGCTCACCGTCACCGAAGACGGTCGTGTCATCGGCCCCGACATCGCGGCTGGCCACCGCCTGAAACTGGGCGACCTGCAACTCCTCATCTTCCGCAGCCTGAAGACCACCGGCGAATCGCGCGCGGTCCTCGGACATCACACGCACAACGAAACCGTCATCGCCCGCGTCGACAAAAAAGGGGACATCGACCCCATCCTCCTCGTCGAACCGGAGTAGCCGCTGGAGACTGGACGTCCCACCCCACCCGCTTGGCCACCAAATGCCATCGGACGCGGAACCACGGCGGAGTCCGGGAGCTTTGGCCTCTGGCGAGGGCCGGCACTTTTCTAGATTCGCGCCGCACTTTTCTGGATCTGCGTCGCACATTCTGGATTTGCGCATCACCAAATCGGGACCGGCTGATGCGATCATCGGTTGGTGGATCAACCGATCAGAGAAGTCCAGCGCGAAGCCGATACGCGCTGGACTTTTCTGATTCGTCGCCGTCCGAATCCAGATTTGGGCGGCGCCCCGCTCAAAAAGTGCAGGTTTTAGGCTGAAAAACGCATTGTCGGTCGTTTGGCACGCCGGAAATGGGCCACTCGAACCAGTGTCCACGACGAGGCAGACAGTCCGGGGCGTCGGTCGCGTGCCACCTTCCCACCATCAGCCCATCACCATCTCGGACAACGCATTCACGGCCAAGGCGGAAACGCAAAGCTGGTTGCGGATGGGGCCAAGGCCCTCGATCGCGCGAAGGCTTTCCTGCGCCATCTGCTTTTGAAAATAGGTGCGGACCGAGCCTGTCAGCAGCACCTCGCGGTCGATGACTTCGGCGCGGATCTGTTTGCCAAGCAGATGGGGCTCGCGGGACAGGACGAGATGAATCCGATCGCACAGGTCGTGCGCGTCGTGCCGAATGTAGGTCTTGGTCATGGTGGAACTCAACGAGTGGCCCGAGGGTGAGGTGCTGATCCGACGGGCGCGCGAAGGGTGATGCGTCTTCCATCGGTTCCAGGACAACTCTAGGTCGAGAATCGGCAGAACATGCCGAACCGCGGACGAAGATTCGCGCGGGGCCTGCCGAACGCGACGAGTTTGCCGATTGGCCGCTCTCCGAACGCCCTTGCTCACGCTTCGGGTTAGTTTCGGGGTTATGAAACCACCTCTACGGAGACTCACTCGCAATCGCCGCCATCCGATCGCGCAGAAACTCGACGACCGGTTGCGGGTGCGTGATGGAGATGAGGTGTCCGGCACCGCTCACGACGTGATCGGGCCTGGCCATGTGAACGGGGAACACGCGATCGCGTTCGCCGTGGATCTGGCAGACGCGGACGCGAGCGATTTCAGGCGAGGGCTGCCAGGTCAGGATTGCCCGGGCGGCCCACTTGAGGAACCGCGCATCGGCGTCGCCGAGTTGCGTCATCACGCCACGCGTCGGCGATCGCAACCAGCCCCCGAGCAGTCGCACCAGCCACGGCGACATCGTCGGCAACATCCCCACCAACGGCGTCACAGGATGCAGCAGCTTGACCCGCCACGGCCGCGAGCCGGCCGACCGCATGCTGCCGATGACAAAGCACGCCCGGACGTGGGGCAGCACGGCCGCGATCTCCAGCGCGACCACGCCGCCGAGCGACGCTCCGCCGACAAAGCACGGCCGTCCGGGATCGACGACCTTCGCCAGCCGCCGCGAGTAGTCGACCAGCGACTCCCGCCGCAACGGCTCGATCCACGCGGGCGTGACCAGTTGCGGCAGTTCACTTTGCAACGAGGAAAACATCCGCGCATCGGCTCCGAGGCCGGGCAGGAGGATCAGCGGATCAGGTTCGTCCATCGAGCCGTTTCTCAAACTTCCCTGTTGCCGACTACTTCGTCTCGATCAACTCCACGATTCCGACATCAATGTACTGGCCGCCGCCGGTCTGCTTGCAGTGGACGGCCAGCGTGTTTGGTCCGGCCCGGAACGCCTTGGCGGCGTCCGCAACGAGACGCATCGTGCCGTAGTCGGTGGAATAGCCGGTGACGCTCTTCACCCGTTGGCCGTTGACGTAGATCTCGGTGTCCTCGTCGTGATGGATCAGGGCGCGGACCTCACCGGTGGGAGCGGCCTTCAGGTCGAAGGTGCGTCGCAGCCAGATGTCGTTCGATTTCCATTCCGTCCGGACGACCGAGCCGGGTGTCGTTTTCTCGCCAAAGCCGCCGGGACCGGTCTTCCACGTCGAGGCATCGAATGCGGACTTCTCCCAACCATCGGCGGGCTTGCCGGTCGTGTACTGCCACGTTTGAGCGGCCTCTCGCGACGACTCGACCAGCGTCTTCACTTGCGGCGGCGGTTGATAGAGGGCCTTGTGCGCCCTGGCCGCCACGTCGAGAGGAATCTTCTGTACGGCGCGGTCATACGTCAGCAGGCCGTTCACTTCGATCTCGACATCGGTCGTCTGGGTATAGATCGCGGCCGACAGTCCCGGCGAGCCGATCATCGGATGCAGCTTGTCGAGCAGATCGAGATACGCGTTCGTCAGCGAAGCCTGATCGATGAAGCTGCGGTAGCCCCAATTCTTTTCGCCCTGCCACGTGTGGCCCTTGAGCGGCAGACCGAGACCACCGTACTCACCGAGCACCGCCGCGCGATCGGCCGTCGGCTTGGGGGCGAACGGGCCGGGATAGCGATGGACGTCGATCACGTCTCCCACCGGGAAGTCGTTGCCGCCCGAGGCGCAGTTCACCAGCCGCGTCGGGTCGTACTCCTTCGTCCATTTCGTGACTGCCACCGTGTCGGCCTGGCCCCAGCCTTCGTTGAACGGCACCCACATCACGATGCACGGGTGATTGCGGAGCGCGTCGATGATCGCCTTCCACTCGCGGCGGAAGTTTTCGGAAGACTCGGGCGAGCGGGTCGCCTCGGTGTTGTCGTGCTTCCCGAACGGATCCCACTGCGCGTGCTTGTCGCCGCTCGGCATGTCCTGCCAGACGAGCATCCCCAGCTTGTCGCAGTGGTAGTACCACCGCGCCGGCTCGACCTTCACATGCTTGCGGATCATGTTGAAACCGTACTGCCTGGTGATCTCGATGTCGAACTTCAGCGCCTCGTCGGTCGGAGCCGTGTAAAGTCCATCGGGCCAGAACCCCTGATCGAGCGGCCCGAATTGGAAGAGCGGTTTGTTGTTGAGCATCATCCGCGTGACGCCCTTTTCGTCCTTGCCGAGCGACGTTTTTCGCAGTGCGGTATACGACTTGATCCAATCGGCCATCGCGACCGGCGGCTTCTTTTCGGGAGCGCCCGGGCCTGTGAGTTTTGGCATCCACTCCTGACCGAATCCCAGCAAGTCGGCTTTCGGATCCGGGACGAGTGCCACATGGATGTCGATCAGATGCGGGTTGCTCGGAGACCAGAAGTGCCCGGCAATACGGGTTTCGGATTCGCCGCGAAAATTGAGTGCGATGATGAATGGATGATTCAACTCGGTATGCCAACCCCTGTGAACCACACCGCCAGACTTGGGCTGGGAACTGAGGTGGACCCCAATCTTCCAACCGGGCTTGGGATTGACGACATCCACATTGAT
>JBBPIS010000082.1:0-33596 GCA_038040225.1 Planctomycetota bacterium
GATATGCAGTCGATCCAAACGAGTGGGATCGTCGCTGCAGTCGGGGGCATCATCGGCGGATTGGTGTTGGGACCCTTGGTCAATGCAGCGGTGATCCACGCGGTGGCCAGCGCCTATCTTTCCAGACCAACAACGATTGGCCAGTGTTTCAGTCACGCTTTCCAACGGTACTTCGCACTGCTCGGCACCTCTCTCCTGATGGGGCTGGCCATCTTTGGAGGAATGCTCTTGTGCGTTGTTCCCGGGATCATCTTCGCGTTCTGGTTCATGCTGGCGCAACACGTCGCCGTGTTGGAAGGGAGTGCCGGCAGTGCCGCGTTGACCCGCAGCCGGGCGTTGATGAAGGGGAATATCGGCACCGGATTCGTGCTGGGTCTGGTGGTCGGGCTCATCAACATGGGCATCGGAGTGGGGGCGGCCGTCATTCCTCAGCCTCACGCACGGGTTGTGGCCACGGGCTTTGCTCAGGGAATTGCCACCCTGCTCGCGACCTGTGCGATGGTCGTGTTCTATTTTTCGTGCCGATGCAAGGCGGAGAATTTTGATTTGCAGGTGCTGGCCGACGCCGTCGGTACCGACGCTGACGTTCAACCGGTGGAATGAAGTCTCCGCTCGGGATCGCATGACGCAGGCCGGACCAGGGGGTCCGGCCTGCAAAATTCGACAACGTCCTCGTTCACAGAGTCGGGCGCAGACACATTGGAGTCGAAGGCGTGGAACAAGCGGCGATCCCCTCCCCCGAAACGCTGCGCGAGAAGGCTGCGGAGATCGTTGCCGGACGGGATTATCGGCTCGACAGCGGTCAGTCCGACAACGGTTGGATGTTCGCGTTGATGCTGGAGATCATCGAATGGATTCTCGTGCCGTTTCGGTGGTTGTTCGACTTGACGGAAGGCCTGCCCAGCGTCCTGCGGTGGATGATTGTGTTGGGGCTGGCGGCGATCGTGGCGCTGCTGATCGGACACATCGTGTACTCGATTGTCACCGCCGTGCGGGGACCGAAACGGGTGAGCGGTTCCGGGTTGGAAGAGCGCCGGCGCAGCATCGACCCGGCGGAACTGGAGCGGCTCGCCGGCGAGGCGGCTCGGCGGGCGGACTACATCACCGCGATTCGCTTTCTGTTTCGGGCCTGCGTCGTTCGGCTGGAACGTTCCGAGAAGAAAATGAACCGGCCGGGAACAACCAACCGCGAATTGCTGCGTCGCTATCGGAGCCGGCCCGGGTTGGGTGACTCGCTGCGGCAGCTTGTCGAAACGATCGACCGCAAGTGGTACGGAGACGAAGCTTGTTCCGATGCCGATTACGCTGCGTGCCAGTCGGCACACAGTGAGGTCTGCCGCACTCTGGGGGAGCCAGCCCATGCTCTCAGCGCGTAATGCGGTTCTGGCGGCGCTGGCCGTGTTCGCGTTGTCGATGATCGCGGGGACGGTCTCGCTGATGGGACCGCCCGATTCTCATGGAGCGGCGGTCGATTCGTATGGCACCCACCGCGACGGCTATCGCGCGGTGTTCGAGTTGTTGTCGGCGTTCGATGTCCCGGTCGAGCGTCGCATCGAGCCCCCTTCGCCCGACCTGCCAACATCGACCACGCTCGTCCTGTGGATGCCGCACGACGATCTGGTCGCAAACGAACCGGTCTATCTCGAACGCCTGCTGCCGTGGGTCGAGCGGGGTGGTCGCCTGGTCGTTGCCGCCCAACCGCCCGGCCGCAACTGGCTCTCGACCGTGATGCAAGCCGTCTCGCGCGCGAAGAAGGGCGGTGACCTCTGGACGACCCTCGAACTGCCGGGCGTGCGCCCCATCTCCATTTCGCTGACCGAGACCAATGACGATCCCTCGGGTACACCGTCACCCCGGCGGATCCTTCACTCCGAGGCCGCGCGTCGCGAGGAGATTCGTCGAGCGATGGAAGAGTCGATGGGGTTGCATCCCGTGCAGTTCACCACCGTCACCGCCACGGTCTCGGGCGCGTTTGAGCGATTGCGAGATCGAGTGCGAAAGCTTCAATTTCCCACCGAAGATCTGGGGGGATTGGAGATCGACGATTCGCAGACGACTCGCGGCGTGATTGAGTGTGTTCGGCCCAACGGCGATCCGTGGACAGTCGCCGCGTCGTTCGAGCGGGGTCGGGGAGAGATCGTCGTGGTGGCCGAGCCGATGCTGTTGATGAACGCCAGCGTCGCACAAGTCGACAACAGCAGTCTGGCCTTCGACCTGCTGGCCTCCGACGGGCGGCGCGTCGTATTCGACGAGTTCTATCACGGGCTGAGCGTCCGCGGGAATCCGCTGTGGCTGCTGACAAAGAGCAGCTACGCGGTCGTGACGCTGGCCATCGTGGGGCTGCTTGCGCTGGAATTGTGGCGGCGCGCGGTCCTGCTCGGGCCACCGCTCGAGGCGACGGCCAAGACCCGCCGCACGATCATCGAGTACATCGAGGCCATGGCGCGGTTCCTGAACCGCGCCCGTAACAGCCGCCCGTTCCTGCTGTCCGAGGTGCGCGGCGGTGTGCTGCGCACCGTGGGCGATCGGCTGGGATTGTCGCCGTCGAAACACCATCCCGACGCGATCGCCGCCAAAATGTCCAAGCGCTCCCCGCGCGAGGCCGATCAATTCCGCGAGGTCATGCAGCAACTCGACGCCGCCCTCGTTCCGGGTTCCACTCCCTCCGAAGCCGAAGCCATTCGCCTGTTACAAAGGATTTCCCGTTGTCTTTAGAACAGCTCTATCAGTCCGTGCGCAGTGAGATTTCCAAAGTCGTGTTCGGCCAGGATGAAGTGATCGACTTCTCGCTGGCGGCCCTCTTCAGCAGTGGCCACGTGTTGCTGGAGGGACCGCCCGGCGTGGCGAAGACGCTGCTGGTCCGCACGATCGCCGCCGCGCTGAGCCTCAGCTACCACCGCGTCCAAATGACACCCGATCTGTTGCCAAACGACATCACGGGATCATCGATCTTCCGCCAGAACACGCACGATTTCGAGTTTCGTCGCGGGCCGGTCTTCACCAATTTCCTGCTGGCCGACGAAATCAACCGGGCGTCTGCACGAACGCAATCGGCGCTGCTCGAGGCGATGCAGGAACTGTGCGTCACTCACGACGGGGTCACGCACCCGCTGCCCGAACCGTTCGTGATGTTCGCCACGCAGAACCCGATCGAGCAGGAGGGGACGTACCCGCTGCCGCTGGCTCAACTCGACCGGTTCATGTTCAAGGTGCTGGTCGGCTATCCGTCGGCCGACGAGGAGCAGCGCATCCTGCGCGAGCATCACGCCACCGGCGGACTGTCCGATCCGCGCCGGATGGGCGTGCAGCCGGTGGTCTCTCCCGCCGACATCCTGCAGGCACGGCAGACGATTCGCGACACGCACGTCCGCGACGAGGTCGTGGCCTACGTGCAGAAGCTGCTCGGTGCGACCCGCAACGACGATTCGCTGGCGGTCGGTGCCAGTCCCCGCTCCGGTTTGATGCTGCTGATGGGCGCGAAGAGCCTCGCGCGGTTCTCGGGCCGCGAGTTCGTCACGCCCGATGATATTCAGGCCGCTTTTGTTCCGGCCCTGCGCCATCGAGTCGTTCTCAGTCCGTCGGCCGAACTGGAGGGAACGACGACCGACGACGTGCTGAGTCAGTTGTTGGAGGCGGTGGAAGTGCCGAGGTAAGGATCGGCGGATCAATAGCCGTCTGAATCGATCACGTTGCCACTCGCCATCGGCGACAGCCAAACCAGGATTGGCAGAACAATGGGGGCAGAATGATGAAGAACCTCAATTCGTTTTTCTCGGCATCGTTCTGCTCGTCGGTTTCGTTGGGCGACAGTTGTTGATGCACCGATCCTCACGCGATTTGGAAGTAGTCATCGGAGCCGTTTCCATGGTTGCCTCTCGTAACACAGCCGTTCGTCGGCCGGAGACTGTTCGCTCGCCGCGAGTCAACTCGGGGAGTGCGGTCGCGTCGGCGCAGAGTGAGCGCGGCTTCTGGCGTGTGGCGGCACAGGTACGACCGGGGCCGAATGCGATTCGCGCCGGCCTCGGTGTGGTGGCCCTGTCTCTCGTTTATTTCGCGCTGCCGTGGTTGGTGTTGTTGAGTGCAATCGTCCTGCTGACGCTGGCGCTGATCGTGGCGGCGGGGCTTGAAGCGCGAACTCTATGGCAGCGGCTGGGGCAACTGAACGTGCGTCGCTCGCTCCCGACAGTCATCGGCCGCGACGTGGCGTTTGGCATTGGCTGGGAGATCGAGAACGCCGGCGATGACGATGTGCGTGGCGAGCTGCGCGACGTCGCTCCCCGCGCGACGACTCCGCGATTCTCGACGTCCCCGTTCGACGTGGCCGCTCGTGGAGGACGGGCCTCGCTGTCTCATGCCTGCCGGATCGCCGAGCGGGGTCTGCACGAATTCGGCCCGATCTGGATTCGACTGTGCGGACCGCGCGGCCTGATCGAAGTCCAGCGTTCGTTCAAGTTGCCCGCCGCGATCAAGGTGCTGCCGGAGCAGTTCGCCTCGCGCGACGAGTTGCTCAAGGATCGCGGGGCCGAACTGCTGCTGCTCGACAAGGCCGCGCGAACCCGCCAGCACGGCGCGGGGACCGAGTTTGAATCGCTGACCGAGTACCGCGAGGGGGACGACCCGCGGCGCATTGACTGGCGTGCGACCGCGCGCATCCAGCGGCCCGTCGTGCGACGGTTTCAGATCGAGCGGCACCGCGATGTGATGATCCTGCTCGACTGCGGACGCCTGATGGGGACCGAGACCGATCGCGGTACGAAGCTCGACTGCGCCGTTGATGCCGCGCTGATTCTGGCCCGCGTCGCGCTACAAAGCGGCGACCGCTGCGGGATGGGCCTGTACGACAGCGACGTGCGCGGCTATCTGCCTCCGGTCACCGGAGCCTCATTGCTGCATGCCCTGACCGACAGCGTGTACGCCGTGCAATCGGACTTCCGCGAATCGGACTTCGGCCCGATGTTCGCCACGCTGCAGGCGCGGCAGGCCAAGCGTTCGCTGATCGTGGTGCTGTCGGATGTCTCCGACGAGGAAACGTCGCAGCAGTTCCGGGCGTCGCTCGCGCGGCTGGGCCGCCGTCACGTGGTCCTGTTCGCCGCGCTGCGCACTCCGCTCCTCAACCGCATCCTGAGCGAGCCGGTCGAGACGATGGTCGATGGAGCCAAGAAAGCCGTCACGTTCCGGTTGCTCCGCGAACGGCAACTGGCTCTGCAATCGCTCAGGCATGGCGGCGTGTTCGTCCTCGACGTGGAACCGAATCACCTGACGGTGCCGCTCGTCAACCAATTCATCGAGTTGCGTCAGCGGAACCTGCTGTGAGCCGGTTCGCGGCACGCTCGCGCTGGAATCCGTGGACGATGAACAGCACCCAGAAGAGTGCCGATCCGGCCGCGAAGAACAATCGGGCGGATGTCGAAAGGTGGCTCTGACGCAGATAGCTCTCGATGATCGCGGCGGCAAACAGCATGCCCGCCACGCCGAGCGAGGTGATCCCCGCCTCCCGTCCCGCCTGCCGCAGGGCTTCCGTTCGCGTCAGCAGCCCCGGCGCCACGACCGCCCGGCCGAGCATCAACCCGACACCGCCACACAACACGATGGCTCCCAACTCCGTCACACCATGCGGCAGAATCCACGCCCACAACTCGGCGTCGATCCCGGCCCGCTGATGAATGGCCACGAAGACTCCCAAGATCATGCCGTTGTAAATCATCAACAGCGCCGTGGGGATCGCGGCCAGCACACCCATCGCCAGTGCCAGCAGACCGACTTTCAAATTGTGCGAGAACAGGAACGAGGCGAACAAAAACTTCGTGCCCCCCTTCTGGTCGCGACCACCGCGCAACACTTCCAGTAATTGCTCGCGAGTCGATCCGGGCTGACGCGGGTCTTGGCGAGGCCACAGGGCATAGGCGGCAAGCGGATCGGCCATGGAGGCGAAGTATGCCAGCAGTGCCCCGCCCACCAACAGTGCGGCGGAGATCGCGTGAACTCGCCAGTGGCGGGCGAGCGACCGCGCGAAGCCCTCGAACACGAAGTGCCCGATCCCGGCGAACAGCGACTGCTTCGGAGGCAGATAGATCAGCCCGTGGGCGGCGGCCGTCAGGTCGTTCAGATAGGTGGTCAGCCGTCGATCGCTGGTGCGCGTGGAGACCTGGGCGAGGTGAATCGTCGTCCGGCGATAGAGGACGTCGAGACGGCTCAGTTGCTCGGGAGTCATCTTCCCCATCGAACGGCGAGCCCGGTTGATCAGGCTCTCCAACTCCTCCCACGCGGGCTTGTTGCGTGCCACGAAACCACTCATACTCGGCCCGCCCTTCCGTCTGTCGCGAGGTGATTCATGTCCGTTCCGCCGCTCCCCGTCACGTTGCAGTACGAAACGCCCGAGAACGTTCAGATTGAATATCGTCCCGCCGGACTGGGGACGCGGTTTCTCGCCTGGTTCATCGATCAGATCATACTTAATCTGGTCATTTTTATCTCGATCGTCGTACTCGTCATCCTCAGTGCCGCGTTCGAGGGCCTGTTTCGCGACCTCTTCGATCGGGTCGAGGGAGCGCTGCGGAACAAGGACGACCCCGTCAATCCCGAAGTGATTGCCATGTACCTCATTGGCATTGGCATGCTGATCTGGGGACTGGGTAGCTTCTTCTATTTCGGGCTGAGCGAACTGTTGTGGCGGGGTCAGACACCCGGCAAGCGGATGTGCAAGATTCGCGTGGTCAAGGCGGACGGCTTCGCACTCGACGCCGTGGGTGTCTTCATGAGGAACGTGTTTCGAGTCGCCGATCACCTGCCGGTCTTGTGGATCGTCCCGGTTCTCTCGCAGCGCGGACAACGGTTCGGGGACATGGTGGCCTCGACAATCGTGATCAGCGACGAGGCCGAAGATTTGGCGGAGGTCCGACACGAACTGTCGGGCCGAAACGCGGCCGAGTCCAGCTTTCGCTTCGATCACGCCAAACTCGCGCGTCTGGTTCGCGGAGACTTCGATGCGGTCGAACGGATTCTGGACCGTTGGAACTCTCTTCCTCCCGGGCAGCAAACATCACTGCTCGACCGCATGGTCGGCCCGCTCTGCAAAAAGATGCAAACCGATCAGCCCCGCGTGGAAGAGCGGGTGGTGTTCCTCGAAGACCTGCTCGCCGCCGAGTACCGCCGCCAGGACCGCCATCTGCGGTGAGTCCCCCACGTCACTGGCTCAACTGACTGATCGGACGTATCGAGTAGCTGGAGGAAGTCGCATGACAGCGATCTTGCGAACGGCCATCAGTGACATGTTTCTGGTCGCCGCGGCCTTGATGATCGTGATCGGGGGATGCGACCGATCTGCTCCACCACCGTCACTGCCGACGCCAGCCGCTGCGAAGCAGGCGGAACCTCCCCAAAGTTCGTCGCTCAATCGCCGGGACAATCAACGGCCGGACACGGCTGCCAACCGGGATGCAACGACGGAGACCGATCCCCACGCCATCCCTGAGGCGCGCGCCAGTGCATCGTTACCAGAGCCGATCCATCGACCCGACGATCAACGGCCAAAGCATGATGACCGGCGGCTGGCCGAGGCGGGGATTCGACTTTACGAATCGAAGCGGCTCAAGTTGTACACCGACATTGATGCGGATGCCGCTCGCACGCTGCCGCCGCTGATCGACGCGGTCTATCTCGCGTGGGTCGAGTACTTCGGCGACATGCCTCCCGACCGGGTCGGTTCCGAGTTTCAGATGACCGGTTACCTGATTCGGGACGAGGCGCTCTTTCGCGAGGCGGGGCTCGTTCCCGAGGATCTGCCGATGTTCGAGCACGGTCGCCATCGACGCAATGAATTCTGGATGCGCGAGCAGAAGTACGACTACTTCCGCCGGCACCTGCTCATCCACGAAGCGACTCACTGTTTCATGACCTTCATGCCGGGCGTCGATGCGCCGGTCTGGTACATCGAAGGAATGGCCGAGTACTTCGCGACGCACCGCCTCGCACCGGACGGTTCCGTGACCTTCCGCGTCATGCCCACGTCGCCCGAAGACTTCGCGGGCTGGGGTCGCATCAAGGGGATTCGTGACGAGTTCTCCAACGGCACCTCCAAGTCGATCCGCGACATCATCGCCATGCGGTCGAAGGAGTTTCTGAAGCCCGAGCCGTACGCGTGGTCGTGGGCGCTGTGCCAGTTCCTGGACGCTCACCCGCGCTACCGCGAACGCTTCCGCAAACTGGGCGGGCACCTGCAGGGAAGCGCCTTCCCGCGCGAGTTCGCGGCGGCGTTCAATGACAACTCGCGCGATCTGCACACCGAATGGACGCTGTTCGTCGTCAACTTGCAGTACGGTTACGAGGCGACTCGCGCGGCGATCGACTTCCAACCGGGAAAGCCGCTGACCACGGACCGGCCCTCTCACCGCATCGACCTCGCGACGGATCGGGGCTGGCAACCGAGCGGCGTGCTGCTCGAAGCGGGCCAGACGTACGAGATCGCCGCCACGGGCCGCTTCACGCTGGCCGATCTTCCCAAGCCGTGGACGAGTGAGCCGCAGGGAATCTCGTTCCGCTACTTCGATCGCCGCCCGTTGGGACGACTGATCGGCTGCCTCCGCGTCGAAGCCGGAGAGGCCGGCGGTGAGAACGAGCCGATGTTGAAGGTCTTCGAGATCGGACGGGGCCGCTCATTGGAGGCCCCTCTGACCGGCACGCTCTACCTGCGAGCGAACGATGCGTGGAACTCGCTGAGCGACAATCGAGGCCGGGTTTCGGTCGAGATCGGTCGGTCTCGATCCGAGAAGTAAACAGGAGTGTTGAATTGAAGCCTGAAGCGCAAGCGAAGGTCAACGTCAGCCGATCCTTCGCTTGCGCTTCAGGCTTCAATTCAAACGTGAGTAATCCGGGCTAGGAGCATTTCCGTACTTCGTGATACAAACCGACGCGGTTGAGAATGGAGTCTCACTTCTCGCACGATGCGACGGACCATTTGACATGTCGACACCCCACCTGACGCTCGCGCGCGGATGCGACGAGCCGCTGCCGGTCGCTCATGGACGGCTGTTCGATTTCCCGGACGATCCCGTGGCCTGCATGAAAAAAATGCAGGCTCGGCACGGCAATGTCTGTGCCCTCGAAGAGCAGGGTTCGCGCATCTACTTCGCGTTCGGGTCCGAGTACAACCACCAGGTGCTCAGCGACGGGACGTCGTTTCATTCGCGGTTCTTTGCCATTCGCGGACCGCGAAACTCGCCCCAGCGGCGTCTCAGTTCGGGCCTGCTCAGCATGAACGGCGACCAGCACAAGCGAAACCGCAGGCTGGTGATGGATGCGTTTCTCAAGAAGGCAATCCAGAACTACGTCCCAACGATTCGGTTGCTGTCCGAACAGATGCTCGACGATTGGCGAGCCGGCACCGAACGCGACATCGCCCGCGACATGACCGAATTCATGCTGAGGCTGACCAGTTCAATCCTATTCGGTGTCGAAAGCCCCGAGATGGCGTATCGCATCGGACGCATGACCGACCACTGGGTCCACATGAACCACGAACTGGGAATGGGGGCGTTCGTCTCCGACCCCGAACTCGCCCGTCGCTACTCCGATCTGCTCGACTTCTCGGGCGAGTTGGAGGTCGAGATCAACGAGATGATCCAGCAGCGCAAGCGGAACCCGAACGGGACCGACGCGCTGTCGCTGCTCATCAAGGCCCACGACGCCGAGGGAGGCATCACGGACGAGGAACTGGTCGGTCAGGCGGCGTTGATCTTCGCCGCTGCCCATCTCACCACGGCTCACTCGATGGCGTGGACGCTGTTCCTGTTGGCGCAGCATCCCTCCGCGATGACCGAGGTGCATCACGAGCTCACGTCGCACCTCGACGGTGGGTTTCCCACGGCCGAGCAGGTCGAACGGCTTCCGTGCATGGAACGCGCGATCAAGGAAAGCATGCGGGTACTGCCCGCCTCGTCCTATTCGCAACGCATCGCGTCAGTGCCGGCGCAACTGGGGCCGTTCTCGCTGCCGGCCGGCGCGGGAATCGTGTTCAGTCAGTTCATGACGCACCACATGCCGGATCTGTATGTCGACCCCGAGGCCTTCCTGCCGAGCCGCTGGTTGCAGATCAACCCGTCTCCCTATCAGTACCTGCCGTTCGGAGCCGGCCCGCGCATGTGCCTGGGTGCTCCACTGGCAATGCTGATCCTGAAGACCGTGCTGCCCACGATTCTGCAACGCTTCAAACTGACCGTCGTCCCGATGTCGGAGGTGAGCGGCAAGGTGATCTCGACGATGCTCGGCCCGACCAGCAGCATCATGATGCGCCTGGACGAACAGGACGGCCGCTTCGAGTGCCACCCCGTGCTGGGCAACATCCACTCGATGGTCGATCTGCGTGAGGTCGCTCAACCGCTGCGTCGAGCGGCGTGAGACTCGGCCTGTCCCACGGAGTGGCGTCACAGTTCAATCACGTGGTCGGCGACGTTCCGCAGTTCGGGGCTGTTGTCGATAACGACCAGCGAGTGGCCGACGGCCAGCAACTCGTCAAAGCACTTCACCAGGCGTGCCACGTCGGCGGGATGCAGGCCGACGGTCGGCTCGTCGCAGACGATCAGCGTCGGGCCGCGCGAGGTCGTCAGGCGCGAGGCGAGCTTCAACCGCTGGGCCTCGCCGCCGGAGAGTGTGTCGGTTGGCTGGCCGAGGACCAGGTAGTCCAGTCCGATTTGCTTGAGCAGGTGCAGCCGACTTTGCAGCTTTGGGTGATTGCGGAAAAACGTCGCGGCTTCGGTCGCGCTCATGGCCAGCACGTCGGCAATCGTTCGGCCGCGATACTTCACCTCCAGAATCTCGCGGCGGTAACGAGTGCCGTGACACTCGGGACACGTCAGCGACACATCGGGCAGGAACTGCATGTCGTGCCGCAACACGCCTGTCCCCCGACAGGCGCGGCATCGTCCGCCCGCCGCCGCGTTGAAGCTGAAGTGTTGCGGGCCGAAGCCGCGTTGCTTCGCTTCGCCCGTCAGCGCGAAGATCTCGCGAATCTCGTCGAAGACTTCGATCCACGTGGCCGCGTTGCTGCGCGACGATCGCGTCAGCGGCGACTGGTCGATCAGAGCCGCCTCGACGAGTGAGTCGCCTCCCGTCAGCGAATCGCACTCCCCGCGAGCCGTCACCGCGCACGCCTGGCCCAGCCGCTCGCACAATGCGGGGAAGAGCGTTTCAACGACGAGCGACGTCTTGCCACGTCCGCCCGGCCCCGACACGACACACAGCACACCGAGCGGAACGCGCACGGTGAGGCCACTCAGGTTGCGATGCCGGACGTTCGTCAGCGTCAGCCATTCCGACGGCTTTCGTTTCGCGCCGGGTGCCACTGCGCCGGGTGCCACTGGCGGTTGCTTTGAACCGCCACTGTCTTCAAGGAACACTGGCGAGTGAAGCCCCTCGCCAGTGGCACCCGTGCGTTCGCGCAGCATGCGACCCGTGGCGGACGCTTCGACGAGCGACAACTCGCACGGTGACCCGGCGAAGATGACGTTGCCTCCCAGCGGACCGGCTCCCGGACCGAGATCGACCACATGGTCGGCAGCCAGCACAATCTCGGAAGCGTGATCGACGACGATCACGCTGTTGCGCAGCTCCTGCAATCGGCGAATCGCGCGGATCACGAGCGGCACCTCGCCGGGATGCAGTCCGGCCGAGGGTTCGTCGATCACGCACAGCGTCCCCGTCACGCGCGACCCCAGCGCCGCGGCGAGCATCAGCCGCCGAGCCTCACCGCCCGACAACGTCGCCGCGCTGCGATTCAACGTGAGATGACCGAGTCCGAGATCGCAGACGATCCGCAGCCGCTCGCGGATGTCGTCACGAATCAACCGAGTCAGCAAGAGTTCGCTTTCGGTAAGCCTGCTTTCGATGTCAGACAACTTCGTGGCCGCATCACGGGCCGACAGTGAAAGAACCTCCGCGAGGTTGTCGCCGCCAACTCGAACGGCTAACGCTTCCGGTCGCAATCGTGTATCGAGGCAGATCGAGCACGGTGTCACACGTCGATCGCGGGCCTGATCACGGCACGCCTCGCAACCGCCGCCCGAATCCGCCACGAACAACTGCGGATCGGGAGGCAGAAACTCGCGCCGGCACGCACCGCATTCCCAGCGGCGGCTGAACGGAAGCACCTGCCATGCGCGGCCGTCGATCGTGCGCGTCCCCATCGTTGGCAGGTCGTCTCCCTCGGCGAGCAACATGCAGCGGCCCGCCCCTTCCCGAAACGCGGTCTCGGCACTGTCGGCCAGTCGCTCGGGTGTCGCTTTTCCCGCGACGAGTCGATCGGCGACCAGCCACACATCGTCGCCGCCGACGTCCGACGGCAGTTCATCAAGCGAGCGAGACTGCTCGCCCACGATCGCACGCGAAAACCCGCGTGCCTGCCACGCCGACAGCCCGCCCGTCGCATTGGTTTCGTCCGCAGGAAAGCAGAGTTGGAAGCGAGTCCCCTCGGCCAGACCGCGCGCGGCGCGAACGACGTCCTCGCCCGAGTGCGATCGGACCTCGATTCGACAGTCGGGACAGACGACTCGACCCACGCGAGCGAACAAACGTCGCAACCCTTCGTCGATCTCGGCCAGCGCGGCGACGGTGGTCCGCGCGAGCGACCGTTGGTGCCCCGAGTCGGTCCGAATCGCGATGGCAGGTGGCACGTGAGCGATCCGATCCGCGTTGGGCCGCTCGATCCGTTCGAGGTACTGCCGGGCCGAGGCGGAAAAACTCTCGATGTAACGGCGCTGTCCTTCCGCAAACAGAGTGTCGAACGCGAGACTGCTCTTCCCCGAACCGCTCACGCCCGACAGCACGACCAACTTCCCGAGCGGAATGTCGAGGTCGATCCCCTTGAGGTTGTGAACCCTCACGCCCCGCAGCTCGATGCAGCGGGTTGATGTCTGCGGCGGTGAAATCGAGGGGAGGACCGAGGTCATATCATCGGATCGTCCCCGGAACAGGCGAAGGCCGCAACCGACAAGTCCTGCTCTTGTGTCAGGCTGGTTTTGCAATGGGCGCGCCGTCCATTAGATTGGCGACGCACCTTGATCTTCTTGGCCATGGAACTCCCACGTGAGTCTTCCCATCAAACGTCCGTGCGGCCTTTCCAGCGTGTTCGGGCTTTGCCTGTTCCTGTTTACGGAACGGTGTTTCTCCGAGGACCAAGCCGCCGTGAAAGCGGAGGCAGACACCGCGAAGACAGCGGTCAAGTCGGGAGTCCGTTTCGATCTGGAGGCTCTCTCCAAACCGCCAGCCGTGTTTCCCGCCGCCGATATTTCGGCCGAAGGAGTCAAGGCGTTCTACTTCGAGGGAGCGAAGTATCAGGGGAAACCGACTCGCGTGTTTGCGTATTACGGCGTGCCTGCGGGAGGCAGCGACGACGGGAAGAAGCATCCCGCGATGGTGCTCATCCACGGCGGCGGCGGATCGGCGTTTGATCGGTGGGTCAAGCTGTGGAACTCGCGCGGCTACGCGGCCATTGCGATGGATGTCTGCGGCTGTGTGCCGGTCGGAACGTACGGCAAGTGGCAGCGGCACGAACACGGCGGGCCCCCCGGTTGGGACGCCAGCTTCGGGCAACTCGACGCACCCGTGGAAGATCAATGGACGTTTCAGGCTGTCAGTGCGGTGGCGTTGGCTCATTCGCTGATCCGCTCGTACCCGGAGGTCGATGCCGACCGGATCGGCGTCACGGGGATCTCGTGGGGCGGCTATCTGACGTCGGTCGTGGCGGGAGTCGATTCGCGATTCCAGTTTGCGGTTCCGGTCTATGGCTGCGGATTCCTCGGCGAGAACTCGGTCTGGTTGCCCGCCTTGGAGAAGCTCGGAAAAGAGAAGGCCGACCTGTGGGTTCGACAATGGGATCCCTCGAGCTATCTCGGTCAGGCCAAGATGCCGGTCCTGTGGGTGAACGGGACGAACGACTTCGCGTACCCAATGAACTCGTGGCAGAAGTCGTATCGCCTGCCGAAGGGAAATCGCACGCTGTGCCTGAGAATCCGCATGCCTCACGGTCACGGAGCGGCCGGAGAAAACCCGGAGGAGATTCACGTCTTCGCCAACCAGATTCTGCGTGAGGGCAAACCGCTCGCGACAATCACCAACCAGGGACACTCCGCCGAGGAGGCATGGGCGACGTTCCAGTCTGAGGTCCCGATCACGAAGTCGGAACTCGCGTTCACCCGCGACCTCGGCAAGTGGCAGGATCGCAAATGGGAGTCCCTTCCCTCGGAGATCGACGCGAACACCGGCCGAGTCACCGCGAAGATCCCGGCCGATGCGAAGGTCTTCTATCTGAATCTCTTCGACGAACGAAACTGTGCCGTGAGCACGCCGCACGTCGAGCGATAACATGATCATGTGCCACGGCTCTGTGAGCCGTGAGAACGATCAAACGTCCCTCGCAATCCGCACAGCTGACACAGCCGTGGCACGCGTTCAATTGTTTTTTCATCGGGTTGATACCGCTCAGGAGACGGCATGATGACCTTTGATCCGGGGACTCGGCGTGACTTCGTGAAAGCTGGTGCGGCGACGTTGGCGGGAGTCGCTGCCTCCACTGTGGCGACAACGATTTCGGCGGATGAGCGGCGACAGCCCGGTTTCCGCAGGACGATCGAGACCGACGTCTTGGTCTGCGGTGGAGGCTGTGCCGGGACGGTGGCCGCTTTGGCAGCGGCACGGCAGGGAGCCAAAACTTTACTCGTCGAGAAGGCCCCATTCGCCGGTGGGATCATCACCAGCGTGGGCCTCCCGTACTTTGATGGCATTGCCAACATCAAGGACAACCGCATCGTTGTGCGAGGCATCCCGTTGGAGCTGGCCGCGAAGTCCGGCATCTGTGCGACCGATGCCAAACGAGTCGACAAGCACAATCCGACGATTCGAAACACGTTCGAGTTCAAACTGCTGCTCGATCAACTGCTGCGCGAGCAGAAGGAGCGGCTGACCGTGTTGTTCAACAGCTTCGCGTGCGGAGTCGAGACGCGCGGGGATCGCATCTCGGCCGTGCATGTCGCCAACAAGGATGGCCTCGTCGAAGTGAAGCCCCGCATCGTGATCGACTGCACGGGAGACGCGGACGTTGCCGCGTGGGCAGGTGCTCCGACCGAGCAAAATGCCGTCGTCCAACCCCTCACGCTGCACTTCCGGATCGGCAACGTGTCGAAGCACCCGGACCTCTCGAAGAACTGTCGGGCGGCGTTGGCGAAGGCTCAGGAGTTGGGTGAGCTTCCGTATTACTACGGCCCCGGCGTGATGTTCCTGTTCGCCGACAACGAGATCTACGTTCACGGCGTGCGAGTCCCCGCGAACCCGACCGACGCCGCCGACCTGACCCGGGCCGAGATGCAGGGCCGCGCCGATGCCTTCGCCATGTTCCAAGCCTGGAAGCGGGATGTCCCCGGCTTCGAGAAGTCGTACTTCCTGGAAGCCTACCCGTGGATCGGCGTGCGTGAGTCCCGTCGGCTGATCGGGCAGCATGTCCTGTGCGAGGACGACCTGCTTCAGTCCCGCCGCTTCGACGACGCGATCGCCACCGGCTGCTGGTATCTCGATCTCCATCCGAACAAGACGACGGTCGGCAGCGCGAACGATTTCCAGCCGGAGAAAGTCCAACCGGCTCCGTACGACATCCCGTATCGTTCGCTGCTGCCCCGCAAGCTCGAAAACCTCTTGGTCGCAGGCCGCTGCCACTCTGCAACGCGCGGAGCACATGCCTCGACGCGCGTCACAGTGACAGCGATGGCAATGGGCCAAGCCGCCGGAGTCGCCGCCGCGCTGGCGGTGCAACAGAACGTCGGCCCTCAAGAACTCAACGGCCTCCGCCTGCGCGAGACCCTCGCAACGAATGGTGCCGGCCCATTCACAGACGCATGAACGGCCATGACACACTGCGGTTTCACCACGACATGAGTGCGAGCAACTCAATGGCCTAAGCCAGCGCGACCACCTTGCCGACGGCACGACACGGTCGAATGCGCTTGATCGCCTGACCTGCGGCATCTTCGGCGCACTGGATGTCGTAGTGGCTCTGGAGATTCAACCAACTCTGCGCGTCGGTGCTGAAAAAACGCGCCAGTCGCAGCGCCGTATCCGCAGTGATGCCCCGCCGTTCGCGCAAGATCTCATTGATGCGCGCCGGGGTGACTTCAATCGCCTGGGCCAGCGCCTTGCTGGAAAGACCCAACGGCTTCAGGAAGTCTTCCCGCAGATGCTCGCCCGGATGAACGGGTTTCAGTTTTTTCGCCATTGTCATCTTGTGCCAACACAAGCAGGGCCACCCAGCCCGACTATTCATAGACCTCGCGACGGTGCGCAATCACGATCACGTTGACCCGACTGTCAGCGTCGTCGATGCGGTAGATGACACGCCAGTCACCAACTCGGTAGCGCAGATAGCCCGACCATTCACCTTTAAGGCGTTTGACGTTGTTGCCGCGACGCGGGTCGTCCTCCAATCGGCGGAAGCAGCGTGCCAGCTTCAATGCCAATGGCCGGTCTGCCGCCGCGTAGAACGCTGACGCCGATGGCGACAGGACGACCTCAAACATCGTCCCTGACCTTGCGCCAATTGACGCCCTTTTTAGCCTTCAGATCGCGCTCGGCTTTCTCGATCTGATGTTGAAGGGTCGGACGGTTCAGAAACGCGACAAAATCGGCCACGGAGGAAAGCCGGTCGACCGGCAGGCGGTCGATGGCCTGCTTGATCTCACGTCGCAAAATTGACTCGGTCATAGAACAAATCTCCCCATGGCAAGCTGTTTACTCAAATCGACACCCTGGTAGTATCACCTCGCGGACCAACTCCGTCGGCGTCATGGGTTCGCACTGCCCGGCGGCGAATTCGTGCCGGGTCTGCGCCACCACGACCAGTTCGGCTTGGGCGTCCGGGTCGAGTCGTTCGGCGGCATCCAGGGCCTCGGCAAATTCGATCTGCTGACTCATGGCGAACTCCTGACGGGTGAGAATAACTCCAACGTCATTGGCACGTCCAACATTGTTGCAGATTATTCGACTCGGGCCATCATGCCATTCAATCGGGCAAAGCCCCTCGGTGCGGCGGGCGGGGCGGGCGTTTTTTCTTGATGTCTTCGGCGGCGCGTTCGACTCCTCGGGCGGCGTCCGTCCAGCCGGTGTCATTGGGTCTCCAGTTGGAGATCGCTTTGAGACTGGTTGGGAGCACGTTGAGATCACCGAGTCGCAATTCGCCGACGGGAGGTTTGTCGGTGGCAGGCTTTCCGGCGGGAAGTTTCTTCCAGCCGTTCACGTCACTGATGAGGATCGGCAGGACGCAGGCTTCTCCCTTCTCGTGCCGGGTCATCGCCAGCGGGAGTTCGATCTCGGAGCAATAGTCGGACGCCGTGAAGTTCGCGCTGATCAGCAACACGATGATGTCCGCTTCGGCCAGTTTGTCGGCGATCACCTGATTGAACTGCGCACCGGGCAGAATCTCGTTGTCGTACCACGTTCTGATCAGACCGGTTCGTTCCAGCGGGGCCAGATGCTTGGCGAGTCTCAGCCGCTGCTTGGCGTCGGCGTGGGAGTAGCTGAAGAAGAGCCGCAGCGGTTCGTCGTCGTGACCACCGTCCAGCAGACCGCCGTCGAAGACGCGCTTCGATCCCTTACCTCCCGCGCGGCGGGCCTGCGTTCGCGAACCGGCTTCGGGAAGCGGGCCGAATTCCACTCCTTCCAGCAGTTCGCGCACGGTGGCCGTCACCACTTCGCCATCGACGACATCGTCGATCTGCCGGTCCGGGTTCTTGTCGAACAGCACCTCCAGTTTGGCGAAACTGACCGTGAGCTGCGGATGGCTCGGGAACGAGACCAGTTCGTCCGGCTTCAGATTGGGGATGTCGCGGTGGATGCCATCAAAGTCCTGGCGGATCATGGCCAGCATGCGGCGGCGACCGGCGGGAGGGCCGTTGATCAGGATGCGAATCGTTTTCTCCTGCGGGTCGGCTTTGACGAGGGCCGTGTTGCCTTCAAAGAACAGGATCACGCCGGTCTTCCAACGGTCCTTTTCGCTGAGGACGTGTGTTCGCACGATGAAGCGCGGCAGCAGGCCGGGCGGGAGAACTGGATAGAGGTAATGAAAGTTCAGGCACTGCTCCGGGTCGAACTCGGCGGCGGCCTCCGGCTGCTGCGTGTCGAGCAACTCGGGGATCAGGTACTTCGCCGCGGAAGGTTTGGTTCCGGCGGCGTGCGGCGTCTCTTCAAAGCTGAAGCAGAGTTCAAACTTCTCCATCAGGTTGATGAGGAACGAGTGCATCTCCTTCGGATACTGCGTCTCGTCGAGTTCCGTCGCGAGGTCTGTCTGGCGCATCTCCCCTTTGCGGGCGGCCAGCCGCTTGGAATTGAGCAGCGTGTAGATGCCGGTCGTCAGCCAGTGGGGATTGAGGACGTGCTTGTCGTGCAGCCGATCGTCGTCGCTGAAGTTGAGCGCGATCCCCAGACAGTGCAGGATCGCGCTGAGGTTCTGCTGTGATTCTTCGTTCGTCTCGCCGAGTTCGACGCACAGCGCCCGGTACTCGTCGATCGTCAGGAAGTTCTGTCGCTGCTGCTTCGGTTTTGAAAGACGTTCCTTGATCGCGAACCAGCTTGTCGGGAACGGCATCCGGACATCGGGGAGCGTGTCGACGTGCCGGGCGATCTCCTTCTTCAGCGCGTCGATGCCGTAGCCGTTCTTGCCCGTCTTCCCGTCGGGGCCGGGGTTGTCGCAATCGGTCTCGATGAAACCGACGACCTGCGGGAACTTCTGTTGCAGGGCCGCGCGGTTGAGTGTGAAGTGGTCCTGCTTAATCTTGTTCAGGACCACGAGGACAGGCGATGCGGGGGCGAAGCCACTGATCAGCCGCAGCCAATAGTCGGCCTCGGCCTCCTGCTGACCAGCCCGGCCGTCCAGCACCAGCAGATAGAGACTGCGGTCGGTCAGGAAGAACTGGTGTGTGGCGTGCATGATCTCCTGCCCGCCGAAGTCCCAAACGTGCAGCAGGATCTCGTCCCGCTCCTGCCCGACAGTGACCGGCCACCGCTGAATGCGGATTCCGTGCGTCGTCCCTTCCTGGCGTGAGAATGTGTTGTCTACCAACCGTCGCACCAAGGACGTTTTGCCGACATCGCCCCGCCCCACCAGGATCAGCTTGGCTTCGGACAATGTCCTCCGCTCGGCCTCCGCATGCATGCGAAAGTAGTAATCCAGGATCGTCCGTGGATCGGGAGGGAGGTAGCGGTCGCCGCCCCAGTAGCCGGGACCATGCGATAGCACAGATGCCGGTATCTCGAGCTTTGGGTTGTCGTGCAGGCGCAGTATCCGGAGTTGCGGCAACCGGCGAAGGCTCTCCGGCAATGAAGTTAGTTGGTTTCTGCTGAGATTGAGTTCATAGAGATGAGAGAGTTGTCCGATTTCCCGTGGCACGCTTGTCAGTTGGTTGTATTCGAGGTCTAGCGTTATGAGTTGAGTGAGCTGTCCGATCTCCGGCGGCAGGCTCGTCAATTGGTTGTTGTCGAGCCAGAGCTTGGAGAGTTGAACGAGCTGTCCGATCCCAGGCGGCACGCACGTCAGTTGGTTGCTACCGAGGCCGAAACAGGTGAGTTGAGTGAGGTGTCCGATCTCCGGTGGCACGCTCGTTAGTTGGTTGCAGGCGAGGTAAAAATCGGTAAGTTGAGCTAGTTGTTCAATCTCCGGCGGCACGCGCTTCAGTCGGTTGTCGGAGACGTTGAGTTCGGTAAGGTTCGGGAGCCGTCCGATTTCTGGCGGCAGGCTCGTCAGTTGGTTGTTGTTGAGATAGAGCAAGGTCAGGTTCGCGAGTTGTCCAATCTCCGGCGGCAGGCTCGTCAGACCAAGGCTGCTCAGGTGGAGATCAGTCGTGCCCACACGAGCCGCTTGGGCGATGCGTCGTTGAGCTTCCTGATACCCGGCGGCGGCTTTGGCCTCGGTCGGTGCGGCAGGGCGAGCGGGCATGAGGAGCCTCCTCGTGGGTGGGCGAGCAACACAGACCTCACGCCGCCCGGAGAGCTTGTGACTTGTTCGCCACCGACCTTGCGTCGGTGGTTCAACGGCTTTTGCGCTACTTCTTATATCAAGAGCATCGAGTAGGGCAGAGGCCGCTCAACCCCCGGGACAAGCCCGGAGGCGAAAAAATCACACGCCCGGAGTGAGACGCTGGCCGAGAACTCAAACAGACGCAACAGGAACAGTGCCTCGCGTGCCACGGCTGTGTCAGCCGTGCGATTGGGAGATCGACGCGAAGACACACGGCTGACACAGCCGTGGCACACTAACTCCGCGCCCGATTTCAACAGGCTGTTCTTTCCAACGCCAGCAACGCGGGCATTGGATTCCAGTTGACTGCTAACAAAGCGGCGACGTTGTAAGATGTCGGCCGGTTGGAGTCACTCGGTTTTGCGTTTCACTTCTTGCCGGGAGGGTCTCTCATGTCTCACGTCGATCGTCGCGAGTTCTTGATGGGGTTGGGGGGCAGCGTGGTGGTGGGAAGTGCCGCGTGGCAGGCGTTGCATTCGCTCGTACCCGCCCGGGCGGAGGAGTTGCAGGTGACGCCGAACGTCGTGCAGTTTCGGCCCGAGATGGAAGAGATCGTGCGGTGGATCGAGAAGACGCCGCGCGAGCAGATCCTCCAAGGGGCCGTCGAGCGGTTGAAGAAGGATCTGAGTTATCGGCAACTCGTCGGCGGACTGTTTCTCGCGGGGATCCGCAACATCAAGCCGCGGCCCGTCGGGTTCAAGTTTCATGCGGTGATGGTCATCAGCGCGGCGCATCAACTGGCCCTCGATGCCCCTCAGGCCGACCGGTTGATTCCGTTCTTCTGGGGACTCGACACGTTCAAGAGTTCCCAGGCGCAGGACGTGAAGGAGGAAGACTGGACGCTCGCCCCGGTCAAGGAATCGGCGGTGCCGTCCGCCTCGCAGGCCCGGCAGCGATTCGTCGAAGCGATGGATCGGTGGGACGACGAGGCGGCCGACGTCGCCGTCGCCGGACTGTGTCGCTCGGCCGGGGCGGCCGAAGTCATGGAGTTGCTCGCGCAGTACGGCATCCGCGACTGGCAGAACATCGGACACAAGGCGATCTTCACCGCGCACTCGTGCCGCACGCTGGAGCTGATCGGTTGGGAGCACGCCGAACCGGTGCTCCGTTCGCTGGTCTACGGTCTGCTGAATGGAGGCCGCAGCGATTCGGCCGCACCCTACGATCACAATCGCGAACTGGTGAGCAAGATTCGCGCGGACTGGGCGGCTGGCAAACCGGATCCGCTGGTCACGACATCGCTGCTGCAAATGCTGCGGCAGGCCAACCCGAAGGAGGCCGCGAGCGCCGTCGTCGAGCATCTCAACAAGGGTGTCGCGGCGAGTTCGCTGTGGGACGGGATCCTGCTCGCGGCGGGCGAACTGCTGATGCGACAGCAGGCCATCGTCCCGCTGCATGCGACGACGGCGACCAACTCGCTGTACTACACGTTCCGGCAGAGTGGCAACAATTCGACGAGGCTGCTCGCGCTGCTGCAAGCGGCGTCGTGGATTACCATGTTCCGTGAAGGGGCTCGTGGCCGGGGCGGCCTGCCCGACAAGCCGAACATCGACGAGTTCGCAGCGGCGGACTCAGCCCCCGCCAGCATCGAGTCGATCTTCGACGGCCTGAAGCAGAACCGCGCGAAGGCTGCGGCCGAGACCCTGGCCTACGCTCGCGCGGGGGGCAATGCGTCAACCTTCTTCGACGCCGCGCGGCATCTGATCTTCACCAAGGGAACCGATGCCCACGACTACAAATTCGCCGCGTCGTCGTTCGAGGACTTCGCTCACGCCAGCCCCGCCGTCCGTCCGCAGCTTCTCGCCGCGAGCGTCTACTATTTGAAGGGAACCCGAGAACCGGACTCACCGCTGTTGCAGCGAACTCGCGAAGCGCTGGCGGTGCTGTAAATCTTGTAGGGTGCGTGCAGCAACGCGGAACGCACCGGGTTGCGAGAGCAGGATACCGTTGATCGTGGTGTGTTCCGCGTTGCTGCACACACCCTACCGATGGCCGACTGTGCGGCGTTCAATCGAGTTTGCGGTAGCGACGACAGAGGTAATCCGAGATCGAACGGCTCAACTTCTGCCTGGCCGCCCGCGTCGAGAACGTATGGTCTGCGTCGGCGATGAATGAGACGTTCAGCCGACCCGACTGGCGAAGTTGTTTCACCTTTCTCCTGGCATAGAACGTCAGGATGCTGTATCCGGGATCGGTTGTCGCGAAGAACATGGCGAGGGTGCGTCCCGACCTGACGATTCGATCGAGATCGCCCGGTACGTCTTCCTCGCGAGGATGACCTGGTCCGACGGCGTGAGTGCCGTCGATCGAGTCGTTTCGCGTCGCAGACTTCGGCAGACGCAAGACCCGCAATTTTCGCAGGACGATCTTGATCGCTCCGACAACCCCGATCTTGCTCCGACCGCTTAACAACTTCAGCCATTTCGTCGGGTCCATTGCCGCCCCGATGTAATAGTGAATGGACAGCAATTGCCTGACGGGCGAGACATCCAGCGACATTCCTTCCCTCCAGAAAAACGTCAACGGATTGATCAGCACGCTCTCCACCAGCACCGGGTTTTGAATCTGTGCCGCCGACTGAAACGCCGCGTAGGCCCCCGAGCAAAGCCCCATCAACACGATTTTCTTCGCATCGAATCGGTGTTGGAGATTTTTCAGGACCAGTTCGACATCGCGGAACGCCGTTGCGGGATGGGGATCATTCTCACTCTTCGAGTCGGGTGAGATGCTGTCGCCCAAGCTGCAGAAGTCCAAGCGGACGGTGCGAAAGCCCTGCATGGCAAGTTGCCTCGCGAGGAACACATAGAGGCGTCCCGGGCCGATTCGATACGACGAACCGGCATTCAGCAGCACGACCCACGGCAAATCATTTGCCACCGAGTCGACTGGTTCGCAGACAATCCCGAACAAATCGGGTTGAGTACTGATCCGAACAGCCGACTCGCGAAAGTGCTGGTCGCCTTTGTTGTGAGGAGGACTCGTTGCAGAGGGCATCAATGTTTCTGTCGGAGTCGCGTAGCTGATGTCGATCACCGGGGTTGGAGATGCCTCCGCCGAGATCTTTTGTGTGAGCCATCTCGTGATCTCGCGAATCGCAGTTTCGGGAACCAGGCTGCGGTGAGGCTCCACCATCATCTCGGTGAAGCCGGGTGCGGCAATCTTCTCGACGGAGACGCCCGCCTCCGACAGGTGGTCCGACAAACGAGTGTCGTCCGGAAGATCGTCGCGAGAAACAAGCAGCACCCGCCGACAGTCTGGTCGGCATTGCAGCAGATCAATCTGGCTTAGATCGGCGGCGGTCTCGGAACTCAGGACGAACCCCGCAGCCTCAATGTGGCCGTCAGCATCGGGTGCGATTCGAGACGCTGTTTCCGCCATCAGGCTGATCGCCTTCATCTCCCGAACGTACGTCCGGCCCTTCGTCACGGGAGCCCACAGAACGAGATTGTCGATTTCGACGTCAGCGGCGGCCAATGCGGCGAGCGACCCACCGATCCGCAAGCCGACGAGGCTGACCTGTCGGCAGCCGAACCGTTCGCGCATCCACTGCACCGCGTCGCGGACATTCGCCAACCAGGTGGCGACTCGTCCGGCATCTTCATCGACTCCCGCCGAGTCTCCCGTGCCGTGCCAGTCGAACCGCAAGACCGGGATTTCCCCGTGGGCGAGCGTGTCCGCCAAATGTCGCAAGCTGCGGTGCGAATGCAGTTGCTCGTAACCAATGGGCGGGCAAATGATGACTCCATGATCGAAGCCCGTTTGTTCGACGCGGTGATGCAGCCAGGCAAACAGCGGTTGACCTTGGCTATCCAGATAAAACGCGGTCCGCCGCACAGACTCCGTGTTCGACTGAATCTGTACGGCGTGCGACTGATCGAGATCGACGACTGCTGTCGGCATGGTTTCCATTTATGTTCGCCCCTTGCGCAGGGCAATTGTCTGAGAGGCATTGAAGTTCAAGGCTTCAACATCCGCTCGGAAGTCTCGCGGTGGGTTCTCGATCGCGGAGAAGGTGACAACCTTCTTCCGCTGCGGGGCCAGGTGAAAATAGTTGTCTTCGGGAAGGAAGCCCTTCGCACTGAGTCGCACACCGTGCAGAAAGCGGTCGCAGCTCAGCGTGACCTCGCACGTTGTCTCGCTCGTCATTTCTGCCGAAGCTTCGATGGAGGCTGTCGGAACCACGGCCGGTTCGAGTCGGCGAATGAAGTGGAACGCCTCACTCATGACCTGATGATCGGCGTCGTAAAGCGTGGCCATCACGACATCATGGTGTGGTGGACCAAACCGATAAGCGTAGCTGACATCGTAGAAACCACCGACGATCTCGTCGGCATTGAGCATTTGATGGGATCGCCCGGCCAGTTCGACCGGCGCTTCCTGGCGAACGACAACAGTCGATGGCTCCTTTAGCAGGAGTACTTCGACAAACCCCTGCAACGGTTCAGAGGTCTCGTTGGTGACGTGCAAATGAAGACCATTCAGACCTTCGTCGGTCAGCGTGATCTGGCGGTTGCGCCAGAGTCGCTTCAGAAAGTAGTACGCGGCCTTGGGGATGCCGGAGCTGTCGACGACGCCCCATCCCGCCGCTGGCCACAGGTCTTTGAAGAACCAGACCAGAGCACCCTGATTCAGGCTGTGCCCGCTGCGCCATTCCGAATACGCCTGCGCCATCATTTCGCCCGAGGTGACGCGGCTCAGTTGCCAGTAGCGGTGCATGTCGGATGTTCGCAGCGGGACCGGAGCGAGGCCATACAACTGCTGGAGATAATGGTCGCGCACATCTTCAAAGTCGTAAGCCGAACCGGTGTCGCGCGGGATGCGTTGCTTCCAGCGCGGGTGGTGCGTGACGGGTGTGGCTCCCGCCATGATCGTGTCCACCATTTCCGGTTCGGGCACGTTTGCGAACCCGAGGCACTCCGAAGCAAAGCGAACGTTCGTCTGACGCAGTTCCGCCGGTGAACGGAGATAGGCACCGATGCCGTAGAAGTGGCAAACTCCCGAGTTGGCATGAAACGGAAGGACTCCGCCGCTGGGAGTCGATGGGACGTAAGCCGTCGTCGGATGATGTTGCTTGCACAGCGCAGGGAGACGCTCCGCAAACCAGTCGTTCCGCCAGAGTTCGCGCGGCATGCCGAGCATCGCCGCCTGTTGTTCGATCTCGCTGTTACCGCAATAGATGGCCACGCACGGATGAGGCGAGAGTCGCTGAAGTTGCTGAGTCGCTTCGGCGGCGATGTTGTTCGCAAACGACTCGTCGTGGACCGGGTAGTCCATATTGGCGAACATGAAGTCCTGCCAGACGAGGAGGCCCAGTTCATCGCACAGACGATAAAAGAGGTCGCTCTCGTAGATCATCGTCCCGCCGACGCGCAGCAGGTTGGCACCCGCATCGCGCGCGAGCGTCAGGTCGTGTCGAAGCGATTCTTCCGTGCCGTTGAGCGTGAAGATGTCTGTGACCGTCCAGCAGGCTCCTCGGCAATAGATCGGTTGGCCATTGAGGACGATCCCGAAACCGTTGGCGGTCTCAACCTGCAAATCGCGGAAGCCCAGCTTTCCACAGCCGATCACATGTCGATTTGGACCAGACTCCGCGAGCACATCGCACGCGAGGAGTGGCTGGTCTCCGTGTGTGTGCGGCCACCACAAAGGCGGGTTTGAGATGCGGAGTTCACCGCTGAACATCCGGCCTTCCGCATCGGCTTGAACTGCGATGGACGCTTCGTGCGATCCGACTCGCAGTGAAACTCGGTCGATCAACATTGCCGAGTGAACACGCGCGCGGAACGTCACGACGCCGGTCGTGCCGTCCAGCTTTGCGACCAACTGCACGTCGGACAGTCTCACTGGCTGTCGCTCCAACCGGATGTCTCGCCACGGTCCGATGGCGGGGACCGGCGGGGACCAACCGGGGATATGTCCAAGCAGCGTGGTGCGATGCCAGCGCAATTGCTGGTGATCCACGAGATTGGTCTTCCAACGCGGGCGAGGACGTTTCTGTTGCAAGTCGGCGGAAAGGGAACGAAAGCGGATTGCCAACTCATTGTTTGCCCGCAGCAACGATGTGACATCGAGTTCGTAAGCTCGGAACATGTTGTCGGTCGAGAGGAGATGCTCCCCATTCAGCCAGATGTCGGCGAGAGTGGCCAAGCCGTCGAAACACAGGGTGCATGGTTGGCCGTTGGAGTCGGCTGAGATGGCGAACGTCGAGCGATACCACCAATCCTGGGCATCAATGTCCGTCGGTCGCTGAAAATCCCAGCGACCGCTGGCTCTCAACGTGCCTGCCACCGTGCCCGGAACGGCGGCTGATAGCCATTCGCCGTTCGCGTGTGCCAGTTGGTCGGGACGAGTGACGATTCCCGGTGCCTGAGCGCAGCAATCCCACGGGCCGAGAGACAGGGCCGCTGTCTCGGAGCCTTCACCGCTCACGGAGTGGAACGAATCGAGCATGCGATGGTTTTCTAAGGACACTCACGAGAACTGGGCTTTCAAGTCCTCAATTGCCGTCTCCCAAGTCGCGGCCATCTGGTCGAGGATCGACAGATCCAGCGGTTTCTTGCGCGCCATGGCGCGTGCGAGTTGGAACTGCATCGTTTTCGCACCCGTCGATAGTTCGGAGAACGCCGCGATTGGCCGCTCCAACGGAGAGTCGTTCCGCGCCTGGAGCCATCTCAGATATGTCGCGGCCACCTCATAGCAAGATCCGAACTGCCGGAGCGTCGCGAAGGAGTACTGATGAAAGGTCTCAATCGGTTCGTTCGCCAGCCATTGCAGGTCGGCCTCGAAACGTGGCTTGAACTTCTCAAACGGATTGGATTCCGGCAGCAGATGCAATTGGCGGCGCAGCAGTTTCAGCGATGTCTGCAACAGGTCATCACCAGCCGGCTTTGCGGACGAGCGGCATTTGACGAACTCCGCGTACGGCGGCAGCACGGCGGGATGTTTGACTCCCTCCAGATTGAAAATGTTGACGAAGTCGTCGCCGTGCAGATGGTAGTAGCCCTGGCCGTGGAAATAGCCGAGTTGCAGGTTCTGGATGTCGATCTCGATGGCGGCCACGGTCGTCTTCACGTGCTGATGCTGATACGCCGTGCCGGCTGTGTCGGGGAGATAGAACGAATCCAACTCGACCAGCACCGGTCGTCCCAGCCCGATCTGCTCCTCGACGTGCGAGGCTACAGGTCTCCAGATCGCGAGTTCCTGAACATCCAAGCCGTAGAGATCCCACAGGTCCGACAGCGGAAATTTGAAAAATGTCCACTGATCGCCCTCGAAGTCGATGGCCAGAGTGAACGGCAGCGCGGCCAGCGGCTCAAAGCCCCAGGCATGCAGGAGCTCGATCCAGAGATCGACGTAGCAGTTCGTTTCGGCCCAGTTGCGTTCGCGGGTGTGGATGAGGTGCCGCTGGTAACTGCTCGGGTCGAGGGGGAAGACGTGCTTCGTCATAGTCCAAGCTCATGCTTCACGTCGGCGGGCCAGCGGTCGGGATCAAACCCGTGCGTCTTGAAGAGCGCGAGCGTGACTCGTTCCAATCCGAAGCCGATGCAGGCGGAATGGGCGACCTGGCCATCGGCCGTGCGGATGCCGAAGGCACTGCCGAAATAGTCCGTGTGATAGTTGCACGACATGATGGCCGTCGGCTTCTCGGCGGTGGCCACCGGAATCACCATTTCGAACTTGAGGCTTTGCTCCTTCTGCGTCGCGGCCATCATGCGTCCACCCCGTCCGAAGAAGGGATCGTTGGCCACCACGCATTCGACCTTCAGCCCGACCGAGTTCAGGATTTGCTGCCCCAGCTCCACCCAGTGACCGCGATGGGCGAGGGCCTGCTCGGGCGTGCCGAGTCGCACCGACTCGTGCATCCGAAACATCTGCATCCGACACGGATCGATCGACGGTTCGTGCCGGAAGACGAACGAACGGAGATCGACCGTGCGGCCTCCTTCGCGCAGCGTCCCCGTCGCTGTCGGATAGAGCGGGTAGCACGTGGCCGGTGTCATCATGACCTCGGTCGGCGTGAGATCCTGCGTCCAGTCCTCGCCGTTGGCCCGCTTCTGGAGCATCACCGCATGATCGCGCTCATTCCCCGTGAAGCTGTGGACCGACCCCATCAGATCGGGAAAGCTCTCGATATGACTGGTCTTCAGATAATGGACGCGGTTCAGAACGCCGGGAAAGCGAATGACCTCGGCCTTGAGATGGGTACTGCGCCGAGTCACGCACGCGTCAAAGCCTTCGAGGACTCGCTCGAACACGCCGCTGTGACCATAGACGCCCGGAACGCCCGACGGAATCAACAACCCCGCCTCGGTCAGTTGATCGAGAAACCCCTGATAGGCTGCGGTGAGAACTTCATTCGAGAGGCACATGGTTAGAACACACTTCAAAAACGGAAGGAGTAGTCTGGGTGAAGTCGGTGCGTTTCCATGCTGTAGACGGATTTTGCCGAAATCCGCGTCGCCGACCTCGGCGAGGTCGGCCCACAGCAGTTCAGACACCTTCCTTGTGAACCATCAGCATGGTGGCGTTGAGTTTTGTGATGCGGTCGTTGTTGACCATCAGAGCGGCCCCGTAGGCATCCCGCAGATGTCGCGCGAGGCTGAATTTGGAATCGTTGCGGTAGCCGGAGATGCCGCAGATCAACAGGGCCTGGCCCACAATCTCGACGATGCGCTGCGAGCAGGTCACCTTGAGGTTGTTCGTGCGAATGGAGAAGCCGAACCCCCGGAACGCCTCGGGATCGTTCTGCTTCAGCAGTTCGTGATACTCGCGGGTGAGGCTTTGGACGTTGTGTCGCATCTCCTGCAACACGCGATCCACCTCGGCCAGTCGAATCGCGGAGATGGGCGTCTCCCCGGGAGTCTTGCGTGCCTCGGCTCGAACGAATGCCCGGGCAAGATTCACCGCGTCGGCCGCGATCCCCGTCCAGAGCGAGCACCACACGATGTGCGAATACGGGTGCATCGTCTGCGTGAGAATCTCGTCGAACGGCGTCGGCATGATCTGGGCGACATCGCCTTCCGCGGTCAGCGTGAAGCCGGAGCTGCACGTTCCGCGGAAGCCCATCGTGTCCCAATTCGACAACGGTTCCGCCGTGTATTCCCCCCGGCGAACCATCACCTGGACCTGATCGCTGGCCGGTGACTCGGGCGAGCGACGGCAGGTGACAAGGATGTCGTCGGCCGTCTCACCGTAGGAAATGACCGGTGCCTTCTTCGTGAGTTTGAATTGGTTGCCGCTGACTTCGATCGCACAAACGCTCGACCGCAAGTCGCCGCCCGTCCCGATCTCGGTCGTGGCCGAGGCCATCAATCGCTGGTCCGCCACCAGTTCCCAGAGGTAGTCCCGGTAGTAATCCGAGTCTTGGGCGTGATGCACGACGCAAGCCACCTGAATGCAGTGCATCGCGTAGATCATCGCGGACGAGCCGCAGTACTGGCCGAGTGCCTCACAAATCTGACCGATCTGCACGATGTTGAGGCCCATCCCGCCGAAATCGGTTGGAACGTAGGCACTCAGCAGCTTCGCCTGACGCAGCGCCGCGAACGATTCCTGGGGAAAGCGGGCGTCGCGATCCACGTCCGCCGCGTGGACGGCGAGTACTTCTTTGCCAAGCGCATGAACCTGTTGCAGCAGTTCATCGAAGTCCAGCGCAGGTTCGATGGCGTGGGCGATGTCGAGTTCGAGGGTCTTCATGGGATTCCCGGGGAAAGGAGGAGATCAACCGAGATAATGTTGGCTCGCATAGAAGCCTGAAGCGCAAGCGAAGGAACGGGTGACGTTTGCCTTCGCTTGCGCTTCAGGCTTCTATGCGACAGATTAGGACGCGAGTTGTGAGACGGCCTCGGAGATGGACGCGACGCTGTTGAAGGTTTTGCGGCTCAGCATCGACTCGGGAAACTCGATGTCAAACCGGTCTTCGAGGGCCAGCATGATCCCCACGGTCGCCAGCGAGGTCAGTCCGGCGCTGTACAGGTCGCTCGTCTCATCGAGACTGAAGACATCGACCGACAATCGCCCCTGTTGGGCCACGATCTCGCGGATGGCCTGAACGTCATTCAGCAGTTTGGTTTCGATGTCACTCACGATGTCACGCACCTCGGGTTCAATGCACGGGGACGGCCAGATGAAAACGGCAATGAAATGGAAGTTAGCTCGTGTTTCGGGGGTCGGTCGAAGTCCCCGGTGATTTTTTGCAACTTCCGAGGGGTGACCGTTCGCGTCATCCTCAAAGGCGGACTGAACTGAAGGGAGTCGGCGACGGGGTGGCCGGCGGGGTGGCCGGGTCAGAGCGGAGCGATAGCCCGGAATTGGTTGCTCCGGGGCCTTCCCGTTGGTCAGACCCCGCCACCCCGCCGGGGGCGTTGGGTTCGTGTTGCGAATCTCTTCCGCGGGTCTACTTAGGAGCTCGAACAAAACCAGAAGACCCCTCACCCTAACCCTCTCCCGACCACCGAAGCGGCGGTGCCCGAGCCGGGGCGAGGGGATTTGTTAGAGTCCCTTAGAAATCGCCAACGATCTCGCTGCCCGAACGAGTGGCAATTGCGCGGAAGATGCCCAAATCCACACTTTGCGTGAGGAAGCGGACTCGACCGTCGCCGAAGAGCAGGTGGACGCCGCCCGTGTGCCAACTGCTGAAGTCGTCGATGTGCTGGGCCGGATGGTTCGGAGTGTGATCCGAGACTCCGAGGAACCGCGCGCTGGCCTCTTCGCCGCGCGGCACCAGTCCCACCCACGTGCTGTGCCAGCGGAGCGTCCTGTCCGAGCGACGCTCCCCCAGCAGAATCGTGTTGCTGGTGCCATCGGTGATGTCGGCGAGGCGGATCTTGGAGTTGTGGAAGAACACTCCGTCGCCCACGCATTGCGAGGCGGGAAACGGCGCGGCGACGCAGAGATCCTCGTGCCCTTCCGTGCCGAAGCTCCCCACATAGTTGGCCGTGGGAAGCGTGGCGAGGATGTTCGTGAGGTTGCCCTCTTCGCCGAGTTCCCAGGTGTCGGTCGAGGGATCGGACGGACAGCGGAAGACGCCGAGGACCGATTTTCTCGCGATGTCGTTCGAGGGATCGAGCAGTGACACCTTGAAGTTGATCTGGTTGTAGAGCGGACCCTGATCGAGATTCGGCAGCAGGTGGGCTCCCCACGCGAAACCGGACTGGCCTTCCATGTGGGCGACGCCCGCCTGGACACCGATCCAGCCGGGAGGAAAGACATTGAACGTGTCGTGATAGTTGTGCAGGGCCAGCCCGAGCTGCTTTTGATTGTTGATGCACTGCGAGCGGCGGGCGGCTTCCCGCGCCTGCTGCACGGCGGGGAGCAACAACGCAATCAACACGGCAATGATGGCGATGACCACGAGCAGTTCGATCAGCGTGAACGCGCGGCGACGGCGTTGAGTAAATGTGAACATGAACGACTCCTTTCGACGACCACTGCGGGTGCGTCGAAGAATGGCAGACGATGGACGAAGATCAATGACGAAGGTGTTCGCCCGCGCAGCAGGCACGGCACGAAGAACGGACGCGCGACATCAACGTTCGCGCGGAAAGATCACCCGAAACACGACTCCTCCGAACGCAATCGGAGGTCGGGGCGAGCGCATCGACGGGGCAACCACTCAGAGTGTGGGCGGGCCGCGAACGTCGAAGGCCGTCACCAGTCGGGCGACAGCCGGAGAGTGATCAGGGGTCGAGACAAACTCGACCGGATCGAGAACGGTCACCTCGGCGGCAGGTGTCGCTGGTGCCGCCTGTTGCAGAGCGATCGCACACCAGACGCAACTGTTCTCGTCGTCGGGACACGGTGAGGTTGGAGTCTGCTCCTCACTCGGAGCTTGAGCGGCCGAACCGGCCTTCTTCGCGTGATGATGGCAGCAACCCGAGTGGCATCCGGCGGCAGAGGCCGACGACGGGGCGGTGTCGACGGATCGCAGCGAGTGATGCAGCAGCCGGTGAGCGGGTGCGTAGAAGCCCGTGACGCCAAGCTGAGCCAGCGCCAAGACCACTGCACCGATGCGAACCACTGCGGAAGACATTGCACTCACCAGAAAAGCCGACCAACCCGAACGGACACCTCTACGCGAACGGGGCCGATGTTACTGGGGAAGTTTTGCGATCACAACGATTTTTCCGAAACAAATGATGGCAACGTCAGAGCAGGTCGCGGACCGCGGCCGCCAGCCGACGGATCCCCTCGGTGATGCCGGTGGCATCCTGCACACCAAAGCTGAGCCGCATCTGGTTCTTGCGAACGGCGGCCGTTCCCGACGGATAACACAGCTCACCGGGGACGTACATCATGCGATGCGTCTTAGCGGCGAGATGGAACAGCGTGCTCGAAAAGCCCGTCTCGATCCGCTCGGGCAGCGACAGCCAGACATAGAGGCCGCCTTCGGGGCGCAGCCAACTCACGTCGGGAACACCTGCAAACTCACGCTCGAGCGCTGCGAGCATCGCGTCGCGCTTCAAGCGGTAGGCGGCGCGGACCTCGGACACGTGGGACTCGTACTGGCCCGACGAGAGAACCGTCGCCAGCAGATGCTGGTTGAGGTTGGCCGATCCGAAGTCGTCGTTCCCCTTCAGATCGCAGACCGGCCCGACGAGCGACTTCGGCAGGACGCCCATACCGACGCGAACACCCGGCGAGAAGCTCTTCGAGAATGTCTGAGCCAACACGACGGTGTCGCGTGCCTCGTCGAAGCTCCACACGCTGGGACGCTCCTCACCGTCGTAACGCAGCTCGCGATATGCAGCGTCATCGAGCACGAACAGCCGGTGATTGCGCGACCACTTGCGGGCGATCTCGACAACTTCGCGACGCCGATCCGTCGACAGGCTGACTCCGCTCGGGTTCTCGTAGTAGCTGACCACATAGATCAGCTTCACTCGCGGCAGTTCACCAGCTTCGGCCAGCCGGGCGAGTTCGGCGTCGAGGGCCTGCGTGTTGATGCCGTGTTCGTCGGTCGCGATCGGAATCGTGCGGGCTCCCACTCCGTTCAGCACCCCGAGAAACACGAAGTACGTGGGAGCGGCCACAAGACAGATGTCGCCCGGATCGAAGAGCGCGTCCGCGACGAGAGCCAGCAACTGCTGAGACCCCGTCGTAAGCACCAACTGATTCGCATCAATGTTCAACTCGTCAGACGAACAGTGTTCGAGCCGCGCGAGATGGAGCCGCAACTGTTCGCGAAGGAGATCGGCACCGGCGGTCGTTCCGTATTGCAGAGCCTGCCGCGCGCGAGCCTCGTCATTGAACAAGCCACTCAGCGCCGTTCGGCATTCAGACACGGGCAGGCTGGCCTCATCGACCAGCCCCGCCGCCAGCGAGATCACGTCGCGGTTCTCGACCGCCTGCTGCATCAGGAAGCTGATGGCCTGGTCTTTCGCCCGGTGGGATCGCTGGCTGAGTTGGACGGATGGTTGGCTGGGCATGGCGTTTTCGATTGTTTGGTGTCAGGTTGCCGTAGGGTGCGTGGAGTCTTCGGAACGCACCATCATCGGAAAATCCAATCTCAAACCGGTGCGTTCCGAAGACACCACGCACCCTACTTGCTGAC
>JBBPIS010000083.1:0-33305 GCA_038040225.1 Planctomycetota bacterium
CCGAATCCCACGATTAAGTTGGCTCCTTCTTTTTTTGTTTTTTTCCCATTCACACCCCTTGACAGCCAAAAACCACCTCTTCATTCTTACGCACCATCGGTTTTTCAGAAGTAGTCCGAAATGGAAGCGCCCCAAATGCCAAGTGATCCGGCGTACACGCTCGATCTAAATCGTACTTCAACTCTCAAAAACCTTAGCGGCGAACTCGCGAACGACATACGTACGTTTGCTGCATCGTGTGTTGAAGGGACGTTTGCTGCGCAGCCGCGACTCATCGTATTTCGCGTGCCCCACTTATTTGCGCATGCCTCACAGATCCCAACTCAACAACAAGGGATTCAAACTCAGATTGCTGCCTTCAAGCAATTGATTGATGAATTGCCACATCATTTCTGGACGCGAGAACTTTGCAAGATTTCTCGTCCGCTCTTCATCAACACGATTGAGCTGGCAAGCACTTCTGTGCTACACACCGACCAAAAAGTCCGTGAGATTGTCGGTGAAGTGTTGGATTTGCATAAGCAAATTGCAGATGAATCTTCTCCGTTAGAGAAAACGTTTTCACAAACGGAGGCTCGTTATGTTGCAAACATGAAAGAGCGATTGGATTTGCTGCAACAATTCCAAGACCGTTTAGCAGGTGAACAACAAGTAGTCTACAGACCGTCAGCGCGACCTAGTGTACTTTTTGCGCTCTCTTGGTTGTTTTCGTTTGTGCCATTTCTTATCCGTCTGGTAACCGGTGAGTTGCGACATGAAGTTGACCCACTGAAAGAGACTGACGGGTACCACATAGATGCCCTCGAAAATATTGTTGAATTCGTCCAAAGATACGAGACTGGAATGTTGGATATTGCTGATTACAGTCGGCACTGCTCCCACCCAATGCTGAAAGTGTTCTTGTTGTCATCAAAATCATGTTGCAAGTACATTGGTGAAGTCAAAGATGGTCTAAAACGACTTTCCGAGCGTTCGGTAGAATTTGAAGCCGAGTGCGGATTTCGCATGAAACTTGCAGCACAACTTGATGACGTTGCATTGATTTTTGAAAAGTGCTGCGATGAATTGCTGAGTCGGCAGTGTTTTTCGTCTTTTTATAAAGCCAGAGGGAGTTCGATTGACCGTCCCAAGTTGAAGTTGCTATGTTACCCATCGCGAGACGCACGAGGTGGAATCTTTATTGCACACTGCCTGAATCTTGACCTTGTCGCTCATGGGAACAGTTCGGATGACGCTTTGAATAATCTTGCCGAGATGGTGAAGAGGTGGGCAAAGATATTTGCAACTAGCGCAACTAGCGAGAGCCAGCAAAGATACCCATTCGTGGCTCCAGCAAAGTATTGGCGATTGTTTGATGACAGCGCATTCAACAGTCGGATTCCGTTCAATGGTGAATTGCACGAAGTTGTTGAACTCGACGATCCTATCCTGCCTTCGGTTTCTCCCACCCTTTGCCCGTCAAATTAATCGCTAGTCACTTGCATTTGAATGACGATACTTGACCGTCCCGCCTTCCCTTGCCTCTTGAATTGCTATGCATTGCTGCACACATACGGCAGTCTTCGGGCTGTTCTCATGCACATTATCCAATAGTGAATCATGTCAAACTCCTCGAACCCCAGAGGCGATGGCGGACTGATTTCCGGCGAGGTGTCGGTGGCACCGACTATTCTCGCCCGGAATGAAAAGGATAGTGTCGCGCCGGTTGAAGGTGACGGTCGCACACAGATTGAAGGTGACGGTCGCACGCAGATTGAAGGTGACGGTCGCACGCAGATTGAAGGTGACGGTCGCACACAGATTGAAGGTGACGACGAGTTTTCGTACTTACCAGACGAGTTTTCATACTTGCCAGAAGACGAGCGCGTACCAGAAATACGTAAGTGGAAAGAAAGATCTGAGAGCGAAGGTGATTTTTTTGACCCCGGCGTGTTGAATGAGATTCCGTCAGATGATGGCAGGTAATTGGGCACCGTCACTACTTGACGCGTTTTGGTGCGCATCTAACTGTCACTCATAGCATGGGACGAGTTACCTCGACGAGCAGTGCCAGGATTGCCGAGGCGTAGACTCGGTGGCCGAAGTCGCTGGGGTGGTTGACGCCGTTGCCGGTCAGGTCGCTGTCGCGCTTCCGCTTCAGCATCTCGGTCCAGAGTGACGTGAGATCGGCGAGGGCGATGCCGTTTGTCGCCGTTCCCTCTGCGCCCGCCAGCAACTTCAGGGCGTCGAGGTACTTCGGGAACATCTCGCGCGGGGTATGATGCCACTGGTCGTTGCCGAGCATCGTGGCGACGAGGATCACTTCCACGTCGGGGTTCGCGGCGCGGAGGCGTTCGATCAGCTTGGCGACTCCCGCCCGATAAGCCTCGGGATTGCGGTAGCCGACGTCGTTCATGCCGTAGGCGACGATGACCAGGTCCGGCTGGTGAGCGATCAACTGGTCGAGGTCTTTCAGGCCGCTGTTGATGTTCCAGCCGCCGATGGCTCGATTGAAGAGGGCGACCTCGCCGCCATAGGTTGCTCGCAACTGACCGGCCACCAGTTCGGGATATATTGGCATGAACGGCGGTGCACCGACGAGGCCCGAGGCGTTGAGGCCGAACGTGATGCTGTCGCCGCTCACGCCGATCGTCAGTTTTTGCTTGGCCTTCAATTTGGCGAGCGTCTTCGGCAACCGGGCCGCGGCGAACTGAGGGATCTCGCCGGGCCAGTCGCTCGCCGCACGCTGGTATGTCACCTCGATCTGCTGATCGTGGAACCAGTGGCCGTTGTTGAACAGGACGTGCGTCTCGGGATCGCCGGTTTTATGAGCCAGCGATTGCGGGCCTTCGGCCGCTCCCCCCTTCCACAACGGCAGCTTGTCCTTGGGAGGGAAGAGTTCGTCCTGCCTCAGAAACGGGATCGCCGACTGCTCCGTCAGCACGAGCCGCGATCCGTCGTCGCTCAGCGTGAAGTCGCGGCCCAACTCGAACTGCTTCTGTCCGTTGGCCGCATGGACGGAGACGATCTTCGTGGCGGGGAAGAGCAACCGGCCATCGGCGGGTCGGTCGGCAGCCTCCTTCACGCAGAGGACGCTTTCGCGATGGACGGTCGCCGAACGCCAGAACGGTTCGAGCAGTTTGAGGTCCGGCAGCATCTGAGCCACCGTGACCGGACGCAGTTCGACTCGCCGCACGTCCATGACGGCGACGCCCTCTTTCTTTTGAGGCTTGATCGACAGCGTGTAACGTCCCGGCTTGACGAGCGTCACTTCACCGAGGTCTTGCGGGACGAACTTCTGGAACCCGCCGGTCGCGGGGACGGTGAGCGGCAACGTCTGAACTGACTCTTTGTCAGGTCCAGCGACTTCAAAATGGACGAGGCTCCCGCCGTTGGTCCCGCAGCCGACGTGCGGCACCAGACGGAAGCGGCCCGGCTTGGTGATCGTGAACTCGAACCGTGCCCAATCCTCCGGGCGGACCCAGAAGCCGAGCGTGTCCTTGTTCGGCAGCGGCTCGTACCGCAGCATCGTGCCGAAGACATCGGCCGTGCTGGAGTGCATCATCACCGAGCCATCGTCGGCCTGAAGGTTCGGCGCGTAGTCGGGATTCGGCGTTGGCATCTTGGCTCCGACCGACTCACGCCATGCGGCCAGTTTCGCGTGCAGGTCGTTCGCGATCTCCGTGTTCTGTTCGATCAGGTTGTTCGACTCACGCAGATCCTTGGCGAGGTTGAACAGCTCGCGCCGCCCGGTCTCGTAGAACTCGATCAACTTCCAATCGCCCAACCGAATCGCCGCGCCGGGCTTCGCCGCCGCGTTGCCGTTGTAGTGCGGGAAGTGCCAGTAGATGGCGTCTCGTGTCAACTTGCCGCTGCCGTCGAGAACGGGACGGAGATCGAGACCGTCGAGGGGAAGCGCGGAGCTCGGAGCGCGGAGTGCGGAGTTGGAAGACTCTGACTTTCGCTCCGCGCTGGCTGTCGCAGCCAGGATCGTCGGAAACAGGTCGATGCTGCACACGATCTCTTCGCTGGTGCTGCCCGGCTTAACGACGCCCGGCCAGCGGATGATCAGCGGGACACGGAGGCCTCCCTCGTAGAGGTGGCTCTTGCCGTCTCGCAGCGGCGCGTTCGAGGTCGGAGCGATGATCTGGCCGTTGCCATTGCAGAGGCCGCCGTTGTCGGAGGTAAAGAGAACGAGAGTCCGTTCGCCCAACTTGTGTTCGTCGAGCCGTTTCAGCACGCGGCCGACGGCTTCGTCCATGCTCTCCATCATCGCGGCGTAGATCGGGTTCTGCTGCGAGCCATTCGGATCCTTCGGCATCGCGCCATACTTGGCGATGGTCTCGGCCTTCGCCTTCTGCGTTGTGTGGACGGCGAAGTGTGGCATATACAAAAAGAACGGCTGCTCCTTGTGGTTGTCGATGAACTTTTCGGCTTCAGCGGCGAGACGATCCGGCAGGTATTCGTCTGCGGGGGCTTGCTCCAATCCGGGGATTGTCTTGCCGCTCTTCTTGGCATTCCCACCCGCGACGTAGGGCGCGAAGTAGCTGTACGGCGAGCCGGCGTCATCCCCCGCGATGTTGATGTCAAAGCCATGATCGGTCGGCAGCGAACCGGCTCCACCGAGATGCCACTTCCCAATCGAGGCACTCGCGTAACCGGCGGGCTTCAACGCCTCGGCAATCGTCACCTCAGAGACGGGCAGTTTGAGAGGCACCTCCGGCGCGACCAACCGATGCGCGGGCCGCTTCGGAGCACCGGGCAGCCACGTCGTGATGCCGCTGCGCTGTGGATACCGCCCGGTCAGGATGGCCGTTCGCGTCGGAGAACAAACCGGACACGCGGCATAAGCCTGAGTAAACCGCATCCCCTCGCTTGCCAGCCTGTCGAGGTTCGGCGTCTTGTGAAACTTGCTCCCATAACATCCGAGGTCTGCCCACCCAAGGTCATCAATCAGGAAGAGGACCACGTTTGGCTTGGCCTCTGCGGCAAGGCTGTCTTGGCTGGCAAGCGTCGAAGCCATCAGACCAACGATCCAAGTCACACGAAACAACAGTCGGTACATCATGAGTGGAAGCTCCTGCAAGGCGAGGCTCATCAGTCAGGGGAGTGACCGCGAATATGGTCGCCCTCACCCCGAACGGCAAGCCGGGGACAGGATTCAGAGTCTGGATCGACCCTCGCCCGAATCGTTACCACCCGCACAATTCGGCGTCCAACAGCGGCGAACGGCGAACCCGGTTTGACACTCGCCGGGCATCGACCGATACTGATGCCCGGTTCGAGTTCGAGCCGTCTGCCTGTTGAACCCGCCTCCGCTTCTTCTCCCGCTTGCTTGTTGAGGACTTTCCGATGCGCTGTCGGTTTGTTGTTAGAGCCATGTTTCTGGCGAGTCTGTTTGTCTCGGCTTCGATCTCCGTTCAGGCGGCCGATCGGAAGATCGAGTTCAACCGGGACGTGCGGCCGATCCTGTCGAACAACTGCTATCTGTGTCATGGTCCGGACAAGAATCAGCTTCAGGCCGGGTTGCGGCTCGACCTGCGCGACAGCGCCGTCGGGAAGCTGGAATCGGGGCACGTTGCCATCGTGCCGAACGACATCTCGGCCGGTGAACTCGTCAAGCGGATCACGTCGGCGAATCCCGACGAGCAGATGCCGCCCAAGGCCAGCGGGAAGAGTCTGACTCCCGCCGACATCGAGACGCTGAAGTTATGGGTTGCTCAAGGAGCCGAGTATCAGGGTCACTGGTCGTTCCTCGCGGCAGTCCGTCGCGACCCGCCCGCCACGAAATTTACAAACAACGTCCGCAACGACATTGATCGCTTCGTGCTGGCGAAGCTCGAACAGGCGGGCCTCGAACCGTCGGGTGAGGCGGACAAGATCTCGCTCATCCGGCGAGCGACCCTCGATCTGACCGGCCTCCCGCCGACGCCTGCGGAAGTCGATGCCTTCCTCGCCGACGCTTCGGCCGAGGCTTACGAGCGGGTTGTCGATCGGTTGCTTCAGTCGCCGCGCTACGGTGAGCATCAGGGCCGCATCTGGCTGGATGCCGCCCGCTACGGAGACACGCACGGGCTGCACCTCGACAACGAACGGTCGCTCTGGCCGTATCGCGAGTACGTCATCAACGCCTTCAACCAGAACAAGCCGTTCGATCAGTTCACCATCGAACAACTCGCGGGCGACCAGATTTCGAACGCGACCGTCGAACAAAAAATTGCGTCGGGTTTCAACCGCTGCAATGTGACGACCAGCGAGGGAGGCTCGATCAACGATGAAGTCCTCGTGCGGTATGCTGTCGATCGGACGGAGGCCCTCTCGACCGTGTTCCTCGGACTGACGCTGCAATGTGCCGTCTGCCACTCGCACAAGTTTGATCCGGTCACGCAGAAGGAGTTCTATTCGCTCTACTCGTACTTCTACTCGATGTCCGATGCGGCGATGGACGGCAACGCCTTGTTACCTGCTCCGACGTTGAAGCTGCCCACGTCCGAGCAGACCGCGCGAATGAAGCAGCACGACGACGAACTGGCCGCGCTGCGGAAGTCGATCACAGACGAACTCGCCAAGATTCAATATGTCGATCCGCTCGTCGGGGTCGAGATTCCCGCAGACGCTCTCTCGGTGTTGCGACAGGAATTCGTCTGGTTCGACGACGACAAGTTCCCCGCCGGGACAAACCTGCAAGGCAATACACCGTGGAAATTCGTGACCAAGGCCGAAGGCCCCGTCTTCAGCGGTGAGAAGTCGTCCACGCGCACGGCGACCGGCGTGTCGCAGCACTTCTTCACTGGAGCCAACCCCGGCCTGAAGCTGGGTGAGGGCGATGTCCTGTTCGCTTACGTCTATCTCGACCCGGCCAATCCGCCGAAGGCCGTCATGCTTCAGTTCAACGACGGCGCGTGGGAGCACCGCATGAACTGGGGCCACGAGGACGCGATCGCGTTCGGCGCGAAGAACACTCCCGCGAAGAAGCTCGGCGGGCCGCTCCCCAAAACGGGCGAATGGGTTCGGTTGGAGGTCAACATCGCCGATGTCGGCCTGAAGGCGGGAGCGACTTTGAACGGCTGGGCCTTCACTCAGGCCGATGGCACGTGTTACTGGGATAAGGCGGGCGTGGTGACTCGTTCGACGCCGGTGCCAACCGACTTCAATTCGCAACTGGCTTGGGAAGAGTCCGAGAAGCCGACTCCCAAGACAACGCTCCCCGCACATATTCAAGCCGCGCTGAAGATCGAAACCGACAAACGAAACGCCGACCAAACCAAACAGCTTCGCGACTACTTCCTCCAGTCGATCAATACCGGCACGAGAGCGACTTTCGCCCCCATCGAGACCAAGCTCGCCGATGTCGACAAGCAGAAGAAGGATCTCGACGGAGCCATCCCCGCGACGATGATCTCCGAGGATCTGGCCCAACCGCGCGAGACCTTCGTTCTGATCCGAGGGGCCTACGACAAGAAGGGCGAGAAGGTGGAGAGGGGTGTGCCGTCGGCTCTACCTCCGCTCCCCGAGGGCGTACCGAACAACCGGCTCGGGCTGGCGAAGTGGCTCACAGCGCCGAACCATCCGCTCACCTCGCGCGTCATCGTGAACCGCTACTGGCAGCAGTTCTTCGGCAACGGAATCGTCAAGACGGCCGAAGACTTCGGGGCACAGGGAACGTGGCCGACTCATCCCGAACTGCTCGACTGGCTCTCCACCGAGTTCATCCGCACCGGTTGGAACGTGAAGCAGATGCACAAGCTGATGGTCATGTCGGGGACGTACCGGCAGTCGGCCAAAGTCTCGCCAACGCTGCTCGCCCGCGATCCCGACAATTTTTTACTCGCCCGTGGCCCGCGCTTCCGGCTCGAAGCGGAAGTCATCCGCGATTCGGTCCTCGCAATGAGCGGTCTGCTCGTCGAGCGATCGGGCGGCAAGAGCGTCAAGCCTTACCAGCCCGAGGGTGTCTGGGAGGCGGTCGCCTTCGTCGGCAGCAACACGCGCGAGTTCAAGCAGGACGCGGGCGAGAGCCTCTACCGCCGCAGCATGTACACGTTCTGGAAGCGCACGTCGCCGCCGCCCTCAATGGCCACGTTCGACGCCCCCTCGCGAGAGAACTGCACCGTCCGACGCCCTCGCACCAACACGCCGCTTCAGGCGCTGGCCCTGATGAACGACAAGCAATACGTCGAAGCCGCCCGTCGCTTGGCAGAACGTATGCTGACCGAAGGAGGCTCGACCCCCGAGTCGCGTCTCACCTTCGGCTTCCGCTGGACAACGGCCCGCCCGCCAACCGCCAAAGAACTTGAAGTCCTGCAACGGGTCTTGCAGAAGCAACTCACCACCTTCCAAGCCGACAAGCCCGCCGCCGAGAAACTGCTCGCGTATGGAGACTCACCCCGCAACATGAGCCTCGAACCCGGCGAGTACGCCGCGTGGACGATGATCGCCAACTTGCTCATCAATCTGGATGAGACGATTACGAAGTGAGGTAGCCAAGCGATGACCACAACAGCTCCCACACTCGGGCCGTTTGACTTGGAAAGGGTGTTTCGCGCCGTGGACAAGATCACCGAACGATTGAACCGCGCGGCGGCGGCTCTCGACGCCGCAGGCGTTCCGTACGCGGTCATCGGCGGAAATGCCGTGGCCAACTGGGTCTCACGAGTCGATGAATCAATGACGCGGTTCACGAAGGATGTCGATATTTTGCTGAGGTCCTCCGATCTCGATGCAGCCGAAGCCGCATTGGTACCAGTCGGCTTCATTCGGAGAACGACACTCGGAATCACCGCATTCCTAGACGGTCCAAACAGCAAGTTCGGAGACGCCGTGCATGTCATTGTCGCCGGAAGAAAGGTTCGCTCCGAATACCTGCTCCCCGCTCCCGATGTCGAAGAGCGCGAACGTGGGCCTGACTACTACGTGCTGAAACTGGATGCCTTGGTCAGAATGAAGCTGACTTCCAACCGCGACCATGACCGGACCCACATACGCGACTTGATGAAGGTGGGACTGGTGGATGAATCTTGGTTGACTCGCGTTCCGCCGGAGTTGGTGGAGCGGCTGCAATACTGCCTCGATACTCCGGACGGCTGACCTTTTCGACGGACATGATCCACAAAGGAAGACCCCTCACCCTAACCCTCTCCCCGCAAAGCCGGGGCGAGGGGACAAGGCGAAGGCAAGAACAAAACGAAGACACGACAACGACCAGACCACTCATCACACAGGAGACTCACATGGACCCGTTTCTCGAATACAAGCAGGCGATGACCCGGCGGCACTTTTTTGGGAGGTCGGCATGTGGGCTGGGGGCGGCGGCGCTGGGGAGCTGTCTCAACCCGAGTCTCTTCGCCAATGATCTGGCGGCGGGGGCAAGCGGCATGGGGACGCAGGGCATGATGCCCGCGTACCATCACGCGCCGAAGGCCAAGCGGGTGATCTGGCTGTTCATGGCGGACGGGCCGTCGCAGCTTGATCTGTGGGACTACAAGCCGAAGCTCGGCGAATACTTCGACAAGGATCTGCCCGAATCCGTGCGAAATGGTCAGCGGATCACGACGATGACCTCGGGGCAGACTCGGTTCCCGGTTGCTCCGTCGCTTTTTAAGTTCGCTCAGCATGGCCAGCACGGCGCGTGGGTCAGCGAACTGCTGCCGCATCTGGCGGGGACCGTCGATGACATGTGCATCATCAAGTCGATGAACACCGACGCCATCAATCACGATCCCGCGATCACGTTCATCACGACGGGGAGCGAAATCCCCGGCCGGCCGTCGCTCGGCGCATGGCTGTCCTATGGGATCGGCAGCCCGAATGATGATCTGCCGAGTTTCGTCGTGCTCATTTCGCGACTGGCTCAGGGGGGATCGACGCAGGCGCTGTTCTCGCGCATGTGGGCGGCGGGTTTTTTACCCACGAAGCACGCGGGGGTGTCGATGCGGTCGTCGGGTGATCCGGTGCTGTACCTGTCCAACCCGCCGGGCGTGTCGAGCGACATGCGACGTCAGATGCTGGACGGACTGAGTGAACTCAACCAGCAGCGACTGACGGAAGTGGGCGACCCCGAGATCTCCGCGCGGATCGCTCAGTACGAGATGGCCTATCGGATGCAGACCTCCGTCCCCGAGTTGGCCGACATCTCGAAGGAGCCGAAGCACGTCCTCGACATGTACGGCCCCGAGGTCAATCAGCCGGGCTCGTTCGCCTACAACTGTCTGCAGGCGAGACGCCTCGCCGAACGAGGCGTCCGGTTCACGCAGGTCTTTCTGCGAGGCTGGGACCACCACGGCGGACTGCCCGGTTCGATCCGTCAACTCGTCACGGCGTGCGATCAGCCGTGCGCGGCCCTCATCAAGGATCTCAAGCAGCGCGGGATGCTCGATGAGACGTTGATCGTGTGGGGCGGTGAGTTCGGGCGCACGGTCTACAGCCAGGGGACTCTGACGAAGGACAACTATGGCCGCGACCACCACCCGCGCAACTTCACGATGTGGATGGCGGGCGGCGGCACGAAGCCGGGGATCGTCCACGGCGAGACCGACGACTTCAGCTACAACATCACCGAGAAGCCGGTCCACGTGCATGATCTCAACGCGACGATCCTGCATCTGCTCGGCATCAACCACGAAAAGCTGACCTTCCGCAACCAGGGCCGCGACTTCCGCCTGACCGATGTGCATGGCAAGGTCGTCACGGATATCTTGGCGTGATGAATCCCGTGCGACTCCGCGTTGAATCAGACAGATCGGAATTGAAACGGCATGCGTAACGAGGAACTCGCGGTCTGCGGGTTGAGTGCGGTGCGGTCGCGGTTTGAGAAGAAGCCCACTTCAATCCGGCGGTTGTTCTTTGACGAGGCGACCGCGCCGCGCATCGGCGATGTTTGTTCGGCGCTGGCGGCGGCACGCAAGATCTATCGCTGCGTTGAACCGGCGGAGTTGGAGAAGATCTCGGGAACGGTTCACCACGGTGGGATCGTCGCCATCGTGGATCGTCCCGTCTTGAAATCGCCGCATCCCGACGAGCTGCGCGAATGGGGCCAGCGGCGCGAGCCGGTGCTGCTGCTCGACTGCATCTCGAACGGACACAATCTGGGTGCGATCATCCGCACGGCGGCGTTCTTCGGTGTGACGAAGCTGATCCTGCCCGATCATCCCTCGGCCGCGCTGCCGACCGAGGCGACGTACCGCGTCGCCGAAGGGGGCCTCGATCACGTTGAGGTCTTTCAGGTGAAAAGGCTCGACCTGTTCGTGCGCGAACTGCGGAAGTACTACCTCGTCATCGGAGCCGACACTCACGGCGGCCAGCCCGATCTGACGGTCTCCGGATTCAAACCCGTTGCGCTGGTCATGGGGAACGAGGAGCAGGGCCTGGCCGAGGAAGTTGCCCGCGCCTGCGACCGGCTCGTCACCATTCCGGGCAGCGGGTGGGTTGAGTCGCTCAACGTTTCGGCGGCGGCGGCGGTGCTGCTGTGGGAATGCACGCGGCCGCGCGAAATCGCGCGTTCCTCACGACCGAACTGACCGAACGACCGATCCTTCGACTTCCAAGGTCGTTCGAGCCGGTTGCCTTGCCAGTCCCCGGAGGGCATGCGACGATGCGCCCCAGCCTCGACGGGAAAGCCTCCTTCGAATCGACCCACCGCATGACATCTCTCCTAATCACCGACCAAGCCGAATTCGACGACCTCTGCCAGCACATTCGCGCGGCGGGTCTGGTTGCGTTTGACACCGAGTTCGTCTCGGAATTCACGTACCGTCCCGAGTTGTGCCTGCTGCAGTTCGCCACCGCCGAGCGTTGCGTGGCCGTGGACCCCTACGAGGTCTCGGACCTGAGTGCCTGGTGGGAACTGATGGCCGATGACAAGACCATGGTCATCATCCACGGCGGGCGCGAGGAGGTGCGGTTCTGCCTGACATTTTGCAATGCGCCGCCGTGCCGCTTGTGGGACGTGCAGGTCGCCGAGGGACTCCGTTCGCGCAGCTTCCCGCTTGGGTACGAGGCCATCGTCAAACGCGTGCTTGGGCGCGAGGCGGACGGGCGCGAAACGCGGACCGACTGGCGACGACGTCCGCTCACCGCCGGCCAACTCAACTATGCCGTCGACGATGTGAAGCACGTTCTCGAAATCTACGAGCGTCAGCATCAATGGCTGAGCAAGCACAAGCGGCTCCCGTGGGCCGAGGCCGAGATGCAGCGGATGATCGACGAAGTCACGGCCGAGCGCGCTCCGGAAAGCTGGATGCGGCTGACCGGTCTGCACCGGCTCTCCGCGCGCGAACTGGCCGTGGCGCGCGAAGTCTATCGCTGGCGCGAAACCGAAGCGGCGGCGAAGGACCGGCCGATGCGAAAGATCCTGCGCGACGATCTGGTGCTGGAGATGGCCAAGCGTCGCCCCACCACGGAAGTCGATCTGCTCGCCGTGCGCGACATGAACCGTCCCGAGTACCGCAAGGCCGCGCCCGAGTTGCTCGCCGCCGTGGCCACCGGGCTCAGCCTTCCCAAGAACGAGCTCCCCGTGCTGCCGAAGTCGCTTGATGAAGAGAAGACTCACGACGAGCAGGTGATCGGACAGTTGCTCGGCCTCGCCCTCGCCAATCGCTGTGCGGAACTGAACGTGGCGATGACCCTCGTCGGAAAGACGTCCGACCTGCGGCACCTCGTCCGCTGGCACGCCTACGGCGAACGCGAGGGCGATCCACCGCGACTGACTCAGGGCTGGCGAGCCGAAGTCTGCGGCGACCTGCTGACCGACGTCCTCAACGGCAAGATCACGCTCCGCGTCGCCGACCCTCAATCGGATCACCCGCTCGTGTTCGAGCGGCGAGGCGAAGCGACATGACTTCATGCGGATGCGCTCGCGGGCGGCCTGCCACTTGGCAAATCTTCCAGCTTCGAGTTGAGGGCCTTCAGAAAATCGACAGGCCGACGCACGTAGAGTTCGGTGCGACGCGGTCGACCTTCGTGATCCTCGTAGTCGATGATCCATGTGCGTGCCCCTCCCCTCGCTTGTTCCTCAAAACCCGTAATCGTCGTGCGCGGAATGCGATGCTCAAAGTCGTTCTCGCATCGGAAGATTGAAAGCGGGAACGGCAACCAGACGCGAATCTCGTCGTCGGTTACGGCCACACGCACAGGAAGTCCGCCCTGTTTGTGTCGTGTCCAGGGTGGAGGATGCGAAATCCCCGTTGCCCAGTTATTACGATACAGCACGCGATTCGGATCGAGTGGCGGAAAGACGATGCCATAGAGACGAGATCTCACGCTCGCCACGACCACAGCGGTCACGACGAGGCAATGGACGAAGCAAAGAAACAGCGTGATGGCATTCTGTTGTAGAAACTGCATCAAATCTGCCTCCAAGAACAAGCCAAAGCAGGCTACATCGAATCGCTCAGCAAGTCAGGGGTCTTCTTGTTAAGAGCCTTCAAGAACTCGACGGGCCTTCGCAACTGGAGTTCGATGCGGCGCGGTTGGCCTTCGACATCGGTGAAGTCGAGCAACAGCAGCCGACCGAGCCATTGAGGCTTCTCTTCCAGCCCGGTGATCGACGATCGCGGGATGCAGTGTTCCAGATCGAACTCATACGCGATGATGCTGAACGGGAACGGCAGCCAGACGCGAACCTCTTCGTCCGTCACCACGACCGTCACGCAGCCGCTGGCCTGGCCGAGCCGCGTCCAAAACGACAGATGCGACCTCGCCGAAGCCCAGCCTTCGCGATATCGCACGCGATTCGGATCGAGTGGCGGGAAGACGACACCGAAGCGGCGATGCCGCACGATCATCACGGCCATCACCGTTCCCCACCCGCCATAAACAAAGCACAGGATCAGCGTGACGGCGTTCTGTTGCAGGAACTGGACCAAGTGACATCTCCTCCGAGCAACTCTGCGGTGCAAGGCAGCAGAATACCCGATGGGCGCGGTGGGCAATCTCTGCCGGTCGGGGTTGTCTCGCAAATGAAGCGGCTGGAAGCTGGGCAGTGCGGGAGGGTGAGGCGGCTGTGAGACGCGAAACCGCTCTCGCCGCGTTCCCGCTTCAAAACTATCATCCCGCCCCTTCGAGGCCGCGTGCCGGGAAGACTGAAGATTCTCCGGCACGCGACCGAATTGTTCACCATGAGCGACGAAAGGACCGCGCGGCGGTGAACGTCGGGCGATACAAACACGAATGCGAGGAAGAGTGCCATGGATCGGCGACAGTTTCTCGGTGGAATGGGACTGCTGGCTTTGGGTGGAACGACGGGATACTCCGTCGGGTGCCGCGGCAAGCAGACCGCGCATGTGCTCAACGAAACCGACAAGGACATGGTCGGCAGCCACACCGCCGGGGCCGAGACCTGGGAACCGCTGATTCAATCGTCCGTCGCCCAACTGCTGGGTCGGCAGATGCACGGCGTGCAAACGATCTCGCACGACGGGCAGCCGGTCCTCAAGCGAATCTGCTTCGTCGGCATCGAGAACAAGAGTGCCGAAGAACTCGGTGACTTCGGCGAGCAGATCTACGAGAAAGTCGACACCTGCATCAACGAGTCGGGAATGTTCGAGGTCATCAACCGCCGGTTCGTCGAAGCCGGTCTGCAACGGTGTCGATTGCGTCCCGACGATTTGTTCATCCCGGCCAACCAACGCGAATTCGCGGTCGCGATGGAGAAGGCTGACAAGCCGTTCGATTACCTGCTCTTCGCGAAGATCACCTCGGGAACGACGCGCAGCAACCAGAAGGACTATCAGCGCGACTACCTGCTGACGCTGGAGCTGGTCCACATGGAGTCTGGCCGCGCGGACAAGGAATCGGCCGAGTTGCGCAAGGGCTACCACAAGTCGAAGCTCGGCAAGCTGAAACACTACGGGGCCGGATGAAGCACGGACCCGAAAATGTCACCACGGAAAACACGGAAGGTCACGGAAGAAAGGCAAGAAGAGGCTTTGATCAAATGAACCCTGTCTTGCACAACAACCTCTCTGGAACAGCGCTCTTCATCACTCTGTTTTTTTCCGCGTGATTCCGTGTTTTCCGTGGTTCACGGGGATTGTCCCGGCGAGACTTCTGACGGTCAGTCCTCCTTCAGTCCGCGACCGGGCCGCCTTCAGGTCGAGTAGCACGATGAACTCACGAGCGACCACCGCCGCCAGACCATCTCGCCCCTTCCCCGTGGTTCGTTCGCTGTTGCTGTTCGCGGTCGTGGCGTCTCTGTCCGGCTGTGCCTCGCATTACGACCGCGTCTGGAGTGTGCGTGAGGCGTACTTCGCGGGTCATCTGGTTGATGCCGAAGCGCAGATCGAGAAGCAGCTCCAGAAGAACAAGCGGGAGGCGGATGCCTTTCTGCTCGACAAGGCGATGCTCGAACTGGCCGCCGGTCGGCCGAAGGATGCCGAGCGGATCCTGCGCGGCGTGCGAGACCGCTTCGATCAGCTCGAAGAGAAGGACGTGGGCGAGTTCACCGCGTCGATGCTCACCGATGACACGCGCCGCGCCTATGCGGGCGAAGACTACGAGAAGGTGCTGATCCGCGCGATGCTCTCGCTGACGAATCTGATGTCCGACGGAGGCGACGCCGGCGCGTATGCCCTGCAGGTGGTCGACAAGCAGCAGCAGATCATCGACACCGTGATCGAGAAGCAAAAGAAGGAAACCGACAAGCCTCCGGTCGAACTGGCCTACAAGCAGGTCGCGCTGGGACCATACATCCGCGCGATGCTGGCCGAGGAATCGCCGCTCACGCTGGACGAGGCGGCCCGCGCGCGGGTGCAGGTCGCGAACTGGGAGCCGAGCTTCCGCGATGCCCAGGCCGACGTGCAGCGGGCCAAATTCGAGAAGCCCGTCGCGCCGGGGAACGGCGTGCTGTACGTCTTCGCCCTCGTCGGTCGCGGCCCGATCAAACAGGAGAAGGAAGAGATTCCGACGCAGGCCGCGCTGCTGATCGCCGACCGGATTGTGAACGCCTTCTCGAAACGCAGCATTCCGCCCACGCTGGCCCCGGTGAAGGTGCCGCAGGTGATCAACTTCCCGAGCATCGCCGAAGGGGTCTCGGTGCGTGTCAACGGAGAACTGAAGGGGCAGACCGCCACGATCGTCGACGTCGGCACGATGGCCGCGCGTCAACAGGAGGCTCGGTACTCGGAAGTCATCGCCCGCGCGGTGGCTCGCCGAGTCATCAAGAAGGGGGCGATCTATGCCGCCCAAGAGGTGACCGACGTCAACCAGGGTTCCGCGCTGAGTCTCGTTGCAATGGCCGCCGGAATCGCGTGGGAGGCCACGGAAAACGCCGACACACGCTGTTGGGGGTTGCTCCCCGACACGATCCAGGTGCTGCGGGTCGAGCTTCCCGTCGGCGACCACGAGATCGCGCTGCGTCCCGCGGCACACGGCGGCGAGTTCGCCTCGTCGGCCCGCACCCAGGTGACGATCCTCGACGGACGCAACACCTATCTGATGGGAACACTCCCCGCCTCACAGTTCGTCGGCAAGCTGCTGACCAGCGGCGGCGAGTGAATCTCAAACCTCAAGTTCCAAAGCCCAAACGAATCTCAAATCCCAAAACGAAAACTCCAAACGAAAGGGGGCCGTTGCGCGGGGCGATTGAGATTTCTCGCCTTGAGATTTGTTTGGGATTTGGTGTTTGGTGGTTGGTACTTCTCCTCTCGGGTTGTCTCGCGTCACCCGGCGGCTACACTGGGTTGGCATTGCCGGTGAACCACCCGGTGTCGCGACCCGATTCCTCGTCCGAGGTGCCTTAGCCCGTCATGGATCCCAATGCCGTCTTTGCCATTCTGCTCCTGATCGCCGGAATCGGGATCTTGACCGCCGAGGTGTTCATTCCCTCGGGCGGCCTGCTGGGCGTGATCACTTTCATCACGCTGATCGTATCGCTGGTCTTTGCCTACCGGGCGTGGGGCATGTCGCACCCGAACGTTTTCTGGGCGTTCTGTGGCGTGTTGCTGCTGCTGGTTCCCACTGCACTGATGGGCGCGTTCTACGTGCTGCCGCGCACGGCCCTCGGCAAGCGAGTGCTGCTCGAAGCGCCCAACGCCGAAGCTCTGGCCCCCTTCATGAAAGAGACCGATCGGCTGACCAAGCTGATCGGCCGGTTTGGCAAGACCGTCACGACGCTCAATCCAGGCGGACTGATCCTGCTCGATGGAGAACGTCTGCATGTCTTCAGCGAGGGGATGATCGTCGAGCCGGGGCGGTCGGTCGAAGTGCTGGAAGTCCGCGGGACGCGGCTTTTGGTTCGTCCGGGTGAGCCTTCCGCAAACAACGATCCGTTCCAGCCCGAGGCCGAGTCGGTGCGGCCGCTTGACTTCGAGTTCCCACAGAGTTAGACGTGGCACGGTCCTCTGCGATGACATGTCTGAGCGGGGCGGCGTAACGCCGAACCATTCGATCCCTCCAACAACATTGAGATCTCGATGCCTCATACCCTGATGCTGGCTCAAGCAGACTTGAATCCGGCCGTGATTTTTGGCATCGCCGCCGTGCTGTTCGTGGTGGTGCTGATCTTCTTCGCGATCTTCGCCCGGTTCATCAGTCTGTGGATCCAGTGCAAGATGACCGGTGCGGGGATTTCGTTTCCGCACCTCGTCATGATGACGATCCGCAAGGTCAACCCGTCGGTGATCGTGCGTGCCAAGATCACGGCCGTGCAGGCGGGCCTGACTGACGTCTATCCGATCAGCACGCGCGACCTCGAATCGCACTACCTCGCCGGCGGCAACGTCCCCAACGTCATTCGCGCCCTGGTCGCGGCGCATCGTGCCAACATCGATCTGGATTGGCAGACGGCTCAAGCCATCGACCTGGCCGGTCGCGACATTCTGGAAGCTGTGCGAACCAGCGTCTATCCGAAAGTGATCGACTGCCCCGATCCCAAAAAGGGGGGCCCGGGAACGCTCGACGCCGTGGCGGCCGACGGCATTCTGCTGAGGGCTCGCGCCCGCGTCACCGTGCGCACGAATCTCCATCAACTCATCGGTGGTGCGACGGAAGAGACGATCATCGCGCGCGTCGGCCAGGGGATCGTGCAGGCCATCGGTTCCACGTCCTCTTACAAGTTGGTCCTCGAAAATCCCGAGATGATCTCGCAGACCGTGCTCAATCAGGGACTGGAGGCTCAGACCGCGTTCGAGATCGTGTCGATCGACATCGCCGACATCGATGTCGGCGAGAACATCGGTGCTCGGTTGTCGGCTGACCAGGCGGAAGCCGACATGCGAGTCGCTCAGGCCAAGGCCGAACAACGGCGAGCCGACTTCGCGGCCCGCGAACAGGAAATGATCGCTCTCGTGCAGAAGAACCGTGCCGAGGTCGTGCTGGCCGAGGCCACCGTCCCCATGGCCATCGCCGAAGCGTTCCGCAATCAATCGCTCGGTCTGATCGATTACTACGATCTCAAGAACGTCCAAGCCGATACTCAAATGAGAACCGCCATCGCCGGAACCGGCATGACCAAATAGAAGCAGGTTGATGGTCGATGGTTGAAGGTTGATTGGCAGAGCAGACGCTCTCAATCCACTCAGGAACGAACCGATGTTTTCCATGCCCGAACCGATCCTCGCCATTACTCCCGGACAGATCATCGGGCTGATCATCTTCACGGTGTCGGTCCTCAGTTGGTTCGTGAACCTCGTTCAGGGGAACCAGCAGAACCAGGCACCTCGTCCGAAGAACCGTCCGCGCGATCCGGTGCAAAGTGAACTCGAAAAGTTTCTGCAAGAGGTCGTCGGGGCGAAGAAACAGCCGGAAAAGAAGCGGCCCACACCGCCGGTGCCGCAACAGAAGCAGCCACGCGCCGCGAACGACAAGAAGGGGGGCAAGGCCAAGTCGCAACAGCCGCGTCCTGTGGCGGCGGCGACCGCAACGCAGCGGCCTGGCGAGCGGGCGGCGGCGACTCACCTGCAGACGTCGGCGATGGGACAGGGCGTTCGTTCGCACGTTCACGAGCACATGGAGCCCAACCGGATTGGTGCCGCCGTGGAGCACGACATTGACTCGGCGGTCCGCAATGACCTCCGTCCCGATGCAACGAGCGATGCCCTTCATCGAGCCGGCAATATTCACCCGCTCGCCAAGGCACTGCGCGATCCGCAGGGAGTACGGCAGGCCATCCTGCTGAACGAGATCCTCAGCCGACCCAGGTCGCTGCGGCGGACGTGAAAAGGACACGGGGACACGGAGACAAGGAGAGTGGGGGACAAGCGCCTTCGTCTTTTCCCTTGCCTTCCCCTCCCCTTGTCCTCTTCGCAGTCGACAACGAGTCTGACCACACTCAGCGCTCACACGAAACAAACAACCCCGCACATGTCCGAAATCGAGCCTTCCATCCTGCTGTTTGCCGGACGCTTCTCCGTCCGTGGAAGCTGTGCGTACACACTGCGGCTGGCCGAGCATTTGCCACAGTGTGGACTGCGCACCGCCGTCGCCTGTCCCGACGCCCACATGGTGGATCGCGAGCGGCGGCGCGAGCTGCACATCAGCGAGTTCCCCCACCTCCAATGGCCGATCTGGGGCGCGGTCGTTCGCGAGATGATGCTGCGGCAACTGCAGGCCGATCCGCCCGACTTGATTCACGTCCAGTCTCGCAGCGCGTTGTCACACGCCGCCCGGATTGCGCGGCGTCTGCAGCGCCCCTTCGTCCTGACGATGCACGACTATCTGCAACCGCACGAATGGCTGTCGCTCGACCGTCGCTGGTGTCAGCGGATCATCGCCGTCAGCGACTCGGTGAAGTCGGATCTCGTCGAGAGAACCGGTTTGCCGGAGGATCTCATCACCGTCATCCACAGTGGTGTGGATCGGGCGGCCTCGTGCGAGCTGGTCGATGTCTTCAAGAGTGGCCGCACGCCGGTGATCGGAACGGCCGGGCCCCTCGAAGCCGTGAAGGGCTTTCCGTTTTTCCTCGGTGCCGCCGCGCGAGTCCTCTCGCAGGGGCGCGAGGTCGAGTTCGTCATTGCCGGAGCCGGTCCCGAGGAATCCAACCTGAGGCGCCTCGCGCGGGAACTCGGCATCAACGACCACGTCACGTTCGTCCCGAACCTGCTCGATTTCGACAACGCCCTGGCCGCGATGGACATCTTCGTCCTGCCGTCACTGCAACAGGGGATCGGCACCATCATGCTCGAAGCGATGGCCCTCGGCCGCCCCGTGATCGCCACCAAAGTCGGAGGGGTCTACCGCGCCGTGCGAGACAACGAAACGGGGCTGCTCGTACCCCCTTCGAATAGCGAAGCCTTGGCCGAACGAATCGTCGAGCTGCTCGACAACCCGGCCCGGGCCCGCGCCATCGGCCAGACCGCCCGCGAAACCGTCGAACGCGAATTCAATGTCGAGCGCATGGTCGAACAAACGGCGGCCCTGTATCGCGAGGTGCTCGAGCCTCGTCCGTTGCTGGTCTAGGAGCCTGTCTTCGTAATCAGCGACGTGGCATGTTATGCCTCACGCGCGAACCAACTGGCAGCGTTGGTAGGCCGCGTTGTCGAGCACCCGTGTGATCGATTTCATCAGTCCGACTGCGGCGATTTTGCGGAGCAACGCGCAAACGGCGGAGTTGCTGGGGTGGGCGCCTTCGCCCGTCCCCAGCAGTGCGAGATAACCGGCACGGTGCTGGAGGCTCGAAGACTCGACCCCGGCCATCCAGCCGGTCGTGGTACAGTTTCCAAGGATGACTTGGTGGACCTGCTGGTTGACGAGATGAACACCGCGTTTCATGGCACGTGGACAATCGACGAGCTTTGCCTTCACCCACGGTGATGCGATGAAGTTCTGTGATGACGTTCGGCACAAGCACGGCTTCCGACCTGCCGGACGTCTCATTCTGCGGTCGATCATGGCTCGGCGAAAGAATCCGTGAGACTGGCGCAGTTTCAACGGACTTTCTCAAACCGTACCACTACCATCCAGCCGGATTCCACATTTCCGGATTGCTTTCTCGAGGTGCGGCTTTTAGACTCTTGTCGATCTTCAATCATCCCTTCCATGTGACTCACTTCCCCGAGGGTCCAACAATGTGTTGTGGATCTTTCTGCCTCACGAGTTCCAGCCTGCGCTCCTGGCTGTCTAACACGGCATTGCCTGAAACCAACGTCGCTCTCATCGCTCCGTGTGACGAGTCTGTTGAATATCAGACGTCCTACTCATCACGTGAAGCGATGAGGGCTACGTTTAGGACAAACCCAAAACTTGACTCGTTCACAACGACTTCAGACAACGAAAGAAGTCTAGAGAGCCTCGGTTCGGCAACTCCGACTGACCAACCTGCCCAATCGGTTGGAACCCTGCTTGTGCACTTGCGTGTCTTGCCACGAAGTTGCCGTCGATCGTCACTTGGGCATGCACATCGTATGGGGCTTTGTGTCAGTTTGATGCTATTGAATCTGTTGATTATTCCTGGTTGTGGCGACGCAGTATTGCTGGAACAACCTGTTCGAGAAAAGCCCAAACAGATACAGAAGCTGATGGCTTCGGCAATACCGAATGCTATTCATGTTGGTCATCCGAGCAAACTTCGAACGAGCATTCACTCTGACTCAGTGGGGCTTGATCGATGCCGTGCCGCACTTTATGCCAAGGCGGTATCGGAGCCGTCTTTTGCCGTCTATACTCATTTGTTGCTGTTGGACGGTGAAATCGCCTCTGTTTCATCGCATGGTGGCGATCAGAAGATCTTGACGATTCTTACGGACAGCCAGTTGTTGAAAAGCTATCTTGGACGATCGAGTTTGGTTCAAACCGCACATGGAGTGGCCTATCAGTGGGGCGAAGATGGTGGCGAATCGCACCGCGACCAGGTGCTATGCGCGTTGGCTCAGCGCGAAATTTCTTTGGACCTGCCAGTTGTTGTCGATGGCAAACGTTTTTCGATCCGTGATCTTCTAAGCGACTCCATTGCCAATTTTCATTTGAAACAAGAAGAACTCGCTTGGACTGCGGCTGCCTATGTTTACTATCTTTCTGATGTTTCGAGTTGGACCAACAAATATGGTGTGACATTTCGATTCGACGACTTGGCATCGGCATTGCTAAACTCTTCTCTTTCAGAAGCAAGCTGCGGTGGGATGCACATCGTTGCCAGCCTCACGCACATCCTCAAGGCACATCGCCGGTCTCCGATCGTTACAAACCGAGTCGCTGGCACTATCGAGGCGTTTCTCGACCGGTGCGTGGCGGCGACAGCCAACACCCAACATTCTGATGGTTCGTGGAGTTCGAACTGGACCCACGAACTGACAACGAGAAGCCATTCCAGCAAGGCCCTGCTGGATGATTCCTCGTCGCGTACAAAGCTTGTTCTGTCCGGACATCTTCTGGAGTGGACTTATGCTCTTCCCGTCTCCGATCATCTTCCCGGCGATGTCACAGAGAAAGCCTCCAAGTATTTGGCCGCTTCGCTTCAAGCAATGACCTCCGAGGAAATTGGGGACCAGTTTTGTCCGGTCACTCATGCAATCCTCGCGCTGCAGAATTAGGATTGAGCGCGATTCTTATAAATTTCAGTGGAAGCTCGCTGCCAGGTGCAGCAGGTAATGTTGGTTGGAAGACAGCGCTGTGTACGCGCTGATCAAAGGGTTGTTCGGGTCTTTTGTGGAGAAGCATGATGAAGAAACTGCGACTCGTGTTTGGAATTGTGTCCGTGGCACTGTCCATGTTCCTGATGTTGTCCAACACAGGCAAAGGTGGATTCGAGTACCTTTCTGATGCGGATGGTGCAGCGCTGATGGGTGGTGCATGCGTAAGTGTGCCCTCTGGGACACTAAGCTGTAGCGGGCTTAAAAAAGGTTGCGTAACCACTCAAGGAGAAAAGGTTCCCGATACGACGGCGGGCAGTTGGACGCCCGACACTCCCTTAAATTGCGGCGTGATCGAGTGTGGGACTGCTCTCAAAACTAAAGTCTGCGGTTCGTAACTGAGGGCTACCGTTTGTCGTAAGCCATTTGGTCTCGTGATTGTAGCTGATCCGAGACCAAATGGTGTGTTTGTTGTGTTACCAGCAGGGTAGAGAGTTTGTGCGAATGTCTTGTTTAAAGCCGATTGTTTTGTCTTTGTCGAAAGGTGGTTGCGCAAGCTACCTGCGAATGTATTGCTTGTGGTTGGCACTGGCGGCGATCAGCGTGTCTGGCGGACTATGGCAGTCGGTTTCCGAATCTTCCGTATATGGAGCATCCTCCGAAACTTCACCGGCAAAGCCGGACGAGTCTCAGGTTTGCGGGCGTAATGCACTGTTTGTGTTGCTGGGAATTTATGGGATCGATTGTTCACTTACCGAGGTGTCGCGGGTCACTCCCATTGGAATCGCTGGGACGACACTCGCCGAGTTGAAACAGGCCGCCGCCCATTTTCTACTGCCGTGCGACATGATTAAAACCGACATCGAGGCGCTCGAACGCTCTAACAGGTATCCTTGCATCGTATTGAACGATGGAGGAGGATTGATCCCCGACGCAGATGGTAATCCGGTTTCTGGTCATTATTGGGTGTTGTTGCGCTTCTCCCCAACAGATAACACCGTGCATGTGATCGACGGCACATACGGAGTTCCGGGCATTTTTACTCGTGAGAGGTTTCGCGAGCGATGGACTGGGTTCGCCTTAATACCTCGAAGCGAAAGAGGTCATATTATCGACTGGACGGTCACGTGCTTGCATGCATCGTTTTGGGTGATTGCTATGAGATATTGTAAGAAAACAACGAAGTAGACGATGGTGGCCACTGATGAACTGCAGAAAGCCAGATCACTTCACCTCCAAAGCGGAGCGTCTGAGTTTTTGGCAGTCGAGGTGGAAATGCAAGAAAATCTGAGGCTTCTGCCTTGAGGTAGTTAAGTTGCAGTTATGCTTCGCGCGGCCAGGAATGAGACGTTTCAACGTTTAGTCCCAACGCCAACGGCGTGCGTGGGAGCGGACGCGGGCGAACCGTTGGTCGCACGCACGCCGTTGGCATTGCGGCTAAATGTTTTACATCAGGCTGCGTGGGGTATTTGGTGCTCCAATTGGTCTATCATTCGTAAAAAAGATGAGAATTGCTGTGCCGTTTGTCGTTCTGCTTGTCATCGGTTCAATGGTCGTTCATGCCGCTGATATCCCAGTGACCCAGAGCTATCGGCATCACAATCGCGATGGTGCTAACAGTGCATTACTTCTGCTGCGGATCTGTGGTAAAAATCCGCCTCGACTATTGCTGCCACTGGCATCGCTGGCTGACATTGCGGTGCAAATACGGGAGTCAGGAATGGCTGCGTCCGTGTACCGGATGAAGACGGATGATCTTTCCAAAATACCAGCACCATCAATCGTGCTCTGTGAATCAGGTGATTTGACGAAAGGGCAAATGGTCGTGTTCCTGGGGGTGAGCGACTCGGGCAGCGCAATAGTTTTTGACGGGGCGACGTGCATTGTGTCTGCAGTGTCGCCGGATCACTTTCTGCGATCTTTCACAGGGCGGGGCGTCGTGGTAACGCGTCCTGGGGAGTCAATATCACCGATCGCCTACTGCGTGCGAGGCTTCGCAGTATTGGTTCTGATTTTGAGTGCCTTGTATTATTGGCATCGCGTTCGCCGTGCTTGTCCCAGGTGATGCTTCTGGTATTAACCGTGCTGTATTCCAACTAATCGACTGCGAGGCTTCAAAATGCTGTGCCCGTCGTACAAAATCCGCCCGCAACACGCACACGTTCAAAGAACCCCTCCGGGAACAACTCCACGAATTGTAGGATGGGTTCAAAGCCTGCACCGCATTCTTCAATGGGCCGCTCGAAGTCTCGTTCCGAGGTGCGTCCCGGCAACCGCGTGGATCGTGTGGATGTCGGCGTTTCCGTGTGCGAGCTTTGCCGCTGCGGCGGACTTGACTGAGACCTTGCGGAGTGCGCTCGAAGCGAATGCCGCATCAATATCCCCGCTGCGTGTGGAATGGACCCAATCTCCGATAAGTCGGATGTCAATTCAAGAACTGTGTCGCAAAGTGGGGGATACAAATCACGCATTGCTTCATCCAAGAAATATTATTTACGCCAGATCAGGGAGCAAATTTTACCACCACAGTCAGTACTACAGCGATAACGGCGGAAAAATCGATGTCGCCGGAATAATCCAGATGCAGCGTCATCATACAGCGTTCGATGGGAACAAACTACGCTCAGGGTCGGACGATCCGAACCGCCATAACTGCTTTGTAATCGACACCCCTGAACATTTTCAAGAGGTTCATCATCCTGAATCCTACGTTTTCTATACGGAATATTTCGATGCCGCTGGAATCTACATCGGAATTCGAGCCGCAGATCTGTTTTCCCCACCGAAATCCGTGCCGCTGATGCTGCTGGAAGCTGGGGGGGAGATCAAGGAGATCACTCAGGAAGTCTTCGAGAACAATGAGTGCCTCGTTCTCATCATCAGGACCGCAACTGCTCTTCACAAGTTTTGGTTGGCACCTAAGATGGGTCACACCATCGTTCGAATCCAAGAGTTGGATTCAAAAGGAAGATTGTTGCAAGAAACGGCCAACAGCAGCTTTGAGAATTTGACACATCCCAACCTCTGGCTTCCGAGACAGTCGCTGGTGACGTATTATCGCTGGCATACGGCACCCGATGCCGTCCATTCTGAGGCATTGCTGACCACCCGAATCAGCGTTTCCAAATTGACGCGAACAGAGATCGAGGCTTCCCAGTTCGTCATTGATGCGACGAAGGGTGGCAGCCGGGTGGGGGATTCCACGATCGAAGGGGTCAAGGATGAAGAAGGGTACGTCCAATTCAATGTTCCGGCATCCGAAATTGACCTAAACCGGTATGCTGGCAAACGCGGCTGGCGATCTTTCTGGCTGATTGCAGCCAACGGTGCAGTCTTCGTTGTGGGCGGCGCGTTCTGGATGTACAGACGTTGGCGGAATCGAACCCAATGATGAGATTGTTGTCCCTGCTCTTCATTTTTCTACTGCGACATGGCGGACCATTTGATGGTTGTGCTTCCGCTAGCGAGCCGCAAAGTGCTGCCGATATTCGGCAACGGCTGTCGGAAACGCAGAGCCTGATCCAGAGCTTTCACGCCGTTTTCGAGATTACGAGTGAACCCGATGAAGCGCGGCCGCTGGGTGACATCCTTCACCGGGAAGTCGGAGCTCTGACGCCAGCCTATGTGCTCCATCTGAATGCTCACGGGAACCGGAAAGTTCCGTGGTCCGATGATCTCAGGTGTCAACGCGCACTGGTGACCCAGACGGATGTCACTGTCGATTGGATGCGCCATCGGGCTTTCAGCAGGTGGAATTGGGACTACACCACGGAGTCATCGCTACCGGGAAGCCTTCCGCAGGAGACGTTCTTTAAATCCACTGGGCTGTGGCCACTCGATTCGCGTTTGGCGATCAGAACACGGACCGGAGTTCCTTATGCGCTCCGGTTGATTGCTCAAGACGATTCTTACTCTATGGGTGACCCCGCCGTGGAGGTTTGGGGTGATCGCGCCTGTCACATTCTGCTGCGGAAAGGATTCGACAAATTGTGGCTGGATCCTCACAAGGGATGGTCGCTTGTGATCCGCGAACTCTATGCGGAGCAGACGGACAAATGTGTGGAACGCTTTGAACTGAGCGACCATGTTGAAGTCGCGCCGACGATTTGGCTGCCCAAGAGAATTCGACATCTCCGCTTTGACTCCGATCGTTCAACCGACGAACGAAGCTCCATCCTGACCGATTATGTTTGTGATGTGCTGAGTTGGAAGATCAATGAAATGACTCCGGAATCATTCACCCTGGCCAATCGGCCCGGTGAACTGTGGTTGAACCCACCGGACGGCGTGCCACGTCAAGTCGAGGAGGGAGGCGAGGAATATCTGGATGAGGTTACCGCCTGGGCGGATCGAAACGGATTCTCACAATCAAACATTGATGGTTCTACGATTTGGCTGGACAAGATATCCATTGTTTTTCTCGGGATTTCTGGAGTATTGATCGCTCTGGCAAGAGGTAAAGTATCTTGATGCTCACGAAAAAGACGCGAGAATTGAGATGGGGCTTTCTGCGTGGTGTGGCATTGCTAGTTGTTCTCATCGATCATATTGAGGATCGGATTACGGTCACGCTGATAAACATCGATTGGATCTGAGGTATCAATATAATGCGATATCTCCGCCTCAGCCCCGGTCCGCCCGGCTTGCTTGCGGTGGCTGTTTCAACCATTCTGGTGATTCATTCCGGACTGCTGGTATGGTCCACCACCGTCCATAGCCCCAACGTCAATGAGCCATCGCATCTGGCAGCCGGAATTAGCCATTGGCAATTTGGCAGGTATGAACTTTATCGGGTCAATCCCCCGTTGGTGCGGATGGTGGCCGCCGTGCCAGTGCTGGCGGTCGGAGCGAAAACTGACTGGTCGAACTTCCATGATTCTCCGCTGACTCGATCAGAGTTCATGGTTGGACCTGATTTCGTCGCTGCAAATGGAGAGCGATCACTCTGGCTTACGACAATTGCTCGCTGGGCATGTATTCCATTCAGTCTCGTCGGCGGATGGGTCTGTTTTCTTTGGGGACGAGCACTCTATGGGAAGCTCGCCGGATTGCTGAGCCTCACGCTGTGGTGCTTCTCGCCCGATATACTAGGACACGCCTCGTGCTTCACTCCTGACGCCCACGCAGCGGCGGTTGGTCTGGCCGGAAATTATTTCTTTTGGCGGTGGCTGAAGCAGCCATCCTGGAAGCTGGCGACGGCCACGGGCATTGTACTTGGCCTGGCGTTGTTGACAAAAATCACTTGGCTAGTACTGTTCGCCTTGTGGCCAGTGCTCTGGATGACGTGGCACTTGATGGGGCCGCGGGATGTGGACCGTTCCAAGGCACTATCCCTCATGAACTGCCTCCAATTGGCCGTAATATTTCTGCTCGGTATACATATCCTCAACATGGGCTACCAGTATGACGGTACCTTTCGGCGCCTCGGAGACTATCAGTTCATCAGCCATGCACTCAGCCAGACCGAGCACGGAATCGCGGGAAACCGCTTTTGTGGCACGCTACTAGCGGCTCTTCCTGTTCCGTTGCCCGCCCAATTCGTCATTGGAGCCGACGTTCAGAAGCAGGATTTCGAGCGACATCCGGTCTCGTACTTTCGCGGCAAGACCTATCGGCATGGATTTTGGTATTTCTATTTGTACGCACTTGCCATCAAGATTCCACTGGGGCTTTGGATGCTCGCGATCACCGCCGCCCTGTTTGAACTCACACGCCGTGAACGACTCTGTCAATGGCGGGACGAGCTGATTCTTTTAGCCCCCTTTTTTACAATTCTCGCATTCGCCAGTTCTGAGACTGACTACACGACCCACTTTCGGTATGTCCTGCCGATCCTTCCCTATGCGTTGATATGGATCGGTCAGGTCGGGGCGGCGCTCTCAAGACAGGCTCTCTGGACACCAGTCGTGTTCACTGGACTTGCGTGGTCGATCTGCAACACTCTTTGGTATTCACCACACTGGTTGTCATACTTCAATGAATCCGTAGGCGGTCCGCTGCACGGACATGAGCATCTTGCAAACAGCAATGTCGATTGGGGACAAGATCTGCTGTATCTGCGAGACTGGCTTAAAGTTCATCCGGAAGCTCAACCGATCGGGCTGGCGTATTACGGGATGTTCCATCCCAGATCCATTGGCATCGAATTTGAGGACGTACCGGGATGGATCACTGAACCTGAGGAACTGGCGGATAGCGAGGCCGCCAGAGACGACCCTCTGAATGTTGGTCCGCGGGCTGGCTGGTACGCCGTAAGCGCCAACTTCCTCGTGGGACATCCTTTCTGGAATTATCGGCCCGATGGAGCTCGGGGATGGTTCGACCGCGCCTACTTCACTTGGTTCCAGCACCTGCAACCAGTTGCTCGAGCGGGATATTCAATCCACATTTTTCATGTGACAGAAGCCGACGTTCGCAACCTGAGACAGAGGTCTTCACAGGCTGCCGACTCCGTACGACCAAGCATTCCGTAAGGTTCAGCCCACACCCCATCAAATGAATCACACTTTTAAAGAATCGTCCAATGAGCAAGCGACGGTGAGCCGTCATGCACAAAGCACCTCGCGGCTTTCCTCGGTCGATTTTCTTCGAGGCCTGGCGCTTACCATCGTGATACTGGATCACGTTGATTTTTGGACGGATGGCGGTGGGTTCATTCGCAGTTGGACGCTGATGGGCCTTGGATTTTCTGATGCTGCAGAAGCATTTGTCTTTTTGTCAGGGCTCACATTGGGGTGGGCCTATGGCTCAAAGATCTCGGAGGGCTCTTTTCTTCTGATTCAGAAGCGAGTTCTGTTACGAGCCCTTCAGATCTACAGCGGTTATCTGGCGACAGTCACAATCGTCGTGTTGATGGGAAATTGGACGTCACTGCATTCATTCCCGAGATATGCCCCAGATCACAGCACGATCTTCGCCGCACTTTCGCTGACTTATCAGCCCTTCGGGTTTGGCATCCTCTGTTTCTACATTGTGGTCCTACCATTTATGCCAATCCTACTTTTCTTATTCCATCGACAGTTGTGGCTGGCAGTCGGTTTGTCGATTGCCTTCTATGCAGCGGTGCAGATTAGCCCGAGCTTCAACCTACCTGATCATAACGGGGGCGTTTGGTCTTTCAATCCTTTCGCATGGCAGTTCCTGATCGTCCTTGGCGCAGTCGTCGGATATCGAAGCCGTGTTGAAGGAAAATCTATTCCCAAGCTGAAGATATTGACCCTATTCTCACTCGTGTTTGTCGTGTATGTCATGCTCATCAATAAGGGCGATCTATTTATGAACGACGGGCAATTGCACCTTTTGCAATTGCGAGCCGATTTGTTCAGTCCTCATTCGCCTTTGATTTCAAAAACTGATCTTGGGCCACTTCGACTACTGCACAGCTTCGCTGTCTTTTACCTGGTTTATCAGATACTTCACGTGAAGCAGACATGTTGGCTTCGGACATTTTCCAAGCCGTTCATTGTGAGTGGCAGAAACTCCTTGGCCGTTTATTGCGTTGGGATCGTTCTAGCGTATTGTGCGGCAGTTGTGTTCGCCTGGACCGGAATCACGTGGGTCACAGTCGTGGTCGTTCCTGTGGATGCCTGTCTGTTGCAGTTTGCCATTGCTTACTGGTTGGATCATGAACGAATGAGATGCAATTCGCGAAACGTGAGTTGAGCGGACGCCAGACACAGAAACTTCAACTGGTTTTGAACTACCCATCGAGCGATTAAAACAATTGCGACTACTGTGGTCCGGATTTCCCCGTTCGTTCACTCGTTTACTGAGCGAGCAATGTTCGGAATCAATCGTTTCGATTCTCGCAGGGTGAAAGCATTGACCGCGTCCATCTCGAGGGCACGGCGATACGCACGTTCAGAATTCTGCAGATCACCCAATCGCTCATAGTTGAGTGCGAGATTTGTCCAACACGTTGCGGATTGTGGAAACTTCGCACAGATCCCCTCAAAGACCTTGACGGCGTCGGAGAATTGCTGCTTGTTCCAGTATGACAATCCCACGCGATTTGCATGGAATGCAACCGAGTCGTCGGACAACGCAAGTAATCTGTCCAACAATGTCGCGTCGAAATGAGGTGAAAGTATCAGTTGGCTTGCGAGGAGGTCTGTGGCATTGGGTTTTTTGCTGAGTCCAAATTGCACCAGGCTCGCAGCAGTAGGCTTGTGGCCCATGTCCAAGAACAGTGTCGCAAGCTCGTTCAGAGGTTGTGAATGCAGTTCATCGCCCTGCAAGCGGTCAAACTGCTCGATCAACCAGTCAGAACTAGCTGCACCAAGAATTGCATTTCCGGCATCATTTGCATGCTTCTCATAAAGATGCCGGGCGGCGCGGAATTCCAATTGCTGGTCACCGTCGAGATTGCGGCGGACATTACCGTTGGCATCGACAAACTTCTGAAGTCCGCGTTCATCCAGCAACAGTCGGGTTAGCAAGAGGTCCGAAACGTCTGATGTGGCAAAATAACGCTTGAGATCAGCTTTCACGCCCGGTGCTTCATCCACGAGACGCTGGCTCGCACGAATGGTCGCCGTCGTGTAGTCGAACGCCTCGTTCGATCCCAATAGAATTGTATCGACATCTGAAATGCGAATCAGACGCTGGCAGGGAAATACATCCGACATCGTCCGTACGATCATGGCATAGTCGTCCGGCGTAAAGGAGTAGGTTTGAATCCACTGAGCGAAAATACCATTGGGGGCAAGTTTTCGGCTGGCGATATTGTAAAACTCGGCCGTAAACAGATTTGACACCCCGGCAATCCAAGGATTGGAAGGTTCGGAAAGAATCAGATCAAACCGCTCCGTTGTGCCTTGCACATAGGCCCGCGCATCGTCATAGACGACCTTGAACCGAGAGGAATCTTGGGGCTTGTGGTTCACCTCAGCGAAGTATGGCGATGCAGAAACAACGGCAGGTTCAAGCTCACAACAAATCACGTCAGTGTCAGGAAACTGTAGGCTCGCGCCAGACGTCGTCCCTGTGCCGAAGCCGATCACAAGAACATTTTTCGCATCGGGATTCAGAAGCCGTGGTAAGTACGCCAAGCCTGCTTGCATCGACATATCGCCTTGACTGCTTCCATCGACTTTACCATTCACGCGGAACGACACGTTGTCGCCTTGTTGCGTGACGAGGACATTACAGGCCGACCCCTCCTTGAAGAACAACACTTTGGAGGAATCCCTGTCGAGACGACCATAGCCGTACATGAACATTCCCCTATTGTTGCGGAGCGGATCGTCCGGCATCTTGAAGAAAGAGACAATGAAGACCACCGCAATTGTCATAATGGCGTAGGCTGCCACATTGGAACGCCTTGAAGTCGCCAATGCGACTGCGATGCTCAGATACAGATGAATTGCAACGATGAGTGCAGCACGTGTTCCCCACTCCGGAACGATCCATACCGATGTTGCGATGGAGCCTACCAGCGCACCGAGTGTGTTCCAGGCATAGACGTTCCCGACGGACGTTCCCGTGCGAGATGGAGACCTCGTCGAAATGCGCACGAGTAATGGAAAGAGAATCCCCATCGCGATCGCTGGCAGTAACTCGACCAACGCACTTCCCAAGATACAGACAAGCGCGTTGACTGTGTAATTCGCCCGTAGTGGTATCGACACTCCCACACAGTCCGCTGCAAAGGGGAGCAGCCAGATCCCAGCGATCGCTGTGATAACAGAGCCCGACACTGTATGAATCAGAATTGACCCGTCGTCTTCGAACTTGCTGATCACAGCTTCAAAAAGCAGGCTACCGAATCCGATTCCGGTCAGAACGACAAAAAGCATGGCAGAAAACGCGTAAGTCGAACTTCCCAGCACGAGCGCCAACTGGCGGCTCCACACCGTCTGTAGCATGAGTGCTGCGCAGCCAGTCAGTGCAGCGATGAGATAAATCATGTTCAGGGGAATTGCATGCTGATGCAGCAAATCATCGGGTGATTCGACTTCCCTTTCGATCACCAGACTTATTGGGGAAGTCATGGCGAATTCTCGTCTAAAGGCAAGGATGACGGCCGATACACCGATCACGAGATTCGCAGTGGCGGTGATGATGTTGCTCTGGGACAAACCGAATTCCGGCAACAGATGAAAGCCGACCAGGTAACAACCCAAGGCGGCTCCCAGAGTATTGATTCCATAAAGCCAACCAGTTGCTTTTCCTAATTTGAAGCCGGAAGTCAACTGCCTGACGAGCAACGGCAGCGTTGCTCCCATGAGCATGCAGGGAGGTCCAATCACAGTGAACGTAGTGGCAAAGCGAACCAGGGCGTACCAGATTGGAAATTCGCGCAGGCTCGAATAATAACTGACCGAAAACTGCCACAGGAGATCCACCTCAAAGGGAATCAGGAGCGCCAACACGCCTATTCCAATCTCGCAGATACCGTACCAGAGCACAGGCCGTGTCACTCGATCGGCAATTGGCCCCCAGACTCTGGCTCCCAGACCAAGCCCGAGCAAGAAAGCTCCGACGACCGACGCCATGGCGAGCGTCGAACTCCCCCAGACGTGGGAAAATTGCTTGAACCAAATCACCTCGTACGAGAGGCCCGTCATCCCGGACAGAAAGAACAACGCCAAAATCGTTTTCGTTGCGACACCTTGAATTCGATCACTGACGCCCATGAGTTGATGTCCGTTGTGGATTGAGGCAAACGAAAAAAGCGAAAGCTCGTCGTACGAGACAATTATGCGCGAGGCTCGCCAGTGGCAACATTCTGGTGCCAATCAGCCTTAAGCAGCGTCCGAAAGTTGATCGAGTACATCCATGCTTCAGAAGTGCAACTACGAAATCCTACCATCGTAGTGCCGCGATTTG
>JBBPIS010000084.1:0-33245 GCA_038040225.1 Planctomycetota bacterium
TCGACGAGCGGGTCGAACTGGGCGATCTCGACGGCGTTGTTGCCTTGTTCGTGTGTGCGGAAGCCGGTCAGGTACGTGATGTTTTGCGGACGCCAGCGGTGGAAGAAGAGCATGTTCTTCTCGACGATCTTCTGGCGGATCGCTTCTTCCTGCTGAGACGTCTTGCCGCCGTTGGTCAGCTTCAAGTGAGACCGCACGGCCTGAGCAACTGCCGCGTAGCCGTTCGGTCCGAAGTGCAAACCGTTCTCGGTGAGGCTCTGCGATGGCAGATCGAGCGTGTAGAGATCGAGCACCGGAGCCTCACGCCTCGCCGCGAGCTGCCTGACGGCATCGGCATACTTCCCGAGCATCGCGTTGTGTCGGCTGGCGTCGGGCAGCGGCGCGCGAGGCTTCTCAAACTTGTGCGGTGTGAGGAAGGCCAGCCGCGCGCCGGTCGGCTTGACGTCCTTGCAGAGTTTTTCAAACTGCCTGACGAACGGTTCGAGACCCGCGTCGCCCGCGAAGGATTCGTTCTGGCCGTAGCCGAAGACAATCAGAGTCGGTTTGAGCTCCTTGACCAGTGCGATCATCCGGCCGTAGCCAACCGGAGCCGGATCGAAGATGCCGCGCGATTCGGCCCAGACCGTGTCGCCACTCCAGCCGAGGTTCCGAAACGTGACCATCCGATCCGGGAAGGCCGTCGTGAAGACGGTCTCGATGTAACCGAACTGCCCTTCCCGCTCGACGAACGTCCCGCCGAGCGTCACGACGCGGTCGCCGTCCTTCAACTCAAACTCCGGAGCCGAATCGGCGGCCCGCAAGGGTGACGTGCCCAGCAGGAACAGACACACCCAACCCACAGCGGCTCGACGAAGCAAACGATCAATCACGGTGTCAACTCCTGAATTCGGTCGAAGCGAGAGCGAAGCGTCCCAGTGCATATGCTCTGCCAGCTTGTCTGTCTTCAACTTCTTACTCGTACTCCTGCCATCACACACAAAACGCCCCAGCTGGCAGCATGGGCTACGGCAAAGGGGCGGCATTGTGAGCGTCGCCACAACCGTCCCGCAAGCGACCTCGCACACTCTTTCAGGGCGATTCAGAGATGGAACTTGTCGAGGCTCGTAGGCTGGGGCGGAGTTTGAAGAGTTCCGGTTTTCCAGTCACGGAGGGTTTGTCTTGTCATCGAATCCCGCCCCTTGATGTCTGACCGAGTCCTTGCGCATGCCCTCGGACGCACAGCTCGCCAAAGCGGCAACCAGCGCCCGGGTCGGCCTGCACACGACTCGGTTTGGACGGGTGGAATCTGGCCGGTGATGGCTCTTGTCCCTCGCAGCGACTACAACTAAATGACATCGCACTGATTCCACAGCGACGTTCCCAAGATCCTGAAACACAATCAAAGCTTTCCTGGGTCTGCGTTGCAGTGATAATTCGGTGATGTTCCATTTGCTCCCACGTTTTTCTGACGGAATTGATGCGATGAGTCAAAAAGTACAGCAGCGTCAAGGACGGTTTAGCGGGCTGGCCCGGCGGCTCGTTGGTTGCGGTCTCATCATCGCCGTGTACAGCACCGCAGCCGCGCGGGCTCATGCGGAGACCTACACGCCCGAGGGTTTCGGAGCAGTGGGCAACGGCGTGGCGAATGACCAGGTTGCGGTGGCCGCCGCCTTTGAGGCCGTGCGCGCGGCCGGCGGTGGACGGATCGAGTTCAATGCCGGCCGGACCTACAACCTCGGCCCACTGTCGAACACGGGGGCCGCAGGGGTCAGTGTGCTGAATCTGCGAAACGCCACGATCGATGGGAACGGAGCCGAGTTGGTGGTCAACACGACCGGCAACTTCCTGACGGCGGTGATTCAGTTGACCGGTGCGCAAAACGTGCGGCTCAACAACCTGCGATTTCGCGATGTGGGGACAGACCTGACGGTCGACTGGCGCGGAGCGGCGGGCGTGCAGCTTATCGGGTCGAGTGTCGAGTCTGGCAAAGTGCTGCTCGACCGCTGCTCCGGTGATCGCCTGGTCTACCTGTTCACCTGCGCCGACCACCTCACCGCCCGCATCAAGGGAATCACGCTGCGCGATTGCAGCGTGTCGAACAGCTACTACGGCATCAACTGCCAAAACAATGGGGATGGACTCCGGGCGACGGGCTTTCGGGCAGAGAATATTCGGCGCGCGTACTTTGTGTACGGCATCGAAGATCATGATGTCGACCTGTCGATTCAGCATGACGGGGTGGCGCTCGGACATTTTTCCGCGTGCATCATCGGCAACCAGGGACAGCGGGACACGCGGGGAATACGAATCAAGGCGAGATTCCTGGGGAACACTTCCAAATATGGGACCGGCGTTGACGTCCAACATCAACGAGCCAGTACCGTGGGTGGACTCATCAGCGGGATTGATGCGACGGTTGATGTGTTTGCACCGAGCACGATGGTTCCTGTTCGATTCCGTTCGTTTCACACCACGAGTACAGGTGCGACTCAGGAAGAAGTGAACACCGCCAATCGCATCACGGACGTTCGGCTGTCCGGCAACCTCGACACCACCGGCCCGGAGTCCATCGGGTTCGGATTGCTCACGAAACAGGGTGTGACGGCACTCACGCCGGACGGAGTGGAGGGACGGCTGTTCTTCGACACAAGCATCCTGCACCCCCAGATCCGCCTCAGGGCGCACTATCCGAGTTTCGTGATCAGCACCACACACGGTCGGGAACTGAGAACGATCAAGGGAAGTCTCTCGACGCAGTTCATGACGATCCCATGCGCGGCGTTCGACGCCCACCCGTTCGAGATTGTGGTCACCACCTGGGTCCAGGACGAACTGGCTGCGGTCGCGGCTGCGAAGCGAACCTACGTCAAAGACGTCTTGTTCCTGCAAAATGCGGGCGGCGGGAATGTCTTGGTGAAGTTGCGGACACCCCTCGCGAACACGAACATCAACGGAGCGGCGACCGTGACCTACACCCCCTCTGGCGAGGATCTGCGAATCAACGTCACGGGCTATGCGGGAACAAACGGTCTCTGGCGCACTGAAGTCGAATATGTGAGTCGCGGTCCGTGACCCAATGCGATGCCTGACCGAGTCACCTCGTGTGTCCCAAACGCACACCGTCGCCAACGCGACCGTCAGAGGTTGGTCTGCCGATAGGATGGACGCCTCGTCCGTCCGGGTCTTTCTGCCGTAATTCGGACGGACGAGGCGTCCATCCTACGTGCGGGGATGCGAACTTCCTCCGTTCGTCAATACGGCAACCCGTCCCCTCCTGCGTCCGAGCCCCCCCGGCACGTGACTGGGATTGGACAAATGAGTCGTGGCAATAATCGCTCGTATCCCTCACAACGATTACAACAACAACGGTCACAACGATTCTGCGGCGATGCTTCTAGGATTCTGAAACCCGGTCAAAGTTTTCCGTGGTGTCCGTCGAAGTGGTGACTGACCGCGAAACGCCGCGTGCGCTGGTAGTCCGCCGAAAAACTCGCGGAGGCTGTTTGTCACCTGCCCGTGTCATGTGAAAACACACAGGAAAACCGGGAGCTGGCAGTTGGTGAATCTGTTCCACCCCCTTGTTCAACAGTCTGCGACCACATTCTCTGACGGGATCAATGCAGTGAGTCGAGAAGTACGACTGCGTCAACCACGGCTTGGTGGGCTGGTCCGGTTGCTCATGGGTTGCGGTCTCATGATCGTGGTGTGCAGCGCCTCAGCCGCGAGGGGATACGCTGCGACAATTACACCCGAGATGTATGGGGCGGTTGGTGACGGTGTGGCGAACGATCAGCCGGCGGTGGCTCAAGCCTTCGAGGCAGTACGCATAGCGGGAGGGGGACGGATCGAGTTCAACGCCGGCCGAACCTACTACCTTGGCGAGCTGGCGACTCTGCACGCAGCGGCGATCGACATGGTGAATCTGCGAGACACCACGGTCGAAGGGAACGGAGCCGAGTTGGTGGTCAACACAACCGCCAGCTTCCTGACCTCGGTGATGCAGTTGACCGGCCCGCAAAACGTGAGGATCAACAATCTGCGGTTTCGCGACATTGGGGCCGACTGGACGGTCAACTGGCGCGGAGCGGCCGGCGTCGATCTCGTCGGGTCGGATGTCGAGTCGGGCAACGTGCTGCTCGACCACTGCTCCGGCGATCATGTGCTCTACCTGTTGGCGTGTCGGGAAGACAACACGGCCCGCATCCGGGGCATCGCGCTGCGCGATTGCAGCGTTTCAAACAGCTACTATGGCATCAACTGCCGCAACAATGGGTATGGTCTGCGAATGACCGGCTTTCGGACGAACAACGTGAGGCGACCGTACTTTGTGTACGGCGTCGAAGATCACGATGTCGAGTTGTCGATTCATCATGATGGAGTCGCTCTCGGCTCCTCATCGGCCTGCATCATCAGCCACCTCGGGAAGCGGGACACGCGCGGAATCCGGCTCAGGGCGAAGTTCTTCGGGAACACGTCCAAATATCTGTCCGGTCTGGATGTGGAGCATCAGAATCCGAGTGCCGTGGGAGGTCTCATCAGCGGGATTGATGCGACGATCGATGTGTACGAACCGAGTGCGATGGTGCCGGTTCGATTTCGTTCGTACCACGTCACCGAGAAATTGGCCTATGTCGAGGAGAAGAACACGGCCAATCGCATCACGGACGTCCGGCTGTCCGGCAACCTCGCCACCACCGGGAAGGAGTCCATCGCGTTCGGATTGCTCACCAAGCAGGGTGTGACAGCGCTCACGCCGAACGGAGTGGAGGGACGGCTGTTCTTCGACACGGGCATCCTGCACCCCCAGAACCACCTTCAGGCGCACTATCCGAGTTTCGTGGTCAGCACCACGCACGGTCGGGAACTGAGAACGGTCAAGGGCGATCTCTCGACGCAGTTCATCACAATCCCGCTGGCGGCGTTGGACTTCCACCCGTTTGAGATCGTGGTCACCACCTGGGCTCAGGAAAACACGACACTGGTTGCGTCCGCGAAACGAACCTACGTCAAGGACGTCTTGTTCGTGCAAAATGCGGGCGGCGGTAATGTCGCCGTGAAGCTGCGGACCCCCCTCGCGAACACGAACGTGAACGGAGCGGCGACCGTGACCTACACCCCCTCCGGCGAGGATTTGCGGATCAACGTCACGGGCTACGTGGGAATCAACGGCCTCTGGCGCAGCGAAGTCGAATACATCAGCCGCGGTCCGTGACATCCCGCCGCGCAGTGCCGCAGCAACGGAGCGGAAGTCGTCGTGCCTGTCGTCGTCGAATGACCCGGACATCGCCTTGGATGTCTGGTTGATGGCATCACCAGAGTCTCCGGGAAGACGACCGAAGAGGGGAAAACGGTCGCCAAACTCCGCAGGCGAGATCCGTCCCGGAGCCCACGAGCCCGCCTCGCCGCCTCCTGCACCGTCAACGGGACCACTCGCGACGTAAACGACTCATTTCCAAGACGTTGCGCGTCGTTTCCCGCCCGTAGGACGGTTTCGGCCTCACAATTCCTCTCATATCCCAGGTGGGATCCCTCGTATCCCACCTGAGATTGGCCATTTCGCAACTGCGATCCGTCATGTCGCAGTCCCGATCCCTCATGTCGCAGTGCGATCCCTCATTTCGCAGGTGCGAAACGTCGTATCGCAGTTGCGATCCCTCGTGTCGGGACTGCGATCAAACCTCCGACGCGCGGGTTTTCGCCGCTGGGGGCAGGGTGACCGGGTCTGGAGCGCGTCTCCGCAAGGCCCGAGATTGCGAGAGTGAGTCAGTTTGCGTGGCGGCCAGCCGCCTTGCACGTCGGGTGGGGTGGCCTGGGTTGGAGCGTTTCGCGAACCCCCGGGGCTTCGTCCAAAGCGACTCCAGCCCCGGCCACCGTCGCCACGCTCGTTGAGTTTCATCGTCCCGTCGCGCGGGTCAGATCCGACAGGCGGTGTTTGAGATCGTCGGTCAGCATTCCGGGGGAGAGCTTCCATTTCCAGTTGATCGTGGCGTCGCCGGACGTGCCCGGGGTGTTCATTCTCGCGGACGAATCGAGGGACAGGATGTCCTGCAACGGCGCGATGGCGATGTTCGAGCCGGAGCGCCAGGCGAACTCGATGAACTCCCACGCGAAGCGGGACTCGTCGCACGGGACGTAGTGGCGCAGGCGGTCGAGCATGGCGGGATGCGGCAGAATCTCGGAGCGGAACCAGCCGAGAGACGTGTCGTTGTCGTGCGTCCCCGTGTAGACGACCGAGTTCGGCTCGAAGTCTCCGGCCCGCGTGTCGTCCCACGCTTCGCCCGGCAGCATAAACTGCAAGACCTTCATGCCGGGCAACTCGAACCGGCGTCGAAGGGCGTTGACCTCCTCGGTAATCATCCCGAGGTCTTCGGCGATGATCGGCAGGTCGTGTCCTGCGATAGGGATGAGTGCGTCCCCCGGTTCTGGAACGGGTTGAGCATGTGCTGCCACTCCGTCGCGCAGCGCTTGCAGCAGCTTGTCCCTCGGGCCGGGAACCCATTCACCGTGCATGGCCGTGGTCTCACCCGCCGGAACCGACCAGTAGGCTTCAAACCCGCGGAAGTGGTCGAGTCGCACCAGGTCCACGAGTTGCAACGAGGCTTTGAGGCGACGAATCCACCAGCCGAAGCCGTCGCGCTCCATCGCGTCCCAGTTGTAGAGCGGGTTCATCCAGAGCTGGCCCGTCGCGGCGAAGTAGTCGGGCGGCACACCGGCCACGCACGTCGAGACGCCTCGTTCGTCCAATTGGAACAGCGAGCGGTTGGCCCACACGTCAGCGCTGTCGTGCGACACGTAGATCGGGATGTCGCCGATGATGTGGATGCCGAGCTGCCTCGCCCGGTCGCGCAATCGCTGCCACTGACGGAAGAAGAAGAATTGAAAGACCAGATGCGAGGCAAACCTCGTCGACAGTTGCGGTGGAATCGCGGGCGGCATCGGCTGGGCCGTGATCGTCCAGTCGCGCCACGAGATGCCGTGATTGGCTTCGCTCGCCGCCATGAACTGCGCGTGAGGCTCCAGCCAGTCGCGATGCTCTTCGACGAACGTGTGCAGCGCGTCGTGCAGGAAATGCGATGACGGCAGCTCGCGAAACCGCTGGGCCGCGATTTCGAGCAGCTTTCGCTTGCGATCGGCCGCAAGACCGAAATCCACCCGCGGCGCGAACTCGATCTCCGGCAGAGCGGCCTCGGCCAGGTCCGAGTCCGTCAGCAGTCCGTCCTCCATGAGGAATTCGGGACTGACGAGCAGCGGATGCCCCGCGAAGCTCGATGCCGACTGATACGGCGAACCACCCGGATCAGCCGGGCAGAGTGGCAGCACCTGCCAGTAACGTTGCCCGGCCGCATCGAGCCAGTCGAGGAACTCATGGGCGCGGGGTCCGAGATCACCGATGCCGAAGCGAGTGGGAAATGACGTGGGATGAAGCAGAATGCCGCTGGCGCGTTCCGTCAGCATGAAGTGTCTTCCATGAACAAGAGTCGAGGACGTGAGTCGCCTGGCCCGCCGTTGTCGCAAAATCTCCAGCCACGGAATACACGGAAGCTCACGGAAAATGAAGGGCTGTCACGCAAGTTACCGTAGTCCCGTCGCTCCGCCGACGGGACGCTTGTCGGCGGAGCGACAAGCCTACAGTAGGCGACTCCGAACGGTGAGACCTCAACTGCCGGCAGCCAGAGCCTGTGTCACGAGGCCGCGGGCTTCGGGGACGAGTCTGTCCAAGTGAGCGGGGTCTCGGAAACTTTCGGCGTACAGTTTGTAGATCGCTTCGGTTCCCGAGGGCCTCGCCGCGAACCAGCCGCTGGCGGTGGTGACTTTGACTCCGCCAATCGCCTTGTGATTTCCCGGAGCCTCGCTGAACTTGGCCGTGATCGCGTCTCCGGCCAGAGTCGTCGCGGTGATGGCGGCGGGAGTCAGATGCTTGAACGCCTCCTTTTCGGCCAGCGAGATTGGTTGGTCGATGCGGACGTAGTGCCGCTCGCCGTGCTGCGCGACGAGAGCCTGGTAGTGCTCGCCCGGATCCTTGCCGGTCTTCGCCGTGATCTCGGCCGCGAGCAGCGCGAGGATGATGCCGTCTTTGTCGGTGGACCAGACCGATCCATCGCGGCGGAGGAAGCTCGCGCCGGCACTCTCCTCGCCGCCGAAGCCGAGCGAACCGGAGAAGAGTCCGTCCACGAACCACTTGAACCCGACCGGCACTTCGTACAGCGTGCGACCGAGTGAAGCGGCCACGGCGTCGATCATGCTGCTGCTGACACACGTCTTGCCGACGGCGGCCGTTGCGGACCAGTGCGGTCGGTTCGAGAACAGGTACTGAATCGCGACGGCGAGATAATGATTCGGGTTCATCAGACCGGACGACTTCGTGACGATGCCGTGCCGGTCGGTGTCGGGATCGTTACCCGTCGCGATGTCGTACTGATCCTTCAGCGCGACAAGACTCGCCATCGCGTAGGGGCTGGAGCAATCCATCCGAATTTTCCCATCATGGTCGAGCGTCATGAAGGCGAACTGCGGATCGACCTTGTCGTTGACCACGGTGATGTTCAGGCCATAGGTCTCGGCGATCGGCTGCCAGTAGCCGACACCGGCTCCGCCAAGCGGATCGACTCCCAGCCGCAGGCCCGCCGCCTTGATGGCGTCCATGTCGATGACGCTCTTCAAATCGTCGATGTAGGCGCGAGCGAAGTCGCGCTGAAAGGTCGTCGGCGCGCGGAGGGCACTCTCGAACGGAACGCGACGGACGGCGGCGTTGCCTCCTCGCAAGAGTTCGTTCGCCCGGTTCTGGACCCAACCGGTGATGTCGGTGTCGGCCGGACCGCCGTTGGGCGGGTTGTACTTGAAGCCGCCATCCTCGGGCGGATTGTGCGAGGGCGTGATGACGATGCCGTCGGCAAGCTGATCGCGGCGGCTCTTGTTGTAGCCCAGGATCGCATGCGAAATCGTGGGGGTGGGTGTGAAGCCGTTGCCGTTTTGTACGACGACCTCGACACCGTTGGCCGCGAGAACTTCGAGAGCCGTTCGTTCTGCGGGAGCCGACAGTGCATGCGTGTCCTTGCCGAGAAACAGCGGCCCGCTGATGTCGTTGGCCTGACGGTACTCGACCAGCGCCTGTGTGATCGCGCCGATGTGAGATTCGGTGAATGTCGCGTTCGCGGACGTCCCGCGATGTCCGCTCGTCCCAAAGCTGACGAGTTGAGCCTTGTTTGCCGGATCGGGTCGATGCGTGAAGTAGTTCTCGATCAAACGACCGGTGTCGATCAACATCTCAGCGGGTGCCGGCTTGCCAGCCAACGGGTGAACGGCCATGTTGGTCCTCAAGATCGTATGTGCCGAATTGCGATGCGGCGGTACTATACCGGCCACTGTGGAGGAGGGGCACTGCTGCCCGTCCGTTCTGGGAAGTCAGAGGTCAGGAGTCAGAGATCAGAGATCAGAGGTCAGGAATCAGAGATCAGGAATCGTGATGCGTTGGTTCATTCTTTCTGACTACTGACCTCTGTCGCTCTGACCTCTCCGCCTTCGGAGCGCCCTCCTCCGATGCACGTCAGGAGATCGTGGAATGAGTCGTCGCCTCAAGATCATGGTTTTGGGTTGGATGATGTTGGCCAACGTGCTGGCCGGCAACAGGCGTCTCGTTCAGGCGGCTGACGTGTCAGGAACGGCCGTCAAAGACGCCATCGAGCGCGGCAAGAAGTACCTCTCCAGTCAGCAGGCCTCGAACGGTTCGTGGTCGGACGGCAATGAGGCGCATACAGTGGGAGTGACCAGCCTGGCACTGCTGGCTCTGATCAACTCCGGGATGACGCCGCAGGACGTCCCGGTGAAACGTGGGCTTCAATTCTTGCGTGACCCCAAAAATGAACCGAACGAGCATCCGGAAACCTACCAGGTCGCATTGGTGATCATGGCCCTGTCGGCAGCGAAGGATGGCAAGACGGACGCCGTTCGCATCAGCCAACTCGCCCAACGCTTGGAATCGGGGCAGATGGTTCGGGGGAATTCGGGGGCGTGGGGCTACAGCCTGGGCGGCGGCAATTTTGGGGGTGGAGACAACAGCGTGACACAGTTCGCGGTTCTGGGGTTGCGCGAGGCGGTCGAGGCAGGGGCGGTCGTCAGCCGCGAGACATGGCAGCGCAATCGCGACTACTGGGTGCGTGGCCAGAATCACGACGGTGGCTGGTCCTATGTCGCCCCGAACGAAGGTGAGGGAGCTGGTCGCCAGGGAAGTTACGGCAGCATGACTGTCGCCGGTGTCTCGTCGCTGGCCATCTGCGAACAGATGCTTCGCACGGATGCGGGTGTGGCCCCGGATGGGACTCCCCCCTGTTGCCAGGAGCCCGAAATCAACAAGGAATTGGAGAGGGGTCTGGAATGGCTGGCCAAGCACTTCAGCGCCGGTCACAACCCGGGGAGTCAGAACAGCAACGTCCTGTATTACATCTATGGAGCGGAGCGGGCCGGACGTCTCAGCGGGCAGCGGTTTTTCGGTGAGCACGACTGGTACCGCGAGGGAGCGGCGTATCTCGTCGCGATGCAGAACGCGGTGGCCGGTCGCTGGAACGGCGCTGGCCTTGGAGAGAGCGATGAGCGGGGGATCGTCGCCACCAGTTACGCACTCCTCTTCCTGTCGAAGGGGCTCGCGCCGGTGCTGGTCAACAAACTGAAGTACGGTCCGCGCGATCGACTTCGTCCGCTGGAGGTCGTTGGCGACGACTGGAACAAGCATCGGCGAGACGTCCGCAATCTGACGGAGCACATCAGCGGCCTCCCCAAATGGCCGAAGTTGCTCACGTCGCAGGAGGTTGATATCGCGCGGGCCGTGAAGTCCGACGGAGTCAACTCCCTGCTGCAGGCCCCGGTCCTGTTCATCACTGGCAAGGAGAGACCTCAGTTCGCGCCGGAAGAGCTCAAGCTGCTGAAGGAGTATCTGCAGGAGGGAGGCTTCATTTTCGCCACCCCCACGTGTCAATCGGCCGAGTTCGAGGCGGGGCTGCGCGAGGTGTTGACTCAGATCCTGCCACCAGGCGAGGGGGAGTTGAAGCCGCTCCAACCGGATCATCCGGTGTTTCGCAGCGAGCATCCGCTGACACCGTTCGACGCCGAGCATCCCGAGGGCGTCAAGCTGTTGGGCGTCGACTTCGGCTGCCGCACGACGGTCATTTACTCACCCGAGGATCTCGGCTGTTTGTGGGACTATTGGGCGCGACAAGAACCCCCCAGGCGGAACCCGCAACTCAAGGCGAAGATCATCCGCGCGACACAGATTGGTGTGAACGTGATGGCCTATGCCACGGGACGCGAGCCGCCCAACAAGACGGATGCCCCCAAGAAGATCGCCGACACTGCAGACCTCGACAATGTCGAACGTGGTCTGCTGCAGATCGCGCAGATTCGACACGATGGCGCGTGGAACGCCGCGCCCCGCGCGCTCCGCAATCTGCTGGTGGCCCTCAACGACACGGTGGGTCTCGCCGCAGCCACGAAGCCGCGCGACCTGATCCTCGCCGACCCCAACGTCTTTCAGTACCCGATCCTCTACATGCACGGTCGCAACCGGTTTGCGATGAATGCGGACGAGCGGAAGCAGTTGAAGGAGTACCTCGGGCGGGGCGGTGTCTTGTTCGCCGATGCCTGTTGCGGCGCCAAGCCGTTCGATCGCGGGTTTCGTGAGTTCGCCAACTCGCTCTACCCCGACAAGAAGCTGGAACGCATCCCCGTCGATCACGAACTGTTTTCGGAGAAGATCGGTCGCGACATCCGCAAGCTCAAGCGGCGCACGCAGGAGGCCGCGGATCAGGCCGCCGCGTCGATGGTCGTGCGCGAAGCCGAACCGTTTCTCGAAGGGATCGAAATCGACGGCCGCTATGCCGTGATCTACAGCAAGTACGACATCAGTTGCGCCCTGGAGCGACAGGCGGCGGGCAACTGCGAAGGTTATCTGCCCGAGGATGCGGTCAAGCTCGCGACGAATATCGTGCTCTATGCGCTGCTGCAAGAACTGCGGTTGGCCGTCCCCAATGCGGGCGTTCCGAAGTGAGCGGGCCGCCGTTCTTCGAGACGATCTCCTCGCGCAGGAGTGCCCGGTCCGTTGGCGATGTCCCGAGTGTTGAACAAAAGTTGACCCGTGTGCCACGGCTGTGTCAGCCGTGCAGATTTCGTGAGACTTTTGACCGCTCTCACGGCTCACAGAGCCGTGGCACGACTTTTCAACGAACTGCTACGCGGCTCGGCGGTCGTTGTCCTGCTGGCCCGCGCTCTGCTCCGGTTTCTTCGGGACGGGAGTCCAACGCGGAACCGAGAAGAGGTAGCAGCAACGATGGCAGCGGACCGCGTTCATCAGGAACGAGACCACTCCCGCACTACCGCTGCGGCTGAGGTAGACGTCATCACATTTGCATCGCGGGCATTTCATTGTCGAGCCCCTGGTGGCACCGGGCCGGCTGAAGGATCCTCCCCGCAGACAAGAAATCCGCCCGTGGCTGCGGCTTATAGAAACCAACGGGAATCTTGAAAACCCCAGTTGTTGCCCCGAGTGATCCGCTTTCCGGAGTCACTCCGATTGGGGGCCGGTGTACTTCTCGTACAGTTTCGCCACGTCGGGATGTTCGGCCTTCAGCTCCTTCAGATTGTCGGCCGAAAACGATTCGGCGGCCTCTTTCCCGTCAATGGTCTTCGTGATCTTCACACGAATCTTGCGACCATCGTCATCGGTGATCTCGATCTTTCGATCATCCAGTTGCGCACGAATCGTTCGGGGGCCGGGTGAGGCCGGTCCGAACTCCGTCGGTGCCGGTTGAACTTGCCCTGCGCGGAGGCCGCCCGGACCCGCCTGGATCTGAATCCGCACGGCCGCACCACCGGCGATGCCGTTACCCGGTGCATACTTCTGATACAGCTTGGCCGCTTCGGGATGCTTCGTCTTCAGGTCGTCGAGGTCTGCCGCCTTGTACTCGTCGGTCTTCGCCTTGCCATCCACCGGGCGAGTGTGCTTCAGTTCGATCTCCTTGCCGTTCTTGTCGCGAATCTCGACTTTCTCGTCGCCGTCCTGGGCCTCGATTGTGCGGTCGCCGTTGACGACCTTGATTCGCACGCTCTGGTTGGCACCGCCATTGATCTGCAAGTTCGCGTTGAACGCACCGCCGCCAAACGGGTTGGCCCGCTGCTGCTGCGCGTTCCGAATCCGTTCCTCATGCTTTTGCAGCGCCTTGTGAGCCTCGGGAAACTTCTGTTCGAGTTCCCTGGCATCGGCCGCCTTGATGTCGGTCGTCTTTTCTTCGCCGTTCACCTGCTCCTTGATCTTTCCGGAGAATGACCCGTCGGCCGCCCGTTCGAGCTCGATGGTGCGTCCGTTCTCGTTGCTGCTCAGTTTCATCGGCCCCTGAACTGGGAAGGCCGGAACTGCGGCATTCGCTCGTCGAATCGCCGCCCGTTGGACGAGAAACGGTTTGGAACGAATTGCAGCCGTGGCGCGCCGAGCCACGGTTTTGTTCTCTGATTCGGCCAGCTTGTCGAGTGCAACCTTGGCGGCATCGGAAGCGGCTTCGTTCTCCGATGCCAGCAGCTGCGCCAGGACATCAAAACAATGCAGCATCGAAGCGGGCTTGGCCTCTGCCGCCTCCTTTGCCAACGGTTCGACCGCATCCTTGCCGAGTTCCAGCAGCTTGCTCGTCGCGTCTCGCAGTTGGAAGGCATCTCCTGCAACCAGAGCCTTGATTTGCTGAGCGGCCGCGTCCTGCTTCGTCGCCGCCGGTTCGTCGGCCCTCGCCGAGGAGACCGCCGTTGCCAGACAAAGGATCGCCGCCAGACACACTCCGTTTTGCCAAGCTCGTTTCATCGCCAGACTCCTCACCGCAGGAATTGAGTGGCAGCCGCTGACCGCCCCCACCGGAATGCGGTCCGAGTGTAGCGTCCTCCGTCCGGTGAAGCGACTTCTCTTTGTCGGCCGGATGGCCTCATCGTGTTTTGTGATCGGGGCGATTGGCTACTGTAGTCCCGCCGCTCCGTCGGCGGGACATCCGGTCGGCGGAGCGACCGGGCTACAGTCACGAGCCGCCGCCTCGTTTTACGCCGCGCCGACGCGCGGGTAGAGTATCGCGCGTTCGCGAGACATCTCTGACCGCCCCCCACGTCTTGACCGAGGAGCCCTCCCATGAGTCATCATCCGAATCGTCGCGATTTCCTGAAATCAACCGCCGCGCTGGCGGGTGCCACTCTCCCCTACTGGTTCACCGCCGAGAGCAATCGCGCGCTGGGCTTTCAGACGGTGAACGATCGTCCCGTGCTGGGCTGCATCGGAACGGGAGACCGCTGGAATGCCGTCGGGCCGAACGCGCTGCATCTGTCCGACTGCGTCGCCGTCTGCGACGTGGACAAGAGTCACGTCGAGAAGGGCCGCAACAAGGTCAAGGAGATCCAGGACAAGAAGGGCCAGCCGCGCGACGTCGAGATGTACGAGGACTATCGCAAACTGCTCGATCGGAAAGACATCGACGTCGTCACGATCGTGACGCCCGACCACTGGCACTCGAAGATCGCCATCGACGCCATGCGTGCCGGCAAGGACGTCTACTGCGAGAAGCCCCTCACGCTGACCATTCACGAGGGGAAGCAGATCATCAGGGTGCTCGATGAGACCAAGCGCGTCTTCCAGGTCGGCACTCAGCAGCGGTCCGAGATGTCGGCCGGGCCGATTCAAAATCAGTTCTTGAAAGCGGTCGCGATCGCCCGCAGCGGACGGCTCGGCAAGATCACCAAGGTCCAGTGCGCCATCGGCGGTGCCCCGTCGAGCGGTGAGATTCCCAAGGCCGATGTGCCGGAGGGCCTCAACTGGGACATGTGGCTCGGCCAGGCCCCAATGACCGACTACATCCAGGGTGGGTTCGGCAACAACAAGAACTATCCCGAGTCTCGCACGCACTACGAGTTCCGTTGGTGGTACGAGTACAGTGGCGGCAAGATGACCGACTGGGGTGCTCACCACGTCGATGTCGCCATGTGGGCGCTCGGCATGGACAACAGCGGCCCGATCTCCGTCGAAGGGACCGCCAAACACCCGGTTCCCTTCGAGAACGGCATGCCCACGATCACGAACAAGTACAACGCCGCGACCGAGTTCATGGTCACCGCGAAGTTCGCCGACGGAGCCGAACTCATCATCCGCCACGACACCGACAACGGCGTGCTGATCGAGGGGACCGAGGGGCGCATCTTCGTCAGCCGTGGTGCGTTGAAGGGCAAGCCCGCCGAAGAACTCGCCGACAACCCACTGCCGGAAGACCTGCTGAAGAAGCTCTATAACGGGAAGGAGCCCAAGGGAGGCGGCAACGCTCACATGGAAAACTTCTTCAATTGCGTCAAGGACCGGGGCCTGCCCGCCAGCGATGTCTACTCGCACCACCGCGCGATGACGACCTGCCACCTGGCCAACATCGCGATCCGCACCGGTAAGAAGATCGAATGGGATCCGGTCACGCAGCAAATCATCAACGACAAAGACGCCACCAAGTGGGTCACCCGCGAACAGCGCAAGGGCTACGAAATCGACGTCAGCGTCTGACGTGAACCAGATGCCCGCCTGGACTGTCCTCTAACTCATGTCCCCTCGCCCCGCCCGGTCTTTCCAGAAGAGAATGCAGGCGGGGAGAGGGTCAGGGTGAGGGGGCTTTCTCTTCCGCTTCCAACCCACAGCCCGGCGTGCTCTCATGCCGGGCTGTGTTACTCAATCGAGCTACCGAACGCCGCCATGACCGTCCACTTCCCAGACTTTGCCTCGTTCGAGCAACTTGCTCAGGGCATGAACCTCGTTCCGGTCTATCGGCGACTCGTCAGCGACACGCTGACGCCGGTGAGTGCCTATTGTCGTCTCGAAGACGGCCCGAACTCGTTTCTGTTTGAGAGCGTCGTCGGCGGCGAGCGGATCGGGCGTTACAGCTTTCTCGGCGCGGGACCGTTCCTGCAAATCGACGCCTACGACCGCGAGATCGTGCTCACGCGGGACGGCCAGACGGAACGCAAGACCGTCGATGATCCGCTTCAGTTTCTGCACGACCTGCTCGGACAGTATCGCGCTCCACACGTCCCCGGATTGCCGAGGTTCTGTGGCGGCGCGGTCGGTTACGCGGGCTACGACACCGTGCGCTACACCGAACACCTGCCGAAACCACCGCAGGATGACCGACATCTCCCCGACATGTCGTTCGCGTTCTACGACCGCATGGTGGTGTTCGATCAGATTCAGAAGACGATCCTCGTCGTGGCGTTTGCGAAGGTCGACGGCTCCGATCCGCGAGCCGCCTACGACGCGGCCTGCCAGCGCATCGATGAGACCTGTCAGCGGCTGGCCGTTCCCAACGATGGGCTGTTGCTGACGGACATCTCGCTGACGGCCGACCCTCAGCTCGCGTTCCGCTCCAACTTCACGCAGGCCGGGTACGAGACGGCCGTCGAGAAGTGCAAGGAGTACATCAAGGCGGGTGACATCTTCCAGGTCGTCCTCAGCCAGCGGCTGGAACTCGAAACGCAGGCGACGCCGCGCGACATCTATCGTGCCCTGCGCGTCGTGAACCCCAGCCCGTACATGTTCCTCGTCCGCACTCCCACCGTGACGCTGATCGGCTCGTCGCCCGAGATCATGGTCCGCGTGGATGAGGGGATGACGACGATCCGGCCTCTGGCGGGGACGCGCCGCCGCGGCAAGACGGAAGCGGAAGACATCGCCCTCGAAAAGGAACTGCTCGCCGATGAGAAGGAGATTGCCGAACACGTGATGCTCGTCGATCTCGCCCGCAACGATGTCGGACGGGTGGCCGAGTACGGGTCGGTCGCCGTGACGAAGCAGTTCGTCGTCGAACGCTACAGCCACGTGATGCACATCAGTTCGGAAGTCGTCGGCCGCCTCGCGAAGGACAAGACCGCCCTCGACGCCCTGCGAGCGGGGCTTCCCGCCGGAACGCTCTCGGGCGCGCCGAAGGTCCGCGCGATGCAGATCATCGACGAGTTCGAGCCTCACCGCCGAGGCCCCTACGGCGGTGCGGTTGGCTACATCGACTTCACCGGCCACATGGACACCTGCATCGCATTGCGCACCATCGTGATGATCGGCCACACCGCCTACCTGCAAGCGGGAGCCGGGATCGTCGCCGACAGCGTCCCGGCCAGCGAGTACGAAGAAACACTCAACAAAGCCCGCGGCTTGCTGAAGGCGATCGAAGTCGCCGAACGCCAGTTGGCGTGAGGCCATCGCCACACACGACCCCGGCGAGCAGCCGGACCGGCCGACTCTGCCGATGGCCGTCGTCGGTCGTGGCGGATTGGCGCAAGGATGCCGCACAAATCGCGGTTCATGCGCCGACACTGCCGCTGAACAAGAGTCGTTCCAAGTCGAACGCCCCAGATCGTCGATGACTGATCACCCGTTTCGCGCAGGCTCGGCGGATGCTCGCCGTCTTCGCGTTCCCGCGTCTCGTCTCGAAGGATCGCTCTCATGTTGCTGAAATGGACGCCGACTCGATTGGCACGCTGGGTCGCGTGCGCCTCGCTGTTGGTCGCGGTGGGCGCGGGAAGGATCGCGCGTGCAGCCGACTTTCCGATCACGACGGCGAACGATGCGGGGTCGGGGTCGCTTCGACAGGCGATCCTGGACGCAGCGGTTTCGGGAGACACGGCCACGTTTGACGCGGGTCTGGCGGGCATGTCACTGGTCAACGGTGGGTCGATCCTGTTTGACAAGAACCTGACATTGATCGCTCCCAACGTGAACGGCCTCGTCGTCCCCCACGACATCGCGCTGCAACAGGGGCTGATCTACAACTCGACGACGGCGGGCGAGTACGCGACGTTCAGCGGCGTTTTGAGCGGAGCAGCCGGTATCACGAAGACCGGCGAAGGGACGCTGATTCTCAGTGGCAACAACACGTTCATGGGGGGAACGTTGTTGGAGATCGGGCAACTCCGGCTGAAGCACAACAACGCGCTGGGAACCGGTCCTCTGACAGTAAACAACCTCGGTAACACGCTGGTCACCATCGAGAATGGCGTGAACATCGCCAATAACATCATTCTCGAGACGACACTCGTCATCGCCCCTGATCCGGGAGCGACGGCAACGCTCTCGGGAATCATCAGCGACAACGGCACGGCCTCGGGGCTGAACAAGGGCAACGTCAGCACGCTGATACTCAGCGGTGCCAACACGTTCACGGGCGGAGTCTACGTGTCTGACGACAGCACGATTCGGGCGGAACACAGCACGGCGCTCGGTTCGGGAACGCTCACGGTGGCCGGAGCATTGCGGCTCGATCTGGCGGACGGCCTGAACGTCGGCAATCACATCTTCCTCGGCAATGAATTCATCGCCAACGTCGATTCCGGCGCGGCGATTCTGAATGGCATCATCGACGATACGACCCTCACGTCCGGTTTCGGTTCCAGTCTGACCAAGACCGGCGCGGGAACCCTGATTCTGGGCGGCGCCAACACCTACACCGGTGGTACGACGGTGTCGGCCGGCTTCCTGGTGGGCAACACCGACAGCTTGCAGGGCGACATTTTTAACAACGCGTCCGTCATCTTCGACCAGGACGGGTTCGGCACCTATGCGGGTGCCATGAGCGGAATCGGCAGCCTGACCAAGATCGGGGCCAACACGCTCATCATGACGGGCGACAGCAATTACACCGGGGAGACCGCCGTCAATGTGGGTGAGCTGCAGGTGCGTGGCTCGATCACCAGCAATGTCACCGTGGAGGAGGCGGGTGTCGTGTCGGGGGCCGGGCGCGTCGGCAACATTTTCAACCGTGGCCTCGTGCAGCCGGGCAACTTTGACACGGGGCGGTTGCGAGTCGATGGCCACTTCCAACAGGTCGCGTCCGGCCAGACGGACATCGACATCGACGATGGCGGAACGACTCCGGGAACGAACAACGATCACATCGACGTGGCAGGAGTGGCGAGCCTCGATGGAACCCTCAACGTCATCGCGGCTCCGGGAGCGTTCGCCAACGGGACGCAGTACACGGTGTTGACTGCCGCGGGCGGCGTGTTCGGAACGTTTGCCAACGTGACCGACAACCTGGCGCTGTTCGACGTGGAGGCGATCTATCAGGGCAACGATGTGCTGATCGAGTTGCAGCGGATCCTCATGCTCGAAGACGTGGGAGCGACGGCGAATCAACGCGCCGTGGGTGCGGCCCTGGACCGGATCGCCCTCACCGCGACCGGTGGCTTGCAGACCCTCATCAACGATCTGGGAGCCGCCTCACCCGCCGATCAGCAACTCGCGCTGTCGCAACTCAGCGGCGACGCATACGGCACGACGCAGACGATGGGCCTGCAAGCCGGGATGCAGTTCCAGAACTCGGTCAATGATCGGCTCATCAACAATGGGCAGTTCCTGAACAGCAACGGGGACACGCTGGCCGCGCTGTCGGAGTCGGCGGGCGGCGACGATTGGATCGTTCGCGGCCAGAGTCCCTCGGACCAGTGGCGAGGTTGGGCGCAGGGCTTCGGCACGAGTGGTCGCTTTGGAAGCGATGGCAACGCGCCGGGTGGCAACTATCGTCAGGGGGGCGTCGCCGTGGGACTCGATTTCGGGCGCGACGAAACCGGCGTGATCGGCATCTCGAACGGCAACGCCTATCTCGACTTCAACCAGGGGAACGGAGCCAGCGGACGACTGGAGGCGCATCAAGTCGGCCTCTACCTGCTCAAGCGAGTCGATGCGTGGTACCTGATCGGCTCGACGAACTACGGCTACAACGATTTTGATGTCACCCGCACGGTTCCGGGCGGATCGGTGCAGGGAGAACCGATTGCGCACCAGTTCGGAGCCTACGCCGAATCGGGCTGGTCGGTGGATCGCGGTTTGGTGCGAATCCAACCACTCGCCGCGTTGCAGTACCAACTGCTCGCGCAGCAGGGCTTCACAGAAACGGGTGGCCCCGGTGCCCTGACCGTCTCCGGCACACAAGCCGATTCGCTGCGGACGCATCTCGGCGGGCGAGTCGCCTTCGCGGGTCTGGAAGACGGCCGCGGCAGACTCTGGTCGCCCTACGTCCACGGTCGCTGGGTGGCCGAACTGCTCGGTGACGATCGGCTGGTCTTTGCCGCGATCAATGGTGCCCCCGTCGGCGGGAGCTTCGTCTCGGCGGGCAACGGGCTGGGCACCCACTACGGCATGTTCGGCGCGGGCCTCAACGTTCAACTGTCCGATCGCTGGTCGGGGTACTCGAACTACGACCTGCAAGTGAGCCGCAGTCTGACCGCCCACACCGGCAGCGGTGGTCTGTCCTATGCTTGGTGATGGGTCGCCGCTGGCCGGAGGCTCACTGCGACATCTTCCCCGTTTCGAGCGGGTCGGGGGAACGCGGCAACGCCAATGGCACCCGCGCTCAGGCGAACCATTCCCGAACGATTCGTCCGGTGGAGAGTCTGTGATGCCTGCCGCTGGTCGCCTCGACCTCAAGATGCGGGTTGAGGCCCAGCGTATCGAGCAGCGTCGCGGTGATGTCGGCCGGTGAGACGGGATCGTCCGTGACCTGAGCGGCGTGATGATCGGTGCGGCCGTGAATCGTGCCCGCCTTTACACCGGCTCCGGCCAGCAGCATCGAGAACGCATCCGGCCAGTGGTCTCGGCTGCGCCAGGGCTGGCTGATACGAGGCGTCCGTCCGAAGTCACCCATCCAGACGACGAGCGTCTCGTCCAGCAAGCCTCGATCGCCCAGATCGCTGAGTAGAGCGGCCAGCGTCTGATCGGCTCGCGGCGCGAGCGTCTCCTTCAACAGTGGGAAGTGATTGCGATGCGTGTCCCATGGATTGTTGGCGAAGCGGCCCTTCACGCCGTCCGCCCAATCCTGTTCTTCGCGGCCCCAATAGACGGTGACGAAGCGCGATCCGGCCTCGACCAATCGCCGCGCCAGCAGCACCGACTGACCGTGCCGATGGCGGCCGTAGCGCGCGTGAGTCTCGGGTGATTCGAGTGACAGATCGAACGCCTGCTGAATCGACGGAGCGGCCAGGATGGAGAGCGCCTGCTGCTGGAACCGGGACAGCCGCTCGGTCGTGGCGACCGCTTCCAGGCGACCGAGTTCGCGATTGAAGCGGCTCAGAAGTTGAGAGCGTTGCGAGTGACGTGTCCCTCCAATCTCCCGCTGTCTCACAAAATCCGGAGGCAGCACGCGGCCCTCGGGTGTCAGTTCGACGAGGAACGGATCGAAGGTGGCACCCAAAATGCCGCCGTTCTGACCGGGGAGAACTCGCCCCTCCATCTTCATCGTTTCGGGAAGCTGAATCGCCGCCGGCATTGCCGCCGCACGAGGATCCGCGCGCAGAAAGCCGCTCGCCATGTGCGGATGATCCGTCTCTTCCACCTTCAGACCTCCGGCCGAACTGACGTGCTTGTAGCCCGTCAACATCTGATACACGGCCGGATCGTGAACGGTCTCTTCGTGGCGAACCGATCGGACGAGCAGCACCCGGTGCATCTGCCGCGCGAGGCACGGCAGCAACTCACCAATCTGAACCCCTTCCGCCGAGGTCGCGATCGGCTGCCACGGTCCCCGGATTTCAGCAGGTGCTTCGGGTTTGAGATCGAACAAGTCGATCTGACTCGGCCCGCCGTCCATGTAGAGCAGAATGCAAGCCTTCGCGCGGGGAGCCGGTCGCTGCGAAGAATTCTCTGCCGAGCGAAGCACGCCGGGCAGCGTCAAGCCACCAAGACCAACGCTGCCGATTTGCAGCAGTGAACGCCGAGTGATGGCAGATCTCGCGAGCATCGGTCCCTCGTGCGAAAGCGGTTCGTCCTTACGATGTCATCAAGCTGTCGGTGATTTGACGAAGTACCAAGTGTGGCGTGCCCTGAGTCTTCGAAGGGCGTGGAGTCAGCCTTAGCCTCATTTCCCACGCTCTTCGAAGACTCAGAGCTTGCCACCCAGCCGCCCCTATCCCCCAACCGCTAAAACTAACATATTGAATTAAGTCATTACAGGCGGCATCAGAGCTACAACTGGAACGAGTGAGAATTCCGAGTTAGTGAATGGGGCAAAATCGCAACACGAACGATGTGCAAAAGTCGACACAATTGGAGGTTTTGGAATTCCACATCAGTTCTGGTTTCAAGGAAGATTCAGAATGCGTATTGCCGTGTCCTTATCGATGCTATTCGTCATCGCACTATCCGGGTGTGCCCATACTCGGCTCTCGTGCAATTCACCAAAGCAGGCACGAACATTGACTGAGATCGAGGAACAGCAAGTTCTGGACAACATTGCGATGTTCGCTGTGAACTGCGGATCCACTCCGTATTTTGCCCTGCCCAATGGGGGGGCCACTCAGACACAACATAGTGCAACCCTGTCAGGTACCCTTTTCTGGAGTCCGCACACACTCCTTAACGAGACTGGTAATGCCAACGGCACTCTGGCATTGACCGAAAATTGGACGCTCAAGCCCATCAATGAGCCTGAACGATTGCAGTTGATGAAATGCGTGTATCAGCATGTGACACAGACCAGTTGCTCAGCCGATGGCTGTCAAGACTGTTGCACGCAGCTAATCAATTTTTTCGGACCCGACTTCGCGGCCTGCGATGTTCCTTCCTGCTGGTTCAGCGTCTGTCACAAGAAGCCCAGGTCCCTTCGTAAAGGCTGTTGTGTCAAAGTTGGCCATTATTGTGGGACGTATGTTTGCGTCGAACCGGAGTATTTCGAGTACCTGTCTCGCGTCACCGTCTCAATTCTGGATATCGCGACAGTCGACAGTCTCGCGCTCGCCAGCAGACTGGCTGGTTCGCCAAAAACCGTGCAAATTGAAGAGACGTTTGACGTCATGGATGACCAGACGAAAAGGACAATCAAAGGCACACTTAGGATCCCTGCGGACGTTTATGCGGAGTTGAAGGGGGCTTCAGCGGGAAGAAACACCAAGTCCTTCCTAGACATTGATAAAGGATTAACCCCCACAGCTCCCATCGAATCCCTTCGTCCGCGCCGTGAATCAGGCTCATCATTCGAAAGCCTGATTCAATTGAATCAGAACAGCAGATGATCAAGCCACCGAATGGCTATTGCCTGGAGAGCGTACGTCGTACCTGCGAGTCACTTCCAAGAGCACTGGCGGTCCAATGACCGCCAGTGCATCCGACGCTCCAGCATGGTTCCCCCGCTGGACGGAAATTCGGTTGGCGATTGTCGCCTTGCATCAATTTCTTGAACTTACGAATTGACACATCGAGCGTCCGGATTGCCTCGGTCGAAGTGAGGATATAGCCTATCGTACACATTTGCTCACAGTCTCAAGGGCGGGCAGTATCCTCCCTGCAATTGCTGCCTGAACATCGATTCCTCACAGCTCCCTGATCGGCTCAGCCGAGGCGGCGGCGAGGACTTCTCGGGGGATGCTGGGGTTGAGGCGGAGTTCGCCCGGATCGACGAGGCGTTGCAGCATCGTGGCGACGAGGTGTTTGATGCGGATCGGGTCCGAAGAGGGTTCCGCCGCGTCGCGGGTCGATTGGCCGATGACCTGGCCCGATTTGATGCCTCCCCCCGAGAGAAGCAGCGGGGCGAGGTTGCCCCAGTGGTCGCGGCCTCCGTTTTTGTTTATGCGTGGCGTGCGGCCCATCTCGCCCGTGGCGACGAGCATGATCTTGTCGCTCAGCCCGCGCGAGGCGACGTCGTCGAGGAACGCCGAGACCGCGTGATCGAGCGGCGGGCCCATGTACCGCATCCCCTCTTCGACCGTCGCGTTGTTCACGTCGGCGTGCATGTCCCACACAAAACTGGTCGTCACCGTCACGAACCCGCAGCCCGCCTCGCACAGTCGCCTCGCCAACAGCAGCAGCTTGCCGAGGGCCTTGGCGTTGTCGACGTAGTGGTTGTAGTTGTTCCACTTCTTGTCGATCTGATCGGGCCGGACCAGCGGAGCCGTGTCGTACCGGGCAATCGTCGCCGGGTCTTCCTTCGACAAATCGAAGGCCCCCGCGACGCCACCGAGCAGCGTGCTGAAAGCCTGCTCGTGCAGAGGGTCAACGCTTTCCAAACGGCCTCGCTCGTCGAGCTTGAATCGTTGCCGATCGAGTTCCGACAACAACGTCCGCCGATCACCGAGCCGATCCACGGGAACTCGCAGTTCGAGGTTTTTTTGCAGGTCGCCCCCGGCACCGGGCACGAACGGTGAGTAGCCATTCCCCAGCAACCCGGTTGATTCAAACTTGCCGAACGACGTAATGGCCGGTCCCGTGGTTGAATCGACCGATTGCGGAAAGAGCATCGCGTTGGTGGGCATTCCCGACACGGGCCGGTTCGCCCCCGCCACTCGCGCATACAGCGAACCGACATTCGCGCCAGATGAGTCTTTGCCGACCACCGGCTTGATGTCGTGATTGGCATCCCCCGTCGTGAACGACCGGACGATGCTCAGCCGATCCGCCCGCTGAGCCAACTGCGGAAACGACGAACCAAATGTCACGCCAGGGATCGCGGTTTGAATCTCACCCGTGACGCTTTGAATGCCGACCGGCGCAGTCATCTTCGGATCAAACATCTCGATCTGACTCGGCCCGCCGTGCAGGAAGAGCAGGATGACCGACTTGTCCGTGATCGGCAGGCCCTTCGACGCGGCAAAGCTCTTGTTGGCGAAGCCGTTCACCACACCAAACGCCCCGGCCCCGAAGGCCCCGACTCGCAACATCTCACGACGGTTGTAACGGCGGTTGGCATCGAGCAGCGTCAGCATCAGAGCGTCCTCGGTCGGGAATGAGCGTCGTCAGACCACGAATGCTATCGGCCGATCCAGATGCGTGCAATCGGCGATTCTTCTTACTCTTGCTCCCCTCTCCCCGCGAGCGGGGCGAGGGGAGAAAGAATTCACTCCTGATGCCCGCGCTGGTGCCAGGCCCAGCGGAACAGGTTGCGGGTATCGACGTAGCGGGCTTCGTTGGACGAGCAGCCCAGCACCACGACGATCAGTTCATCATCGGTGTGCTTGCCAACGGACACCAGACACGAACCCGCCGCGTCCGTCGTGCCAGTCTTCACTCCCGAGTAGCCGGTGATTTCGAGCAGCTTGTTTGTGTTTTTCCAGACGACGTTCCGCGTGTAACCGGACGGGCCTTGAACTCGCACGGCATGTTGGCGCGTCTGTACGTACTCGCGCAGACGTTCACTCTGCATGACCTTCGCGGCGAGGAGCAGTTGATCGCCCGCAGTCGAGAGATGCGTGTTGTCGGGCAGACCGTGCGGGTTCGCGTAGTGAGTCTGCTTCATGCCGAGTGTACTCGCTGCGCGATTCATCTCAGCGACGAAGCGGGCCATGGGACGTTCTGCTTCCTTCGAGTCGCCGTCTGGTTTGAAGCGAGGTCCAAAGTGTTCGGCCAGTGCGGTTGCAGCGTCATTGCCCGAGGGGAGCATCAGGCCGTAAAGCAACTCGCGCACGCTGACCTGTTCGCCCGCCTTCAAACCAGATGTCGAACCGGGTGTCCGGTCGGCGGCGGATGAGAACGTGATGACCTCGTCGAGCAGTTTGGCATCCTGCTCCACCTCGCGCAGGACCAGCCAGGCGGTCATGGTTTTGGTCGTGCTCGCAAAGTCGCGGCGTTCGTCTCCCTTGTCGTGCCACAGCAGCTTGCCGGTCTTCGCGTCGCCGATGGCCCACGCATCGGCCGTCACGAACGGAGGACCCACCAGCGGATCGGGCGGGGCAAGTGGCAGCACCTCCTTGTTGACCGCATCGGGATCGACCGGTTGTTCGTCAGCGGAAAGAACGAGCGGGCCGAGGGCCTTCCAAGTCTCCGGCCCGACGATGCCGGTCGGCGGAAGGTTCTGAGATCGCTGAAACACCGTCACCGCCTGCTTCGTGCCGGGGCCGAAATCGCCATCGACCGACAATTGTGAGGCCGCTCCCGTGCGCTTGTTGAGCGTGCGTTGAAGAGCCTCGACCAACTCGCCGTTCGCGCCGGGAGCGAGTTCCGTGGGTGGCTTGTCGTCGGTCGGAACGGTCGCCGGATGGAAGTGCTGCCAGATTTGCCGCGCGATCTCGGCGGAGAGCAACTGCGCGGCGTTGTCGTCGGCCCAGCGCTGGTCCTTGTTGTTCGAGGTCAGCACGCAGACGGCAATGGGACCGGAGGGGGACTCGATGATTCCCGCCACGGTGCGCACCGCCGAGACCGATCCCGTCTTGAGCGCGACCTTCGTCCCGGCAGGCAGAAACTTCGCGAGCCGTTGTTTGTCGTCGCATGCCAGCAGGTGATCGTACATCTGCTTCGACGCCTCTTCGGAGACGAGTTCCTTCCGGTGCAGCCGCTCCAATAAACGCAGCATCTCATTCGCCGTGGTGCTGCCGAGACCGAACTGCTTGCTCCGCTCGGGGGCAATCGACGTATCGCCGCGATAGACCTTGGCGTGGAGCCGCGTGTGAGGGAACTCCCACTTCGTCATCAATTCCGTCGTGGCGGGCAAGCCGATCTGATCGACCACCAGATTCGTGGCCGTGTTGTCCGAGTAGACGATCATCAACCGAATCGCATCGCGCACCGAAACCTGTGTCCCCGCCGAGAAGTGCTGAGTCAGGATGCCCGAGCCGGGGACTTTGTCCTCGCCTTTCAAGACGACCGGCTGGGCGAGATCGATCTTCCCGTCGGCCGCCTGCTGATAAGTGGCGATCATCACCGGGAATTTGATGAGACTCGCCGTCGGCATCGGATCGTCCGCCCGATGCGCGAACGTCGCTCCCGTCTTCAGATGTTTCACCGCGACGGAGACGGTTCCCTGATGTGCCGCGATCACGGGTTGCAGTAGCTCGGCGAGGCGAGGATCGTCCTCCGCGTGGGCCGCGGTCGACAAACAGATCGCGAGAACACATCCCAATACGAGTTCCAGATTCACACGCATGGTGGCGACGGCTCCAACTGACAGGCACAACAAACAGCCCACGATTTGTGGGTGAGTGGAGACGAGCGTACCCAAACTCGACGGGAGAGCAAGGACGGTTGAAAACGGAATGATCGTGTGCCACGGCTGTGTCAGCCGTGTGCCCTTTGCGAGACTTGCGACCGCTCACACGGCTGACACAGCCGTGGCACAACGATTTCAATGGGCGCCGCTAAAACTCCAGGCTATTAAGCTGGGAACCGCGACAGTTCGACACCGTTTGAGTCGAACTCAATGCGATCGGATGACCAGTTCGGTGGAGACGGCTTGGAGTTCGGCAGCAGGTCCACAGCTCGGAGCCATCGTTCGGCGAGGTTGTTGGCGCTGAGCAGCCGATACCCGACATACGACGTGGTCAACCGGGGGTTGATCTCCACGATTAACGGTCTTGATGGATTGGCCTCGGGAAGCAAGAGGTCGAAGCCGATGTAGCCACTCAATCCGGGAATCGTCGCGCAGGTACTGAGGACCAGCTTGCGAAGCGCGATCTCTGTGGCGGGTGGAATGTCGGCGGGGATCGAACCTCCCTGATACACGAACTCGTTTGAGAGTCTCTGACGGCCGATCGGGAAGATCTCGACATCGCCGTTTGACTGGCAGAGGCATCCCACGGACAGGGGCAGTCCCGCGACGAATGGTTGAATCAGAGCCTTGGGCGAGACACCTGCTTGTTCGTAGGCCAGCGCCACGCATTGCCACTCGTCGCACGAGTCGGCTCGGATGCGGAAGGTGAGCCACGATCCCGCTCCATCTCGGGGTTTGACGACCCATGACTCGTGGTGTGACTGCGGTGGTTGATTGCGACTCCAGTCAGCCCGCGCGGTGGGGATGGTTGCCAGCGCGTGGCGTTCGAGATGCTCGGTCAATCGAAGTTTGTCGCCGCACAATTCGATGGCCTCGGGCAAACAGTTGAGCGTTCGGGTTCCGAGTGACTCGACGCGTCGGACTCGCTCAGCGAGCTGGCAATCCGTTTCGGGAGCGATCACCAGCACGGCGTCGCTTGTTGCCGCGAGTCGGTTGAACAGCCGTCGTTCTTCACTGGATTCGGTCACAGTGACGATGTCGCATCGGACCGAACTGCGGCTGCGAGTTTCATCGGCCAGCCGCGCATCGAGCGTTGTGGTCACTTCGCATTCGGGAACGCGCAGCAGGTCGTCCACGATGGCCCAGAGCATCGCCCGGCCCTCGCGCCGCAACGAATCGGGCAGCGGATCTCCCGCCAGCGACCCGCCGCAGATGAATTCGGAGACGAAGATGCGCACGTCCTGCTCCGCCAACGAGCGAGCTGTGTGTGGAATGACTCGGTGCGACATGCGCCGATCGACGCGATGGCCCAACGCAGAGATTGGCAACAGCCCACGCTTGGTCGATCACGCAGAGCTAGGTTAGCCGATGAGCCGACTCAGGGCGATTGATGGCCCACGGCCGCCGACTTGAGTTGCGACATCTGGCGGGCCGACAGCTCGGTCAGTGATTCGCAGCCGATGCAGTGGCGCTTCGGCGAGTCCGACTCGATCCAGACGACCTCGACCGTGACGTTGCAGAGCGTTCGTTCGGCATCGCGGACTTCGATCAGCAACTTCTCGCCCTGCGGAACAAGTTGTTCCAGCATCAGGCGGACGCCGGATGTCGAGACGTCCTGCAAGTGACCGCGCAGCACCGTGGTCGGCGACGCGGTGCTCAGGAATCGGACTTCGCGGGCGAGCGAGACGCGCTTGGCCTGGCGGCGGTCGGTGTGGCGGCGGTCGTCGGGAATGCGGCGTTCGGACATCGAGGGGCATCCTTTGCAAGCGGCTGCGCAGGGAACTCTTCGCAGCCTAGGATGATCTAGTTCGCAAAAGGCCGCTCGTCAAACGGGATGTTCACCGAGTGCGACAGATTCCGGCAGGTAATGGCACGCGAATCGAAACGTCGAACGGGACCGGCGGGCGCTGGTGCGCATCGCGCCTACGAATACATCTGGCCGAAGCCGGTTGAGTCGAAGGCGTTGACGTAGTGCCGAATCGCGGGCTCGGAATTGCTGTCGGGCCACAGCACAGAAATCACGTCGAACCGGGCGCGGCGTTCGAGCCAGTTTCTCCGTTTGAGATAGGCCAGTGCCGATTGAGTGATCTTTCGCTGCTTGGCCGTTGTGATGGCTTCGGTCGGATGCCCCGCAGAAGTGGTCGATCGCGTCTTGACCTCGATGAAGACGATCGCGTCGCCATCGAGTGCGACCAAGTCCAGCTCGCCAAACCGGCCTCGCATTTGTCGTTCGAGGATGCGGTAACCAAGCCGTTCCAGGAACTGAGCCGCCGCCGCCTCACCCCGGTTCCCCAGCGAATCGGGGGCGTGTCGCCGCGGCCAGAGTCGTGCGAGCCAACCCCACAACTCAGTGCTCCTCACGAGACTGATTTGATGACCGACGAAAACGCTGCCGATCCGTCGTGATCTGACGAACCGAAACGTCCGAGGTCATCGAAGACCCCGGACGTCCGACCGCAGGCAGCCAGTTGCGATGAACGAGTCAACGAACCGCTGCGAGGATCACGTCTTGGCCGTGGCCTTTTTGCTCTTCTTCGCGGCGTTCTTGGCTTCCAGTTCGGCGATCTCGACGCGTTCGGTCAGCTTCGTGGCCTTGCCGATCCGGTCACGCAGATAGAACAGCTTCGCGCGGCGGACCTTGCCGTGACGCTTGACGTCGATCTTGGCGATCTTCGGCGAATGGTAGGGGAACGTTCGTTCGACCCCCTCGCCCGAGACGATGCGTCGCACGGTGAACATCTCGCGCGTCCCGCCACCACGGCGGCTGATGACCACGCCGTTGAAGATCTGGATGCGCTCCTTGTCGCCTTCCTGAATCTTGGTGTGGACATCGACCGTGTCGCCGATCTCGAACACGAGCGGATCGGGTCGCAGGTACATGTCTTCGACGATTTTCAGATACTTGTTGATCATGGTTTCTCTTCCAACCTCAGTCCAAGGGCGGGAGTCGCCCGCCAGTTTGAAATCATTTTCTGCACGACGGGGACACCGTCGGCCAACTCATTTGAATCTCTTGAAACAACCCCTACGAAGGCGATTCGCCCGGCGAGGAGCCACGCCGCTGTCGAGTCCGTTCCAAACTCTGTTGCTCGCGCCAGCGAGCGATTTCACCGTGATTGCCGCTCAGCAAGATCTCTGGAACCGTCATCCCCCGGAACTCGCGCGGTCGCGTGTACTGAGGGTATTCCAGCAGGTCCGACTCGCCGAACGAGTCGTACTTGCTGCTCGTCTCGTCTCCCAACACTCCCGGCACCAGCCGAATCACCGTGTCGATGACCAGCATGGCCGGCACCTCGCCACCGTTGCAGATGAAGTCGCCGGCGGAAACCTCCAGCGGCTGCAATCCCTCGGCAATCCGTTCGTCAAATCCCTCGTAGCGGCCACACAGCAGGAGCAGTCTCGGAAACCGAGCCAACTCCCTGACGAAGCCCTGATCCAATCGCCGCCCCTGCGGTGTCAGCATCACCAGTTGACCCGGTTGGTCTCCGTCGGCTTGCACCGCTTCGACGCTGGCGTAAACCGGCGGGCAGGCCATCAACATTCCCGGGCCACCGCCGTAGGGAGTGTCATCGACCGACTTGTGCCGATCCGTCGCCCAATCGCGGATGTTCCACAATCGCACGTCCACCAGTTGCTTCTCGATCGCCAGCTTGAGCAGGCTCTGCTGCAAGTAGCTGTGAAACAACTCGGGGAACAGTGTCAGGACGTCAAATCGCATCTCGGCCGCTCATCCCTTTACGTCGCCCACGTTGACCGGTCCATCACCCAAAAGTCACTCGCTCGGAGCGGCCTCTTCGGCGACGGGAGCCGCTTCACCTTCCGGAGGAGCGGGTGGTGCCGGTTCCTTCGGTGCCTGCATCGCCGGAGGAGCCTTGGCGATTCCAAACCGATTTGTCTTCACCTTCTTGACCAGCGTCGCCACTCGGTCGGACATGCTGGCACCGACCGAAATCCAGTAGTCGACTCGAGCCAGATCCACGAGGACTCGCTTCGATTTGTCGGCGACCGACGTGTCATACCAGCCGACCTCTTCGAGAGCCTTGCCCTCACGATGGACTCGCGAGTCCATCACACAGATGCGGTAGAACGGACGGTGTTTGCGTCCAATCTTCTTCATGCGGATTCTTACTGCCACTCAATTCTCCTTCGATAGAAATCAACAGGGTTTGGAGTCGTTATTCCGTGAAAGCGGGCGGTCAGCGATTGCGCTTGCGCTGCTTCTTGGCTTCTTTTCTGGCCTTCTTGCGTTTCTCGTCGGCCTCCTTGGGATCGGCCGGTCCGCGTTTGCTGCGTTCCTTGGTCGGCATCAACTTGGATCCGGGGTTGAGCATTCCGCCATCGGCCATGCCTTTCATCGCTTTCATGCGGTCCATCATTCCCATGCCTGCCATTTTCTGCATCATGCCTGCCATGTTCTGAAAGTCTTTGATCAACCGGTTGACGTCGGCCGGTTCGGTGCCGCTGCCCCGGGCAATGCGATGTCGCCGACTGCGGTCGATGCGGTCGGCATGAGTCCGCTCGTAAGAGGTCATCGAACCGATGATCGCTTCGATCCGGCCCATGTCCTTGTCGGCATCCATGTCGGGATTGGCGGCGGCGAGCCCACCCATGCCGGGGATCATCTTCATGATGTCGCCGAGCGAACCCATCCGGCGAACCATCTTCATCTGGTTGCGGAAGTCATCGAGCGTGAACTTGCCCGCCAGCATCTTCTTCTGCTGGAGTTCAACTTCCTCCTCGGTGAACTCCTGCTGAGCCTTCTCGAACAGCGAGACCACGTCGCCCATGCCGAGGATGCGGCCCGCCATCCGATCGGGATGGAACGGTTCGAGCCGATCGAGCGTCTCGCCCACGCCGATGAACTTGATGGGGACGCCCGTCACTTCCTTGACGCTGATCGCCGCCCCGCCGCGCGTGTCACCGTCGAGCTTGGTGAGGATCACGCCGTCGAGTTCGAGGGCTTCGTTGAACGCCTTCGCACTGTTGACCGCGTCCTGACCGGTCATCGCGTCGCAGACGAGCAGGATCTGATCGGGCTGAACCTTGCGGTCGATCTGCTCCAGCTCGTTCATCAGCGCGGCATCGACGTGCAGTCGGCCGGCGGTGTCGAAGATGATCACGTCGGCATTGGCCTGCTTCGCAGCGGCCAAGCCGTTGGAACAGACCTTCAACGGCGACGAGCCTTCGGGCGCTTCGCTGTAGACGGGGACATCGAGCTGCTGGCCGATGATCTTGAGCTGCTCGATGGCACCGGGTCGCTGGAGGTCGGCCGCGACGAGCATCGGTCGGCGACCCTGCTCCTTGAGCATCTTGGCGAGCTTGCCGCAGGTCGTGGTTTTTCCACTCCCCTGCAGGCCGCACATCATGATCTTGTTGAGGCCGTCGCGCCGCAGGTGCAGCGAAGAATCGGCCGGCCCCATCAGGTTGCAGAGTTCCTGATGGATGATCCCGACGATCTGCTGGTCGGGACGAAGAGACTTCAGAACCTTCTCACCAATGGCCTGTTCGGTGCAGCGCTTGATGAAGCTCGTGGCGACGTCGTAGTGAACGTCGGCTTCGAGCAGCGCCTTGCGAATCTCGGCCAAACCCTCGCGAATGTTGGATTCGGTGATTCTCCCACCGCGATTCAACACCGAGAGCGCCGACCGAAGGCCGTTGGTAATACCGTCAAACATGGAGTGAGACTCGGGTTCAAAGTTATCCGGAGCGTGCAATAGCACGGCGTCACGCGAATGACGATCCAGGCGGACTCAACCACCCAGGAGCCGGAGCAGGGCGGAGACTATAAGGACCGCACCACCCATTGACAACCAACGCGGCTGGGCGAACGAATGGCCCGTTGGGCCGGAAAGCCGGTGGCATCCCAAAGTCCGGTACACGACCACCGCTCGAACGACGCCGTGTTGCTATTCCGCCATCAACTTTTGCAGTGCGGCGGCGGCTTCGGATTCGGAGTGGCCCGAGGCGGTCAGCATGCCGCGGTAATGTCCTGCGGCTTTGTTCCAGTGCGGATGTTCGTAGCCGTTCTGCTTCGAGAAATGGTGACAAATCCGCATCGCCCGGCTCATGAGCGGCAGCGCTTCCGACAAACGATCTGACTGCCAAAACAAAACCGCCAGTGCCCAGAGGCGGAGGGCAACGAGCGGGTGTTCGGCTCCGTAGGACAGTTCGTCGATATCCAGCGCGCGGCGCATCAGCGGCTCGGCCTCCGCCAGACGGTTCGTAGCCTTGAGCAACTGCGACAGGTTGTTGAGGTCGATGACGACTCTGGGGTGCTCGGCTCCGTAGGACTGCTCGTCGATGGCCAGCGCGCGGCGCATCAGC
>JBBPIS010000085.1:0-32406 GCA_038040225.1 Planctomycetota bacterium
GGTGGAGGGAGTCGAACCGTTCTGGGAGGACCGGCTCTTCCGGGCCGACTCAACTCATCCTCTCCAGCCGTTCCGCATCGGCAGCGTGATGTTCGAGGGAACCAACCCCTGCCAGCGGTGCGTCGTCCCGAGCCGTGATCCGTCGACGAGCGAGGTCTGGCCCGAGTTCGCCCGCCGCTTTGCCGAACTGCGTGAGCAACATCTGCCACTCTGGGCGACACGCGAGCGGTTCAATCACTTCTACCGTCTGACCACGAACACCCGCGGAGTCGGTTCGAGTGGCGGCCTCATCCGAGTGGGTTATTCGGTCGAGTTGTAACACGAGCGACAGAAAACGACTCACTCGTAGGATGGGCACTCTTGCCCGTCCGGCTTTCACTGCCAAAGCCGGACGGGCAAGAGTGCCCATCCTACATTGCGGTACGACAATTCCCGCCGCCCGGCTGAAGCGGCCTGCCTTCAAACAGGCCCGCTACTTCAGCGTCTCCAGATACGCGATCAGGTCACGAAACTCGGTCGGCGTCAGTTGCTCGTGCAGCTTATCGGGCATGATCGAGGCCTTCATCGGCTGTCGCGTTTCGATGTCCTTGAACGGGACAAAGAAGACTTCGCCGAGATTGTTGCCGAGCCGCAGGTCGCCGTTGACCTCCTCGCCGAGCAGCATCCCCGTCAGCACCTTGCCGCTCGTCGTTTCGACGGCCCATGTCGTGAACTGCGGTGAGATTTCCCGGCTCGGTTCGAGAATCGACTCGGCCAGTTTCTGTCGGTCCATCGTCCGCGCGATCACGGTCAGATCGGGGCCAACCTGACCGCCCCGGCCTCCAACCGTGTGGCACTTGAAGCAGCCGGCGCTGTTCGTGTGAAAGAACGTGCGGCGACCGGCTGCGGCGGAGGGTTGATGGTTGAGGGTTGAGGGTTGATCGACGGAGGGCTTCTCGGTGAATCGCTTGCCGATCGCAAACTCGACCGCTTCCCTGAGCGGGGGACGTGAGTCCCCCGGTTCTTTCATCTTCAACTCCGCGTCGAGTTGTTTTAGCGCCTCGGTCACCTTCAGATCACTGGCTGGTTGGTCCGGCTTCGCCATCGCCGGACCACGCAGCGACCGCAGCGCCTCGACCGTGAGCGTTTCGTTCTTGTCACGGAGCAGCTTCACCAGCAGATCACGCGTCCCGTCGCTGAGTTTGGCGTGATGATCGACTCCCGCCAGCCCGGCCACGGCGTCGGCGCGCAGGTTCACGTCGAGCGACTCATCCGCTGCGATGCCCCGCAGCAGTTGATCGCGATCGGAAATTGGCGAGTGCCCCAGCGTGCGAACGGCCTCGCGCCGCAGCCCCTCATCGGTCGAGCCCACCAGTTCACCGAGCAGCTTCCCATCCAGTTCCTTCAACGTGGGAGGGAGCACCCGCAGGGCAATGGCTCGCAGCGAGGCCGATCGCCGGGCGCCCTTGACGATGGGCAGAATGTGCTCCACCGGCGGAGCCTTCTCGAACTCTGCGGGCGGCACGCCATCGAGCATCGACAGCGACGCGAGACACGCCATGAACAGATCGCCCGTCATCGGCTCGGACGCCAACACCTTTTCAATAGACGGGCGAAACCCAGTCAGGTTGTCCTCGGCAACCCACTGGACTGCCATCCTCCGCACTTTGGGACTTGGATCATCTAATCCAAGTCGGACAAATTGTTGGAGCGAGGGAGAACGCCGCCGCGCGGCAAGCACAGTCAGCAAATGCATTCCCTCACTCGCCGTGGGCTCATCCCAGGATCTCTCGACGGCTCGGTACACAACGTCTGGCTCGCGAGTTGCCCCTTCAACGAGCGCAGAGAAGACGAATGGATCAGGATTGTCGAGGTATTTCGGCAGCTTGGTGTAGTAGTGGTCCCGACCTGTCCCACAGGTGAAGACGAACGCGCCGTGAATCAAAGATTCCAACCTTGCAAGTTCAAGCCAAACAGTTGGATCAACAGGCTCTTGGAGATCGTCGAATTGATCCATCCAGTCCATCTCGTATGCAGCGAGATCTGTGGCGTCATTCCGAGTGATTCCATAAATGGGATCAAGGAGGCGAAGATAAGCCGCATCGATGACGTCGGTATACGGCAGTCCTTTCTTCATTAGCCCGAAAGGACCGTCGTCATCAACACCCAAAGAGAGAGCCGGACTTGCGAGCAACAACTCATACTTACCGCGCAGACTCAACTTCTGGAGCGATTCCGTTGCCTTTCCAAAAAAACCGTCCTTTTGAAGTTCAATAGGTCGGTCCTGAAGTTTGTCGGCGTCGGCATTCATCCAATAATCATCCTCGCGAAGAGCATAGACTCGCGCCGCACGTCGCCGAACAGCAAGATGCGGGTGTTCAAGGAGTTTCCATAACTCACTGAATTGAGACTTCGCAAGGTCTTCGTGACGTGGTTGTGGAGCCGGCTTCTTCTCCTCCTTTGCCGACACTCGCCAGACTCGTCCCTTGCCGTGCAGCTTGTAGTCCTTCAGCACCCAGTCGGTGACGTAGAGCGAACCGTCCGGGGCGAGGGCGAGACCGACGGGGCGGAAGTTTTCGCCCCCCTTGATGACCGGTTGAGGCATCGACTCGAACGACGCGCCGCGCGGCTTGAGCACGAACTTGTCGATCCGGTGATCGCCCCAACTGCCGACCAGCAGCGTGCCGAGGTAGTCTTCGGGGAAGCCGTCCGATTCGTAACAAACAATCCCCGACGGGGCCTCGCCCGTGCCCGAGACCATCGGCAGCGTGCCGGGAATCTCGCCATTCCAGCTTGTGAACGGGTGCGTTCCCTTGCGGCCGTTGCGGAACCGATAGCCGTAATCGCCGCCGGGAATGATGTGCAGCAACCGGCACGGGGGACGGCTATCGGGATCATTGTCGAGCGTGAACAGTCGGCCAAACGCATCGAAGCAACTGGCGTGCGGATTCCAGAAGCCGGTCGCCCAGCGTTCGAGCTTCGAGCCATCGGGCCGACAGCGATAGACGTTGCCTCCCTCGCCTCCCCCCGACAGCGTGGTGCCGTCGCTGCCGATGATCTTGTAGTCCGCGCCAAGGTTCTCACCGAACCCGAAGAACATGTTGCCCAGAGCATCAAACGCGAACCCGGCCAGCCCGTTGTGCGGATAGTTCCCGGTCGTTTCGAGATGAACGAGCCGCTTCGTTTCGTCGCACTTCAGGTCGCCATCGGTGTCGGTGCAGAGGAGGAGTTCGCGGCGAGTGGCGATGAAGACGGAGAAGGGTCGATGGTTGACGGTTGAAGGTTGAGGGTCAGAGGAAAGCGGCTTCGTCTCATTCTTGCCCTCAACCTTCAACCCTCGACCATCAACCATCTCCAGCCACACCGGCTTCACCGCGATACTCATCGTGTGCGTCAGGCCGTCCTTGAAGACAGTGATCTTGTCCGCCTTGCGATCTCCGTCCGTGTCTTCCATCACGAGGACTCGGTCGGTCGGATGGCCCTGGTATCCCTCGGGCGGGAAGTGCGTGTTGCTTTCGATCGCCCAGACTCGCCCCGCGTGATCGACGTCGATCCCGGTGGGAGTCGCAATCTGCGGGTTCTCGGCGAAGAGTTCGATCTTCAGGCGAGGGTCGAGCGATCGCGGAGGCTCATCCTGTGCGAAGGCTGTCGAAGCGAGGACGAACGAACGGAGAGCAAGTAACGCGAAGAAAACGAACCGGAACGGAGTCATGCCGAGGCTTTCCAGGTTGGTGATCGAGACAACGTGCGGCATTGTGGGGTCGCGCGGAGGGACTCGCAACTGGATCCTCTCACAGCCTGCTTAACAGCCTGCCGCCGCTCGACTCACTTGCCGATGCAGAACTTGCTGAAGACTCGGTCTAGGATGTCGTCCGTGTAGACCTCACCCAGGATGCGGCCGAGATGGTCGAGAGCTTCGCGGATGTCGATCGCGAGGAGTTCGTCTCCCGTCATGTCGGACTCCGCGGCCTCTTCGGCTCGCGCCAGCGATGCGGCGACGGCTGCGAGGCTTTCGCGGCAGCGGGCCGCCGTCATGCCGAGCCACTGCCGACCGGGACCGCGTGACGTCGCGAGCCGGCTGCGCAACAGTTCGGCCAGGTCGTCGAGTCCCTCGCCGGTGACGGCACTGATCGCGACGGAAGGCGGCACCGTGTCGTCCGACTCGCGAACAACCGCCCTTCGGTCGATCTGAGTCACCACGCGCACCACGCACCGCGCGTCCGCCTGCGTCTGCGCGAACAACTGCTCGTCGAGTTCCTGCTGTGGTGGGTCGAGCGTGGCCGACGAACACCACAATAAGACATCGGCGTCTCGCAGTTGGTCGGCTCGTTGATGTTGAGCCGCCTGCGCGATGCCGGTCGGGTCGAGTTCCCAGCCTGCGGTATCAATCAACTCGAACGACAGCCCCTGCCAGTCGACGGGAGCCGACAGGAAATCGCGAGTCGTTCCCTCGCGCGGCGACACCAGCGCCGACTCACGGGACGCCAAACGATTGAACAGGGTGCTCTTGCCGGCGTTCGGCAGTCCCGCCAGCACGACCTTCGCTCGCGCGCGGGACTGCATGCGGTCGGACGATTGTCGCAGCAGGTCATCGACAAACCGGCGGGCCAGTGCGATGCGGCCAATCAGTTCGCAGCGGCCGACGAACTCGATGTCCTCTTCGATGAAGTCGAGCCCCGCTTCGAGATCGGCCAGCAATTCGAGCAGGTCGTGCCGCAGTTCGGCCAGCCGTCCCGAGAGGCCACCGGCAAGTTGTGCGAGGGCCGCTTGCAGTTCGGTGTGATCGTGCGCGTCGATCACTCCCAGCACGGCTTCGGCCTGCAACAGATCGAGTCTGCCGGCGAGGAAGGCTCGCAGTGTGAACTCACCCGGCCGCGCGGGTCGCGCGCCGCGACGATGAGCCTCCGCCAGCACGGCCTCCAGCAGCGGAGGCGATCCCGGCAAATGCAACTCGGCAATCGGCTGCCCTGTGTAACTCCGGCGGTTTGGCCACAGATGGACCTCCACCGGGATCGCGGTTCGCGCCTCGGGCAGGTTGAGCACTCCGGCATGGACGGAGGCAAAGCCGTTCGATTGCCAACAGTCTCGATTGTTTGGCTCGAACCATCCGGCCAGCACATCACGCACGCCGTCACCGGACAACCTGACGATTCCGCGCGCGGCCGATCCCGGGGGGGAGGCCAGCGCGGCGATCGTCGCTTCGAGTGACAGGTCCATCGCAAAATCTCAAATCCGAAACGAATCCCAATGACCAAAACTTCAATGCTCCAAACGAAACATGGGAGATGCCCTGTCAACAGTCGGATCGTTTTGGATTTCGGACATTGGAATTTGAGATTCGTTGGGGGTTTCGGATTTGAGATTTGAGATTTCGCGTCGTGTTACCGCTTGCCGCGATTCTTCTTGTTCTTGCGGGCGATTGAATCGTCGTCGCTCAAGCTTTTCTTCTTGATCGAGACATCCTTGTCTGCGGCTTCGACCATGCTGTACCACCAGTTGGAAAATGCGGACGGCTTCTTGGGCTGGGGTGGATTTCCAGGCCCGGAGGGCGAGGATGGCGGATCCGGTGGTGAGTTCTTCGCATCAGCCTTGGCTTTGCGTTCCAGCAGCCAGCGCTCGGTCATGCTCCAGATGTTGGTGGCGATGAAGTACAGGCAGAGTCCCGACGGCACCCGGTAAAACATCGCGGCCATCATGATCATCATGAAGCTCATCATCTTCTGCTGAGCGGCCTGCTCTTCGTTGGTCGGTGCCGGCATCGTGAACTTCTGATGCACGTACATCAATCCGGCGGAGATGCACGGCAGCAGGTTGAATTCGGTCCAGCCCAGAAACGGCACCTTGAACGGAAGGGCAAACAGGGCGTCGGGCGAGGCGAGGTTCTCGAACCACAGAAACGGTTCCATCCGCAACTCGATCGAGCTGCCAATCGCCCGGTACAGCGCGATGAAAATCGGAAGCTGCAGGAAAACCGGCAGGCAACCGCCGAGCATCATCTTCGATTGCTCGGCCACCAGTTCCTGCGAGGCCTTGATGTACTCTTCGGTGTTCTTACCGTGCTTCGCCTCGAGTTCCTTTTGCCGCGCCGCGATCTTGGGCTGCAATTCCTTCATCTTCGCGGCGTGCTTGGCCTGGTGCTTGGAGAGCGGCATGAGCAGCGTGCGCACCAGAACCGTCAGCAGCAGGATCGCGATTCCATAACTCGGGATGACTGCATGAAACATGTTCAGCAACCAGACCATGCCTTGGCAAATCTTATCGAACCAGCCGTAGTCCATCACCGCGCCGGCCGAGACCTGCTGCACCAGTTCCTTCAGCTTGGGGCCCGCGTACAACACGAACTCGTGCTTGATCTCGTCGTTCGCGGGGATGGTCAACTTCGACGAGGTGAGATCGACGGTGACGTCACTGTACTGCGGATACTGCTTGTCTTCCGCGACGACCACGCAATCGGCCTGATCGATGGTACGCTGCTTCAACTGGTCCCCCTGCGGGATCAGAAGCGCGGCAAAGTACAGGACATCGACGCCGATGTACTTGATGGGCCGCTTCGAGAGTTCGGTCTTCTTGGCTTTGACCTTTTTCACGACTTCGGCCGCCGAGAGCTTGCTCTCGTCGATACCCGTGCCGTCCTCGTCGAAGAAACCCATCCGCACATCGCGGTATTTGTACGTGTTGTCCGCGTCTTCGAGCGGAACTCCCACGGGACCGCGCAGTGTGTAACTCAACTCCTGCGGGCGGGGCGACAGGTTCTTCACCGTGACCGTCAGCCGGAGCTGATAACCTCGCGCGAGCGTGTCGCGCACGTGAGGCTGTTTCAATTCCGCCTCGGTCAATTGCTCCAACTGGAAATGCTTGACGAGTTCCCAGCGACCGTCGGATGTCTGCAGGCGGAATGTGATGGACGTTTTGTCCTGCGCAGTGATCTCCCACGGGATGTGATCGAGAGTCTCGCTCTTGAGCAGCGCATCAATGGCCGGAGCCTGCAACTCGAATGTGCGCAGTGAGGTCGCGATGTCGCTCCCCACCAGACGGAGTCGTTTGTCACGACGGCCAAACGCGGGATAGCGGGCACGATCGGTGAGTTCGATCGTATTCACGGCCGCCCCACGACTGTCAAATTTCACCGCGAGAAAGAACTCGTCGAGCTTCTGCTTGTCGTCGTCAACTTCCGGGCCAAGCCACACCGATTTGACCGGGTGCTTTGGCAAAGGGGCCACTGCCGGTTGTTCGGTATCGGCCACCACGGCGTTCTCGGGAGCGGTCGCGTCGGCCGGAACGTCGACCTCCACCGACGAAACCGCAGGCACGCGAGGCTTGGGGACAACCGGCCACAGTTTCGGCACGAGGAAATGAAGCCAGCCGAACCAAAGCAGCATGGACAGGGTGAAGAATGTCAGAAACCGCCGCTGGTCCATACTGCAAAGTCCGTCAAGTACTCAAGGGTCGAGTCGCGCCGCGAGCGATCAGGCGCGCGAGACGCAACCGATGCACACCGACTCTGCGGTGGCAGCGGCATCTCGGAAGGATCAACGACCGTCTTTGAGGCGGTCGCCGAGGAAGTTGTCGAGGTCGGGGATGTCGTAAATCTTCTGGGCGGTTTTGTTGAAGTCGTACTCAACCCGCTTGAAGTGGATCGTGGTGCCGTCCAGAACGACGTAAGAGGACCTCGGATCACCATTTCGGGGCTGGCCGACCGAACCGACGTTGACCAAGACCTTTTTCGGCCCCAACTCGTACTTGAAGTCGATCTCTTCCGGTGCGAGAAAGTTCAGGTCTTCAGTGAACACGCCGGGAATGTGCGTGTGCCCCTGAAAGCAATACTTCTCGACCAGCGAGAAAATCCGTTCCATCTTGCGCTGGTTGTAGATGTCTTCGGGAAAGACGTATTCATTGAGCGGGTTTCGCGCGGAACCGTGAACGTACATGAAGCCGGGTTCGCGATGGACGCGCGGCAGTTCCCCGAGGAACTCCCACCGCTTTTCAGAGCTCGCACCGCCGCCCGTTTCGAGTTGCCGCCGCGTCCAGAACACCGCTCGTTCGGCACTGGCGTTAAAGCCTTCGGGGTCGAACAGTGCCGCCTGATCGTGATTGCCGAGCAGGCACAACTTGCAGGAGTAAACGCGGTCGATGCACTCACACGGGTTGGGGCCGTATCCGATGATGTCCCCGAGGCAGAAGATTTCGGTGATCCCCTGCTGTTTGATGTCGGCGAGAACCGCTTCCAGCGCCTCCAAATTGGCGTGGATGTCGCTAATGATGGCGCGCAACGCAGAATCCTTGCAGCTATTTCGACCGCTGTGGGAATGGAGGTGTTCGGCTGTACGGCTCCGCAACCGCACAACGGCTGCTGCCAGCGGCAGCCCGAATGAATTCGTCCCACCGTTCAAACTTCGGGCCGGATGATAAGGGGGGGCGATGTTGACAGCAAGCATCGACAGCGAGCGAGCTTGTTTGGCAATTGCGAGAGATCAAGGTCTGCTCGCGACAGATCATGTCGTTCGACTCTGGCAAACTGCCGCCACGAAGCGTCCTCTGGTATGCTTCGCCCCCGCTGCGACGGGTCACTCGACCGCGCGCGTTGAACTAATGAAGACACCGACTTTGGGGAGATGACACGTTGCCAACACTTCAGGAAGCCGATTTGGTGCAGTTCTCGACCGCCTTGTTTCGCGCGGCGGGCGTCGAGCCGTCGGAAGCCCACATCGTCGCCGAGAGCCTCGTGCAGGCAAACCTGCGCGGACATGATTCGCACGGCGTGATGCGGATTCCGTCCTACGTCCAGAGGGTGCAGGATGGATCACTCAATCCGAAAGCGCACCTGACCATCGAGAAGGAGTCGGCCAGTTCGATCGTCGCCGATGGTGGCTGGGGATTGGGACAAGTTCTCGCGCAGGAGTTGATGAACCGGCTGATCGTGAAGTGTGAGACATCCGCCATTGCGTGCGGAACGCTGCGCCGCGCGGCTCACATCGGACGGCTGGGCGAGTACGCGGAGATGGCCGCCGCGCGCGGATTCACCTCGATGATCGTGGCCAACACCCACGGATCGGGGCAGCGAGTGGCTCCCGTCGGGGGAAAGCGACCGCGGCTGGGAACGAATCCCATCTGCATCGGGATGCCGGGTGGAGCCGGTGGCCCGTTTGTGTTCGACATCGGCACGAGTGCCACCGCCGAGGGCAAGGTCCGAGTGAAGAAGATCGCCGGTCAACCGATCCCGCTCGGCTTGGTGCTCGATCCCGACGGCAAGCCGACCACCGACCCAAACCAACTCTACGGTGATCCACCGGGAACGATTCTGCCGCTCGGTGGCGATCAGGCTTACAAGGGCTTCGGCCTCGCGTTCATGATCGACATGCTGGCGGGCGGCCTCTCGGGCGGAGAGTGTCCGTTCGCAAGTCCGCCGCCACCGCTCGGCAACTGCGCCGTCTTTTGGGTCATCAACCCCGAATTCTTCGGCGGCACATCCCACCTGCTGAGCGAAGTCGGAAAACTCGAAACCTACGTGCGAGAGGTTCCAAGAATTGATGGCGTCAACGAGGTGACCCTCCCCGGAGATCCCGAACGCCGCACGCTGGCCAATCGCCGCGCGAAAGGCATCCCGCTCGACGACGGCAATTGGAAGGCACTCATCGATCTGGCAACCAAGTTGGGTGTGATGCTTCCCACGGTCAAGGCTTGAAGTTCGAGGCACTCACGCAAAGGGAAGACCATGCGCAAGAACCAGTTCACCGTGAGCGATGGCAAGCTCGTTCTGATCCTGGAGCCGGCGGAAGAGGGCGGGTACGTCGTCACATCGCCGCTCGATCCCGAACTCATCACCGAGGCCGAGACGTTGGAAGGTGCCTTTGAAAACGCACGTGATGCAGCCAAGTCCCTGCGCCAGTCGCGAACCCTGTTGAAGAAGGAACTGCTGGCCCGTCGCACGCCGGTGTCGCGTCTAGGCGACGACCTGTTCCACCGCAGCGTGCTGCGCGAGTAGAGTCCGCGCGGCGACGAGCGCCTCTTCGTCTTCAAGATCCCACACGCCCCCCGCTTCCAAACGCCCGGCGGTCATTGCCAAATTCGCGAGCGTCTGACCGAGCCGCCATTCGGGCCGGGTTCGTCCCAATTCGGCCAGCGCCTGCAGCAACTCTTCCCTCGTTCGATCTGATGTTGTCATAGTCTCTCTCCCACAGTGGACAGCCCGCCGACCGGCCCCGACAACTCGCCGGTCACTTCGACGGTGATGAGCGTTCCAGGCAGATACTTCGCCACGCGAGTGGCACGGGTCACGCCATCATAGATCACCAATTCGCCATCGCTCCCCCGCTTGACCTCCAGCGGCGGCATGTTCCTCACCGAAGCACCGTAACGAGCGAATTGGCGAATCAGCTTCTCGCGATCCGCGCCCTCAGCGCGTGATCCGGGCAGATGCAGTGTTGCCGGATCGACTTGCAGGAACTTGTGGTCGGACATGCTTTCACACTACTCGGTGCAATGAAGCGAGCCTTGCACGACTAAACAAGCAGCCCGGCTGTTTGAAACAGCCGGGCTGCTTTTCGTTTTGCTAATTGCTAACAGCCATATGCTCCCTCACGACAGGATACCCGTCACGGCATCAGCACCAACCATCTCGCGCGGTTGGTTGAGGTGGTTGTAGACCATGCGGCGGGGGTTCATGCCGACGCTGTGGTAGATCGTGGCGAGGAGTTCGATCGGGTGAACCGGGTTCTCGACGGGGGCCGAAGCCGTTTGATCGGACTTGCCCCAGACGAAGCCACGCTTGACACCCGCTCCGGCGATGAGGCCCGTGTAGCAGTACGGCCAGTGATCGCGACCGTCGTCCGAGTTGCCGTTGCCCGACGTGCTGACGCCTCGTTTGGGGCTACGACCGAACTCACCAATGGCCAGCACCAACGTTTCCTTCAGCAGGCCACGCTCATCCAAGTCCGAGATCAAACCCGACAGACCCGTGTCGAGCATCGGACCCGATTGGTTCTTCATGCGGGCCGACAGACCCACGTGGACGTCGAACGAGTGATTGTCGGAGTTGGCGACCTTCGGCCAGTTGACCTGCACGACGCGCGTCCCCGCTTCAATCAGGCGGCGGGCGAGCAGACAGCTTTGGCCGAACGTGTTGTTGCCGTACTTCTCCCGCGTCTCTTTGGATTCAGCACTCAGGTTGAACGCCTCCCGCGCCTTGCCCGACAGGACCAGTGACAGGGCCTTGCCGTAGTACTCGTCGAGCGCGTACTTGCTGACCGCCTTGTCGAGTTCATTCAAACTCGCGTTGACCGTCTCACGAAGCTGAGCCCGTCGAGCCAGGCGATCCTGAGGAATCTCGGGACGAAGCTGCAGGTCGTCCACCTTGATGCGATCCATCTTGGTCATGTCCATGTCGTCGCCGACCGGATAGAGCGTGTAGGGGTCGAACGCGCGGCCCATGAAACCGGCGGTGCCTCCCTTTCCGATCACGCCGCTCTCTTGGAGTGGCCGCGGCATCATCACATGCGGGAGCATCGGCACCGTTGTCGGCTTGGACTTGACGATGTGGCAACCCCAGTTGGGGAAGTCCTTCGGGCTGGGAGGCTCAAGCTGTCCCGAGGCACTGACCTTGTCGGCCGTGTAACCGGTCATCATCTGGTAGATGGCGGCCGTGTGGTTGAACAGGCCGTTGGGCGTGTAACTGACCGCGCGGAGCAGCGTCGTCTTGTCGAGTTGCTGCGCCAGCTTCGGCATCAATTCCGTGAATTGCACGCCGGGGAGCTTGGTGTCGATCGGCTTGAAGACACTCCGGACATTGTCGGGAACATCCTGCTTGGGATCCCACAGGTCGAGGTGACTGGGGCCACCCTGCAGATAAACGAGGATGACGTGCTTGGCCTTCGCGAATCCGACGCCACCATAGCGAGCGTCCTCTGCCGCGTTGGCCTTCTCGGCTCGCAGCAGTTCCGGCAGAGACAGGCCGAGGAGCGACGCACCGCCGACTCGCAACAGCTCCCGACGACTGAAGCCATCGCAGGTGTCTTTGCCATATTGACCTGGAATCGAGAACATGGAATCAGCCTCCGGTGGGAATTCGTTCAGTCATTGAGGCCGCTATCGGGGTGGGAGCCTGTTCGGCGGAGCGGCCATCACTCATCATCGGCATCCGCGATGAATCGGCATCGGGTTATACAGGCGTTTTCCGATGGTTGTCAATTGTCTGCGGAAGACCAAGCCGGTCATAGCTCTCTGCCCGGGCTCGTTCCAAGGCTGTCGGCAGGAGTCGTCGTACCGCGCCATGGACGTGGGAAACTTTTTCCCGTCCGGCTTGAGGTCGAGAAGCCGGACGGGCAGGAGTGCCCATTTTCCGGGTCCATTTGTCCCTCCGCTCCCTCAGATCGGGGCTGCCGGAGGAAGTGGCCTCACTGGCCGAAGGCTCGATTGATGGCCGTGAGCATCGACTGCTCCAGCGCCATGTCGCGGCCCTTGGGGATCCAGCCGGAGGGCGAGGCCTGGCCGACGACGGGGTTGAGGTCTCGCTGGAGCGGGCTGTTGTCCAGGAACGTGGCCGCTCCTGCCGAGTTGGCGGCCCGAGCCACGTCTTCCAATTCCTTGTGGGCCTCGACGCCAACCATGAAGCCGCCCTCGACCGGCGTCACACTGAGGAACGCCTTGCGGCGGATCGATTGGAGAGTACTTTCGGCGCGGTTGGCCGCTCCCACCGAATCGCGATGCCACGGCTCGAGGAGATTCGCTCCCGTCTTGTAACGGGTTTCGAGAATGCCTCCGAGCTTGTTTTCGCGTTCGATCTCGAACAAATAGTCATGGACGACATCGACTGTGCGTTCCCACGCTTCGTCGGAGTTGTTGGCGCGAACGAAGACGGGATTGCTGACAACCTGTGCCTGACCCGACATCGTGGCGCAACCGCTCAACATCGCGACAACAATTGTCGAAGCGAGTGCGACGCGAAGGTGAATGTGTTTCCCGGTCACGAGTCTTTCTCTCATCCTTGAACGTGTGCTCGGTTTCCTGCGGCGAGCGGGCGCGTAATGTGACAGGGAAGTTCAAATCGCTCAAGACCGGTTCGTCGAAGCCCGTGCGGCAGACAGGCTGGACACTCACCGATAGAATCCGCGCGGACTCGACCCGACGGTGTTGAGTGGCCCGGCGAATTCATGGCGATTGGACGAGGGGAAGCGGCGTGGGCGGGGATGAGACGGCGGAATTCCAGACGGTGGCCAAAGTGGGCTCGATTCCCGAGGGGGAAGGCCGGGCCTTTCCCGTCAACGGCCGAATGATCGCCGTTTTCCTGCGCGACGGACAATACTTCGCGATCAACGACTGCTGCCCTCACATGGGGGCGTCGCTCGCCGCGGGATACCTCGACGGGACTGAGGTCATGTGTCCGTGGCACGCCTGGCGGTTCTGTGTGAAGGACGGATTGTGGCTCGACAATCCCAAGTCGAAGATCCGCACCGAGACCTTCGCGGTGCGAGTCCTCGGCGATCAAATCCAAGTCTGTCCAACGGCCAATCCGCCCGTGGCCACCAGCTGAGCGAAGCGAAGTAAGGCGAGCGGCAAGTAACAATCTACCCATTGAAGCCTGACGCGCAAGCGAAGTCGGCAACGGAACCTTCGCTTGCGCGTCAGGCTTCGATCATGGGTAGGAAAAGATTCACCGATCGCCTCGCTCAGAACCCCTTCGACAACAGGCCACCATCGACCAAGAGCGTGGTGCCGGTGATGTAGCTGCCGGCGTCACTGGCGAGGAGCAGTGCGGGGCCGGCCAGTTCGCGCGGATCGGCCCAGCGATTGACCGCCGTTCGCGAGGCGAACGTTTCCAGTTCCGCTGGCGACAGCACACTGGCGGGCAGGTCGGTGAGGAACGGCCCGGGCGCGATGCAGTTGACCGTGATGCCGAATGGTCCGAGATCGAGGGCCATCGCGCGGGCCATGCCGATCAGTGCCGCCTTGGTCGCCGAATAGGAACTGCGTCCCGGCTTCGAGACCAAGCCCATCACGGACGAGATGTGGATGACTCGCCCCCAATTGCGCGACTTCATCTGCGGCACGAGCGCCCGAGTCAGCCTCATGCACGACGTGAGGTTCAGTTCCACGATCTGGTCCCATTTGTCGTCGGTGATCTCATCGACAGCCTGCGGAACGTTCGAGCCGGCGTTGTTGACGAGGATGTCGACTCGCCCCATCGCCTCCAGGGCCGAAGCCGCCAGTTGATCGACGTCGGCGCGGTTGGTCATGTCGGAGACGAACCAGCGGCCACGCGAGGTCGTCCCCGCCAAGATTTCGGGGAGAGCCTGCTCCAATTCGGAGGCATGTCGGCTGGAGATCACGATGTCGGCCCCGGCCTCTGCGAATCCGCGAGCCATCGCCTTGCCGAGCCCCTTGCTGCCGCCCGTCACGAGTGCCACTTTGCCCGTCAAATCAAACAGTGGAGTTGGCATTGCCTGTCTTCCTCAACGAAGGTTTGTTGTCTTCCTCAACGAATGGTCCGGCTCGATGAACACGTCGAGCAAGGTAGCGGCTTCTCGGACTGATCGCCACAAAGCGCACCGTCTGCTCGCCACGGGTGGGCCTGCAATCGGAATGACCGTCACCGTCGGCAAACAAGTTGGGCGCGGCAGCGACTCTCCGTTTGCCTGCGGGGCGAGGGCGAACTAGGTTTCCGGAGGCTTGTCGGACATGCCCTCTGTCCGCATCGGCCTTCAAGGATGTGGCCCTGTTTACAAGCCTCTCGAATTTGTGGTCTCCACCGCATGATGACACCGAAAACATTCGTGCCAGCCGGCGGGACCAGCAACGAGTCAGATGCCGCGCCGCCGCGCAGTCTGACCCAGGTGCTGGCCGACTTCGGCATTTCGACGTCGGCCACGTTGCAGTCGAAGTGCGACGGAGCCAGCGGCCAACCTCCCGCCTCTCCCGACGTGACACGGTCCGCTCGTCCCGTCGCTGCGGGTGGCGCGACCGCGTGGCTGCCGAAGCGTCACGTTCCGGAGGCGGCTCGCAGCGACTCGCAGCTTTCCGCGCTCTTTGATCGCGTGGAGGCACTCCTCGGTTCTCAAACATCGACGGCCGACGAGCAGTTCATCCCACGAGTCCCCGATCGACTCGAAGAGACCGGGCTGTCGGCCGATGACGTCGAACGGCTGATGCTGAAGTACCTGCTGTCGAAGGGATCGTCGACGGGTCGCGCGGTGGCTCAGCAGGTCAGACTGCCGTTCGGGATCATCGATCCACTGCTGAAGGGCCTCAAGTACGATCAACTGCTCGCGTTCGTCGGCACTGCTGAGATGGGCGACTACGAGTACTCGATCACCGAAATGGGGCGCGAGCGGGCGCGGCGGTACATCGAGGAATGCACGTACTTCGGTTCGGCTCCCGTCAGTCTGCGCGACTACCTCAAGGCGATGGAGCGGCAGAGTATCTCCAAGCAACAGGTGACCGAACACGACTTGAAGCAGGCGTTCTCCGACTTGTTGATCGGCCCCGATCTGCTCGATCAACTCGGGCCGGCGATCAACTCGGGACGTGGCATGTTTCTGTTCGGTGCGCCGGGTAACGGCAAGACCAGCATCGCCGAGCGAATCACGCAGTGCTTCGGTTCATCGATCTGGATCCCGCGCGCCCTGGGAATCGATGGCGACATCATTCGGTTGTACGACCCCGGCGTTCACGAAGAGGTGAAGGAAGAGTCCAACGAGGGGATCTTCGATCTGTCCGGGATCGATCCACGCTGGGTGCGGATCGTGCGACCAACCGTCATCGCGGGCGGCGAGCTGACGATGGAAGAGCTGGAAGTCTGCCAGAACCATCAGACGAAAATTTGCGAGGCACCGCTGCAACTGAAAAGCAACTGCGGCACGCTGGTCATCGATGACTTCGGCCGACAGCGAATGCCGGTGACCGAACTGCTCAACCGCTGGATCGTGCCGCTCGAAAAACGGTACGACTTCCTCAATCTACCGAGCGGCAAGAAGATTCAGGTTCCGTTCGATCAACTCATCATTTTCTCGACGAACCTCGAACCGCGCGAGTTGGTGGACGGAGCGTTTCTGCGGCGCATCCCCTACAAGATTCAAGTCCCCGACCCGACCGAGGCCGAGTTCCGCGAGATCCTGCGCCGACTGTCACCCAAGCTCGGATTCCAGTACGACGACGCGGCGGTCGAGCATCTGATCGAGCAGCATTACCGCCGCACAGGACGCCCCATGCGTTCGTGCCAGCCGCGTGACTTGCTGCTTCAAGTACGCAACTTCTGCACCTACAAGCAGCACTCCCGCAAGCTGACTCCCGCCGCGTTCGACTTCGCGGTCGCGAATTACTTCTCGGTGCTGTGACGTGGGGGCAGGTTTCTTACCTGCCCGTCTCCAAAGAACGAGTGCCACCGGCGGGTAACAAACCTGCCCCACGAGAACTTCAACGGTCGCTCACACGCGAGCCTGTTTTCGCTTCAAGGCCGCTCCGATGAAGCCGTGAAAGAGCGGGTGAGGCAGACTCGGCTTCGACTTGAACTCGGGATGGAACTGCACCGCGATGAACCACGGATGAGCGGGAATCTCGATCGCCTCCACCAGCTTTCCATCCGGGCTGACGCCGCACAGGCCGAGGCCCGCTTCGAGGAAGCGGCCCCGGTAAGCGGGGTTGAACTCGTACCGGTGCCGGTGTCGTTCCGAGACCTCTTTCGCCCCGTAGACCTTCGAGGCGAGCGAGCCTTCCGTCAGCACGCACGGTTGCGCGCCGAGCCGCATCGTCGCCCCCTTCTCCGTCACCGCATGCTGATCTTCCAACAGGCAGATCACCGGATGATCAGTTTCGGTATCGAATTCGGTGCTGTTGGCCGTGTCGAATCCGAGGATGTGTCGCGCGTACTCGATCACGGCCACCTGCATCCCGAGGCAGATCCCGAAGAACGGCAGATTGGTCTCGCGCGCGAAGCGGACGGCCTGAATCTTCCCCTCGATGCCGCGATGGCCGAAGCCGCCGGGAACGAGCAGTCCGTCGATTCCTGCCAGCGCGGAGGCCGCGTCCTCACGCTCCAGTTGCTCCGCCTCGATCCGCTTGATGATGACTCGCGTCGAGTGGGCGATCCCGGCGTGATCGAGTGCCTCGTAGATTGACTTGTACGCATCGCGGTGCTCGATGTACTTGCCGACGACGGCGATGTTGACCTCGTGCTTGGGGTTCTTGATCCGGTTGACCAGCTCCGCCCAGTCGTCCATCTGCGACACGCCGCTCGGCAGGCCGAGCCGCTCAATGATGAGCTTGTCCAAGCCGTAGCCGACCAGTCCGCAGGGAACCTCGTAGATCGAGAATTCTTTGTCCTGCTCTTCAATGACCGCCCGCTTCTCGACGTTGCAGAAGAGGGCGATCTTGTCGATGTCGTCCCGGCCGATCGGTCGTTCGGTGCGCACGATCAGGATGTCGGGCTGAATGCCGATCTGGCGCAGTTGCTGCACGCTGTGTTGCGTCGGCTTGGTCTTGGCCTCTTTGGCCGCCTTGAGGTACGGCACGAGAGTCAGATGCACGAACAGGCAGTTGTTCTTCCCAATGTCGAGCGGAATCTGGCGGATCGCTTCGAGGAACGGCAGTCCCTCGATGTCGCCCACCGTGCCGCCGAGTTCTGTGATGACAACGTCCACGTCGGGGCCGGCCAGTCCGAGGACCGCCTCTTTGATCTCGTCGGTGATGTGTGGCACGACCTGCACCGTCTTGCCGAGATACTTTCCCTCGCGCTCCTTCTTGATGACGTTCAGGTAGATGCGGCCCGACGTGTAATTCGACTCGCGCGACAGCGGGCTGTTCGTGAATCGTTCGTAGTGTCCGAGATCGAGGTCCGTCTCGGCACCGTCGTCGAGCACGTAAACCTCGCCGTGCTGGAAAGGACTCATCGTGCCGGGATCGACGTTGATGTACGGGTCGAGCTTCTGCATCCGCACCCGCAACCCGCGTCGTTCGAGAATGGTGCCAATCGACGCCGAAGTCAGTCCCTTGCCGAGCGAACTCACCACACCACCGGTCACAAAAATATGCTTGGTCATCGAATCTCTTCTGAGTGGGAAGCTCGTGGTCAATGGTCTGGGATCGGGCGAGTTTGTTCTGGGGCGTTTTGTTGCACGTTCGCACTATTCATGGGACGGAAGGGACTGAAGCGACGAATGGGTACCACGAACTGGCGGCTACTCATCAGTCCCATAGGTCCTTTCCGTCACTTTCGTCCTTTCGCGGGCAGGCAAGTAAGCGAATTCCCGCCTCGTCTAGCGCCGCTGTCTCTCGACGAACCGAGCATAGTCGTCGGGCGTATCGATGCCAACCGAGTGATGCTCGACGATGGCAACTTGGATGCGTGCGCCCGCTTCCAAGGCTCGCAATTGTTCGAGCTTCTCCAGTTGTTCGAGCCTCGACGGCGGGAGGCGCGTCAGTTGACGCAGGAAATCGGCCCGATAGGCGTAGATGCCGAGATGCAGCAGCCACGGGCGGTCGCTCGCCAGAACTTCGCTCGGTTCGCGGTCGCGACAAAACGGGATCGCCGCCCGGCTGAAATAGAGTGCCCGGCCATCGCCGCCAACCACCACCTTCACACACGACGATGCCTGCACCTGTTCGAGACTGGTCATCGGCGTGGCCAGCGTCGCCATCTGCGCCTCGGGGCAATCGACGAGAGCCTTCACGACCGCATCAATGTTCGCCGGATCGATCTCCGGCTCGTCCCCTTGAATATTGACGAAGACATCGCCATCGGCGCAGCAGCGCCGCGCCACTTCCGCGACGCGGTCGGTGCCGCTCGGATGCTCGCCCGTCAATTCACAACGGCCACCGAACTCGGAGACGACTCGCACGAACTCGTCACTGTCGGCGGCAACGATGACCTGCTTGAGATTCTTCGCGAGCGAGGCGGCTCGCCACGTGTACTCGATCAGCGGCCGACCGGTCTCCGCCAGAAGCAGCTTGCGCGGCAATCGTGTCGAGTGCAGCCGCGCGGGAATGATTCCGTAGACGTTCACCGTCACCTCCGTGTTTGTGTTCGATGCCCGGCCCCCACGTCGCCCGAGTGTTGGAGAGAATGACCGCCGGACTGGGCCTCGTCAATTCGTCGGTATCGTGACTGGCAATCGGTTCCGTGTTCGCTCACGATGCCAGAACGTTGGGCCGCGAATGGACGCAGAGATTGACGCGAGGATGACCGGATGGTGACGACGCACGATTCGATGGATGCCGACGAGTCTTCCTCCGGTTCGCGCCGCATGGCCAGTCTGTTGATCGTCCTGATCGCCGTCTCACTGCACGTCGCGGCGTTGTTCAACGCGCAGCCGTTGCAGAGCGCCAACGATCGTTCGCGGTGGTGTACGGTCTGGTCGCTCGTCGAACGAGGCACCTTTCAAATCGACGAAATTCGCCGGCGACCCGGCTGGGATTCGATCGACATCATTCACGACGATGGCCATTTCTACTCGACCAAACCGCCGCTGCTGACGGTGATTGCCGCGGGCCTGACGCGGTGCGTGACGCGAGTCACCGGCTGGACGCTGCTCGACGACACGTACTCCGTCACGACGGCCGTGCTGCTGATCATCAACATCCTGCCGTTCGCAGTCTCGCTCTGGCTGCTGAGCGCCGTACTCAGCCGCCACGCACGAACCGGCTGGTGCCACCTGTTCGTGTTGAGTACCGCGGCCTTCGGCACGCTGCTCACTCCGTTCCTGATGACGTTCAACAATCACACCGTTGCGGCGGCGGGCGTGATGGTCGCGCTGTACGCCCTGATGAGACTGCTGTCCGACGAAGCTCCTCGCGGTTGGACGTGCGGGCTGTGTGGCCTCGCGGCTGCCTGGGCCTGCGCGAACGAATTGCCTGCCGGTGCGTTTGGCCTCGCGACATTCCTGCTGGCATGGCGACGCTCACCCCGACAGACGCTGAGCTGGTATGTGCCCGCCGCGCTGGTGCCGCTGGCGGCACTCATCGTCACGAATGTCATCGCCACCGGGAGTTGGAAGCCCGCCTACGCCAGCTACGGCTCGTCGAAATACAACTTCGTCATCGATGGAGTGCCGAGTTACTGGATGAACCCGCAGGGAGTCGACCGCAACCTCGACTCGCCCCTGATGTACTTCGTCCACTGTACGGTGGGCCATCACGGCATCTGGTCGCTGTCGCCGGTTTTCTTGATGGCCATCGTCGGCTGGCTGATGAGCCACCGTGTGCGAGATCCCGCGCTGCGGAGCGTGCTGAGATGCGGAGCCGTTCTGACGGCAGTCGTGCTCGCGTTCTATCTGACCCGTACCCAGAACTACAACTACGGCGGAGTGAGCTGCGCCCTGAGATGGTCGCTGTGGCTGACGCCATTCTGGGTGATGGCTCTCATTCCGGTGCTCGATGCGACCGCGAGAAGCATCACGATGAAGTCGATCGCGTCGCTGTTGCTGGTCGCTTCCATCGTTTCCGCCTGGCTGCCCGTTCCCAATCCGTGGCAACAACCGTGGCTGTTCCACCGCATGGAAGAGCGGGGCTGGATCGACTACCGCGAGGAGCCGCCACCGTTGCCGAGACCACTCTGGACCTGGTTCGCATCGCTTCCCGATCCCGCCGGTCCCGCAGCCGACTCGCCGTGGATCGAGTTCTCGTCGTCAACCCCCAACGGCCAAACCTCGCGGTTGCGACTGACCTGCCGGCGCGAGACCGCTCAAAAAGACAGCGGGCTCGTCACATTGGAGGTGAGTCGGACCAACTCACTCGGCAAGCCCTCGGAATCGAGAACGCTGCTCATCGACGCGGCTCGCTTCCATGCGGGAGCCGCGCCGGCCGAGTTCCTGCGTTGGAACGATGAGTCGGTCACACCCGAGCAGCAGCAGGCGGACTTCGCCTTCGTGCGCGGACTGCCTCTCAAGAAAGAGTACGGTCCCGGCGTGGTGCGTTATTTGAAAACGCCGCTGCGGCGCGACGCCCTCCGCTGTCAGCGAGCCGCCGCTCAAGTCTTGTATCCCCTCGAATCGGGCAATCCTCCATTGAGATACCGCTGTGACGTATGGCTGTGCGACGAAGTGCCGTTCGGCGTGGCTCAATTCGAGTCCAAGGTCACCACCGCCGACGGCAGCACGCTGCTGCATCATGAACGATGGACCGTCACCGCCTGCCAACCGGAACCGTCGAATTCGCCCGCGATTGAAGCTGGCAAAAAAACACCGTGACTTGCATGCTCCCGGATCAAAACGGCGAAACTTGATCTCGAACGCACAACATCGGCAACGTGTCGCGCGACAAAGTCGGTCCTCGCGCGAACGCGAATTGAAACTTGCCTGTCCAGTCGCTAACTTCCCCTCTCTTCAAACGGCGGTTTGAGGTCGCGAGTGCGTAGCTCAGTTGGTAGAGCAACGGACTTTTAATCCGTAGGTCTTGGGTTCGAGTCCCAACGCACTCAGTTGATTTGTCGGCCATCTCCCGACTGAGATGCATTTGCAACAGCCCTGATCCGCAGGGCTGCTGGCGTTCTTTGGGATTGCGAACGCGAGCGTCATCTCGTCGCGCGGGAATTCATCTCACTGACGAGTCGTTCCAGGCTGTCGACCGCAACAGTTGACAGGTCCATCCGACGCAGTGATCGGCGGTGTCCCGGTCGCAGACATGCCAAACGTGTCTCCGATTTCTCCGTCGCGCGAAGACCAATTCCACACCATCCATCAATCGGGGTGTGAACGGTTACCCCCCTGTCGGACAACGAACGGGGAAGACACTGCGGATGCGGAGGGCGATATCTGCTGTCGACCTCAATCTTGGAGTTCAACTATATTCCGCGCGGCGAGGGATGAGACGTTTCTGCTGTTAACCCCGCTGCCAACGGCGTGGGAGCGGACGGAGGCGAACCGTCGATCGCACGCGCACCGTTGGCGTTGCGGCTAAACGTCTCTCATCAAGCTGCGTGCGGCTGACCTCCCGTGGTCCGAGCGAATTGGCATACGCCTCTCGACGTGAGGCATTCAAAAAGGTGGCGCGATCATGGCGGAAACCGCTTCCAAATCTCCGGAGTCGTCCGGCTCGTCCAAATCAGTGTCCTACAAGACACGACCGACCGGCGGCCGCTGGCTGATGCGTGGCGGCTGGTTCCTCGTACTGCTGGCCACAGCCGTTTGGTTCGCCCCGGCCATTGTCGCGAAGACCTCGCTGCGACAACGCATCCCCAAACTGATCTTCCCGACGTACCCCGGAACGGTCGAAGTGGGTGAGACGTCGATCGGCTGGTTCTCGCCCATCGTGGTGAGGGGCCTCAAGGCTGAGGACGAAGAGGGACACACGCTGCTCGACGTGAAAGAGTTCTCGACGGTGGAGACACTGTGGACTCTGGCCACGCGGCAAACCAATCTCGGTCGGATGCGGCTGGTCGATCCGGTGATGACCGTCTCCATTCGGCGGGACGGCTCCAACCTGGAGGACGTGTACGCCAGGTTCATGAGTGGCCCGCCGAGCACCGCGCCGGTCCCGGCATTCGAGCTGGAGATCGTCAACGCCCGCCTTGAACTGGCCAACAAAGTGGCCAGTTGCAGCTCAACCATCGAATCGGTTTCGTTGGTGCTGGCCTCGACGAAAGGTGGCGTGAACGAACTTGAACTGACCATTGGTCACGCTCCTTCCTCGACGGACTCCGCTGAGGAGGGGCAACCAGCGACGGTTTCGGATTGGCTGGCCGTTCGTTTTGGAAACGTGCCCACCGACGAAGCGGCTGCGGCAACGACCGACACTCAGCACCTGCGACTCAAGGCGCGGGGTTGGAAGCTGGACAAGCTCCTTCCCGCGCTGACCCGGTTTGAACCGGCCGCCGAAATGTTTGGCGAGTTCGATGCCGACGTGAAGGCTCAGTTGCGGCCGACGAAGGAGTCGTTCGACTGGACGTGGGATGGAACGGTCTCGCTGCGGCAGTTGGCGCTGTCGGGATTGGCTGCCCTCAAGCATGACAAAGTCTCGCTCGACTCGATCACAGCAGGAGGCCGCTTCGCCAGTCAGGCCGGTCGGCTGTCGATGGATGACGCGAAGTTCACGACCGATGTCGGCGAACTGACGGCGACCGGCGACATCCCGCTGACTGGTCTCACGGCGGCGCAGGGCTTGAACGCGGTGCAGTCGATCGTCGGTGAAGAGGACTTTCAACTCGCGGGGCATGTCGATTTGAAGCGACTCGCCGCATTGTTGCCGCAGACGTTGCGAGTCCGCGAAGGGACCGAGATTACGGCGGGACGCGTGGAAGTGAAGCTGATCGGCGCGGAAGCCAAGGGGGCGCGAACCTGGAACGGCGGCGCATCGCTCGCCGGGCTGACGGCCGTGAATCGCGGAGAGACCATCGCGTGGAAGACGCCATTCATCACGGCGTTTCAAGCGCATCGGCAGGACGGCGCGATCGTCGTCGATCGACTGACGTGTCAGTCCGACTTCCTGCAGGTTTCGGGAGGCGGCACGCTGACGGATGCCCACTTCACGGCGAGCGGCGATCTGAGCAAGCTCGAACAGAACCTGGAACGGTTCATCGATCTCGGACTGGAGAAGATCGCCGGCCGCTTGAAAGTGGATGGCTCGATCAAGCGCGAGGAGAACGACCGGGCCTCGTTCGTCGCAGCCGTGCATCTCGACGAATTCCAGTGGAACGTTTCGGCTGATAACGTTTGGCACGAGGATCGTCTGGAACTGATCGCGACCGCGTCGGCGCGCACGGATGGCGGGACGAATCTCCAGCGAATCGACTCCGCGACGCTGCGTCTGACGAGCGGCAACGATTCGCTCTCCGCCAAGCTGAATGAGGCGATCGACCTCCCCGCCACATCAGCCACGTGGCCCGTGACGGCAACTTTGACAGGCGGCTTGGGAACGTGGCAGAACCGGCTGAAACCGTTTGTCGTTCTGAAGGGCTGGCAACTCGCCGGCGACGCAAACATTGAGGCCGCTCTCGCCGCCGGTCCCCGGCAAATCAATCTCGAACGGCTGGCGGTCAACATCAACCAACTGCAGGCGCGCGGCCTCGAATGGTTCGTGCAGGAGCCGCAACTCAAGCTGGAGACCTCGGGCGTCTGGAAGGTCGCCGAAATGGAGTGGTCTTCGCCGCAATCGACGCTCACCGCCAGTTCGCTCTCGTGCCGCATCGACAATCTCGACGTGGCCCTGACGAAGGCGGGAGGACTCGCACGGCTGGCGGGTGACGCGGCGTACCGCGCCGATCTCGACAAGCTCTCACGCTGGAAGAACCAGGCATTGGAACGGCCGTCGTATCACCTGGTCGGTGCGTTGAGTGGCCGCGCGACCGTGACCGAGGAAGCGAACCTGATGACAGCCGACATTGACGCCAACGTCGAGAAGCTCGTCATTGCGGCCTTGCAGACTCCGGCAGGACAGCCGCCCAAGTGGGAGGCGATGTGGCGTGAACCGAAACTGCATCTCACCGGTCAGGGCAGCTATGACAGCGTACAGGACGATCTGAAGCTGGATGCTTCCTCGCTCTCAGCCGAGGGGCTCAATGTGTCCGCGAAGGGTTCCATGGAAAAACTCTCGACGGCGCAGCGGGTCGATCTGACGGGGCAGCTCGGTTACGACTGGGACGTACTGGTCCAACGGTTCGGCGCGGCCCTCGGCAAGAACATTCAACTGACGGGCAAGGACCAGCGACCGTTCGCGCTGAAGGGTTCACTGGCGAGCCTCACCGCGAGCACTGGCACCACGGCGTCGCGGCAGGTTCCGACGCGGCCCGTCTCGGTGACGAATGATCCAAACAGTGGAACGCCGAACGTGCCATCAACGGACTCCACCATTGCGGGACTGTCGGATCTGAGCGGGCAGGCGGGACTCGGCTGGCAGTCGGCGATCGTCTACGGTTTGACAGCGGGTCCGGGCGACGTGTCAGCCAAACTCGACAAGGGGATCTGCCAGTTCGCGCCACTCGACACGACGATCAATGAAGGGCGATTGCACTTCACGCCGCAGATCCGGCTCGATCAATCCCCCGTGCTGATCGTGCTGCCTCGGGAAAAGGTCATCGACCAGGTGCGACTCTCTCCCGAACTGTGCAGTTCGTGGCTGAAGTTCGTCATGCCGCTGCTGGCCGACGCGGCCGAGGTGGAGGGGAAGTTCTCGCTCGACGTGGCTGGTGGTTCACTTCCGCTTATGACTCCATCGACGGGCGAGATGAACGGCGCGGTGGCCATTCACCAGGCGCAGGTTCGACCGGGGCCGTTCTCCATGCAACTCGTTGGTCTGGTCGATCAGATTCGCGCGGTGATCCGCCAGCGCGCCGCTGGCGACCCGCAGCGCGAGCGGGTCTGGATGGAGATGCCCGAACAGTCGGTCGACTTCAAGCTGACCCAGGGCCGGATGCACCATCGCATGATCACGTTCCAGATCAAGGATGTCACGCTGCGGACGAGCGGCTCGGTGGGGATGGACGAGACGTTGAACCTGATGGCCGAGTTTGGCATCCCCGACGATTGGATTGGCAACACGAAACTGCTGGTCGGTCTGAAAGGGAAGTCGATCCGCATCCCGATTGGCGGCACGCTCTCACGACCTCATCCCGACAGCCGCGTCCTCGGTGAACTCACCCAGCAACTTGGCGGCTCTGCGCTGGAGGGGTTGCTCGAAAAGAATCTCGACAACAAACTCGACGGCCTGTTCAAGAAGAACCTCAACAAGCTGCTGCCCCAGTAAGGCTCGCCGAGCGAGAGGCTGAACTCTCTCGCCTCATGCCAGATCGCTCACCGTGGAACCGAAGAAGCCCGATACCTGACGAGGTATCGGGCCTCTCAATTTGTGCCTGCGATTTCTTGAGTCTGCGTCGTTGCGAAGAACTCTCCGGAAATGGCAAGTCGCTCCTCGTGAACGCTGCCTATCCAATCTTGCGAAGCTCAGCACCCGATCGCTTGGTGACGAGTGTCTTTTTCTCGCCCTTGATTGTCGGCAGCACAATCCGCGTTCGCGTCGGCTTGTCCGTCTGCGGATCGATCAGCATGACGTTGGAAGCATCAATGGGCATCTCGATCGACAACCGACCTCCCTGAGGAGCCTTCGGATGGCCGCGCTTCACATGCTTGTACACGCGGTTGACTCCTTCGACCACGACCTTGTTCTTGTCGTGAATCACTCGCGCAATCTTTCCACGGGTTCCCTTGTCGTCGCCAGCCACCACTTGGACCACATCACCAGTCTTCAAACGCATGATCTCTCCCGGATTCAAAAAACGCCCTGACCTCACCACTCTCAGTGCGACACACCGTCAGCTTCCCTGTGATCCAACGATTCTGTGTCTCGGGTCACCGGCATTTCTGTCAGCGCCCGCTGACTGAGGCAGGAAGGGGTCGGAAGAATCGCATTTTTGCCGCCATTTTGCAACGACGGGACGAATCTCCCACCGGGCTTTTCTCGCCGTGAGACCATCCCGGCTGAAACGGTCAGACTGCGTTTCGTCTTTCGGACTGTCACGATCATCGAACTGTTGCCGACCAGGAGTTGGCTGTTCTGTCGCCATCACCAAGCCGCGTCCGCCTGCCACGGGGAGGAATGACGATGATTCCTCGCCCTTTGACTTGATGTTGCGAGCGGTTTCCCAAACACTCGGCGGCGCTGGCGGTTGGCGTCTCTCGGGCGGGATGTGATCGCCACGGGAGAGTTTTTTCGGCCTCGACGCAGGCTCCGCGCCAGGTACTCCAACCGTGTGCGGGCAGAGTATCCGGCGGCGCAGTGGCCGCTTCGTGTCAAATCAAGGTTGTCGTTGCATGAGTCAGCTCGTTCCGCCGCGGTTTCTTTTCCGCTGGTCGTTCTCCGTGCGAAAAGTCGTCGGCGTGCCACACCGGTCCGGGCGATTGCTCGACCTGCCGGAATCGTGTCGTATTCCGTCGCTGGGAGAACTCGATTCGACACCGGGTTTCGCCGATGTCCGGTTGGCCTGGAATGACAGTGGATTGGGACTGAGCGTTGACGTGCGGGGGCGAACGCGGCGGTTGAAGTGCTCGTCGGACAATCCGTCTGTCTCTGACGGACTTCACGTCTGGATCGACACGCGGAACACTCAGACGGTCCATCGCGCCACGAAGTTCTGCCACCAGTTCAGTCTGCTCCCATCCGGAGGAGGCCGGACGGAAGCCGATCCGCTGGCCATCTCAATCCCACTGGCGCGTGCTCGCGAAGAAACCTTGCTGGCCGACACATCCCTGATACAAATGCAGTCGGAAGTGCGGCCCGAGGGCTATTGGCTGGATGCGTGGCTGCCCGCCGAAGCTCTGGTCGGCTTCGACCCGTCGCAGCATCCTCAACTCGGTTTTCATTACGTCGTCCGCGACAGCGAACTCGGCGAGCAGACGCTCGCGGTCGGCAGCGAGTTCCCCTACGCCTCGGATCCCAGTCTCTGGCAGACGATCGAATTGATTGACGGCTGACGCCTTCAGTTCACCACGGGCATCAAGTCACTCTGGCAACGACGGGACACCGGCAATCGCCACGGAGACGGACTGCGCACACAAGCCATCACCGGGTGACCGATTCTCGGTTGTGCGACGTCAGAGTCATCGTCCTGCACCGCCGCCACCACCGCCTCCGCCTCCTCCGCCGATGAAGCTGAACGTGAACACGTCGGTGATATTCGAGAAGACGGGTGCTGTCGTAATGCGGACATAGCGGCGATCCCCCGAAACTGTCGCCATGGCCGACATCGTCACTCCTTCGTTGATGAGCGCCACAACCGGCTGATAGCCCACATTTCCGGCAACCCCGCCGACGAAACCCTGTCCGCCACCAATCTGGCCTTGCCCCGTGTTGCCCGTCTGGGCCAGAACGCCCGACTGCACCGTGCCCCGTCGTCCCGATTGCTTCGTCGCTGGATTCGGCACGCGCGCGTCGGCTTCGACTCGCCGTCCCTGCGTCACCGAAATGCGAACCGTTTGGTCCACGCGGCCCAGGATGACGGTTTGCGTTTCCGTTTGTTCGCGGGGCGTGTCCTTGCCCCGAGTGATCGTCAGTCTGGCACGCTTGCCGACGATGTCGCCCCACACGTGCCTCACCCGCAATACGTACTCACCCGGGACCGCACGCGGACAGACATACTCGTCATAACAGCGAGCCTGATTCGGACCGAAGCCATCGTGGATAAAGATGCCCCCCCCCGAAGTGTATGGTTTGTCCATCGAGCAGGTGGAACCGGTCGGCTCTGTGACGAGCAGATCCAGATCCCCCTGGCCATTCCAATCCAGACGTACGACGAGGTCCAGTTCTCTCGCATTGCGCATCCCCTCCTGAAGTTCGATCGCCTTGGAAAGCTTCCCCGCCTTCATCAGTTGCTGGACGGCATCGGCGGCCGCCTGTTCGGCGTCGCGCCGCAGGGGAGCGCGATCGCTGCCCCACGCATAGGCCAAGACCTCGGGAGCCGCCCAGACAACAGCCTCGGCATTTCGAGTTCGTCGAGCGATGGCGAGAGCCTGCAGGAACGGCTCGGGACGGTGCGGTTCGAGATGCGCCGCCTGCCGGTACAGTTCGAGGGCTCGATCGTGTCGCTCGAATCGAGTGAGATACGCGGCCAGCATCATCATCGAGTTGGCGTCGTTTGAAATGAGATCCTGACTCGACAGCATCACCCGCTCAATCTGCGACTTGGGGCGGCCGGTGGCCTCCATGGACAGCGCGAGCACCTCGTACATCCACGGTTGGATCTTGGCGTGAATGATCGCCTGCTCAAGACAGGCGATGACTTCGTGGTATTGCCGGCTGGCGATCAGTTCGTCCACGACCTGTCGGACGGCTTCGGGTGTGATCGCATCGGCGGCAAAGCGGTCTCGCCAGCGCTTCGCCCGCTCGGCGGAAGCCTCACGGCTCTCATTCACCACGCGCTTCTGGGGGCGCTCGGAAATAGACGAAGCGGAAGGAGCCTCGGTTGGCTTCTCCCGCTTCGTCTTCGATTTCAATTGCTGTTTGGCTTGCGCCGGTTCACCAGCCTGCGCGACCTGCGTCACGGAGTCCGTTTTTTTTTCAGTTCGTCGATGGAGCGGTTGTCAAATTGTGGAAGCCGATTACTCGCGGCAGGAGCAACCTTGTCAGCGTTGCCCGGCCCGGGATTGGCCCTGGGTGCGACAGGCTCTGGAGGCACGCTGAAGAACCCGCCGCCACCACCAAACCCACCGCCGCCACCGCCAAACCCACCACCACCACCGCCCTGACCGCCACCAAATCCACCACCGCCACCCTGCTGGCCGCCCTGTTGCCCGCCACCACCACCGAACGCGCCACCGCCGCCCAGTTGAATGATTGGCACGACGAGGTCCGCCACCGGGTAGACGCGAGTCGACATCTTTTCCTCGGCCTTTGTCTGAGTCGTGATCTTCATCACTTCGTCTTCGATGACGTAAGTCAACAGGAGTGGCTCCAGCATCAGTCGCAAGGCACTTCGGAGAGAGATGCCTGACAACCGCAAATTGATGAGTTGGTCGGTGGCAATTCCGTCCGCTGTCAGGGTTTCTTTATCAAGCCAGATCTCGATCCCGTGAAGTTCCTTGAGAACTTCAAGAGCTTCGTGGAGTGGGGAATCGACAAACCCAAGTTCGGTTGTTTCCTTCAGCGCGCTCTGAATGCGTTGCTCGTTCGGACTGTCTTTTTTCAAGTCGACGGTTGCCCACTTTCGGCGGCGTTCCGAGAGAGCCTTCCAGATCTCCGCCGGCGGGAACCGAATCGGCGGCTCGTCCGGGAACGGCACATGGGACAATTCGGTCTGGTGCAGAGTTTCGAGGAATTGGTCGGCACGCCGTGCTCGCAATCGATACGCACGCAAGAGTTGCTGCGCCGACTCGGCATTGAATCTCGCCGCCGCCGACGTACTTTCACCCGGTCGCAAGTTGACCGCGAAGTCGGCGACATCTTGTGCCTCGGCGTAGGCCTCGTCTCGTCCGTGCTTGCCTTCCGACATCAAAGCGCGAACACGGTCGATCAGGTTTTCCAGTCGACCTTCGTCGATCATCAGTTGCTCGGCCAAACGCTGCGTCGCTTCGAGTTGAGAACGCGCCACCAGGGCTTGCGTGCGGCGCTGTTCGCGAATCTCCTTTTGATTCCTTTGTTGCTCAATCTCACCTTCCAATTGCTTCTGGAGTCGCAACCTGTCTTCAGGAGCGATGTCGATGGCGGACTTCACCGCATCGAGCACCTGTTTCAACCGGCCAAGCCCGGCATCGGGATCGTCGGACTTGCGAGCAGACTCGATCGCACTGCTCACCTGATTCCGCAGCTTCTGAGTCATGACCGCAATTGTCACTTGCTGGTTGTCGAGCAGGCTGGCACTTGCGTCCGGGTTCACTCGCTCTTCCAGGTCGGGAGTGGGAGCAGCCGGCTCAGCAGCTTTGGTGACCTGGGAAACGGTCCGAATGCTCAAGCGATTGACGGCTTTGGAGAGTGATTTGGCCTCCAGATTCGAGGGATCGACCTGCGCGACCTGCTCGGCGAGATGAGCGGCCTGGCGAACGTCGCCGTTCTGCAGGGCGAGCTGGCCGCGATCGACGAGGCTTGCGACTCGCTGCGAGAATTCGTCCTGAGCCAGATTCATCAACGACAATCCCGCCAGCGAATTGCTGAGGCCGGCATCCTGTTCCAAACGACGTGCGAATTCGGGCAGGAACGCGACTGCCGATTGTTCGACCGGCGCGGCCATCTTCCATTCGAGCGAAGCCGTCGGATCGCTGCCGTCGGTCAGGACGACGCGTGTGTTCGCGGGCAACGCCTGATTTGTCAGGTAAATGGTTTCACGATCCGTTCGCATCGGGAGTGGAGTGCCCGGCAGCAGCGAGGCGGATTCCGGCGTGACCGTCATCTGGGTGGGGAAGAACACAGGCGACTGGAGAGCCGCCGCCAACGCCTGACCCTGTTCGAGAGCCTTCTGTGCGGATGTCTTCTTCGCATCGAACGTCGTGTCGAACGTCACCAACCCACCCGTTTGATGAGCCAGTATTCCGAGCAGGTGCAGGTTTAACTGCGGACCGACTCCGAAGCTGTTCACGGGAACCCGTCGCTCTCGCAGACTGGCAAGCAATCCGCGCAACTCCGTCGATTCGATCAAGTCGGCGGTGCTCATGCCGTCGCCGATGTAGGTGATGTCGGAGGGTCGATCGGAGGGAGCGGCTTTCAGTGCCGCATCAAGAACTGCATGCAAGTTGGTCGCGCCCAACGGGACGCGCGATTGAAGAGTGTCGAGGCTGGCTCGAACCTCCGCACTGCGCGGAGAGTTGAAGCCCTCGTCGAGAGCCTCGGCTTGCACATCCACCGCGTACAAGCGAACGCGATCGGTCTCGGGCAGCGACTGCAGCAGCGACGTGAGGACTGCGATCCCCTGCTGGCGATGCGCACCAACCTGGCTCGCGGAAGTGTCGATCAGAATCACGTGGTCGCGGGCCACGATTCCTTTCGGCAGCTCGCTCGCTTTCAGCACAACCGCTGAATAGGGCTGGCCATTGACGGACGTGTGCTTCAGCACGCGAGCCGGCGCCGGGACTTCAGCCGCGACCAGTCCCGCGGTTCCCCAACAGACTGCGGCGAACGCCGGCAGCACAACACAACGCTTCACGAATAGTTTCAACATGTCGCATTACCTCGCATCACGATGGGAAGGCGAGAACACTGGTCTGGCGGGGTTCGATCCGCATGGCCGTTTGGAATCTGGTCGAGATGACCGACAGGTCGGGATTCTATCGCCTTCATGGCCGCCTTTTGAAGCAAATTCTGCCGCTTGGCTCCGGAATCTACAACGTCGAGTGCGAGATGAAGAACGCCGAATTGATTTTTTTGTGCGGTGGCTGTCCGCGCACACCCTCTCCTCGATCCATCTGGTCTCTCCCTCCATCGGTCAACCGGCTCGCCCGACTGATCGGGAATCGTGGTCGCCGTTCCAATGCATGCGACTCCGATTCCCGTCAAGGTTTGTGTGATGCTCGCCACCGGCCGATCAATACCGGGAAGCATGATTTCGAGAGGCGGGGAGGCGAATTCTTTGCCCTCGAAGCCGATTTCACCGCCTTGCCGACCCCTCCGGCAATTCTCGCCTTTGGAGGGACGGAGTCCGATTGTGATGGATTCTCCGGTCCCAACGATCCGATCAACTGGATCGGGACAAACGTGTCAACGGTCGTGGCTTGACAACGGAGACGGCGGAGGAATTTCGTCATGCACGTCAACGTCCGGAGGCTGACGGGAGCCAGTTTCTGGTTCGCGGCAACTGGGCTCATCTTGCTTTGTGAGGTTCAGTTGATGTGCCATCGGACCTGGTCTGTCACGTTGGCGGCATCATCGCGGACTCGATCGACACAGAATTGCGATCCGGTGATCGGACGAGTTGCCCACTGCGGCGAAGGCATGCGTCTCGGTGAAGTCGGCCAACAACACACCTCAGTGATTCTTGTGGTCGGTAGCGCGGGAACGGCCCTTGACGGTGAATTCTAGGTGACGCTCAAGCTC
>JBBPIS010000086.1:0-32201 GCA_038040225.1 Planctomycetota bacterium
CGGCCAGAGCCTTCATCAGATAGACCAGCGGACGCGGGATCGACACGATCAACAGGTAGATCAGCGTCCGATCCTCCCGCTCGCCACCGATGCCCGACGCGCCGTAACAGATCGCGAAGATCGGCATCAGGAACGCGACGAACGTCGGCACCAGCACCTGCTCGGCCAACTTCTTGCTTGTCGGATCGGCCTGCCTCGACCACGCCAGCACGATCAGGCAACACAGCAGCGACAACACCAAGCTCGCCAGCGTCTGCCGCGAAAAGAACTGCCGGCGCAGCGTCAGCGTGAACAAATGCCGGCAGGCGGAGGCGGTGGAAGGCGCGGTGGTCACATCAAACTCCCGGAGAAATTAAATCGCCTCGATCATCGAAGCCTGAAGCGCAAGCGAAGGGATGCAAGGAAGACCTTCGCTCGCGCTTCAGGCTTCTATTGTCGTGTGGTATTGCTCAGAACCTCGCCGCCGCTGACATCACGTATTTGAACGTCGCTTCCGTCGTGGCGTCCGTCGTTTCCAATCGCCCCACGTCGAGCGAGTGCTCGACGACCAGCGAGGCGAACCGGCGGAAGAAGTCGTCGGGGCGGGCGACCTGCAGCAGAAGGACATCGGGCTCGACCAGTTCCATCGACAGCACTTGGTCCCACTGGATGAGCAGTCCCGCCAGTTCGCGCTGACGGAGGCAGTCGATTCGCACTTGCAGCGGTCGCTCGGCGAACATGGCCCGGATTTCGGAGAGCGATCCGACCGCGAGGACTCGGCCGCGACCCATGAAGACGACGCGGTCAGCCAGTTCGTCCATCTCCTCCAGGATGTGGCTCGACACCAGCACCGCCTGCCCGCGCGAAGCACAGCGGCGGAACAGATCCATCAGTTCGCGACGCCCCACCGGATCGATGCCGTTCAGCGGTTCGTCAACGATCAGCACGTCGGGTCGATGGACGAGTGCCTGAGCCAGCTTGATCCGCTGCCTCATCCCCTTCGAGCAGCCTCGCAGCGTGCGGTCCGCGCGATCCGTCATCCCCACGTCCGACAAGACTTCTTCGGTTCGCTCGCGGGCCAGTTTCGGCAGCATCCCGTGCAGCCGAGCCATCGTGTGGACGAACCGTCGTCCCGACATCTCCTCGTAAAACGCATCGGCATCCGGGCAGTACCCGAGGTGCCGCCGAGCCATCGCCGATCGCGCGGACACTCCGCGAACGAGCACCTCGCCCAAACTCGGACGCAACTGTCCGGTCAACAATTTGAGCAGCGTTGTCTTCCCCGCCCCGTTCGGGCCGAGCAGCCCCGTGATTCCGGGCTGCAACGTGAGACTCACATCGTTCACACCGATGACGCCGCCGTACCACTTGGTCGTCGCCCGAAACTCGGCCAGCGGCGCGAGCGACGAATCGCGCGATCGTGAGATGGTTTCACTCACGACACCACCTCGACGGCCTTCACCCGCCGAACGATCAGAGCGAGCGACACGACGCACAGCGCGGCCAGCACCGACAGGCAGTACTCCGCCTGCGGGATGCGGCTTTCGTCGAGCGACCCAAAGCACCAGCGGCCCAGACGCTGCATGTCGTCCCAGATTCCGAGCAGCAGCCAGTAGCGATTGCCGTCGATGGCCCGCATCGCATCCGCCAAGCCCTTCAGCAGCACGAACAGCCCCAGCCACGTCATGACCAGCGGCACGGTGCGCGGCACCCACGCGGCGATGGCGAAGATCATCAGACTCTGCACCACAGCCAGTACGGCTCCGTAACCGACGATCCCCGTCAGCACGCGCGGGTTGTCCACGAAGTAGTCGAACGAGTTGCTCAGCGTCCCGTATTCGATGAACAGGATCAGAGCCGGCACCGTGGTCACGAGCGTCACGACGGCCGCAATCGTCAGCAGCTTGCCGACGATGTAGTGCCACTTCCCGATCCCGCGCGACAGGTAGAAGACCATCCCTCCCTGCCGATAGTCACTGCCGATCAGGGTCGATCCGGCGAACGCCAGCAGCAGCGCACAGATGGCGGCCTGCGCGAACATGAAGTCGGCATACGCCTGCCCGGTTCCCGTGACTTTGTAGTTGTCGAGGAACCGCGCCATGTTGCCGTTCTGCACGGTGATCGTCGCCTTCAGGTAGATGAACGCGAAGTGAAACAGAAAGTTGAGCAGCCCCAACCCGAGCAGAATCCAGAACACCCACCGCCGAAAGATCAGCATCAGGCCGACTCGCACGATCGACCAGCACCCCCACCACGGCGACCGCCGCTTCCCGTCCCACGTTCGATAACCGGCTTGATTGAGTTGCAATGCACACCTCGGTCAGAGAGGACTCTTTCAGACGGCTCGGATCGTAGTGAACCGGCAATCGTGTTGAACAGGTCCAGACTCTGCCGGTACCTCAATCGTGTCTCGGCTGCTCACGCAATATTCGGCAACAGTCCGCGTGCCACGGCTGTGTCAGCCGTGCGAGTGGGGATCGACTCTGAAAACACGGCTGACACAGCCGTGGCACGCACCGTCACTCTTCACGGGGTGGCCCGGACGCGGCTACTGGCCGTCGCTCGGACCCGGGTTGTTGGGCAATGAGGATGATCTGGTCAGCCAATGCTCCGCTTCGTCGAAGTCGGTGAAGATCTTCAGATCCATACCCCGGTTGACGGCCACATTCTGGACGAATCGATCCGGAGGCGTCACATCCACACTTCTGAGGAGCGCGAGTCGATGACGCTGTTGACGCTCGGTGCCATACACCGCGACTTGGAACCGCTCGAACACGGGCAGATTCCCGGTCATTCTTCGGCAATCCAACAGGACTCGGGAACGACGGTGTTTCTCGCAGGCTTCCACCATCCGATCGACACATTGTTTCCCCGCCTCAACGCTGAACTGACCGGAGAACTCCACGAGGAGGTAAGAGTCCTTGTCAACAATGCTCAAAGGTTCTGACGCCATGCTGCCTTTTCTGGTGATGCACCCAACAGTCTGATTGAGCAGCGTGCGGCCCAACTCCGGCAGGCACGAAAAGCTGTTCAATGCGAAGGGCGGACAAAGTCGTGTAAAAACAGCGGCTTGTCAATCAGTTCCCTTGGAAAATCGGAGAGGTCGGTCGTGTGTGAGGCGGCAGGCAGGCGGGGTGGCCCAGACGCGGCCTTGGGCGGCCGGAACCGCCCACATGGCCCGTCACGCCCGTCACGCCGCCGCCTACGCTCTCAAGGCCGTCACCGCCGCCGGTGATGACACTGCCACCGAACAGGACTGGCAGTACCAGCGCCTTCCGGAGCACCTTCGTGCAGTCGTGTTCCCCACTTCGAGTCATTAGCTCCGGCTCGATCAACGCAGGAAATCGACGGTCCTGCCAACGTGAGGAACAACTCACCTGAAATCGCCCGCCGTTGCAAGTACCATCTCCGTTCGCAACCGCCCCTGCCATTCAGAATAGGAACAGACGATGTCACAGACGGAGTCACCAGCACTGCGAACCAAATGGGAACGATGGCTGCTCGCGGCCTTGACGGTTGGCACGCTGGTCATTGGTGCCTGGGGCAACTGGCTATACGATCAAGACCACGACCACGAGCATTCACCCAATCCGTGGAGTGTTCTTTACCATGCGGCGCAGTTCCTGCAACTTCACGGCGCACATCTCCACGAGCCAGTCCCCTGGCAATTGCAGGTTGGACGCGGGCTGGGAGCCTGCACGCTGTTCACCCTGGGTGTGATCGCTTACCTGCAGTTTTTTCGCCAGGAAGTTTTGCGTCTCGCCTGGCAGCGCGGACGTGTCGTGATTTGTGGCCTCGGTGATTTGGGAATGAGGCTCGCGGCTGACGCACGGCAGCAGGGGAAGTTTGTCGTGGCCATCGAGAAACAGAAAAGTGCCACAATCACCAAATTCGTGCGAGAACATAAAATCCAGGTGATCGACGGAGACGCTCGCGACGCGGAGACCCTGACACGCGCAGGGCTTGATCGGAGCGAGTCGTTGTTTGTGGCGTGCACGGACGACGCAACCAACGAGGCGATTGCAACGCTCGTCGGCGGTATGATTCCCCAGGGCTCCCGACCGGATTCGCCGCTCATTTGCCGGTTGCTTGTGCGCGATCCCGAAATGCTGCGGCGGTTGGAACAGCGGCAAGTCTCTGAGTGGGGAGCGAGTGCCGCGGGGCCGCGCCCCGATTACCGCGTCCAGTTCCACGACCTCGACTTGCATGACACGGCCGCTCGGCAAGCGATGCGGAATTTTCCGCTCGACTTCGAACCGATCCGAGCCAGCGATGAAACGCGAGTTCATGTTGTGATCGTCGGATTCGGTCCGATGGGGAAAGCCCTGGCGTTGCATGCGGCGAGGATTGGCCACTTTGCCAATGGTACTCCTGCGCGAAAGACACGAATTACTGTCGTGAATGCCAATGCCAAGGCCGCCGTGGTGGAGTTTAAGAATCGCTATTCGAAAATAGATGAGTTCTGCGAGCTCAGCGGGCACGATCTGGACCATTCGAGTTCCAGTTTCACCACCGAATTCAAGGGGCTTCTCGAACCCGGCGGTCCCGACGAGTTGCAGACGGTCGTCTTCTGTGGGGAGTCTGCCGCGACCGTGAATAATCGCGACAACTTGCGGTTTGGTCTGGAGTTCGTGTCTCTCACAGATCCGGGCAGACGGCAATTGCTCACCTACCAGAGCACCCGCACCGGGCTTGCCGCTCAGCTTCCGACAGATAAAAGCTCGCGGCGTTTGCACCCGTTTGGAATGGTCGAGGACCTGCAGTCGTGGAGCGTCTTGCTGCACGAGAGCGAAGACCGAATTGCTCGTGCCATCCACGAAAAGTATGTGAAGCACCATGGCGGCGATTCGTGGGAGGCATTGTCTGAAGACTTTAAGGAATCGAATCGCCACGCGGCCGACCATGTGCCGGTCAAACTTCGCGCACTCGGTTACCACGATGCCCAGCTCGAGCCCGGCGCGCCGCGGATCGAGCATTTTTCCGACCACGAGAAGCTCCTGATGGCGAAGATGGAGCACGAACGTTGGTGTGCGGAACGCTGGCTCGGCGGTTGGAAATTTGGATCCGAAACGAATAAGAAGCTGAAAATCAGCAAAGACCTCGTCCCATGGGAGCGGTTGCTACCCGAAGAAGAGCAAAAGGACTTCGAGCAGATCAAAGCTCTTCCGGAAATCCTTCGCGCAATTGGTCGAGGCATTTATCGATAGCCGCCTGATCCGCTCGAAATGCATTCGTGTGAAGCGACAACGACATCAACGACATCATTGTCAAGGCGCTGCTTGTTGAGGTCGGCGAGGGAGCCTCGGCGCAGACGGCGACTTCGTAGCCGAGCAACGTCGCGGGACGACCTGGCACTGACAGTCATCGTTCCGGCTCTTCGCCTCGGAACGCCTGCTGTCTCCCGACGTTCACGTCGATGGCGAGTGATCAACCGGAACCACCTGAGTCGTGGGTAAGGCCTTGTTCTCCTCCGACTTCTCGATCTTCGCGCTGTTGCCCTGACCGGGATGGCGGATGAAATAGAACATGCCCATGCTGCTGACCACGATGGCCACCAGCATGGCTACTCCGATCAGGACGGTGCGAGTCATCTCGTCCATCGATCGAATCCGGTGCAGGGGTTTGATGCTCGCGGGGGCCACGGAGGCCACGGGGACGCTCAGTTTGGAAGCCAGTTCCTGGACGACGAGCGAGGCGGGGCGGGAACCTCCCGCGTGGGAGGTCGCTCCGGCCAGTCGGACACTCGAACTGACCGGGCGTTCCTTCGGCTTGAGCTTGCCCGATGACTTCGGGCTGGGGGCGCGAGTCCCCGATCCGGACACCGGCCCCTTGTCCGCTGCCGAGCGATCCTTGGCCATCGATTCGGGAGCCAGGACGTTTGTCTCCTCATCGCCGCCGGCCTGCCCGACCGCCGGGCCTGTCTGCGATCGGGCCTGGAGCGACTCGATCCCGCACAGCGCGGCGACCAGCATCATGTGCTTCTGTTTCCAGGCGGTCGGTGCGTGCTCGATCAGCCAGCGCGACAAGGCCTCCGAGACCTCGAGGGCCGACTGATACCGGTCGGCCGTTTTCTTGGCCATCATCTTGTCGAGGATCGCCAGCAGCGAGGCGTCGACGTCGGGACGCTCGTAGCTGACCGATTGCGGCGTCTTGGTCTGGTGAGCCAGCAGCCTCTGCACCAGCGTTCCGTCGGTGAACGGCGGATGTCCGGTGAGGGCGAAGTAAAGCGTGCAGCCCAGGCTGTAAATGTCGGCCCGCGCATCGACCTGATGGCTGTCGATCGCCTGCTCCGGCGCGAGATAGTCGGCGGTCCCGAGCACCTTCTCGTCGTGCTTGATCGTCAGCGACTCTTCATCGTCCGATTTAAAGAACCTGGCCAGACCGAGATCCAGCAGCTTCACGATCCCCTGATTGTCGATCAGCAGATTGCCCGGCTTCACGTCGCGGTGAACCATTCCCAACTGGTGGGCGTGCCCCAGTCCGTCGGCCGCCTGACGAATCGTGTCGACCGCCGTGACGTAGTCGAGCGGCCCGCGGTCCTTCACGATCTGTTCGAGGTTTCGTCCCTCGACATATTCCATGACGAGGAAGTGGATTTCGGTTCCACTCTCGGTCTGCTTGTCGACATCGTAGGCACGCACGATGTTCAGGTGGTTCATCGCGGCAACCGCACGGGCTTCGCGGTGGAAGCGGCCCAGATACGAGGTGTCCTGCACCTTGTTGGCGGGCAGCACTTTGATGGCGCACCGCCGCTCCATCATGATGTGCTCGGCCAGATACACGGCGCTCATCTCCCCCGCGCCGAGCAGCGACAGCAGGCGATACCGGCCAAGCAAAAAACCCTTGTGCCGCCCCTGCAGCAGCTTCTCCGACTGCCATTCGGTCAGCGCCTGCCGGTCCACCAAAGCCGTGGCGATGGCGACGGAGTCGTTGCAGTCGATGCCGCCGTCGAGCAACTCGCTCAGCAGGGAGTCGACACGTTCCGGCTCGATCAAGCCGCTTTGCTTGACTCCGGCGAGGAATGAGGCAGCCGTCAGTTTGAGCGTCATGGAAACCTTATCCTTCGACTCCGGTCGAATACAGTTCTCAACAAGCGAATGCCGCCGCCATCGGCCGAGGGCTATCAATCGCCTCTCACAGTCTTGCCGCGCCCCGCGACCCCTGTCGATGGGATGCGCCGCAGCGAGGCGAAACTCTTGAACAATCGTTTTAGTCCCGACCTATAAATGGGTCGAGCCGCCGTGTTGCCTTTTGACATCGGCCTGTCGCCCCGTGAGGAGCGGCCGGCCGCATCAGGCTGCGCCGGCAATCCGCCCCACCACTTCGATCTCGAACACCAGTGACTCGCCCGCCAGCGGATGATTGGCGTCGAGCGTCACTTCCTCCGCCGCCGTCGTGCGCACCCAGACATCCAGTTCCCGACCGCCAACCGTCGCGGTCAGTTGATCCCCCTCATCGATCTTCTCCAGCAGGCCGAGACGCGGAGCCTGCTGCTGCAGCTTCGGATCCCGATAACCAAACGCCTGCTCCGGCGGGACCGCGATCCGCCGCCGCTCACCGACCCGCATGCCGATGACGGCGCGGCTGACTCCCACGATGACCCCCGGCCCACCCGCGACGAACTCGAACGGCTCCCGCTGACCGGACGTCTCGATCACGCAGCCGTCGGCGGCGTAGGACGTGTAATGCAATTGAACGGTGTCACCGTGGTTGACGATGCTCATGGCAAGGGCCTCATGGGGGAAAGAAATCTCAAATTCCAAGCTCGAAATCCGAAACAAATGAGAAAGGTGGAAAAGCTCCAAATTTCAAAAACGAATTGTGTCGCGAGGTCATCATGCGGTGTCGGGGTTTGTGATTTCAGTCATTGGAGTTTTGAATTTGTTTCGGATTTCGGATTTGGAATTTCGTGTTTCGTCACAGCAGCACGTGGCAGTTGCGGTTGCGGATGTCGATCGCGCGTCGCTCGAACTCGTCCGCCTTCGACTCCAACTGCGCCGCCCGCAGCAGACCCGAGAAGCCGAGCAGCGTGTCGGCCACCTGATCCGCCTCGTTGCCGTAGCAGCGCTGGCACATCTTGACGGTCCGCTCCATCCATTGGTCGGTCTCGTCATACCTCTTCTTCACGAGACACAGCCGCGCCAGGCTTTCCGCGAACTTGATCCCGGTGGTGTGCGACATCCCGAGTGCCTTCTCGCTGACCGCCAGTCCGAGCCGCAGCGCCACCTCACCCTCCGCGTGTCGTCCGCGGGCGAGATGGGTGTGAGCGAGCCGCTTAATCGCGGGCAGCAGTGAAACGTGCTCAGCCCCGACGACTTTTTCGCGCAGGGCGAGCTCTTGAATCGTCAGCGACTCCGCCTGAGTCATCCGTTGCAGCCGCCGCGACGATTCCGCCGCGACCGCCAACACGTCGGCCATCGCCAGCGGAGGGCACTCTTTGGAGAGGTTATAGATCGACATGGCCCGGGCCCCGATCGAGAGGGCTCGCGCGGGCTGGCCTTCCGCCAGCGCCAACTGTCCGCAGCGGGCGAGGACTTCCGCCACCAGGGGATGTTCGTTCCCCAGACTTTTCTCCCGCAGGGTCAACGCGCGGTCGAGAACTCGCTTGGCTTCGGCCAGGTCCGTTCGTGCCAGCGCCACCTCACCCAGCCAGACGAGCGTCTTCGTCAATTCGGGATGTTCGGCCCCGAAGGATTGCTCGGTCATTTCGAGCGCCCGCTGGTGGAATGTTCTCGCCACATCGGGATTCAGCCGCGCGGCATTCAAACATCCGAGGCCGTTCAGAGTCTGGACGAGCTGCGGATCGTGCGGTGCGAGGCGACGTTGCTGGATCTCGTGAGCCCGGTTCAGCGTCCGCTCCGCGTTGGCGTGACGTCCCGCCGTCAGATAGACGAAGCCCAGACTACACAGGGTGAGCGCGAGCTGGATCTCGTCGACCGGCTGCTGTTTTTCAAAGGCGATCACCGTGCGATCGAGCAACCGCTCGGCGGCCCCGTGCTTGCCGAGGGCCAACAGCGCCTCCGCCAACTGTCGCTGCGTGCGGGCGACGAGCGTGTGCTCCGCCGGATGCAGGCGGCGGCGAATCTTGAGGGCCTTCCGCAACAGCGCCTTCGCCGATTCCGCGCGGCCCCCCTGTAAACGGTACGCTCCGAGGTTGGCCAGCCCTTGAGCGACGAGCGGGTGATACCAACCGATTGCCCGCTGACACTTCCGCACGGCGCGAGCCGTCAGTCGTTCGGATTGCTGGATCTGTCCACTCAGCCGCAACACCGACGCCAGGTTCATCCACTGCACGATCAGCGCGGGGTCGCCGGGTGCGAGACGCTGCCGCGCCTCGCGCAGGTTCCGAATGAAGGCTCGCCGCGCCTGGTCGTACTCACCCCGCGCGACGTGCAGCGCCGCCAGGTTGTTGCGGGCGCGAACGAGCTGGGGATGCGACGTCCTGGTCGGAGCAGCGGACGGGTCGGTCGATGAGGTTCGCACCGGCGCATCAACACGACGTGGCTCCCCGTGGCGGATGCTGCCAGCATCCGAACCGACGCTGGCAGCGTCGGCCACAACGTCGCCTTCGCCCAGCAACGTGAGCACACGGCGGCAGGTCGCCAGGGCCGAATCGAATTGTCCGCGGTGATAGTGGAGTTCCGCGAATTGATTCAACGCGGCGGCCACGGCATTCACCGAGCCGCTCGCGACGTTGTCGCATCGCGCGGCGAGGTCGCTCAGCAGTTGATCGGCTCGATCCAGCTTGCCGAGCGACGCGAACAGCGATGCCAGCCACGACAGGCTGTCGATGGTCGACTCGTGCAGTTCCCCCTGCGTCTGCGATTGGAGTGTCCAGAGTTCCTGAACGAGGACGCGGGCGCGGCCGGGTTGACGGCGCTCGCTGTACCATCGCGCGAGACGCTGGAGCGCCGCGGCCAATTGAGGATCGTTCGCCAGCGGCCGGTTCCGGGCCGCGGCAAGCTCGTCGATCAAGCTTTGCTCGGTCGCCATTTCCGGTCACTCCTCAGAAAAGATGTCGGTCACCATTGCCACCGCCTCCGTCCCGCGGGCGCGGGCCTTGTCCGCCCGGTCGCTCACCGCCGCATTCACCGTTGGACTTCGACGCCGCTCCAGATTGGCGGGACTCCAGTCGGACGGGGCGAGTCCACCGTCGGCGAGGGGCCGAATCCGGCGACGCTGCAGCGCGGATCGGATCTGGTCGAGCTGCCACCGACAGGAGCCGAAGTTCAGCAGACCGGGCAGGTCGCGACGCAACCGCTCCAGCCGCTGAGCGAAGACGTCTCCATCGACACCGTCGAGTTGTCCCAGTCGACCAATCGCTTCGAGATCGAGTGAGACTTCATTCAACTCGCTCGCCAGCGTCTGACGATGTTCGGCGATCTGGGCGCTGCGTTGGGCCGACAGCTCGCCCCGCTCCGCCTCGCTCGGCCAGACGTCCAGTTCGAGCAACCGTCCCGTCGCGACATGATCGCCGTGCAGGGCATGGACGTTGTAAGCCTGCGGCCAACTCGTGTCGCCTCGCTTCCAGTGCTCGATCAGTTCCCGTTCGAGCGTGGCGGGATCGGTTTCGGGGAGCCACTGATCATTCAGTTCCAGGCCGGGAATCTTCAGCAATTCGGCATGGAATGCGTGTCGCAGGTCGATCTCTTGCAGTGGCAGCGACCGGCTCTCCGCGAACAGCGAGTGGATCCGTTCGACACTCCGCTGGCAACAGGCGATGCCCGCGCGAACGAGTGGCGACGAGTGGGCCTGCCACTGCTCGTTCAGTTCGCTCAGGACGCCAGCCGTTCGTTGCAAGACCTCGTCGCGCAGGTCGAGGGCATCCTGAGACAACGGCCCCGCCAGGGCGGACTTTGCTCCGCTCAGCCTCAGCCAGCGGCCGGCCAGTTCAATCGCTTGCCGCAGGACGGCGTGCATTTCATCAGTGGGGAGCGAGTTGTTGCGTGCGGGCGCTGCGTGACTGCTGCCGTTGCGCTGGGCGGTGTCGTTCGCTTCGGCTCGCAGGTGCGCGGAGAGGCGGGCGATTTCCTGGCGGACCCAGTGGCGTTCCCCTTCGAGATTGCGGCAGACCGGACGCAGTAACCGCGACGCGAGCAGCAGCGTCTCCTGCCACTTGCACCAGACCTGGGTGGCGTCGGAATGCCGGAGGCTGGTGCCGGAGGTCAGCGTCCAGTGGGCATGCAGAAACAGCAGCGAGGTCCGTCCATAGTTGATCGCCTTTCGCGCCGTCTCCTGCAGCCAGCGCGAGGCCGCTTCGCCGAGCGACTCGGTATCGATGTCTTCGATCTCTTCCAACTGGGGCCGAAACATTTCGACGATCTGTCCGTCGAGTCGATCGCCGTAGAGCGCGATGCGGCTGCAATAGTTGTAAAGCTGACTGCATCCGGGCGCGATCTTGAAGGCTCGCAGAATGACACTGGCGGAAGCCGATCCCGCAATCAAAGCCGCCGGCAGCGCGGCCGCTCGCAGCAGGAAGCCCGACGCGACTCGCCGATCAGCGTCGCCCTCGGTCAGCAGCTCCGGTCGGAAGTGGCGCAGATCGTCCTCCAGTTGCCGGGCGAGTTCGCCGTTCGAGTCGCTGAGATGCCCGCCCAGAATCAGTGATCGCAGCAGCCACGTGGACGGAAACGGCACCGGCAGGCCCGGACGAAGCTCCGCACAGCGCGCGACGTGCATCGCCAGCGGCAGGCGGTCTTCGGACAGCAGTTGCACCACCAAATCGGCCACGGGCGAGGAGGGCATGCGCGCGTCTGTGCCGTCGACGCTCGGGACAACTCGCGCGGGGCCGTTGATCGCATTCCCCGGCAACCGCGCCGTGGAGGGCGGCGGCTCGATGAGTGGCTGCTCGTCCGTCGGGAACACCAGGCCCCGCAGCTTCGGCGGGGGAGTCCGTTCGTCGAACACGCTGTCCGCCAGCGGAGAGGGTTCAAAAATCGAGTCGGCTCCCAACGGAGCCTGCTGCCGCCTTGCAGGCGCCGGTTCCTGGATCGCTTGGGACACCGCAGGCAACTCTGGCGGCAAGGCGATCGGGCGGAAAGACAGATCGCTCGGCACGAGCATGAGTGGCAAGGCGTCTTCGTTTGTCGGCGTGACATCCGGCACAGGATCGGTCGCTGCGGAAAAGGAGTCCGCGACGCGCTGGATGCGACCGCGAGCCACTGCGGTGGCGAGTTGCCGACCATACACTGCGGTCACTCGATCGTTGCACTCGATCCAGTCCGAATCGGACAGTCCGTCGTCGTGTTCACACAGTTTGAGGAGGAGGTTGAGCGGATGCGTCTGCTGACAGATCGCGTCCAGGTCGGCATCGCCCTTCACGCTGCTCGGCTGCGATGCCGACGCCAGAAGGCGGCGCGCTTCGGCCTGACAGTCCGCCAGCGGCGCGAAGTCGACTGTTTCCACGTGACGCATTCTCAAGACTTCATCGAGCACCGGCAGGACACGTTCGCGGCGTTCGCGATCATCCAGCAAGCGGCCCAACTCGGGGAGCGTGATTCCGGCCACTGCTTCCTGGTCCGACGAGGCCCCGATGACGTCGAGGTGTTCTGCCAATTGCAGTGTCCGTGCGCGATACGAATCCAGTTCGTCGATCAGTGCGTCGGTGGGAGGCTCGCCGGGTGAATCGAGACGATGGGCGGCGTCGACGAGCCGCGCGGCCAGTTGCTCGCGCCACTGGTCGAGTTGTTTCAGCTCCTGACGTCGTTCGTGAAGACTGCCAACCATGCTCATGACTGCTCCGTCCGACTCGTGCGACGACTGACTGCAGTGCCAACGAGAATGGAATCCGGGATGTCTCATCAATTTCCGGGGCAGGCATTGGATGCCCACCCGGCCACTTCGTCACAGGTGTGACGTCGTGCGTCAGAACACGGTCGACGGGGCGATGCTGCTCCGAACAGAGTCGCCGTGGATGCTGTCTCCCTCAATCAAGTCGTGCGCGACCTCACCGCCCGGGATCGGGGTCGCAGCCGGGGATTTGAAGCGTTTCAGATCGCGAGGTTTCGGCAGGCCGGTCTGCGCGCCGATCCCTTCGGCCTGCAGCTTGCCTTCGAGCGCTTCCATCAGTGTCTCGTAGACCGAGTTCTGAACCTGAGGCGACTCGAACGTGTTCACGACCGAGGCCATCCCCGGCAGGTAGGACAACAGTGTCTTGTAGCGAAGCGAACTCATGTGATGTCTCCTCGAAAAGCTGGGAACGCCAGCGGCAGAAGTTGTTCGACCCACACCAACCCGAAGCGTGAGCGAGGGTATTGAACCGCAGTCCCTCGCTCACGCTTCGGGTTGGTGTGGCCCGTCAATTGTTCACTGCCGCACTCCTTGCGACGGGAGGCCGTCGCGTCACAAACCGTTCGATGCGACGCCGGCCCTCGCCGACGGCATCCTCAACCGCTGTCTCACAATCGCCGTGGCCAGGTCTCGTCCGAATGACCCGACCACGATCTCCTGCAATGTCCGCCACCGTTCGTCCGACAACTCATCACGGTCGGCGATGAGCGTCACGACCGCACTCAGCGGATGGTCGCCCGACACCAACCGCTTCGCTTGAGCCGCAGCCTGCGCTGAAGGACTCGTCGTCAATTCTCGTCGAAGGGCACTTCCCTCGATGAGGCATCGCTGCCAGTGGACCGAGTCCCGTTCGTCCGTCAGCCGAACCGCGTCCAATCGGTCGAGCACCGCCCGCGCGCTCCGCACCGAAACACGATGTTCAAATGCTTGTTCCAATTCCGAGATCGTTGCGGGTTCGACGGCCAAGCCGTTCGGATCCGGCCCGAGATCGCCGCCCGCCCGCCACTGCGACCGCAGTTCGCGGAAGTCGTTCCCAAACCGCCGCAGATCGGCGATCAATGGCATCGCAGGAACTCGCCCGTTCGCAGTCAGGCCCCGTGCGACGTCGCGCAGCGCGACGGACAGGCTTCCGCCGCGCTCTCGCAAGTCGCTGAACCGCCTCTGGAATCGTTCGAGCACTTCGTCCACGATCGTTTGATCCTCGGATCACTCCACAACCTCGCTCGATCGCCGGACCGGATCACTCGGGGTGAGCGTCCCGGAAACTGCGACGTCACTTCCGCTGCACGTCGTCGATCAGACTCAACCTCACACCTTGGCAAGGCCGGGTGACAGGGCCGACATCGAACGGCGGGCATCACCCAGTTCACTTTCCGTTGCGGTGGGTTCCGACTTCTTCGCACCCTTCATCTCGGTGCTCGTGACCGAACCGACGGTGAAGCGGCCGTTGAAGGTCGAGCCAGACTCCACGTTCAGGTTCTTGGTCAGCACGTCTCCGTCGATCATGCTCGACGACTTGATGACGAGCAGCCCCAATGCCTGGACGGTTCCCTTGACTCGTCCCGCCACTTCGGCGTGCTGAGCCAGAATGTTGCCCTCGATGACGCAGGACGGTCCGATCAGCAGTGACGTCTTGGTCGTCACGTCGCCGCGCACGGTCCCTTCAACAACCAGATCGCCCTCGGCGATGATGTTGCCTTCAATCACGGTCCCCTTGCCGATCACATTCTGCATGGTCACTTTTCCCCCTTTTGAAGATTGGTCGTCGTTCGCTTCCGCAGCGGGTGCAGGTTTGAAGCTCGCGGGCGCGACGGCAGCGGCGGGCATCGTCGGTTCGTGCTTCTTCGATTTCGGTCCAAACATTTGTCATCCTTCCGAATTGCAAAATGGGAATCTGGAATGCCATCCACGATGGCCGTGCTGCCACAGGCCGGTGCTCAACCGGCGACCGAGCGTTCAAATCGGGACCGCGATGCGCGTGAGACACCGCACGGACGTCAGACTTTGCAAACCGCGTTCTTCGCGAGACGAACTTTGCGGCGCAGTCGGCTCCACCGGACAACTCGGTCCGGTCGTGAGGATCGCAGGGATTGCCCGGGCTGCCGCCGCGCACTGCGACATCCACGAAGCGGCAAGAGAATCAGAATCGCTGCGACCCAACTCGGTCGCTTGCCGCGATTCCCGGAGCAATGTTGCCGAAACGCCACGAGAACGTGGCCACGGCAGTCTTCCGGCATCATGGGGGACCGGCATCTGGTCGCGAAGAGCGTTCGCCGGAATGTGTCACCGGTTTGACGGGTCGTCCCTTAGCGTTTGACGTCCCATTCGCTTCCCGAAGCGCCGCCGTTCAACCGGGTGAACGTCGCTTTGCGCATCGCCATCCCCTGCGAGGGGCCGCTCCAGCGGCTGCGAACGCCGACGATTTGTGAGTCGCCCGGCAAGACCTCGGCCAGCACCGCGCCGGAGCGCTCCGTCCGAAGGTCGTCATCCAGCGCGACGTAACACAGCCGGCGACCGTGCAGCAGTCCTTCAAACGAATGCCGCGAGCCATTCGGCGAGTGGGCCTCTCCAAACACGCGGGCTCCCACCTGACGCAGATGCAGCGTCGCGACGAGCGGCACGGCGTCAGCCTCCTCCGCGTCGAATTCGGCTCGCCACCAGGTGTCGTTGAGACGGACATCGGCAATGACGCCATCAAACCGGGGCGTCTTGCCGGTGGCGCTCGTCCGCCGTCCCGACTGATAGGCCCACAACAGCAGGGGCGACATCAGCGCCACAATTGCCACGACCGTAATCGCGGCCTGCACGGGATTGATGTCCATCGGGCCGGCTCCTGCTCGACACTACTTGAGCAGCGCGGGCAACGCGGTCTTCACGTCCTGCACCGTCGCATTGCGGCTGACGACGATGCCGTCCGCATTGACGAGGAACATCGTGGGGAGCGAGATCACTCCATAACCCATCGCCGCCGGACTGCCGAGTCCCCCCGGCTGATAGATCTGCGCCCAGGACATCCCGTGCTGCATGAGGTACGGCTTGACGGACTCCTTTTGCATGTCGAGGCACACGCCGATGATCTCGAATCCCTTGGCCCGGTACTCTTTGTACAGGGCTCGCAACTGCGGCAGGTCTTCCTCACACACCTTGTATTCGCTGGCCCAGAAGACAACGAGCACCGCCTTCGCCTTGCCGCGATAGCCGCGAATGTCGATCGTGCCGCTCTCCAGCCCCGGCCCCGACAACACCAGCGGCTTTCCCTTCAGATCGAGACGACGCAGGGCACCCAGGGCTCGCTGACCCGCCTCCGTTTTCGGCTTCTCCTTCACCAGCCGCTGATACCAGTCGATCGCTTCCTTGGCGCGGGCACTCAGTTCCTCGTGATGCGCCAGCAACAGCATCGCGTCCGCCGTGTCCTCGGCCTCGGCGAACTCACTGACAAAGTCCTCCAGCCCCTTGATCCATTCCTTTTGGACTTCGGAAGCCTTGTCCTTCTCCTTCTCCGAGTCCTGCAGGTCCACGTAATACTGCGCCTGAATCCGGCGGTAGACGACATACGGCACCAGCGGCGACTTCGGATTGCGGCGGCGCAGGTCGAGTTCCATCGCCTTCAGGTCGGCGGCCCCTTCGGGATAGGTTCCGATTTGCGAGGCGAGGGCGTATCCGTCGACAAGCTGCTTCATGAGGAGCAGCTTCTCGTCGTCGGTCTCCGCCAGTTCGATGGCCTTCTTGAGCAGGTCGCCGCGCCGCGCCATCAATGCCTTCACGGCGGCGCGATCGGCGTTCGGCTGAGTCAGCGCTTGTTCGATCTTCACCAACTCACCGAGGATCTTTTCGACCTCGGGGGATGTCCCACCGGCTGCCGCACCACCACCGCCTGCGGCCATGAGCGGCTGCATCAGGACGCCACCGGCGGTGACGATCGAGCCGTTCTCCCCTTCGATCGGCTGCGGAACCTGAGTCAGCTTCCAAACCTCGCCGATGCGGATCATTTCACCGATCTGCACGGCGGCGAACTTGCCCTGCGTTTCCACGATCGCCATCGCGTTCTCATAGACGTACAGGTCGCCCGTGGCCTTGTCGTCGTCGGCCGGGATGATGCTCGGCAACTGAGCGTCAAACCGCGCCCAGCGCGCCTGTGCGGAAAGCACCTTGCTCTTGGAGAGGATCGCCCGCGACTTCTTGCTCGCATCGGCCGCCGACTCCAGCAGCTTCGTCGCCATCGCCTGATTCAGTCCCACCGCCTTGAGGTCTTCCGGCGAGATCAGCACCGATTGCAGCGCCGCATCATCGCCCGTGACCATCGCGCGAATCGCCTCCTTCGAGGCTTCGGCCGCCGACAGGACTTTCCAGGCATCGATCCGGCCGTCCTCGTTCTGATCGATCCCCCAGCGCGAGCCGCCGAGGTTCAGCCAGCGCGATTGATCGATCTTGTCGTTGTCGTTGGTGTCGATGTCGCGGTAGACCTCGATCCCGTGGTTGTAGTACCGCCACTGATCGAGCTTGTTGTCGCCGTCGGTGTCGAGGAACTTCCTCAAAATCTGACCGGCCGACCCCAGTACGACCCAGCCCGACGCCTTCCCCTTCCGCTCCAACTCCACCTTGCACTTGGCGTATTCGTCCGGTTTGGGGGTCTCGTATTCGACATCCTTCTGCTTGGGCAGGAAGGCCATCGTCTCCTTCACGGCGGGAGGCGGAGCGGCCCAAGTCGTCTCCGACGACCAGCCCGCTCCGACCAGCAGCATCCCCATCCAAGCCCATCGTGCTCGCGACGTCATTCGAGTACTCCATTCCACTTGCGTCGTCTCGCTCCGCGAAACGACCGGTCATTTCCGATTGCCACCTGTCTCAATCGAACGCCCTTCGGCAATTCGTGCCGGATTCTACGGAAAGCCCCGTATTGCGTCACGACCAGTTTGACTCAACAAATCACGGTGTTTTCGATGGGAATGTCAGGGGTCCCGAACTCAACAGCAGCTGACGCCGCCGCGCTCTGGAATTCCTCTCTACTCATCGCGGGTGGCTATATCCCAAATCGGAGTTCGACCTCGGCGATCTCATAGGCGGCCATGTCGATGAGAACCGCGTCCCCTTCGAGGACGAGTTCATTCAGCGTGTTGCCGATGAAATCTCGCTTGCGGGCGTGAATCGGTTGGCGGAACGAGCGAAGTCGCACTCGCTTGGCTCGGCCCTCGGTCTCTAGCAGTCGGACGGCGAAGCCGGGGCCGGTGGGCAGCGGCGAGTGATCCTCATCGTTGGATGAGACGGCTTCGGCGGCGGGCGGCTCGATCAGACCGAGGACTCGCGTGAGCTGCACGTTGCGCGCGTCGAGGTGAAAGAACCAGCCGGTCGAACCGGCGCGAGGCGGCCCGAGTTCCGTGGGAATGACGGCCACGGACGTCGTCGCGTTCCAGGCCGCTTCGAGCGGGAAGCTGGCATCGACGGCGATCGTGAAGCGGAAGTGTCGCTTCGTCTCGCCCGCGACCACGAGCAGCGAATCGACCATCCGCGGCCCGGTTTTCCGATGGAACGGCAGACCGTGCGGAACAATCGTCAGACGTTCGGATTCGGAGGCCGCTTCGATGTAGTCCGACGTCTCGAACCGCTCGCCCGCGAAGCCCTGTGCCGCATGGAACACACTGCGAGTCACGGCGGACGTTCCATCATTCCAGGCGAATCGCGACGCAAAATAATTGTTCCACGGATCGCCGTCGGGCAACTTGAGGTCACTCAGTTCGATGTCGATCTCGACGATCGGCCTCGCACGCCAGACGCGGATCGTTTGACGAAACGTCGCCAGCCGCTCGTCGTTCGTCTGGTCGATGATGTCGCCGAACGTGGCGATCTCGGCGCGAGTCGGCCCGCGCGACACGATCTCGCGGCCCCGGCAGCGCATCTCGGCGTACTGCGTCTTGAATGCTGTGTCGCCTGTGCCGACCGTCCGCTCGCGCGGGAACCGGAACGAGACCTGTTGGCTCAGCCGTTTCGTCCGCTGATCGTGGAACCGCACATGCGCGAGGCCGCCGGTCTGCTCGTTGATCGCGACCTCGAACCATTCATTGCGGAGCAATTCGCCTTCGATCATCGACGGCTTCTGGGGCGAGGCGAGCGGGGCGCGTTCGTCCTCGGGAATCCAGACGTATCCGGCACCGGGCAACTCGACGACGACAATCGACTCGTTCGGCCTGGCCGGATCAAACTGCACGGCCTTGATCGGGCCGGCCACGGCGGGAGGCGACTTCAAACCGGGCAGGCTCACGCACGCGCGGCGAGTAAACGAAAGCGAGTTCACCAACAGAAAGCCGCGCCGGTTAGAACCGCCGTGCATGACGAGTCGCGACAGTTCGCTCGGCCACTTCTGTTCGACCTCGACCAACGTTTGCTCGGCCGCTGTGACGGCGGTTGCGTCCGAATCGGGAGCCGCCGCTTCGAGGAAACGCTCGGCCTCAGCGGCTTCCGGTGACTCGACTGCTTGGCCGACGAGTGCTTTCGCGGCGCTGCGGCACCAGTTCGCGACATCGAAGCGGCGACGACGCAGCGTGTGGTCGGAGTAGCGGCTGAGTGGATCGGCCTCGCGCCGTGCGACGCTCTGGATGAGAAAGGGCGGGAAGTATTCGTGAGCCTGATGAGTGCTGAGCTGTCCCGGCAATTCGGTCTGCTGGAAGAAGTGATCGAGTGTGACGAAGCGGCCCAGCGCAGGGGCGTACTTCTGCGACCGACGCAAGTCCTCGAAAAACGGACTGGTCACGTCGGGCCAACGCGCGAAGATCAGCCCCGCTGCCTGATCGTGATCCATCGACTCCGCCATCCGGACCGGAAACCGCAGGTAACTGGAGGGACTGTCGGCCGCGAGCGGGATACGGCTGAGAGCGTCGATGACCGACTCGTCGCAGCCTCGCCAACGCAACTTCGTGTGTTCGGCGTCGGGATAGATGCCGTCGTCGAGCACAACGTGCAACGCGGCCTTGAAGCCGAACTTGGTGAGGAGCTGCGGCAGTTGGCTCGTGAGGCCAAACTTTCGTCGGCCCCAGACGATGGGCGTCCGGCCGAGCAGCGAATGCAGGCGGTCACGGCCTCGCTGGAACTGATGAAGAGCGGACTCCAACGGGAGCAGCGGCAGCGGAGTCTCGCGGTCCTCGCCTCCCAAGATGCTGACGCGACCGGCTTCGCACGCCGCGACGACTGCGTCGCGAACGTCCGGCGATTTCTGGCAGATGGTGTCCAAGTCGGTCGCCGAAGTAAGCAGGCTCCACGGCACGCCGCGCTGCGCTTCGCTCACCAGTTTGTCAGCGGCGATGTCGGGAGAAGTGAGGCACAAATCGAGGAGATAGCACTCGACGGGATAGAACTTCTCGCGCGCTTCGAGCAGGATCTCAAAGCAGCCTCGCAGGTGGGCCTCGGTCGTTTCGCGGTCGTTGTCCAACGCGGCTTTGGCGGCGGCGACCGCCTTCTGCTGGAGACGAGCTTCGTCAATGTTGCCGAAGTTCCGCATGTGCCGCGTCAACAACTCAACCTGCAACCAGCAGAAACCGAGCGAGTAGAAATCGGCCACGAGATCGGCGGCGATGTCGTACCGCTCCGGCAATGCGGCGAGACCGGCTTCGATGATCTCGGCCCGTTCGTGGAGACCGCTGACGACCATCGCACCGGCGGCTTTCGCGTCCTCAACCCAACCGTGAGGCAGCCAGTCGTCGCAGACGGTGGGGACGAAGATCAACTGCCCGCCATGAACGGCCGACGGTTCATCGGCTCGTCGCCAGCGCGGCAACGCGCCCGTCCAGGCCAGCAGTTCGGGATGCCACGCGACCGCAAAAATGTTCAGCAGACTGGCCGCCGGCTTGTCGGGTTGCTCGGTCGGAAAGTCCTCCAGGCTGTGGCTGGGGACCAGAATGAGAATGTCTTGAAGGCTCATGATCCTGCTATTCGTTCGGCAATGTTGATGTCAATTCGAGTCGGTTCGACAAATCGCTCCGCGGGTTCGCACTGCCGCACCGCATCGGCCTCTCCATCGGAAATGGCTTGTCGGCGCGGAGGGCTCGTCAGTGTCGATGGCAACGGCGGGAGGGATGATAGCGACGGAACAACTCCTCCCACACGCAGCCTCCATGGTTGCCTCAGAAAATTCCGGGAACTACCAGGAATGACCTGTCGTCCTACTGGGCAATTGCTCGATTCGCCATGAGCCAACATCACCGGTTGACGACGAGTGATCGCGACAGGAGTATCCGCTTCGCAGCCGTCGTGGATTGTTGCGGACAACTCCGTTGGAATGGATTGAAGCGGGGGACAGTGAAGCCGGCTGGGAATGAGCCAGTTGACTTTGTGTCGAACCGCAAGTATAGCTTGGTGTTAGGAGATTGCAGCGTTCCTCAGACCGTTCCGGTCAGCAGTGTGGTCTCCGACGTGACGGTTGGTTTTTGACAGTGGCATTTCTACTCGCTTCAGATGCTTGGCTCTTTCGACTCGGTGGGAGTTGGCATCTCATTTTAACTTGGTCTCGACCCTTGAACAGCCCTCCCATCGTTAGTGGAGGACCGTTCGATTCGTCCGAATTCCCGGGGATTCACGATCATGGCAGACGCTCAAGCGGCATGGGGCATTGAAATTGGTCAGGCCGGACTGAAGGCCATCAAACTGCGATACGCGGAAGCGGCTCAGCAGGTGGTCGCGGTGGCCTTTGACTATGTCCCGCATCCGAAGTTGCTCAGTCAACCCGACGCAGTGCCCGACGAACTCATCAAACAGGCGCTGGAGACGTTTCTGTCGCGGAACCAGGTCGCGGGGGACTTGGTCTCGATCAGCCTGCCCGGTCAGACGGCGCTCGCCAAGTTCATTCAGTTGCCGCCCATTGAAGCGAGTCGAGTCAAAGAGATCGTCAAGTACGAGGCCCGCCAGCAGATTCCCTTCGCGCTCGAAGAGGTCATCTGGGACTATCAACCGCTGGGTGGCGGGGTCGAAGAGAGCGGCTTCCTGCTCGACGCCGAAGTGGGCCTGTTCGCGATGAAGCGCGAGCAGGTGCAGCATCACATGCAACCCTTCCTGAACAAGAAGGTCGAAATCGAACTGGTTCAGATCGCGCCGCTCGCCCTGTACAACTTCCTGTGCTACGACCGCATGGGCATTCGAGTCGGACAGCCTCGCGAGGATGCCGAGGACTTCTCAGTCGTCGTGGACATGGGTTGTGACAACACGACTCTGATGGTCACCAACGGCAAGAAGATGTGGATCCGCAACATGCCGGTGGGCGGGAACCACTTCACCCGCGCTTTGACCAAGGAAATGAAGCTGACGTTCGCCAAGGCCGAGCACCTCAAGTGCAACGCCACGAAGTCGCCCGATCCGCGAGCCGTCTTCCAGGCACTGCGTCCCGTGTTCAATGACTACGTGGCCGAAATCCAGCGTTCCATTGGGTTCTTCTCCAGCGTCAACCGCAGCGCGAAGATCGGCCGGTTGATCGGAGTGGGCAATGGATTCCGGCTGGCGGGACTCCAGAAGTTCCTCCAGCAGAACCTGCAATACGAAGTTGAGCGGGTCGACACCTTCAAGGGGCTCGCTGGCGATCATGTGCTGAATGCACCGTTGTTCCAGGACAACCTGCTGACGTTTGTCGTGCCGTATGGCCTGGCGATTCAAGCTCTGAAGCTGACTGAGATCCGAACGACGCTGCTCCCACCCGAGATCGCACTGGAGCGGAAGATCCGCCGCAAGAAACCGTGGGCAGTCGCGACGGCGGCCACGCTGCTGATCGGCCTCGCCACGTCTGCCGCCGGGTATGGGTCGGTGTGGCACTCCGTGAGCAAGGCTCGATTCGGCGCGGCCGAAGAGGAGGCGGGCAAGGTGGAATCCGAAGCGAGCGGCTTGAAAAGCAAGTACTCGGGCGAAGTTTCCAAGAACGGTACTCTGCAAACGGCGGGACAGAAGCTCGTCGGTTCACTCCAAACTCGCGAGTACTGGTTGGAGATCTACAAGGCGATCGACGAATGCCTGCCTCGCGATGTCGGCAATGAACTCGACAAGACAGAAATCAAGAAGATGAACCGCATCTCATTGCGGAGCATCACCTGCAAAAAGTACGGCGATCTTGCCACTTGGTATAGCAGCCCCGCGATGGATGAGTATGTGAAGGGCTATATGTCAGAATCAGACAGGAAGACGGGGCCGACGGGGGCCGGCTATGTCTTTACTATCCAAGGCGTTCATTACCACGATGACAAGGACAAAGCGTCGACTGGTCGGGACGTGAACTACGTGAGACATACTCTGCTCGATAATCTGAAGAGTGCGTTCGTCAGGCGGGGTGATCGTGCGGGTGCCGGCCCGGCCGACACGCCGGTCCGTGTCATCGGCATCTCTCACGCGGCGATCACCACTTCGAAGGCATTCGATGGTCTGTATTATCCGAACGGAAAGCCGAACACCGGAAGTGGTCGTAGCAGTTCGCCATTTGGCGGAATCCCGAGCACGAGTGGTGTGCGTCCTGTCGTTGCAGAAGAAGACAAGGGGCCGGGACTGCCAATTCCAATTCGCCAGACGACGTTTACTATTCAGTTTGTTTGGAAGCCAACACCCATCGGGAAAGCTCGTGAAGATATTGTGATCGCTGCGGCATTGGAAGCCGCCGCCGCAGCATCAACAACTTCTACGCCCCCCCCCGCAAATACCGCGAACCCGGCGGCAGCTTCACCAACTCCCGTGGTAACACCCCCTGCGGGGGCTACCAGCAAGTGACACCTGACCGTTGGCCCGTTGTCCATCACAAGTCGATCAACCTTCCAACGCAACGAGTCGGTTTTGTGCAGTCTCGGTTGGCCTGTTTTGCATAATTCTGAACACGCGCCTTATTGAAAGCGATCATCATGGAACGCTTGGAACCTGTCCTGAAGCAAAAGTTCTGGATCCTGCTGGGGATTGGAATCCTGATGACCATCGTCGGGTGGTGGATGGCCACGGGCACCATGGCGGCGACGATCACCACGCGCACATCCGAGATCAAAGCTGCGGAAGGGAAAGTTCCCAGCGGAGAAATCCCCAACAACGGCTGGTCCGAGGGGCTGGCTGCGGTGAACGTGCAGCAGGATCTCGCCGTGAAGTCGGCAACCGGGGTTCTCTGGCAACGCCAGCGAGCGCGGATGACTTGGCCGGAGACTGTCGCGGAGTTCGCGTGGAAGACCGGCTATCGAAAAGAGATCGCTCTTCCGGGTCGCGAGAACTACAAGCGCGACTACGAGTATGATTGGCGTCGCGTCTGGGAAGTTGTCCAACCATTCAACCGAATTGACGGGACCGGAATTGTTGACTTCAGCCTGAGCAAGCTTCCTCGCCAGCAATGGGGATCGTTGGCACCGTCTTCCGACGAAATGTGGGATGCCCAGGAAGATCTGTGGCTGCTGGAGGGGATCCTTCAGTCCATCGCAGACGTCAACGGTGGGGCCACCAGCACACGACTGGATGCCTGTGTTCATGTGATCGAGAAACTGACATTGCACGGAGGTCAACCTGCCGGACAACGCACGCTGGCAACTCCCGGAGGTGCTGGCGGCGGCGCGACTTCTGGAGCTGAAATGATGACCAGCTTCGGTGGGGGTAATTTTGGAAGTGGTGGAGGAGGCGGAGGTTCGACTGCGGTGTCCGCCGATTTCGATGTCAAAGAAGAGTTCGGCGATGATGGCGGCGGCGCCGGAGGACAACAGATGGCGGTGTCAATGGCAGCAACCGGACTGGGTGGTCCAGGTGCGACGGCAGTTCGCGCGAAGCGGTATATCGACGATGAGGCGTCCCTTCCGTTCAAGACTCGTGGTTTTTACATGACATTGATCATGGATCACCGCAAGATTCCCAACCTCATTGCGGAACTGTCGGCGAGCGAGAAGTCGGCTTGGCCGATTGAGATCGTTCGCGTCCAGTACGTCCGCTTGCACGAAGATGACACCGGAGGCGGGGGCGCAGTCGGCGGTTACAACCCCAGCATGGCCGGCGGGGAGTCATTCGGTAGCTCAGGCGTCACCGGGGAAAGTTCGTTCGGAGCAGCGGCAGCTCCCGTCTTATCCATTGACGGGAATGCGGGTGGTGCGGGCGGGCCGACTTCAAAGAGTCAGGTTGAAATCGGCGCCCTGATGAATGCCGTTCAAGACCCGAACATGGCTCGCGTTGCCATTTGTGGAATCATCACGCTTTACAATAAAGTCGAAGCGGAAGTAGCGGCGGCGACTCCAGCCGGTGCGTTCCCGGTGTCACCTGCACCAACGACGGATACGACAGCGACACCGCCAACGCAGTCTGTGGACGGAACAACTCCAGTTTCAGAGGCCGATGCTGCGGCCGAGTCCAAGACGCCTGCTTCTACTGACGGTAAACCTGCCACTCCCGATGGCAACCCGTCGCCGACACCAGAGGCAACTCCCAAGAAGGACGAAACCCCGCCGACTCCGCCTGAGACGAAGACGCCTGAGACGAAGCCGGCGGAAACGCCCTGACCTATGATTTCCCGATGATGACCGTTGTTGATTGACGGAGTTTTGTTCGAGGTCGCACTGCGGTTTTCGAGCCAAGGATACGAATCATGAAAAAACTGAAGAGCATCGACTTCAAGGCGTTGTTCATTAATCACGGAGAGAAGTTCGGGTTGGCAGTGATCGTAATGATCGTGCTGCTGGCGCTGGGACGGACCTCGTGGTCTCGGTATGCGGGGACTCCCGAAGACTTGGACAAGAAGGCGAAGGACGCTCGGCAGCGCTTCACGTCCTCAACCGGGAACCCCTGGCCCAAGGAGAAGGCCGTGTTGTTCAAAGTCGTGGACTTCAATGACCGAGCCCGCCAACTGTTCGCGGGCCTCGGTTTGTCCAGATACGAATTCTCGACCTCTCTGACTCATCCTCTGTATCGCAAACGTGAACTGGCTCGTGAACCGGATTTTATGCCGGTTGAATATCTGATCGCCCACGCAGGCGTTGCAATTCTCGGAGTTTCGCAGGCGGGGTCGCTCACCAATGCAGCCGTGGTTGAGTCTGGAGCGGGAACGTCCGCTGAAGCGACCGCCGCTCCAACCGCTCCGGCGGGAACCGGATTCAAGCCTTCAGGCGCGGCTGGTGCCGCGAGCGGAAGCAATGCGATTTCCGGCATTCCGGGAGGTGCCGCCCACGGCGCCAATGTGCCGATGCGAGCACCGGGGGGTGCAGGTGCTCATGGCTCATCGGGTGGTGCTCATGGTGCGAGCATGTACGGCGAAGGAATGCCCGGAATGGGGGGCGCGTCGTCGGGTGTGGCGGCACGCGGTGTGAGATATGTCGCCGTCCGGGGCGTTTTCCCATTGCAACAGCAGATGGCCCGATACGCCAACGCCTTGAACGTCATGCCCAGCGAGGCGAGCACAATGTTTGAGTTGCTCGATTTTGTGCTCGAACGGCAGGCCGCCGTGGCTGGTTCCAATCCCTGGGATTCAAAGTGGGAAACCGTGAATGTCGAGTCCGCACTCGAAGTCTTGCGCGAGTCATCGGACTTTGAGTTGGATCCCGTGCAGACGGGCGTCACCGACTCCGTGATCACGATGTCCCTTCCCTATCGTTTGCTGGAGTTCTGGGGCGATCATGCCACACATCCCAACGTACGCGACTTCCAACTGAAGCCGGAAGACATGGAACGCGAAACCAAACTGCAGGAGAAGCTGGCGGAAGAGTACGAGAAGGCCAAGCTGCAATCGGAACCGAAGGTCAAGCGGCGAGGCCTTTCGTCGGGTCAGAACGACTTTCGCGCGATGGGGCAGGAAATGATGTCCATGCCCTCTTCGGCGCATGGAATGCCAAACATGATGTCAAACATGCTGACTTCCATGAACAATGAAACTGGCGGGGCGAGCGGGGCTCCTCGCATGACTATGACTTCTGCTGAATTGAAAAGACGCCTGACGGCAGACGGCCGACTCCTGCTGTTTCGTTATTTCGATTTCGATGTGCAGCCCGGCATGGCCTATCGTTACCGAGTCAAACTGAAGGTTCGAAATCCAAACTTTGAGCGACCGGCCGCCGAGGTCGTTGATCCGGCGCTGGCGCAGGGGACCGAACGCGAGACCCCCTGGAGCAACATCTCCATGCCGGCCGTCGTGCCAACCAGCGTGAATTACTTCCTCAAGGACGTCGAGCGCGACCCCTCGCGAGACGACAAGGTTCGGGCCAGCAGACCGGTGGCGAGTATCTCCATGTTCGAGTGGGATACCAAACTGGGAACGATGCTGCATGACACCCTGAAGATCCTGTCCGTCGGACAGTTCATTTCGGAGAAGAAAAAGACCATCGTCGTGGATGTCGCCGCTCCTTCGTACAAGGAGGATGCGGAAGTCACCTTCTTGACGGGAGACGTGCTGCTCGATGCTTCCGGTGACTTCGACGTCGTACCCGACCAGCATCCCGATCTGGGACTTCGCCCCGACAAGGGCCGATCCAACTTCAAGCTCGGTTTGCTGCCCGAGGCCATCGTCATGACGGGCCTCGGCGAAATGAGGGAGCTCGATCCGGCTTCCGAAAGATCCAAGGAACAGGCTCTGAAAAAGCGGGTCGACGCCGAGCGAAACGAAGGCAAGAAGCTGAAGGAAGCTGCGGCTCCGGCGGCTGGTTCAATGGATAGCACCGGTGCAAATGCGTATGAGGCAATGACGATGGGCATGTCAAACATGCCGGGAATGCCGAAGGCTAAAGCGAAGAACCCGAAAAAGCCCAAGGGTTCTGATTCGGGTAGTTCTGCAGGTGCTCATGCTGCGCCAGACAGCGGGGCGAAGGGTAAACCCAAACGCGGCATGCCAAACCTCCCATGATCTTGACCGCGAACCTTTCAAGTTCTACTCGGCCAACGGCCGCAGTCATCCGCTGCGGCTGTTGCCGTTTGAGGGCGATGGAATGCGTCCTCAGTTCGACTGCTTTGTGAGTGCCATTGCGACAGGAAATTGCGTTTGAGACTGACTTCAAATCTGCCGCTCTGTTTGGCTCCCGACCCCTCTGTGACCCGCCTGTTTCTCGTTCGGCATGGCTCGACGGAGGCCAATGAGTGTCGCCCGTTTGTGTTGCAAGGCTGCGAGATCGATGGCCCGCTGACTCGTACCGGGACAAAGCAAGCTGCCGAGTTGGCGGAGTTTCTCGCAGGCATCGAGTTCTCGGCGATCTATGCCAGTCCAATGCTCAGAGCCTTGCAGACGGCGGCTCGCTGCGCGGAGCCACGAGGCTTGTCTGTCGTTCCCATCGACTCGCTGAAAGAGTGCTGCGTCGGAAGGTGGCAGGGACTCTCGTGGGAACAGATTCGAGAGCGCGAGCCGGTGGAGTGCGAACGATTTCTCGCCGATCCCGCGCGTGAGCCGCATCCGGGTGGCGAGTCGTATCAGGATCTGCTGGCTCGCGTGGCACCGGCCATGGACGGAATTCTGGCGGCTCACCCCGGAAAGAATGTTCTGGTGGTGGCACACAACATGGTCAACCGGGCGTATCTGGCTCATCTGTTGGGGATCGACTTGCGGTTCGCGCGACGTATCCGGCAGACGAACTGCGGCATCAACATTATCCATCGTGGCAGCGAGTTCACGGATGTGGTGACGGTCAATTCGGTCTGGCATCTCACCGACACCTGAGGCCAAACGTCTCACGACCGAGGGAGGAGCCAACCGTTGACCAGCGAACCGACAACTGACCGGCGTGCTCTGCACGGAATGATCTTCGATCTGGATGGCACGCTCGTCGATTCGGGTCTGGATTTCGACGCCATTCGTCGCGACATGGGGTTGCCTGCCGGAATGCCGATTCTGGAATCTCTCGATCGGATTCCAGCGGGTTCCAAAAAAGATCGCATGCTGGAGGTGTTGCGTCAGCACGAACTGACCGGAGCTGCTCGTGCCACGTTGTACGACGGAGTCCACGAGTTTCTGGAATGGCTCGATCAGCGAGGGATCAGTCGCGCGGTGCTGACTCGCAACTCGCGCGAGTCAACTCGAATCGTGCTCGACCGGCTGGGCCTGCACTTTGAGTTGACCCTCACGCGCGAGGATGCTCCACCCAAGCCCGATCCGACCGGGTTGCTGACGATCTGCGGCGTCTGGCAGATGCAACCCGCTCACGTTTTGTTCTGTGGCGACTATGTCTTCGATCTCGAAGCCGGCTCGCGCGCCGGAATGGAAACGATGTTGTTCGCTCCGCGCGAGCTGCCCGATTTCGCTCGCCAGGCCGATCACGTTCTGCGAAGCTTTCACGACGCAGCGGCTCTGATCGACCGGCACTTTGTCACCGCGAGGCCGTCGTGATCCCGGACCATCCGCAACGAGACTATCGAGGCCGGCGAGTCCTCGTCATGGGACTCGGCTCGTTCGGTGGTGGACTCGGTGTGGTGAGATTCCTCGCATCGCGTGGAGCCTGCATCACCGTGACCGATGCACGACCGGCCGAGAAGCTGTCGGAGTCGCTCGCCGAACTGCAGTCCGTTCCGTCGGTGGAGTTCAAACTGGGCGGGCACGATGTGGAGGACTTTCGTCGCGCGGACTTGATCGTCGTCAATCCGGCCATTCGGCGGGATCATCCGTGTCTCGACATCGCCCGGTCGGCCGGAGTGCCGCTCACGAGCGAGATGAACCTGTTCTGGCAGTGGAACCGCGCACCAGTCGTGGCCGTGACGGGCAGCAACGGCAAGTCGACAACGACCGCGCTCACGCATTCGATTCTGAGTCGCACCGGGCGGCGCTGTTGGTTGGGTGGCAACATCGGTGTCAGCCTGCTGCCGCGCGTCGAGGAGATTGGCAAGCACGATGTCGTTGTGTTGGAACTGAGCAGCTTCCAGCTTGCCGATCTCGACCGATTGCAGGTCAGCCCGGCGGTCTCTGTCGTCACGAACTTCAGCCCGAACCACCTCGACTGGCACGGAACGCTGGATCATTACCGCTGGTCGAAGCAGACGATGCTTCGCTGGCAGAACGCCTCGAACGTGGCCGTGCTCAATGGAGACGATGCAGATGTCGCCGCGTGGCCGGTACAGGGCGAACGACTCACATTTGGTCTGCACGATTCTGGTGGCGAGGGCGTTTTCGGCGAAGCGGGGGATGCCCGAGTGAGGCTCGGCGGACGGAACGAGCTGTTGCCGCTGTCGCGCTGGCTCAAGCTTCCCGGTTGTCACAACCTGACCAATGCGCTGGCGGCGACGTGCGCGGCGATGCGATTTGGTGCGGATGCCGATGCCGTGCGAAAGGGTCTCGAAAACTACGAGCCGCTGCCGCATCGATTGCAGTTCGTGGACGAGGTCGATGGACGGACGTTCTACAACGATTCGCTCGCCACGACGCCTGAATCGGCCGAAGTCGCACTCGAAGCCTTCCAGTCGCCGATCGTGCTGCTGGCGGGCGGCTACGACAAACAGGTCGATCTCTCCAACCTGGCGTCGGCAATTGCTCGACGAGCCAAAGCAGTCGCACTCATGGGTCAAACGGCTGCACGGCTGCGCGAGTTGATCATGGGCGACCCCGCGACTCGCTGTCGCGTTTCGGACGAGTTGTCGTCGTTTCGTGACGCCTGCGAGTGGGCGGTCGCTCATTCGGAACCGGGCGACGTGATTCTGCTCTCGCCGGGATGTGCCAGCTACGATTGGTTCCGCAACTTCGCCGACCGCGGTGCGCAGTTCACCGAGTTTGTGAAGTCTCTCGCAGTGGACCGGATTCGGAAACCTGACGGCTTTGCTAGCCGGGATTCCGAAGCGTAGCTACAATCCGCCCCTTCGCCCTCGCGGTCTGAAGGGGATTGGACCTCTTCGGCGTGGGCGAGACTACCTCTTTTCCACGAACGGTTGGCTGGTCAACTGGCACCGTTCGGCGGCATGCTCGATCACGGAACTCGTCCCCGACGAATCACTCCGCCGACATCGCCGTTTACCACGATGGGATTGCTTCAGTATGGTCGATCGGAATTTGTTGCGGGAATTCGATGTTAGTGATGAAGATCTCGAAGCCGCGCTGGGGCTGTCGCTCGCCGACGCCGAAGCCGCCGAGGAAGCACTGATCACCGAGTACAACCTGCGGGACGCCGGCTACGACGTCAACGCGGTGCTCGAAGGGACGATTGTGCGGGTCGAGGGCGAAGAGGTCCTGATCGACATCGGCTACAAGAGCGAGGGAATCGTTCCGCTCGACGAATGGTCCGACACCGACGAGCCTCCCGTCGCGGGTCAGAAGATTTCGGTTCTGCTCGAAGAAATCGAAGATGAGTTCGGATTGATCCTCCTCTCCAAGCGGAAGGCCGACCGCATCCGTGAGTGGGAAAAGATCATCAGCACCCACAAGGAAGGGGACATCGTCAAGGGCGAGGTTCTCAAGAAGATCAAGGGCGGCCTGCTGGTCAACATCGGCGTGAACGTGTTTCTGCCCGCCAGCCAGGTCGATATCCGTCGTCCTCAGGACATCGACTCGTACCGCGGCAAGACGATCGAGTGCCTGATCCTGAAAATCGACGAGGCTCGCCGCAACATCGTGGTCTCGCGCCGACGGCTCATCGAAGTCCAGCGCGAACAGATGAAGAAGGCCCTGCTGGCGGAACTGGTCGAAGGCCAGCTTCGCAAGGGCGTCGTCAAGAACATCGCCGACTTCGGTGCCTTCGTGGACCTGGGCGGTATCGACGGCCTGTTGCACATCACCGACATGAGTTGGGGCCGCATCAGCCATCCGACCGAGATGGTCAAGATCGACCAGGAACTCGAAGTGATGATCCTGCACGTCGATCGCGACAAGGAAAAGATCGCACTCGGCCTGAAGCAGAAGGACGCCAGTCCGTGGGACAACGTCGAGACCAAGTACCCGGTCGGCACGAAGATTCGTGGCGAAGTGGTCAACGTGATGTCGTACGGTGCCTTCGTGAAGCTGGAAGACGGCATTGAGGGACTGGTCCACATCAGCGAAATGTCGTGGACGAAGCGCGTCAATCATCCGACCGAACTCGTCAATCCTGGGGACGAGGTCGATGTGGTTGTGCTCGGCATCAACAAGGACAAGCAGGAAATCTCGCTCGGCATGAAGCAGGCGCAGCCGAATCCGTGGGACGAGGTCGCGGCCAAGTATCCACCGGGTGCGACGGTCAGCGGCACGGTTCGCAACCTCACCAACTACGGTGCGTTCATTGAACTCGAAGAGGGAGTCGACGGGTTGCTGCACGTCAGCGACATGTCGTGGACCCGCAAGATTTCGCACGCGAACGAACTGCTCAAGAAGGGCGATCCCATCACCTGCCAGGTGATCTCGGTCGATCAGGAGCGGAAGCGCATCGCGCTCGGACTCAAGCAACTGGCGGGCGATCCGTGGGAAACCACGATCCCCGAGAAGTATCAGCCTGGTTCGCAGGTTATCGGCAAGGTCACGAAGATCACCAACTTTGGCGTCTTCGTCGAACTCGAAGCCTAGCTGGAAGGGCTGTTGCACGTTTCGGTGCTGTGGG
>JBBPIS010000087.1:0-32013 GCA_038040225.1 Planctomycetota bacterium
CGCAAATCATCGGCGCACGAGCAAATTTGACATCGAGTTACGTCAAACGGTCCCTCCGAGGCTTCCTCGCGCCCGATCCCGTCTAGTCGCAGTTGGTGTCATCTGATATCAACCGGCCGAAACTGCCGCTCAGTAGTCGAGCGGTCGGTCGTTTCGTCGCGCGAAGGATCGCGCAGGGAAGTCGCCATGACACGGACGTTGCTGCTCGGCGCGGGGACTTTGTGGCTCGTAATGCTGGCGGGCTGTTACAGCGGCCCACTCGGACCTCGCACCTCTTATACGTCGTCCCCGCCCACACAAACCGGTTCGCCCGGCAGCCGGCCGCCGATCGCCACTACGCCAGGAGCCGGTTCGAGAAGCGCCTCGTCGGTGAAAGTCGTTCCGTATGCGGCCATCTCCAAGAATGCGATGGTTCAGGTTCAGAACGGGGCTGCGGTCAGAAACGGCTCCGCAGTTCGGGGCGGTGCGCAGCCGCTGGCAATGCTGGCCGCGAATGAACGGATGATCGACGGTCGCTCGCTGCCGTATCTCCAGCACGAGTCTCAAGTGCCGCGCGGCAGTGGTGCCGTTCCACGCCGGGAGGCGATGCAGGCCACCGAACCTGGATTTCCCTCCTCCGAGGCTCTCGTTCCCGATCTCCCCTCGACGCCACAGGAAGACTTGAAGTATCGCGGCGGTCGGACGATCCGCGACCTCGCCTACATCAACCTCTACGTCGGCGGCCAGGACGCGTGGGATCAGCAGGACTGGCGGAGCATCGACAAGGCCCTTGCCGCCGCGATGGCCGATCCGTATCTGAACAACGTCATCGTGCAGTACTTCAACAACCAGCCAATCAGTTCGACATTCAAGAGGTCGTACTTTCTGTCCGGTTGGCGACCGCAGTTTGTCGCCAAGGAAGACATCGAGCGACAGATTCGCAGCCTGCATTCGGACGGAGCGTTCAACAGCTTTGACCTGACCAACACGATCGTCAACTTCCTGCTGCCGCGCGGGACGGTTCTCGGCGACCCCAACGGGGGCGAGCAACTGGCTCTGTCGGGCAATGCGATTCCGCAGGAAGGAGCCCAGGATTCGACCGGCGGCCTCGGCGGATACCACGGCTCCATCCATATCGGCAATGTGACGATTTATTACTCGACGGCCGTCTATTCCGAGCGGCTGCCGAATGGCGGGACGAACGGCATCCCGGTCTATGACCAGAACTGGAAGAACGTCGTCGCCACGATGTATCACGAGTTGCAGGAGGCCCGCACCGACCCGGACGTCGATGACGCGATCCGCGATGGGACGACGGCGGGCGCGCGATTCCTGGGCTGGACGTCCGACAGCGGCCTCGAAATCGGGGACTATCCGATCGCCGAGGCCCGCCAACTCAAACAAGTCTTCGTCGAAGTTCCCCTGGCTGACGGCAGCGGCCTCGTCCCCGTGCAGCTTCAATACTCAAACGCCGTTCACGGACCGGAGGGTCCAATCCCCTACCCTCACGGGATGGAGCCGCCCACGCCCGGTCCGGGACCAACACCGAATCAGCCTCCGATCACGACGGACCCCGAACTGGCCAAGGTCATCGCTCAATGGAACCAACTCGAAGACTTCGTGAAGAAGGCCATCGTGCGGCTGGCAAACTCAAGGTAGCGTGATGAGTCCGATCCTCGGCGTCAGCCCCGCTCAGAGTGCAATTGAAACAAGACGAAAGGTGAGCCACCGCTCATGAAGTCGATTCGCGGGAAGAAGGCACTCGTCACGGGAGCAGCCTCGGGAATCGGACGCGGGATCGCGCTGGCCCTGGCGCGCGAAGGAGCCGATCTCTATTTGCTCGATGTCGATGAGGTTGGTCTCGCCAACGTTGCGGTCGAAGCGACGGCATTCGGTGTCACCGCGCTGACCGATCGATGCGACCTGACTCAGCCTGCGGAGATCACTCGCGCCTTGCAGACGATGCGGACGAGATGGGAGGACATCGACATCCTCGTCAATAATGCCGGCATCGCCTACTACGGGCCGACGCAGATGATGACCGCCGCGCAGTGGGACCGGTTGCTGGGAGTGAACCTGCTCGCGCCGATCCAGATCACGCGCGAACTGCTGCCCGTGCTGCTCGGCCGCCCCGACGCGCACGTCTTGAACGTGTGCAGCATCTCGGGACTCGTGGCCGGCGGACGCTTTGCCGCGTATCACACGAGCAAGTTCGGTTTGATCGGCTTCACCGCCGCGCTGCGGGCTGAGTACGGTCGGCACGGACTGGGCATCTCGGCCCTCTGCCCCGGCCCGGTCCTGACGAACTTGTACCGCTCGTGCGATTCGTCCCGCTCCGAGAAACCGGTCCCCGAGCCGCCGCGCTGGCTCTGTTGTTCGATCGATGCCGTCTCGGCCGGCGCGATCAGGTGCCTGCGCCGCAACAAGCGTCAATTACTGATCGGCCCGCTCGCGCATCTGCTCGCGTGGGCCAACTGGCTCGCGCCGGGTGTGATCGACTTTCTGAATCACTTCACGCGCCGACGACGCAAGCACCTTGGCGTACCGAGCGCAGCCCCCGCTCGTCGCGCGGCGTGACTCAACAACGCCTCGCCTCATCTGTCTTCGAGACAAGAGAGGCCGCGGAGACCCAGTTTGCTCAGTCACTTTTCCGACTGGCACGCCGCAGGAACCGGATCGTCGTGCAGCGCACGATCCATTCGCCGATTCGCGGCAGGGCGGCATTCAGTGTGAAGATGGACCGCAGCTTCGGGAAATTGGAAATCACCTCGGGCAAATCGCGGCGGATGGCCTTCACCACGGCGCGACTCACCGCTTCGGCCGTCGTTGATCCCATCCACCACGGCACGCTTCGCCCGGTCCGTTTCTTGATGACTTCGTACACACCGCCATCGGTCGCGAAGCCCGGACAAATCACCGAGGCACTGATTCCGGTACCGTGATACTCGCCGCGCAGACTTTGGGTGAATGCGATCTGACCGGCCTTCGACGCCCCATAGGCGGCACCGTAGGCGGGACCAAACTTGCCCGCCGTCGATGACATGTTGACGATATGGCCTCGCCCCGCGGCCACCATGTGCGGCAGGACGTGGCGAGTCAGCAACAGCGTCGCCGTGAGATTCACATCGATCGTGCGGCGAATCTCGGCCGGATCGAGTTCGTGGAACGGGCGAAAGGCCTCGATCCCCGCGTTGTTGACGAGCACGTCAATCGAACCGAACTCGCTCATCGCGCATTCGACCAGACGTTTGAGTTGCTCTTCATCCGAGACATCCGTCGGAACCGCGCGGGCTTTGACTCCGAGTCCGCGCATCTCTTCAGCGACCTCGTCCAGCGCCTCGACCGACCGGGCGGCCAGCACGAGATTCATCCCTTCGCGAGCCAGCGCCCTCGCCACGCGCACCCCCAGCCCCGCCGAGGCCCCCGTCACAATGGCGTTTCGTCCTCGCAGATCTCGCATCTCGATTATCGCCCCCTTCGTCGCCACGTTTCACCGTTCGCTGTCACGCCGCGTCTCGAGCACCAACCGCGATGATCGCTTCCAACTCGCGAGCGATCTCACCGTTCAGCGTCTGTTCCAACTCGATCAGACAGTCGGCGACATACGCTCCGTCCATCAGTCGGTGATCGTAGGAGATCGTCACGCGGCAACATCCCTGCTCGTCGAGCGGGCCGTACGTCAGGTTGCTCGTCAGGAACGCGGGCGGATCTTGAATCTCGACCCCCTTCCCTGCCAGCGTCGTCAGGAAAAACGTGCCGACCCGACGAGCCCGACGCTTCCCCTCAACATTGAGAGCCCACCACCAGAGGAGTCGTCGCAACGGAGTCGGCAACCCGCTGAGCTTCCACTGCGCCGAGAACACCTTCTCGACCGGATCGGTTTGATGGCGGTCGAGGCACTGCTGCAGTTCGATCAGCGACTGAGTCTCGGGATGGAAGAACCGCGACCAGAACAACCACGGCTCGCCGCGATGTTCGCGATGCGTGGCGAGCATCCCCACGCTGTGCGGCTGTTCGAGGACATGCGGCCACGGCCATGCGATGTACGCCTGACGAAGGACTCGCCGCTTCTCGGCCACCAGCGCGAACGCCTTGATGAACAGCAGCGACCACGAAATGCGAACGGGCAGCCGCGACCGCAGTTCGGCAAGGTGAGACAGATCGCACCGCCGGTCGTGAGCGCACGTCGGCACCTTTCGGTGGTAGTGCAGCACGTCGATCGTCAGTCGCCGACTGCGCGACAGACTCAACCGCCGTGGCCGCTCCAAACTCGACATCCCTGTCTCCCACGACACTCTGAAGGAGGATCGGCACTCTTGCCCGTCCTCGTTGCAAACCAAATCGCGAACTGCGGACGGGCAAGAGTGCCCATCCTCCGCCTCAATTCGCCGGAGTTCTATCAGGGACCGCATGGGCTCGGAAGATCAGCAGCGTGGCCCCGAGCCGCTGGTCCTGCTTATCATGGCCGCGTTTGGACCATCGTCCGTGAAGACCTGCCCGCACGAAGTGCCTTGGGAGTCACCATGAGGTTGTCGCGTTTGCTGTTGCTGTTCTCCGGCCTGCTCGCACCGTTCGGCCTGCCCGAATCAAGTCGAGCCGCCGAACCGGACCGATTCTCGCGTGAGGTCGCTCCGATCCTCGCCAAGCGGTGTCTGGAATGTCACAGCGAAAACGAGCCGTCGGGCAAACTGGTCCTGAGCCTGAAGGCCGCCGCGCTGCAAGGAGGCGAGAGCGGCCCGGCCATCGTGCCGCGTGATGTCGCGAAGAGCCAACTCCTCGCGCGAGTCACCGCCGGAGAGATGCCTCCCCCCAAACGAGGCCACTCGCAAAAGCTGCCCGATGCTGAAATCAAAATCCTGCGCGACTGGATCGCCTCGGGAGCCGAATGGCCCGACGGCCGCAAGCTCGATCTCTTCGAATCGACCAGCGATGTCCGAGCCGGTCGCGACTGGTGGTCGCTGCAACCGGTGAAGAAGAGTCGAGTGCCGAGAGTCGAGAGTCAAGAGCCGGATGGGAGACAAGAGTTGAGAGCGGAGAGTCGAGTGCCGGACAGGCAGGCCGACGGTCTTTCTTCTCTGGCTCTTGACTCTCGTCTCTCCGCTCTCCGCTCTCCCATCGACGCCTTCATCATCGCACGCCTGCAAGCCCATCAAATGGAGCCGGCCCCGCCCGCCGATCGCCGCACGCTCATCAAGCGCGTCTCGTTCGATCTGGTCGGGCTGCCGCCGTCGTTTGATGATGTGGAGGCGTTCGTTAACGATCCGGCTCCCGACGCTTACGAGCGGCTCGTTGATCGGCTGCTCGCGTCGCCTCACTTCGGCGAACGATGGGCTCGGTACTGGCTCGACCTCGTCCGCTATGCCGACACGTGCGGTTACGAGCGCGACCAGGAAAAGCCCGGCGCATGGAAGTACCGCGACTGGGTCGTGCGGGCGATCAACGAGGACATGCCGTACGCTCGCTTCGTCAGGGAGCAACTGGCCGGCGACGAGTTGCCCGACCGGAGCGAAGAGACTCTCATCGCAACCGGCTTCCTGCGGCTCGGCACTTGGAACGACGAGCCGAACGATGCCGAAGAATACAAATACGACCGGCTCGAAGACCTCGTCGGGACGACCTCGACGGCGTTCCTCGGATACACGGTGAAGTGTGCGCGGTGTCACGATCACAAATTCGATCCGATCCAGCAGGCCGACTACTACCGCATGGCGGCCGCCTTCTGGCCGGGAGCGGTTGAAGCTCGCGGTCGTGAGTTTCTGGGAGGCCCCTCGCGCGAAGAGCTCGATGCCGTGCTCGGCCTACCCGCGTCCGCAGTCTCTCCGTCGAACAAGCCATTGATGCCCGACATCCTCGCCTGGACCGACATCCGCCCCGCCCCGCCGCTGCATCTGTTGAAGAAGGGCGAGCCCAAACATCCCGGCCCGGTCGTCGAACCGGCGGCGATGTCGTTCGTGCCGGGATTGAGTGAGTCGAGAGCGGAGAGTCGAGAGTCGCAGAAGAGCGGAGAGTCGAGAGTCGAAAGTCGAGAGCCAGAAAAGAGTGGGAAGCATGGCAAAAGTTCGTCTCTCGTCTCTCGTCTCTCGTCTCTCGACTTCCCTCTGGCTCTCGACTCTCGACTCTCCGCTCTCCGTTCTTCCCGCCGGACAGCCCTCGCCGAGTGGATCGCTCATCCCGACAACCCGCTCACCGCGCGAGTCCTCGTCAATCGGCTGTGGACGCACCACTTCGGCAACGGCCTCGTGAGGTCTCCCGACAACTTCGGCTTCACCGGCGACAAGCCGACGCATCCGGAGTTGCTCGATTGGCTCAGCGCGGAACTCGGAGCGGGGAGTGCGGAGCGAAAGACGGGAACAAACGAAGCCTCTTCCGTTCCGCGCTCCGAGTTCCGCGCTCCGCACTCGCTCAAGCGTCTCCACCGTCTGCTCGTCACCAGCGCGACCTACCGCCAGTCTTCGCTGCATCCTCAACAGGACGACTACCTGTCGCGCGAAGCGGCCAACAAACTCTGGTGGCATGCCGAGAGAAGACGACTCGACGCCGAGTCGCTTCGAGATCGGATGCTGTTCGTGGGGGAAAGCATCGACACGCGACTGACCGGGCCGGGCTTCAAGCCCACAATTCAGGCGGAGGCTCTCGAAGGATTGTCTCGCAAGGGAGATGCCTGGAAGCCGTCGCCGGCCCAGGAACAACAAAGGCGGTCGCTCTACACATTCAGCCAGCGCAGCCTGTTGCCTCCGATGATGACGACCTTCGATTTCGGAGACACTACGCTGCCGTGCGGTCAGCGTCCGGTCTCGACCGTCGCCCCGCAGGCGCTGGCGATGTTGAACAACGCCTTCGCGCATGAGAGAAGCACGGCGCTGGCTACTGTAGTTCGGTCGCTCCGCCGACAGAACGTCCCGTCGGCGGAGCGACGGGACTACGGTAGTGACGCCGATCAACACGTCCGTCTCGCGTGGCGGTACGCGTTGGGGCGTGAGCCTTCGCCGAGCGAGTTGGTGGCGGGGCGCGAACACCTCGCGTCGCAGAGGCGACGATTCGCACACGAAAACAAAACGGAACGCGGTGTGGCTGGGGTCGAGTCTTCGAGCCCCCGGCAAATCGCGCCGCGCACGACTGGGGGCGGCGAAGACGCCGACCCCCGCCACAGACTCAATGTTCGTGATGGCCTCGTCCTGCATTTGCGAGCCGACTCCGGCGTGAAGGCCGATGCCGATGGCCGAGTCCTCGCGTGGGCCGATCAGTCGGGCGAGCAGCACTCCGCGTCGCAGAGCGAACCTGCTCGACAACCCCTGTTTGTGAGTGAAGCCGCTCACGGCCGCCCTGCCCTGCGGTTTGATGGGCAGCGCCGCTTCCTGCATCTCTACGGGCAGGTGCTCACGTCGCAGTCGTTCGCGATCTTCGCGGTCGTCACTGATCGAGCGACCACCAAATCTCATCGCGAGATTTTTTCCAACTGGAACGGCGCGGCTGGCAACGCAGGCACGAGCCTGTTCCTCGGCATGACGGGCGAGGACACGGTGAGGCTCAGCGACGACTTCTCGGGCGTTGGCCATGTGGCCAAACGAGCCGAGCCGTTTCTGCTGTCGGGCTTCAACGGCCCGAGTGGAGCGATCGTCCACCAGAACGATCTCGCACTGGCGTCGAAGGGCAGCCCGCTCGGTCCGCGCACGCTGACCACCGCCTACGTCATCGGCCAACAGGGGAACATCGACGGCGAATACTGGCACGGCGACCTGTTTGAACTGCTCGTCTACAACCGCGACCTCTCCGAACGAGACCGCCTCGCCGTCCAGCGGCATCTGTCCGAGAAGTACCACCTCCCCCGCAGCAACACGTCGCACGATCCCGACTTCCTGGCCCTGGCCTCGCTCTGCCATGTGCTGCTGAACACGAACGAGTTCGCTTACGTCGATTGAGAAGACGTTTTTTACCACAGAGACACAGAGGCACTGAGAAGAGAAGCAAATGCAGAGAAGTGGAGAGCATTGACCGCCATTGTCTCTCGTCTTGCCTTCTCGGTGTCTCTGTGTCTCTGTGGTTCATCTGCCTGATGAGAACAATCACCATGACCAACCAATTCCCCTGCCGTCAGACCCGCCGCGAGTTCGTGTGGGAGATGGGGGCCGGGTTCACCGGCCTCGCGCTGACATCGCTGTTGTCACGCGAGGGCTTCTTTGAACGGATCGGGTTCGGGGCCGAGCGGCAAGCGGCGGCGAACCCGCTCGCGGCGAAGGCGGCTCATGCGTTTGGGCACGCGAAGAGCGTGATCTTCCTGATGATGAACGGCGCGCCGAGTCAGGTCGATACGTTTGACTACAAGCCCGAGTTGCAACGGCTCGCCGGGCAGCCTCTGCCGGAAGGAAAGAAGTTCACCAACTCGGGAGGCCGCAAGGTGGGGTTTCTGACTCCCTCTTTCCGCCCCTTCCGACCGGGTGGCAACAGCGGGCTGATGATCTCGGACTTCTTCGAGAACGTGCGCGGGCATGCCGACAAGCTGGCGGTGATTCGGTCGTGTCACACCGACAGTCACGCGCACGGTTCGGCGCTGGTGGCGATGAACACGGGGAAGACGATCATCGGCCGGCCGTCGCTCGGCAGTTGGGCCGTGTACGGATTGGGGACCGAAAACCAGAACCTGCCTGGCTATGTTGTCATCCTCGACAAGCGAGGCGGGCCGATCAGCGGTCAGCCGAACTGGTCGAACGGCTTCATGCCATCGTCTTATCAGGGGACGCTCTTCCGCCCCGTCGGCGATCCGATCCTCGATCTGCGCGGCCCCGAGTACATCGACCGCGCGGCCCAACGCTCGCAACTCGATCTGCTCGCCAAGTTGAACGATGAGCATCTGGCGGCCCGGCCCGGCGGCAGCGATCTCGCCGGACGAATCAACTCCTACGAGCTGGCCTTCCGGATGCAGGCCGAAGCTCCCGAGGCGGTCGATCTGTCGCAGGAGACGAAGGCCACTCAGGACATGTACGGCGTCGGCCGTCAGCCGACGGATGAGTTCGGCCGCAACTGCCTCGTCGCGCGGCGGCTGGTCGAGCGGGGGGTGCGGTTCGTGCAGCTTTACTCGGGCGGCGGGCATCTCGAAGAGACGTGGGACGCTCACAAGAGCATCGAGACCAACCACGGCCAGCACGCGGGCGAGGTCGATCTGCCGATCGCGGGTCTGCTCACGGACCTCGACCAGCGCGGCCTCCTGGACGAAACGCTGGTCGTGTGGGGCGGCGAGTTCGGCCGCATGCCGTTCAGCGAAGGCAAGGGCGAACCGGGCCGCAACCACAATCCCTACGGCTTCAGCATGTGGCTGGCCGGAGGGGGCGCCAAGGGCGGCACCGCATACGGCGAAACCGACGACTTCGGCTTCGAGGCGGTGAAGGACAAAGTCCACCTCCACGACCTGCACGCCACCATCCTCCACCTGATGGGCCTCGACCACGAACGCCTGACGTACTTCCATCAAGGCCGCAACGAACGCCTGACGGACGTATTCGGCAACGTGGTGGAAGGCGTGCTTTCGTAGGGTGGGACCAGCGGCGCTTCGCCGCGCCGGCCCACCACAACCCAAACCGCACAAGAAAAGATGGTGGGCCGGCGCTCGAAGCGAGCTTGTCCCACCCTACTTCAATTTCAGGCCTGAACGCCGAAACCAGTGACACGAGCTTCGATTCGGGAGTCTTGCTGAATGATAATCATTGATGTGCTGGTGGGCTTAGCGGTGGGGGCTGGAACGACACTCTTTTTGATTCTGATGCTGCAAAAGGCGTGGGTGCTGAATGCTGCCTCGAATCTTGCCAAGCTGGCATCAGACCTTCAGACATACATTCAGCAGCGGATGGAGCTTCAGCACCAAGTTGCGAAGGTCCGTCACGAGATTGATTCCTTACGCGGATCAGTCTTGCAACTCGTTCGAGAACGAGACGCAATGGAGGCCGCATGGGAAACTGACAACATCACACTCGAAAGTACAAAATGCGTCGATGCGAGTGAGGCAATCATCTTCGGTCGCGGACGAGAATGGGTTTATGCCTACACCTTTCCTGCTCATGAAAAGCTGGCTCGTGCCCGCAACGATGAGCACTTTCCGATAAAGGTTGGAATGTCGACTCAAGACAACGTCGTCACTCGCGTCCACCAACAGGTTGCTGGCACATCGACTGCGATTTCAGAGCGAGCGCGACTCATGCTGGTGTTTCGCGTAAACGAATCACGAGACTTTGAAGCATGGCTGCATTCGAAGTTGGACCAATCCCAGCGAGCCGTAACAGAGTCAGTAGGCGTCGAGTGGTTCCACACCAACTCTTTGGAAATCGAACGACTATTTCGGAGCTATGTCCTGACTCGCCCCGGTCCTGTTGCGCCAGTTCCACAACCCTGACTCAAGTGAAGTAAGGTGGGACCAGCGGCGCTTCGCCGCGCCGGCCCACCACAACCAAGACGACATCCCCAAACAAACAAAAGACGATGGTGGGCCGGCGCTCGAAGCGAGCTTGTCCCACCCTACACTTCGCATCTCAGTCGGTCATTTCCCGCGTCGAGAATCATTCCATGCTGACAGGTGTCACGGCTTTGTTGGCTCGGTCATTGCGAATGGATGCCCGGTCGCTGCTCAATCATCTCACCCGGCTGGGGCTGATGGCGGCGATTTACATCGCGCTGTGTACGGCCCTGGCAATTGCCCTGCGGTTTGGAGCACCGGGGTTGAGGTTCTTCAAGGCGAGCGTGTACCTCAACGCCATCTTCCTGAGTCTGTTGGGGATCGGGTTCTTCTCGACGACAATCACGGAGGAGAAGGAAGAAGACACGCTGGGCCTGATGATGATGGCGGGGATCGGGCCGCTGGGGTTGCTGCTGGGAAAGCTGGGTGGGCGGCTGATCCAGGCGCTGCTGCTGGTGGCCGTGCAATACCCGTTCACGCTGCTGGCCGTGACGATGGGGGGCGTGTCGCAGTCGCAGGTTGACGCGGCGTATGTCGGCCTGACCAGTTACATGCTGATGATGGCGGGAGTCGGCCTGCTCTGTTCGACGATCTCCTCCAACAGTCGCCGGGCGGGGACATGGATGGTGATCGCGCTGGGCGCTTACGTGCTGGTCCCCTATCTCTGTCGTGAACTGTGGAGATTTGGCGGCTTCAACCGTTCTGGATCGCCATCGATCCTGAGCTACTGTTTGCAGGCCATCATGGGGCAATCTCTGTTCGTGCAGATTGAGTCCATTCTGACAACCGGCTTTGGCGAATCGCCGTGGAGCACTCAAGCGCTCTCCAACGGCCTGCTCGGGCTGGTCTGCTTCGTGCTGTCGTGGTGCTGCTTCGGCTATGCGACACACTCGCCTGGTACCGAGGCGACGTCTCGCGGGACTTTGTCACGCAGCCGGCGCGGCCTGTCCCGCAGCTTCTCACCGGGTCGGGCATGGAACAATCCGTTCATCTGGAAGGACTTTCATTTCGTGGCGGGCGGGCTGAGCATGCGACTGCTCCGTATCGTCTTTTACGCGGCCCTGCTTGTTTTCTCATGGGGCTTGGCCGAGCTGTGGGGAATGAGAATCCGAAGCGACTACTGGACTCGTGTCTTGGGTATCTACCAGTTCTTTCTGATGTGCTTCCTGTCGTGGGAGACGGCACTGCTGGCAGCCCGGTGCATTCACGAGGAAGTTCGTGGCCAGACACTCGCTTCGCTGGTGATGCTTCCTCGATCCACGGTGGAGGTCTTCTACTCCAAGTTGTTCGGGGCGATGCTCGGAGCCTATCCGGCGTTTATCGTGTTCGTGGTTGCCAACGTGATTGGCATCGACAACACGGTCAATTTCTTGAGACCTCGCGAACCCGGTCCGTTCTTCATCGCTCACTTCCTGCTCGTTCCCCATCTGGCGGCAGTCTTCGCCGTGTGGGTTCGCTGGGGAGCCGTTCCGCTGGCGATCGGCACCATGATCGGACACTTCGCCCTGTGGATCGTTCTGATTGAAACCCTGCGATTTCACGAAAGTGGTTTGAATACCGCTGCCATCGGCATACTCATCATCTGCGCGGCCTGCCACTGGCTCGTGCTGAGGAACATCCAACGAGTCGCCGAGCGCGGGTGAATCTTTCACCACAGCCGAAAGGAACGCCTGACGGATTTGATCGGGAACGTGGTGAATGGCGTGATCGCACGAAGTAGGGTGGGACCAGCGGCGCTTCGCCGCGCCGGCCCACCACAGCCAAGACGATATCCCCAACCAAACAAGAGACGATGGTGGGCCGGCGCTCGAAGCGAGCTTGTCCCACCCTACACGACTTGCAAGAGGCTGCCTCATGCCCGCGATTTTGGAATGGACTCACACCGTGGTCGAGCAAGATCTCGACGGGCTGGGGCATGCGAACAACATTTCGTACCTGAAGTGGATGCAGTCGGCGGCGCTGGCTCATTCGGCGGCTCAGGGGTGGCCGGTCGAGGCGTATGCCGCGCTGGGCTGCGGCTGGGTCGTGCGGTCGCATTTCATCGAGTACCTCGCTCCTGCCCTGCTCGGCGACACGATCCTGATCCGCACCTGGGTGGCCGACATGGGCAAGGTCACGTCGCGCCGGCGGTTTCTCATCCTGCGAGGCGCTGATGAACAACGGAAGACGGGTGAAACGGTCCTCGCCAAGGCCGAGACGAACTGGGCGTTTGTCGATTACCGCACCGGGTCACCGAAGCGCATCCCGCCCGAGGTCTCGCGGGCGTTCGAGGTCGTTGCGGATGATGAGTCCGACTCGACGATCAGAGGACGTTGAGTTCGTCGAATGCCCCCTGGCTACGATTTCGATTCCGATGATTTCAGCCCAGAGGGCGACAGGGAATAGCCCCGGGCGCAAGCCCGGGGTGTGCAACCCAAGGTCCGTCGCAGCCCCGGAGGGGCGACACACTCCTTTCGAGTCGCGATTGAATCGCCTGCCGCGCCAATAGCTGTGTCGCCCCTCCGGGGCTTGGTCGATCATTCCAACCCGCCATCCCACGGCTCACGCCGTGGGCTATTGTCTGCCGCCCTCCGGGCTGTGGAAGTGCGAGTCCGCACTCCTTCGCCGAATGAACCAATCAGAGGACGTTGAGTTCGTCGAGGCTTGTCCAGTCGCGAGTCTCGGCGGCGTTGGATGGCTCGGTCGGATTGTCGCTACTCGCGTTTGAGTCGGATTCGGTGGGCAGGTCTTCGAGGGATTCGGAGGTCGGCAGGGGAGGTTCGTTCTCGTGTGACGAAGCTTCTGATTCTTGCTCCGTGCTCGTCGTGCGTTCGGGCTGCATGAGGTCCGCGATTCTTTCGGGCGAGAGGATTCCGTAGGGGCGGAACTTTTCGATTGTGCCCAGGTCGCCGCGAGACAGCAGGGCGCGGTTCGGACCCAGTTTGGAGGCGGCCGGGGTGTCGATCAGGTTGCTCGAATCGTTCGCGTTCATGGCGAAGAGGACGCGCGTCTCGAAGCGGTTGAGCAACTCACGGCCCAGCCAGCGCTGGGCCGTTTGATAGCCGTCGCACCAGACGATTGGAAAAACTCCGGCGGCGGGGCCGTCCTTGACGATCTCGGACCACAGCGCGGAGGGATTGAGGGTCTGCTCCTTGTCGAGACCGCCGTAGCCTCCGTAATCGTCCTCGGCCTTCTTGAGATCGCGGAAGCGGGCGATGTCGTACACGATCACGAAGACCGGCGGCGCGAGGTCGTCGGTGCGAGATCGCATTTCTTCAACGAGGGACTGCAACGCGGCGGCGGACTCACGCGGTGCGACGATGTCAAAGGATGCTTGAGCACCGAGATCGGCCATCGTGCGCCAGGTCTTGTTGGCCGTGCTGTCGGGGAGACTGCCGTCGAGGACGATGAACTTCGCGCCGTGGAACTCTTGTTGGGCAGAGGCCCCCTGCCCTGCCAGTGCCAGCACACTCGAAGCCAACACACCGAGAGCCGCTTCGTCATCGCGGCCGATCAACAGGACCGGCCCCCCTTCGCGCGGACCGAAGCGGAGTTCGAGCGGGCCGGTCAGCGACACGGATTCACCAAGCCAGCAGCGGAGGGTGGTCGAGTGCGGAGTGCGGAGTGCGGAGTGCGGAGTGGAAGACAACAAGGCAGGAGTGCCTACCGCGTCGAGCCATAGCGGATTCGCAAGCGGATCGGCGGCGATGTTGCCTTCAAAGACGATGGCATCGGGCCAGCGAGTAGGTCGGACAGCGGAAGGCGCTCCGTTTGGCTCTCGACTCTCGTCGCTCGACTCTCGGCTCTGAAATTCGTCCGACCACTCACGCAGCCAGCCGAGATAGGTTTCGCGCTGTGAGTCGTCGAGCCACACGACCTGGAACGGGTGATTGCCCTCGACCAAGCCGTTGGCGTCGTTGTAGATCGCCTCGCCGGGACGGGACAGCAACCGCGCGGCGGTGTTGTCTTCGCTGAGGATCAGGTGCGCGTCGGTCTCACTGCACTGCAGCGCGATGCGGACGGCGATCTGACCGAGCGTGCTTCTCGCCAGCGAATACGCTCCGGCCAGAGTCTGGCTGCCCAGCAGAACGTGAACTCCAAACGCACGGCCTTGGCGGATGAGGCGGTCGAGCAGCAGCGCGGCCTGCTGCGACAAGGCGTCTTCGTCGGTGAAGAACTCCTGGAACTCATCGATGACCAGCATCACGCGCGGCATCGGTTCGTCGGGGTTCGCGTCGCGATAGCCCGCCAAATCCTGCACGCCCGCCCGGCGATACAACTCGCCTCGCTCCTTGAGCAGTTCGTCCAGCCGTTGCAGCACGCTGACGCCGAACTCACGATCGCTCTCGATCGCGATGACCCGCGCGTGCGTCAGCCGGTGCGTGGCGTAGGTCTTGAACTCGACCCCCTTCTTGAAGTCGATCAGGTAGAACTCGACTTCGTCCGGGCTGTAGTGGAGTGCCGCGTTGGTAATCAGGGCGTGCAGCAGAGAGGACTTGCCCGAACCGGTCTTGCCCGCGACGAGGACATGCTGCGAGGTTCCCTTGCCCAGCCGCAGGTGCTGCAGCTTCGTGGCCCCGGCCCGGCCGATGGGAATATCGAGACCCGTGCGACTGCTGGAGGTCCAGTAAGCGTCCGCCTTCGGCATCACGCGCTCGAACGGCACTTCCACTCGACGGACAAAGCGAGCCAACTCACCCGCCAGACGCACGATCTTGCCGAACTCGTCGGCGGTGGGAGGCTCATCGAGTTGCAGCGGCCATTGACCGAGATCGGGATCGGCCAGGCGGAAGGGGGAGATGACGAGCGCGGAGTGCGGAGTGCGGAGTGCGGAGTTGGAAGACAGGGATTGTATGTCATCGCCTTTTCTCTCCGCGTTCCCCGCTCCCCGCTCCGCGCTTTCAGGCCCCCTCACCCTGGCCCTCTCCCCCACTGTCTTCGTTTCGCCCAAGACAGGTGGGGGCGAGGGGACAAGAGACCTCGCTCGATCGTCTGTCTCGCCAAGCAGTTCTTGGAGCAGTCCGCTCTGCTCGCCGAACGATGTCGCAGCGCGCGGCTGACGCAGCACGACAGCATGGCGTTCAAGATCGGAGATCGAGAACCCGCGCGGCAGCGGCTGCGACTCGTCGATGCTGATCAGCATGTAGACGCCGCACCTGACGCCTCCGTCGGCGATGCTGACCAACCGACGGAGCGAGACCTCCGTGAAGTTCGTGGGAAAGTTGGCGACGACCAGCACGCGATACGGTTCGGCCACTTCGCCCGCCTGGCGGTTGTAGTCATCCAGCGTCGGATACTCGTTGCGCAGATAGGTCTGAAGGACCGTCTCCATGTGCTCGGTCAGGTCGGCGAGACGCTTCTCGATGTGCGGCGGCTCGGTCCAGATGCGGCTGGTGACGAGTTGCTCGTCGATGTCGGCCAGATGCATGAATGAGGCGAAGTTCGCACCGAGTCCCACCGGGTCGAGGATCGTGAAGCGAACCTTGCCCGGCGGGAGCGACGTGAGAAACCGCAGCATCGCCGTCTGCAAGACGCGCGTCGCCGCGGCGCGACTCGCCCCGTTGGACCGCACCACCAGTGACGGCCGACTGGCGAGAGGGACGAGTATCGGCAAGTCGAACCGCGTGCGGTCGGTCTTCAGACGGGGATCGGGTGACGTGCCGTGCTCGATCCCTTCCAGATCGGCCACGATCCGGCCGAGCGAGAGCAGCCCGCAGTCTCCGAGTGCGGAGTCGTCTTCCTCACTCTGCGCTGAGGAAAGCACGCTGGCAGCGTGCTCCACGGCGGACTGGCTCGGGAGTTCGAGATTGCGGGCGACATCGGCCCAGTCGGGACAGACGCGGCGCATGGTCTCTCCCAACGAATCGGCGGTGCTGCCGAGCTCGCTCAGAGTGGTCTGCCACTCGCGCACCAACTCGATCCAACTTTGCTGGTAGACCTGCCGGCTGGCGGCGACGCGCTGATCGAACTCCACCTGCAACCGGCGGAAGTCCTGCTCGCGGCGCAGCAGGCTGTCCCGCCAGGCCGATTCAAACCGGTTCTCCGCCTGCTGACGATCGCTCAGGCGAGTCCGCTCGATCTCCGCCAGTCGAGCCGGGTAGTGAGTCTTCGCGGTCTGACGCTCCTCGTCGCGCCGAGTGTTCGCCGCTTGAACACGAATCCGCAATCGATCATCGGCGCGAGCCAGTGCCGCGTCGCGCTTGGTCTGGCGGATGTTCTGCTGGTGCGCCAGATCGGCCTCATTCCGCTCGAGTTCCCGCTGCGAGACGACGATCCAGCGCTGATAGGCCGTGTCGGCATCGACCGCCAGTTGCAGCAGCTTGTCATAACCGGGCAACGCGCGCTGCCCGGCGAGCAGATGGAGCATGAACAGGGAGACCAGGCTCAACGCCGTCCCGGCCGCGGCCGCGATGAACTGCCAGTCGCGGTCGACCGACTGAAGTTTCAGGCCGAGCAGCGCGGGATCGACGAACGAGCGGATCGCTCCGAACAGCAGACCGCTCAACACGACAAATGCCACGACCGGCCAGAAGCCTTGAAACAGACGCGGCAACACGCGGCCCATCAGACCGTGATAGAGCGGCTCCGCCTGTCGAACCGACTCCACGCACTTCTGATGCAGCCCGGTCATGTCGGGCGGCAGTGTGGAGGGCGGAGGCGGAACGGCCTCGCCCAGCAGGCGGCTGCCCTGCAGGAACTCGGTCGACTGGCGATACCAACCGTCGAGCGACTTGAGCGCCGTTTCGAGTTCAATCCGGCTGGCCACGGTGCCCGACTGCAAGACCTGCAATCGTGCGCGCGGGCTGTCGTCGGTGTCTTCGTCCAGCAGCGACCCCACCAGCCACGCCGCTTCGTCCCGCTCCTTCTGGGCGCGGGTCGTCTCGTCCGCGTGACGCAGGTCGATCTCTTCGAGCACCTCGCGAAACTGGGCTTCGACGGCGCCCGCCTCGGGCTGCCAGCGCGCTTCCACCGCATCGCGCTGCGTCACGTGACTTTGCTGAAGTGAAACCTGCTCGGCTTCGTAGGTCGAGGTCAGAAGCTGAAAGACCTCGTGATACTGCCGCTGCTCACTGGAGACCTCACTCGCGTGCAGGCTTTCAATCTCCTGTTCACGCCGCGCGCGATCGGCCACCAGCGCAAGCAGCCGGCGCAACGAAGTTCGTTCGAGTTCAATGTTCGGTTCGATCGTCACGATTCAGGCCCGCGTGAGTGTGTTCGTCGTTGTTCGCAATTGTCGTTCTTGCACGTCTCGTCCAATGTCGATCCTCTGCCGCCAGCGAGGCTCCGCACCAAATTCACGTCCTCCTTTGTTTCCTTCGTTACCTTCTGTTCACACGGATTTGAAACAGAAGACAACGCAGGAAACAAAGGGTGAAATGCAAAACATTGTCCAGAACAAGCTGGCAGCTTGTGCTACGGGTGTCATTCACGGTCCTGACACTGACGGCAGGCGGTGACGAGGACTCCGTTCAATCGGGCGATGGCATCGAGCGTCGTCCGCACCTGGGTGAAGAGTGGTTCGAGATGCTCGTCTTCCAGGCTGCGACTGACCGCATCATGCCACCCCTCCCGCGCCGCCGCCCACGTTTCTTCCAACTGGTCGCACGCCGCTTTCAATTGTCCCGACCCGTCAATCAAGCTGCCCATCGCCATGATCTTGCTTCCAAATCTCAAACTCCAAGAACCAAACCCCAAACGAATCACAAATCTCAAGCATCAATGTCAGAAACAAAAGCCGCCACGAATCCGTCACTCGTGAACGCCGTCGCCGGACTGCGGCGTCGCGTTCGACAATTCCGACTTGCCGTCCTGGTCATCCGCCGGCACGACGGCATCGGGCGTCGGCTCCGACGCGCCGGCGCTCAACTGGACGGCGGCCGAATCGTCCGGCAGGACGCCGATCGCGGCATACGCCTCGATCGCGTCGATCATCCGGGACAGCATCGCCAGCACATTCGGGACGTCTTCGTCGAGCAACCGTAGCAGCAGTCCCGTGCGGCCCCGGTAATCGTCGGCCTGCTGGCTCACGTCCACGTTCACGCGCCGAACGACGTCCACCTTCTGCTGGCAGAATTCGAGTCGCGCCTTCGCACGCTGCAAGGCGACCTTCTCCTCGATGCACTCGGGATGCCGACCGCCGACCGTCCTCAGGCGGCATGTGTCATACGCGACGCGAGCCGACGCCACTCCGTCGTAGGCTTTCCGCTCCTGGTCCCGCCAATACAACGGCCGATCCTGTTCGAGCCAGGCCCGCGTCCGATCGATCTTCGTCCGCAAGCCGCCGAGCGCCGAGGTCGCCCGTTCCTGAAACAAGATCAGCGCCAACCGAACGTCCCGCAGGGCGTCGAGCGATTGCACGTTGGCGTGACCGGGGGCGGGCATGGTGGGAAGTGGATAGTGGGTAGTGGATGGGAAGAACAGAAGAACAAAGGACGCGGGCGGGGGGATTGAGTTTCGAGCGACAGGAGTCACTCCGTGCAGAGTCCAAGCACTCTCCACGTCTTGATTCCTATCCACTACCCACCATCCACTGCCCACTACCTCTGGTTCATATACTCTTCAATCCGCTCGGCCTTGCGGAGCAGATACGGGACGTGACGTTCGTTGGCTTCGACGAAGCGGGCCAGTAGTTTCAAATGCTGCGTGAACTCCTCGGCAAACTTGATGTGCTCCTGATCGCGCCAGGTTTGGTTCAGCGAATTGAGCTGTGCCGAAACCGTGCCGAGCCGTGATTGCAGATCGCTGTTGAACTCACGCAGCATCCCCGCGAACCGTCGGAGTTCGCCGGGATCGACGATGGCTTGAGACATGCTGGATTCCTTGATCGATGACGTGCCCGGATGGACGGTACCGGTCTGCCCTTCAAGGTAGCCCCGTCGCGCCGCGACAGGAAGCGTGATGGCTCGAAGGCTCGCATTCCGCCGTTCTCAACAGGAACCGGCCGCTTCTTCGGGTCAGCGGTCTCCAATCGTGAGGCGACCGGCCCATCTTGGGCGACGCGCAATCCCCCCCTCCAGAAGAAACGCAATCCTCCCGACGGATTCAACAGGCCGAGTCGAGAATTCCCCGTGGATGGGATCAGGCACTCCTGTTCGCGCAGCGCTTGATCACCGGAACTGATCGCCCACTTTGGGTAGACTCTCCCTGCCGGATCGCCCGCCTCTTGCAAACCCGGATCAACTCGAAGCATGCCAGCCACCATTTCGCCTCGTGCCGTGAAGAGCCTGTTTGCCGCGACCGTCTTTCTGGGCGCTGGGCTGGTGTTCCAGATCCAGCCGCTGATGAGCAAGCTGATCCTGCCGTGGTTCGGTGGCAGCCCGAACGTCTGGACCGTCTGCCTGCTGTTCTTTCAGTCGTTGCTGTTTGCCGGTTATCTGTACGCACACAGTCTGGTTCGCTGGAGCAGTCTGCGTGGTCAGTGGCTGATGCACATGACGCTGCTCGCCGTCGCATTGTTCTCGCCGGTCCTGCCCGCAGCCGTGTGGAAGCCGACCGGAGACGGAGACCCCACCGGCGAAATCTTGTGGCTGCTGGCGTGGCATGTCGGACTCCCCTACCTGCTGCTGAGTGCCACCGGCCCGCTGCTTCAGGTCTGGTTTGCGAGGGCCTTCCCCGGCGAGTCGCCCTACCGGTTGTACGCCCTCTCCAACCTCGGGTCATTGTTGGGATTGGTGACCTATCCGTTCGTCGTCGATGTCTGGCTGGCGGCTCCGCAACAGGTGAGCCTGTGGTATGCGGGCTTCGTCGGTTACAGCCTGCTGTGCGTGGCGTGTGGTTGGAGTGCCAACGCGCGAACCGTGCCTGAGCCGATCAGGGTCCTCCGCCAGACCGCCGAGGGTGCGTCTCGTGGCGTCATTTTGATGTGGTTCGGACTGGCGATGGTTCCGTCGGTGCTGCTCTCCGCGGTGACCAACAAGTTGTCGGTCGATATCAGTCCGGTCCCGTTTCTGTGGGTGGTCCCCCTGACGCTGTACCTGATCTCACTGATTGTCTGCTTCTCGGTCGAGTCGTGGACGGCTCGCTGGCTGTGGGGACCGGCGGCGGCCATCGCCCTGCTGACGAGCGGCTTCGTGATTGGCTCGCAGCACGGAACGGGGGCTTACGGATCGCTCCCGTTTCAGTTTGCCGTTCACCTCGGGACGCTGTTCTGCGTCTGCATGGTCTGCCACGGCGAACTGGTTCGCTGGAAGCCCGCGTCCGTCGATTCCGCGTCATCGCGGGGGTCTTCGCTGACCGAGTTCTACCTGATCATGTCGGCGGGCGGTGCGGCGGGCGGTCTGTTCGTGGCGGTGGTGGCACCGGTGTTGTTCCCGCTTTGCGTCGAACATCATCTGGGATTGCTGGCGGCGGCGCTGTTGATGCCCGTGGCGTGGATGTGCGATGCGCGACCCGGTTGGTTTCACCTGCGAAATGCCTGGGTCTGGCTCTGTCTGGCGTGCGGAGTCATTCCGCTGACGGTCGGCCTGACAATTGACGTGGTCGCGACGCTGAGAAACGTCCACATGGTCTCCCGCAATTTCTACGGCGTGCTGCGAGTGATCGAGCACCATAAGGAGACTCCCTCGGCCGCGTACTACGAACTGGCTCACGGGGGAACTCGTCACGGCTTGCAACTGCTCGACCCCAAGCTGGCCCGGTTGCCGACAACGTACTACGGCCTGACATCGGGTGTGGGGCTGACCCTCGGCTGGCATCACGCCGATCGTCCGCGTCGAGTCGGCCTCGTCGGGCTGGGAGTCGGCACGCTCGCCACGTACGGCCGACCGGGAGACATCTATGACTTTTACGAGATCGACCCGGCCGTGCGCGATCTCGCCACCAACTTCTTTCGATACCTGAGCGACTCATCCGCAGATGTCCATCTGATTCCCGGCGATGCCAGGCTCGCGCTGGAACGACGTGATCCGCAGCGGTACGACGTGCTGGTCCTCGACGCCTTTTCCAGCGATGCCATTCCGATTCATCTGCTGACCGCCGAAGCGTTCGAGGTCTATCGCAGGCACCTGGCCCCCGACGGCATCGTGGCCGCGCATGTGTCGAACCACTATTTCAACCTGAATCCGGTCATGGCGGGACACGCAAAGCGGCTCGGCTGGTCAGTGGTCGGCGTCACGGAGCGAATGGGGGACCGCGAGCTGTTTACGGTTCCCTCGTTCTGGATTCTGCTGTCCCCCAGCGCCGAGAGTCTTGAGGCCGGAGCCCTGGGCCGCGTCGAACGGACAAACCTCGGCCAGCCCCTCGACTGGACCGATTCGCGACACAGTCTGTTCGAGATCTTGAGGGCCGAGTCATTGTGAGGCGGACCATCTGACTGGCTCGGACGGAGAGCGTCTGTTGGCAGACCGGAAAGTCCGCGTCACTTTCACCGACCACCGCGAAGAGTCCGCCTGCGGCGCGGCCCTCATCGCCAGAAACGGCATCGGGACTGGCAGAACAATGTGGGCAGAATGATGAAGACGAATTCCCTTCTTCCATCGTTCTGCCCGCATCGTTCTGCCAGTCTCCCCGTAGTATCAGGGCAAGGGGCGGCTGGCGTTCGGCAATCGACAACAGTAGAACGTCATCCACTTCAAGGGGTCGGTTCCGATTCCAGTCTCTTTCCGAGGAAACTGCCATGCGACATGTCACCCGAGCCTGTCTGTGCGCCGTCATTCTCTCGTCGGCAAGCCTGCCCCGCGTCTGGGCTCAAGCCGGCAAGGAGCCGTCGACATTCACCGGAGAGATTTCGCGCATCGAGCGCAAGGGCAAGACCACGACGGTCACCGTCAAGGGGGAGACCGACGAACAGTCGTTCGAACTGGCGGCGAAGGTCGCGGTCGAAATCTCGTCCGGCGGCGATGACGGGTTTCTCGTCCCCGGCCTGTTCGTGAAGATCGAGGCGGTCGAGACCAACAAGAAATTCTTCGGCAGCAGCTTCGAAGTCTTCCCACAGATGACGGGCAAGATTCCCCCCGCCTCGGCCGTCAAGCCGCCCGCCCAGCCAGGCCAGAGCGTCACCCGCCACATCGTCAGCGGCGAAATCGTCAAACACACTCCCCCCGCCAAGGACGAAAAGTACGCCCACCTGGAACTCCGTCAGGCGGGCAAGGCGACGCTCACGGTCCTCGTCGAACCGGCACACACGGTGAGTGTCGTCGTCTCCGACCCAACCAAGTTGGAAGAGGGCCAGTCGGCCACCGTGACCGGCCGCAAATCAGGCGACAAATTCCTCGCCCAGAAACTCGCCGTCACCACCACCAAAAAACTAAAGGCCGACGAATCGCTCGAAGACCTCACCGGCAAGAAGAAAAAGAAATAGCCACGGTCGGACCTGTTCAAGTGCGACGGGGGTCACTGGCGAGGGGCTTCACTCGCCAGTGCTCTTCGAAGACATTGGCGGCCCAAAGCTGCCGCCAGTGGCACCCGCGCGCTGGCGCTATTGGCCGACGGGTTCTTTGACAGTCCAGTCGCCCGAGGCCTTGGCTTCCAGCACGATGTCGCCATCCCAAGCCGTGGAGTAGATCGCTTTTTTGATTTGCCTGTCGAGCGGCGTCTTGATTTCTATGAATTGCTTGATGTCCTTGGGTTGGGCTCGCAGGCTGGTCATGGCCATGGCCCCCTCGATCTCGTCGAGCGCCTGCTTTCTCGGATGACCAAAATTGAAGGCGCTGAATTTGGATCCCTCGCGCGCTACCGGGGGACCACAAGAGATCACGGCGATCTCGGGCGAGATGAGGCGCAGCAAGTCATCGTTTCCGCCATTTTTAGAGGCATGGTGGCTGACCAGGTAGACATCGACGTCCAAGACGCCCGTGTTGGCATACGCATCCACCAGTCTTTCCACTGTGGCCTTTTTGGGAGGTCCGTGCTTCTTATCCGCCTCTTCGATGTCTCCGGGGAAGAGCACGGACGCCCCGCCAAAGTCCACGCGAATGACGAGGGAGTGATTGTTTTCGTCAGCGAAGTCGACCTCACCCCAGCCAGCGTTATTGCGGACGCCGCCCGACAGCACCGTCACTTCGGGATGCGTGCCGGGCCAGGTAAACGGATCGATGACATCGTTGTGAATCCCCTTACCGGTTGAGCGGACAGATTCGAAAGCCCGCTCTTGAACAATGAAGTAGCCTCGAGCATCAGAATTTCGGATGTAGTCCACGGCGATGTTTTGCTCGTCAACTCCGGAGCCGGTGCGCTGGTGATTGTGGATGACATTCGCCGGTGGATATTTATCGATGACATCGGGAATGGCGCTGGTGTGATCCTTGTGTGGGTGGGTGATCGCGAGCAAATCGATCGGGAAGCGGCGCCCAGCGAGATCCGTCCTGCGCTCGAAGAATTTCTTCAGGTACGTCATCACTTTCTCATTGCCGTCGAAGGTACCTGGGGGCTTGGCCACTTCGCCGCCCGCATCGACGACCATCACGCCTTTGGAAAATTCCAGGATCGCGCAATTGGCCTGACCCGCATCCACGAAGTGAATGCGCATTGAGTCGTCTTGGGCCTGACCGACGGCGGAAAGACCGAGCGCGACGGCAACACCAACGAACCATGACGTGAATCTCATTTCAAACCTCCCATTTAATTAGCGTGAAGTTTCCTAAAGCCCGGCGATACAATCCGTGTCGTATTGTCCGCCAAAACGAGGGGCGGGTGCTATTACAGACGGCGGACATCCTATCTTGGTGGTAGCATCCGTCAATCTAATTCTGGGCGACTTTCAGGAGTTGATGCTTGGGCCACAAATTTCCACGGGGTGGGGTGGCCCTGCTTGAGGTTTATTCACCACGTTGGTCGTGCCACTGCTTGTCAGCTTTGGGACAAGCAGTGCCGATGGAGGATTGGCTTGCCCCTCGCACTGCTTCTCCGACGACTCCGAAGCAGTAGCACGGCTTTCAAACAGGCAGGTCGAGCCGGGCCACCCAGTCGAGTCCATTCACTGTTCGGAGAAACGATGACTCAATACATCCTGCTCATTCACGACAACGTCAAGACCGAGGCCACCGCTGCGGAGTGGAATCAGTTCTTGGCCGCCGCCCGGCAGAGTGGCCTGTTTGAGGGCGGAAGCGCGATGGGGAAGCGGGTGGTCCTGGGCGACACTCAGTCGGCGAAGTCATCGGACCATATTGTGGGCTATATGCGTTTCGACGCGGAAGACAAACAGCAGCTTCTGGATTTGCTGAAGAGACATCCCGTGGTGATGCACGGCGGGTCAGTCGAGTTGTGTGAGATGCCCAAGTCGTGAAGCGGCCGACCCCAGAGCAATGCGTCTCTACTTCACGGCGTTGTTGAATAGCGATTCGGTCGACGAACGGTCCTCTTTCGGCCGGTCGATCAGCGGCAGATCCTGGGCGTTGACGAGTTGGCGGATGAGGTCTCCGCGCGGCACGGCGGCATCCGGCGTGACGACGGATGGATGGACGACGACGCAGTCCCATTCCTGGTGACCGAAGCTGAGCGACCAGTTCATGATCCACGAGTACGAGCGGACGAACTGCTCGTCGTTCGTGGCGGCGGCGGTCGCGGGGACGGCGAGAATGACGAGATCGGGCTTCAGCGGGCGCACGAGCTTGTTCGCCGCCTGTTCCAGTTCGACGAGCGACAGTCCCTCGGTCGGCCAGGCGGTGATTTCGACGGTCGCCTGCGGATGAAGCCGTTTTAGCGCGGGGCCGACGAGCACGTCGAACGGCGGCATCGCGAGCACCTTCACCGGCTTCCCCTGTTTCAGCAACTCGGTCGTCCTGGTGAGAAAATTCTGCGGCGGACCGGCATCCGCCAGCGAGACTTTTTTACCGGTGATCGTGTGGCAGAGTTCCTCGGCCATCAGTTTGTGGCCGTCCATGTTCGGATGGATCTCGTCGCTGAGAGTCAGTCGCCACGCCCAGGCATCCTGCGCGCGAAATGCCTCGCCCACCGCGAACTGATCGCAGACGGGCACCTTCAAGGTGCGACCCGTCTCGCGAATCTTCTCGCAGTAACGAACGAGTTTTTCCACCGGCCGCCCGCCCGTGGTGATGACGGCGTTCGGAGTACACAGCACGACTTGAGCGTTGGCCTCGCGGCACCGGGCGACGAGCGTTTCCAGGTTCTTGCCGAACTGTTCCTCCGCCAGGCGCGTCATATCGTTCAGACCAAAGCTGATTGTGACCAGATCTGGCTTGTGTTGCAGGACGTCGCGGTCCAACCGGACCAGCCCTTCGGTCGTCGAATGTCCGCTGATGCCAGCGTTGATGACTTTCACGTTGGCCGCCGGCACGGCTTTGCGGATCGCGATCTCCAGCATCTCCGGATACGCCCGCCGCCCGCCCGTGTGGTAGTAGACTCCCGTCACGCTGTCGCCGAGACAGACGATCGTCTTCGGAGACTCACCGAACTCAAGCAGCGGTGTCGTGGCCGCGAGTTGCGCGAAGACGAACTCGAATGCGGCCATCGCGTCGGCGTACTTCGTGTCGTGACCGCCTTCCGGCCGGTGAATCGACCGCACTCGGCGATTCTGCTTCTGCAACACGTCGGCCAGCCGGAGCATACTTGCGGGCGGAACGAGCCGGTCCTGACCGCCCGTGGTCATGGCGATCGGCATCGTCAGACGTTCGGCATTCAACTCGGCCGACCGCTGGCGATACTCGTCCGGCTTGTCCTGCTTGGAGCCGCCGAACGATGCCGTGATCGCGTCCTGAAACTGGTCGTACTCGACCAGATTCGCCGTGCCGTTCATCGAGACGACGCCGTCCACCTGATCGGGATGCAGCGCGGCGAACGTCAACGCGGCGGTCCCTCCCATCGACCCGCCGCTGACGACGACCTTGCCGACGCGGTACTTGCTCCGCAACTCCGCCAGAATCTGCAGCAGGTCCGCTTCCGCCGCCGGGCCCATCCACGACGTCTTGGCCCGATAATCGGGCGAGACAAAAATCATTCGCTGTCCCGCCGCCGCATCGCGAGCCGCCCGGCATTCGTCGCGACCGTCCTTCACAAACTGCCACCGATCCGACCCGTGACCGTGCAACGCGACGAGGATCGAGTGCGACGCCAGCGGATCGAAGCCCTCCGGCAACACCGCCACGTACCGCTGCTCGGTGCGATCAAGCGTCGCGGTGAACGCCACGTCGAGCGGCTCACCGGCGGCGGCGAACGCCCCGCTCAGAACCAGCAAAACGGGTGGAACCAACACTGTCGGAATTCGATTTCGCAAGAAACAACGCATGACACTCGTTCTTTCTGAAGGGGAACACACCAGCGGTTCACTCGCATAGCCCGGATTATTCACCACGGAAAACACGGAAAGCCACGGAAGGAAAGGCGTGAAAGGACTTGCTCGCATGAACCACATCCGTGTCGGTCTGCAGTCGGGCGCTACACACCTCGTTGCAACTTTCTGCTTTCCGTGAGCTTCCGTGTTTTCCGTGGTGGCCATGAATCATCCTGGATAGTGTGTGTCGAGTCTTCGTGGCGTTCCAGTCCGTCCGCCGAAAGGTCCTCGATTCGGATGCTGCGGGCGGTCTCCTCTATTTCCGAACTCCTTTGCCCAAGTGGACTCCACCAAATTGACGGCTCCCCGCGGCGCTCCCTATCATGCTGCCATCAGTCCTGCCCGATGACTTGCCTGCCGCGTTTGACCCACCCACTTTTGAATTCGCTCCGGGAGCCTCCCCGCATGTTGCCACGAGCTTTTCTCCGACGTGTCGCCGTGTTGTTCACGGCTCTCATGGTCTGCTCCGCCAGTCTGGTCGTCTTCGGGCAGGAGCCTGCTGCGAATTCGACGACGCCCGGTGCGGTGCCCCCCGGTGCGACGACGAACCTCCAAATCAATGGCGGCAATCTGGCCGTGGCCAAATCGCTGTGGACGAGCTTCCCGAGCGAGAGCGGTCTCGCCGAGGGCATCGACAAGAACGGCGAGAACCCGGCTCAGGTGACGTTCAAGCTGAACGTTCCGGCAGGCACGTCGTGTGGCGTTCATGCGTTGAGGGTCATCACCGACAAGGGTGTTTCACCGCTGAAGTTTCTCGTCATCGATGACCTGCCGTCGGTGGCGTCGGTCGGAAGCAACGTCGGCTTCGCAGCGGCTCAGGTCGTAACTGTCCCAACCGCTGTCGATGGAGCAGTCGCCGGTTTGAGCTGGCAGTTTTTCAAGTTCACGGCGGCGGCGGGACAAAAGCTGTCGATCGAGGTGCTCGCGCGGCGGATTGGTTCGTCGCTCGACCCGATGATTCGGTTGCTCGATGCGAAGGGACGGGAACTCGCCTACAACGACGACACGCCGGGCCTGAGTGGTGATGCATCGATCATTCACACGTTCAAAGACGCGGGTGAATACGTCATCGAACTCCGCGACATCAAGTACGGGACAGGAGCGTACCGGCTGCGCATCGGTGACTTCCCGGTGGCAACGGTCGCGTATCCCCTCGCCATCCAAAAGGGGACGACCGCGAATGTGACTCTGGCGGGATTCGGCGTGGAGGGACTGGCTCCGCAACTGACGACCGTCGCGGCAGAAGCCGTCGATGGCTGGAGCCACGTCAGTTTGAAGCGGCCCAACGGTGCGAGCGGCTTCAGCACCGTGGCGATCGTCTCAACGCCGCAATTCATCGAAGCCGAACCCAACAACTTGGCTGAGCAGGCGAACAAGATCGAGTTCGGCCACGACGTGAACGGGCGACTCGAACAGCCCGGTGACGTGGACCGCTTCGTCTTCACCGCGAAGAAGGATCAGTCGGCCACGTTCGTCGGCATCACGCGCCAGCAGGGCTCACCGACCGACTTGAATTTCAAGATCGTCAACAAGGACGGCGGACAGGTTGTCGCCGCCGAGGACACGGGAACGAGTGAGGGTTTGGTCGCGTTCAAAGCTCCGGCCGATGGCGATTACACGCTGGTCGTCGAAGACCTGAACCATCGCGGTGGCAGCGAACATGCATACCGGATCGCCGTTCAGGCCAATCCTCCGCAGTTCTCGCTGGCCGCTTCGCTCGACACGTTCAACGTTCCGGCGGGCGGCTCGGTGTTGGCGACCATCACGACAGTGCGAACCCCTCACGCGGGGCCAATCGAATTGAGTCTGCTCAATCCGCCGCCGGGTCTCACGGCCAGCCGCTCCGTGATTGGAGCCGGTCGCAACGACGCGGTGATGACAATTCATGCGGCTCCCGATTTCGCAGCCGGTTCACTGCACGGGATCTCGATTGTCGGAACAGCCCGCATTGGTGAGGCCGACGTTGTCATCCCTGCCGAGATTGGTGGAGTCCTCAAAACTCGCAACAACAACATGCGCTGGACCCCATCGTCGCTGAGCAAGTTCGTGGTGGCATCGTCTGCCCCCGCGCCCGGCTTTGCGTGGCGGATCGAACCGGCCGAGGTCGTCTTCGGCAAAGACCTCTCTGCCAAAGCAAAGCTCATCGCCACGCGAGCCGCCGGTTTTGAGGAGGCGGTCGCCGTTGCGATCACTCCCGCAGCGAACGGCCTGCCAGCGGGCGTCACCATCGCCGTCAAGAACATCGACAAGGGACAGACCGAAGCGGAGATCACGATCACGGGCAACAACCAAGCCCCGCTCGGCGACTTCACCGCAGGCCTGACCGGGACGCTGAAACAGGGCGACAAGACGGCTGTCCAAGGCATGGCCCTGCGATTGAAGCTCGCCGCGCCGATGACCATCAAGCTCGATCCGGCCGGCGGCAAGATCGCGAAGAGTGGCGAGCTGGTCATCAAGGCCATAGTCGAACGCAACCCGGCGTTTACCGGCCCGGTGAACGTGACGCTGCAAAACCTGCCCGCCGGTGTCACCGCCGCTCCAGCCCCCGCCGTGATCGCGGCCGACCAAACATCCATCGACATCAAACTCACAGCCACCGCCGACGCGGCGGCTGCGAACGTAGCCAACCTCACCGCCAAAGCCGACGGCATGGCGGGAGCTGCCAAAGTAGAAGCCACCTCGGCCGCCGTGACGCTGGCCGTGGAGTAGAGTAGTGTTTGACGAGTCCTTACTTTCAAGGACTCGTCCCGCCCGACAAAAAGAATCGCAATCATCCATCCGCTGTCCCAAGCCGGAGTCCAGGACCATGAGACTTGAACACGTTTCGCGACTGATGCTGGTGGCCGTGATGGGCCTTTGTTCGACGATGGCCTTCGCAGCTGACCCGCCCTCGGCGGCCGAGATCGGTCAGCCAGCGAGCCTGATGATTGAACCGGGGCGGTTTGAACTGCAAAGCCATCGCTCGCAGCAGCAATTGCTCGTCACGGGCAAATACGCGGGCGAGGACGTTCGCGATTTGACGGCGGCGGCAACGTTTGCCTCGTCGAACCCTGCGGTCGTGAAGATCGAAGGCGCAATCGTTCTGCCGGTCGGCAACGGTGAGGCTATCGTGACGGCGACCGTTGCCGGGCAGACGGCGACTGTTCCCGTCCTCGTCAAGAACTTCGAGGCCCCGGCCCCGGTGAGCTTCAAAAACGAAACGCAGATGGCACTCACCAAGGCCGGTTGCAACGCGGGGGCCTGTCACGGCTCGCCCTCGGGTAAGGGAGGCTTCCGATTGTCGCTGCGGGCTTACGATCCGGAACTCGACATCATGACGGTTCGCTCCGAGTTCTTCGGACGTCGCACCAACATCATGGAGCCGGACGAAAGCCTGTTGCTCCGCAAGCCGCTCATGGAAGTGGCACACGGCGGCGGCAAGCGGCTCAAGAAGGGAGACCCCGCTCACAAGGTTCTCAAACAGTGGATCGCGGAAGGACTGCGACTCGGCCAACCGACCGAACCCGATCTCGTGAAGATCGAGACTGTGCCGTCGAAGCGCGTCCTCCGTCAACCCGCCTCGCGCCAGCAGATCATGGTGCTCGGCCACTTCAGCGACGGATCGATTCGCGACGTGACCGCTCTCACCGACTTCAGTTCCTCCAACGAATCGGTCGGTTCGGTCAACGTCCAGGGCTTGGTGACGAAGAACGGGCGCGGTGAGACCGCCGTCCTCGCACGATATCTCACCGGGATGTCGACCGCGTACCTGACGTTCCTCGAAGATGTCCCCGGCTTCGCGTGGAACAATCCCGCCGAACAAAACTTCGTCGACAGCGCCGTTTTCGAGAAACTCAAGCAACTTCAAATCCTGCCGTCGGACGTTTGTTCCGATGACGAGTTCCTTCGCCGCGTGACGCTCGACCTGACGGGACGCCTCCCCTCAGCGGACGAAGCGAAGGCCCTGATCGCCGACGTTGCCAACCCCAACCGCCGCGCGGTGATTGTGGATCGGTTGCTCGACAGCGACGAATTCGCGTCGTTCTGGGCACTCAAGTGGGGTGATGTCCTGCGTTCCAACAGCAAGAAGCTGAAGGCGGCGGGCGTCCACAAATTCCGCCAGTGGATTTACGAGTCGGTTCGCAACGACAAGCCGCTCGACGTCTTCGCCCGCGAACTCATGACGGCCAACGGCAGCGTGTTCGAGAACCCGCCCGCCAACTTCTGGCGAGCCAGCCGCGATCCGCTGGACGCGACCGAGACGACGGCTCAACTGTTCCTCGGCGTGCGCATTCAATGCGCGAAGTGCCACAACCATCCGTTCGAGCGCTGGACACAAGACAACTACTACGGCATCGCCGCCGCATTCGCGCGAGTGGGTCGCAAGAATTCGGTCGACGCGGAAGAAGAAGTGATCTTCACCCAGGCCGGGGGCGAGGTCACTCAGCCGCGCACCAACAAGCAGATGAAGGTCCACCTGCTGCTGAAGGGCGATGTCGATATCCCTGCCGATCAGGATCGTCGAACCGTCTTCGCGGCCTGGCTCACATCCCCCGAGAACCCGTTCTTCGCAAAGAGCGTCACGAACCGCATCTGGGGTCATCTGATGGGCCGAGGCATCGTCGAACCGGTCGATGACTTCCGCGACTCGAACCCGCCGTCCAACGCCCGGCTGATCGACGAGTTGTCGAGGCAGTTCGTCTCGAACGGCTTCAGCCAGAAATGGGTCGTCCGCACGATCTGCAACAGCCGCACGTATCAACTCAGCAGCCGAAAGAACGGCTTCAACAAGGACGATGAGATTTACTGCTCGCACGCCAACACGCGGCTGCTGTCCGCCGAACAGCTTCTCGACGGCATCTGTGCCGTCACAAACGTCCCCGAACAATTCCCCGGCATGCCGCTCGGCACACGAGCCTGCGAACTGGCCGATCCCCCCACCGACCACTACTTCCTGAAAGTCTTCGGCCAGCCCCAACGCGAAATGGCCTGCCAGTGCGAACGGTCGAGCGAATCGAACCTGTCGCAAGCCCTGCAAATGATCAACGGCCCGGTCGTCCACAACAAGCTGCGCGCCGACAACGGCCGCATCGCAACGATGATCAAGGAAAACAAACCCGACGAAGAAATCATCGCCTCCCTCTACCTGGCCGCCCTCGCCCGAACGCCCTCCCCCGAAGAACTGACCGCCTCCAAGACCCACATCGCCGCCCAAAGCGACAGACGTCAAGCCCTCGAAGACGTCGGCTGGGCCATCCTGAACTCGAAGGAGTTCCTCTTCCAGCATTAGCAGCCGCTGAAGTGCCTAGAGCGGTTACAGGCTGGTGTAGCGGCAAAAAGTAGCTGAAGTCGTGAGACTTCAGGCTGGAACTCTCACGAGTTCCGCTACACCCAGCTTGGAACCGCACTA
>JBBPIS010000088.1:0-28927 GCA_038040225.1 Planctomycetota bacterium
AACCATACCATTATGCCTTTCATCCTTACCACAACCCCCCCGCCGCCCCCCAAAACCCCACGGTACCAATACCAACACCCCCGGGCCACAACCCCACCCGGCTCGCCACGAATCTTTTGCACATGAATCGAACGAGGACTCTCTGCAATGAATCAGCCGCAAGGTGAAGAAGAAAAAGACGACGCGATTGTGGGCCAGGCGTTTGTGTGGTCCGGGAGCTTGCTCCTCGTCCTCGTGGCCGCCGGAGTTGGGATCGCCCTCTGGGCGCGAGGCCAGAAGCCGCCCGTGATCGAGCAGAAAACGATCCTCGATCGACCGCAAGTGCGCGAACGTCCGGCGGCCGAAGTGCCCACAATGCCGTTCGTCGATATCACCGAGTCTGCCGGCATTCGCTTCGTTCACGAGAGCGGTGCGCTGGGCGAGAAGCTGCTGCCGGAAACGATGGGCGGGGGCTGTGCATTTCTCGACTACGACGGCGATGGTGATCAGGACATTCTCTTGGTGAACTCGAGCCGCTGGATCTGGGACGAACGTCCGGCCGAGGCTCCACCGACGATGGCCCTCTATCGCAACGACGGCAACGGCAAGTTTGCGGAGGTCACGAAAGAAACCGGTCTCGACGTGACGTTCTACGGTCAGGGCGTGGCCGTCGGTGACTACGACAGCGATGGAGATGTCGATCTGTTTCTCTCGGCCGTCGGCCCAAACAAGACAGAGGGTGAGAAGCTGAGGACCGAGCAAGGCTCCGGCCCGAACAGGCTGTTCCGGAATGATGGCGGCAAGTTTGTCGATGCCACGGCTGAGGCGGGCGTCGCCGGGTGCGAGGACGATTGGGGGACGAGTTGCGGATTCCTCGATTACGACAACGACGGCGACCTCGATCTGTTCGTCTGCAACTACGTCAAGTGGACGCGCGCGTTCGACAAGGCTCAACCGTTTACGCTGACCGGCGGCGAACGAGCCTACGGTCGACCGCAGGACTTTCCGGGGACGTTTCCGTACCTCTATCGCAACGAGGGCGGCGGAAAGTTCACCGAGGTTGGAAAGGCCGCCGGTTTGCAGATCGCAAACCCCGCGCGAAAGGATGTGGCGGCCGCCAAGTCACTCGGTGTGACCTACGCCGACTTCGACAGTGACGGCTGGCTCGACATCGTCGTCGCCAACGACACCGTGCAGAATTTCCTGTTTCACAACAAGCAGGACGGCACGTTTGAAGAGCTGGCGCAGGAGCGAGGTGTGGCGTTCGACCAGCAGGGGCAGGCCCGTGGTGCGATGGGGATCGATGCCGCGCGGATCCGCAACGGCGGTGCGGTGGCCATCGCCATCGGCAACTTCGCCAACGAGATGACCGCGTTCTACGTGGCTCAGGGAGACTCGATGCAGTTCACCGACGAAGCGATCGCGACGGGGATCGGCCCCCAGTCGCGCATCGAGCTGAAATTCGGCACGCTCTTCGTCGATGTGGACCTCGACGGACGACTCGACATCGTCTCGGCGAACGGCCACCTGGAGAACGAGATCAACAAGGTTCAGGTCAGCCAGCAGTACGAACAACCGCCGCACTTCTTCTGGAACTGCGGCCCCGCGTCGAAGACAGAGTTCTGTCCGGTTCCGAAGGAGAAGTGCGGTGAGGACTATCTCAAACGGATGGTCGGCCGCGGCGCAGCGACCGCCGACATCGACGGCGACGGAGACCTCGACCTCCTCTTCGCGGCGACCGGTTCCGCCCCGAGGCTCCTGCGAAACGACCAACAGCTTGGCCACCACTGGCTGCGAGTCGATGTCACCGGCGCAAAAGGGAACCGGTCCGGGATCGGAGCGAAAATCGAAGTCGAAACGGATGCGGGCAAGCTCGTCGGACATGCGGTCCCGACGCGCGGATATCTCTCGCAGAGCGAACTGCCGGTCACGTTCGGGCTGGGCAAGTCCGACGGCATCTCGCGCGTGACGGTGACCTGGCCGGGAGGCGAACGCAAGACGATTGAGAAGCCCGCCATCGACAAGGTGCTCTCGGTCGCTCCTTGAACGCGGAACTCAGTCATGCCGTTTTCATTTGAACTTAACGCCCACACTCTGCCGGCCTTGATTGTGGGCGGGTTCTTGATGCTCGTCGCGGTCGCGATGAGCTTGAGACAGTGGTGGTCGCATCGCGAACTGCAGCGGCGGGTGAAGGTCGATGAGCACGACTACGCGCACCTGGAACGACAGATCCAGCGCCGCCTGGTGATGAGCGGGTTGTTCTTTCTGGTCGGCTTCCTGATCTCGATCGGAAATCGACTCGACGGATTCATTCAACAGACTCCGAACGCGTACTTCACCTTTTCGTTCACGTTCCTGGGCGGAGTCCTGTTGCTCGTCGCGGCGATCATTGTGCTGGGACTCGTTGATCTGCTCTCGACCGTTGCATTCACAAGACGCGTCAGCGGTCAGCTTCGCGGCGAGCGGCAGAAGATCGAGGAAGAACTCCGCCAGTATCGAGCCCGCCTGAAGAGCGGCACGGAAGACGAAGCACCCACTGCGTAGCACATCGCTTTCGATGTCCGGTCCCCTGGTTTCTCTGCCGCTCGCCCAACGAAAACACCCCGGCGTCCGTGAGGGCGTCGGGGTGCGAAAGAGCTTGATGGCGAAGGGGCCGTGTTACTTGCCGGCCGCAGCAAATCGGCGAGCGACTTCCGGCCAGTTGACCACGTTCCAGAAGGCGGCGATGTAGTCGGGGCGGCGGTTCTGATAGTTGAGGTAGTAGGCGTGCTCCCACACGTCGAGGCCGAGCAGCGGGGTGCGGCCTTCCATCAGCGGGCTGTCCTGGTTCGCGGTGCTTTCGACCACGAGCTTGCCCTTGTCGGACGAAAGCCAGGCCCAGCCGCTGCCGAACCGCGTGGTGGCCGCTGCCGCAAACTTCTCCTTGAACGCGGCCAAGCTGCCGAAGACGGAGTTGATCGCGGCGGCCAGGTCACCGGTCGGCTCGCCTCCGGCTTTGGGACCGATCACCGTCCAGAACAGCGAGTGATTCGCATGGCCGCCCGCGTTGTTGCGGATCACGGTGCGGATGTCTTCGGGAACGGAGGCGAGGTCCGAGATCAGGGCCTCAACCGACTTGGCAGCCAGGGCCGGATGCGCTTCCAACTTCGCGTTGGCGTTGTTGATGTAGGCCTGATGGTGCTTGCCGTGATGAATCTCCATCGTCTTCGTGTCGATGTGCGGCTCCAGTGCAGAGGGAGCGTAGGGCAGGGCGGGAAGGGTGAATGCCATGGTCGTCTGTCTCCAATGGGAATGCAGGGTCGAACGCTCGCGATGATCCAAGCGCGAATCTTGAGCGGCATTCTAGGAGTCCATCGACCGCGATGCAAAGAGAGCCAGCCGCCTCCTTCGGGAAGCAACTCCACTCCCCTCGCCCCTTTGGGGGAGGCGAGGGGGACAAGACACAAGGAGAGGTCAGCGAATCTGAAGCCGCAGCGCGTCAGCGAGCGACCTTCCCGTCGGTGTTTTCCGGCGGAAGCTGACTCAGTCGGCGACCGGCCTGGTCTTTGGGATCGCTGGCGTCGGTTTGCGGTCCCGGGACGCGCGTGCCCAACGGTGGATGCTTGACCGGAACGAATTTTTTGTTGCCGGGAGACGCGGGGGCCGGCGTCGAGTTTCGCGCAGGGTCAGCTTCAGGCTGGACGGTGATTGGTGGCAGCTCGCTCACGTCGCGCTTCGTGTTCTTCTGTTCCAGCAGCGGTGGGGCCGAGTCGCTCAGCAAATCCGACCGACTCTTCGTCGGGTTCGACTTTGAGCCGTGAGTCACCTGCCGCGAAGGCATTCGCAGTTTCATGCCGACGCGCACGTCGTTGGCGTCCTTCAATTGATCGCGGTTGGCTTCGTAGATCTCGATGAAGCGATTCGTGCTGCCGAGTTCCTTCGCGGCGATGGACGACAACGTCTCACCTTTTAGAACGACATGAAGTCGTTCGGCGGGCCCTGCGCCGGGAGCTACCTCGTTGTGCGAAGGGACTCTGCCCGTCGCGATCTCGTCGGTGTCGGGGATCGGAATTGGAGCCAGATCGGGGATGCCGTCGTCTGCTTGTTCCTGTCGCAGGCGAGCTCGGGACTTGTGAGTCGAAGCATCGAATGGCTCGCGCGAGTCATCCGTGAAGAAGTCGGGGGAGTCGAGGCTGGGCAACGATCGATCATCGCTCTGACTCAGCGGTGGACCGCCACGATCCGAGACACTCCGGGCCGCTGTCCCCTTCGGCGGATCGACCTCTTCAATTCCCTGCAAGTAGGGCGAAATCGACTTCTCGGCGATACGGGCATCCAGTTGTTTGGCCGTGCGCAGGCGAGGCGACTCGGCTCCCGGCTTGGCCTCGTGACGGAAGAAGAATGCCCCGGCCGCTCCCAACAGGAGCACACCCAACGCCAGCCCGATTCGTTGATCTTGATGCACGATGACGCACTCCTCCCGCAGTTTGGCAAAGCCCTTATCGCGGGTGAGTCGGCAGAATCTGCCGGTCGGCTCCACTCGGATTCGTCATTTGCTGAGAATCTGTTGGGATCAAGTGGGCGCAGTGCACGACAGTGCGGTCGCATCAAGAATGCCAGCGCGTGGTCGGCGGCGGCAGGCCGTGCCTTCACTGGGAGACGCACAAGCTGGCAGCATGTGCTACGCCTTCTGCTTCGCGCCGGTGACGGGCTTCAGGACCAACATGCCGAGCGGCGGCAGCGTCAACGAGACGTGTTGGTTCTGACCGTGGCAAGGACCGGCCTGGCTGTAGAGTCCCCCCGCGTTGCCGATGCCCGACCCACCATAGAAGCTGGAATCGGTGTTGAGCACCTCGGAGTAGAACCCGGCGACCGGGACACCAATTTTGTAGTCGTGCCGCGGTACGGGAGTGAGGTTCAAAACAACGACCACAAAATCGTTGCGGTCCCGCCCCTGGCGGACGTAGCTGTAGACGCTGTTCTGCCAGTCGTCGGCCGAGATCCAGCGGAAGCCTTCGCCCGACATGTCCTGCTGATGCAGAGCGGTTTCGTTCTTGTAGAGCTTGTTCAAGTCGCGGATCAGTTGGCGGACTCCGTCATGCAGCGGCTGGCCGATCAGCGGCCAATCGAGCTGGACGTTGTGATTCCATTCGGTCCACTGCGCGATCTCGCCCCCCATGAACAGCAATTTCTTGCCGGGCTGCGTGTACTGGTATCCATAGAGCAGTCGCAGGTTGGCAAACTTTTGCCACGGATCGCCGGGCATCTGCGACAGCAACGACTGCTTGCCGTGAACGACCTCATCGTGCGACAGCGGAAGCAAAAAGTTCTCGGTGAAGGCGTAGACCATGCGGAACGACAGCTCGTTCTGATGGTGCTGGCGGTGAAGGGGATCCCGGCGCATGTAACGCAGTGTGTCGTTCATCCAGCCCATGTCCCACTTCATGCCGAAGCCAAGTCCACCGGTGTAGACGGGCCGAGACACGCCGCCCCACGCGGTGGACTCTTCCGCCAGCGTCAACACTCCCGGGTACTCTTGATACAGCAGCGTGTTCATGTCCTTGAGGAACTGGATCGCCTCCAGATTCTCGCGCCCACCGAACATGTTCGGCACCCACTCGCCATGCTTGCGCGAGTAGTCGAGGTACAGCATCGACGCCACCGCATCGACCCGCAGTCCGTCGATGTGATAGACATCGAGCCAGAAGCGGGCGCTCGACAGCAGGAAATCGCGGACCTCACTGCGCCCGTAGTTGAAGATCAGCGTACCCCAATCGGGGTGGAAGCCCTTGCGCGGGTCCGAGTGCTCGTAGAGACACGACCCATCGAATGCGCCGAGCGAATGGCCGTCGGTCGGGAAGTGCGCCGGAACCCAGTCGATGATGACGCCGATCCCCGCCTCATGGAACTGGTCCACGAACTCCATGAAGTCGTGAGGCGATCCAAACCGACTGGTCGGTGCGAAGTAGCCCGTCGCCTGATAGCCCCACGATCCGTCGAACGGGAACTCGTTGATCGGCATCAGTTCGATGTGCGTGTAGCCCAGGTCCTTGACATAGTCGATCAGCAGCGGAGCCAACTCGCGATAGTTGAAGTACTGGCGGCCATCCTGCGGTCGCTTCCACGAACCGAGATGGAGTTCGTAGATCGAGACCGGTTGCTCGTACCAGTTCTTCGATTCGCGACCGGTCATCCAGTTGCCATCGCGCCACGAGTGGCCGTCCAGGTTGTAGACAATCGACGCGCTCTTCGGCGGAACCTCGGCGGAAAAGGCATAGGGATCGATCTTCTGAAGCAAGTGCCCTTCGCGAGTTCTCAGAGCAAACTTGTACGCATCGCCCTGCTTGAGTCCCGGCACGAAACCCCACCAGACGCCGTTGTCACTCGAGTTAAGGTGATTCCGACCGTGCATCCACGAGTTCGTGTCGCACAGGACCGAGACCTCAGTCGCGTTCGGCGCCCACACGGAAAACCTCACTCCGGTCACGCCGTCTTGAGAATCCAGATGTGCGCCCAAATGGCGGTAGAGCGTCGATTCCATCCGTTGATGACCTGAGAAAAGAGCAGGCTTGAGGGGCAAGCTGCTGCGGGGTTGTAACGGCCGCGCGACGGAGGATGTCCCTGCCGAAGCGGCCATCAAAGCGCGGGGATCGTAACAATTGGCCCAAGCCCGAACAATGCTCGCGATTCAGTGTGGTCCCTGACGTTTCGCTCAGGATGATGGCCCGAACTCGATGTAGAGTTGGATCGGGTTGAAGTGACTCAATCAGACCTTGCCTCCCTTTTGTGAACTTCGCCGTGACTCTGATACGTGGGCATTTTCTGACGATTGGGCCGTTGGCACTCGTGGCAGTCTGTTACGCGGTGGCCGCTCCCGATCCGTTGAATTTGTCGAGCACGCGACTCACCGGGGGTTCGGTCGTTCACGATCAAGTCGTTGCCGATCCGAGTCGTCAGACCGAAGCCTGCCAGACGTTGGCGAGTGATCTGCGCCAGCGATTGCCCGACGGTTGGAACGTTGTCGTCCACGAGCCGTTCGTGCTGGGAGGCGACTGCGACGCGAAGCACCTCAGTGAAACTTATCGCCAGACGATCCTGCCGACGGCGCGAGCCCTGGGCGTTCAATACTTCGACCATCCGCCGATGTGGCCGGTGACGATCCTGCTCTGCTCGTCGGACGACAGCTACCGCGAGTGCCAGCGACGACTCGATGAACGCGAACGGAGCGAGTACTCCGGAATTTATTCGCGGACCGAGCATCGAGTCGTGATCAATGTTGCCACGGGAGACGGGACGCTGGCTCATGAACTGACTCACGCACTGGCTCACGCCGACTTTCCCCTGCTCGCCGAATGGCTCGACGAAGGGCTGGCCTCACTCCACGAAGAGTGCGAGTTCTCCTCAGACGGCTTGCGTCTGATCGGCCTCGACAACTGGCGGCGAAGTCCCCTGCGCGAGGCCTGCCAACGCGAGCAACTTCGCTCCGTGATCGACCTGGCCAGCGAACGGTTCGCCACGTCGGATCGCGCGGCGATCGACTACGCCCACGCGCGGTACTTCTGCCTGTTCCTTCAACAGCATCGGCTGCTGGAGCCGTTCTACCGCAAGTGCCGCTCCCGCGCGGAGACCGATCCGACGGGAGTCGCCTCACTCTGTGAACTCTTCGCCACGCGACGCCCCGGCGAAATTGACGAACGCTTCCTGGCGTGGCTGAACGAGTCGGCGATGCGGACCCCGTAGCACTGCGGCCCGCTCGTGCCGCCGGTCTACAGCAGACCCTGTTGTTTGCGGCGGAGCATGCTGAACAGATTTCGATACGGCCGCACGGACGGAGCCGGTTCAATCGTGGTCTGACTCGTTTCGACGGCGGATGTCGAACTGGATTCGACGTCCGAATCTGCGTCCAACTCCACACCGCCCATTCCGGTGAACTCCTCTTCGGCGGAAGGAGACAAGAGCGAGCGAAGCTGTTCAACGGGTGAGTTCTCTCGCCTCGGCTGGCCGAGCAACTCCTGCAGTTGTTCGGCCAACTGACAGACTTCGTTGCCGAGTTCATCCTCCATCGAACGGCTTTCGACGATCCGGTTGGCAGCTTCCATCACGGGGGTTGCGGTTGAATCGTTGGTCTCGAAGGTCGTGTTCTCCGCGTGAAGACTGGCCGAGTCCCAACCGGCGTCGTCCCCCACCTGTGGCAGCAGTTCGTCCAGGCGTTCGCAAACTTCGTCGAAGTCTGCGTTCAAACGGAGATCGCTCGGTTCGGAAGTGGCCATCTCCGTGGTGGGCGATTCAAGGGCGGAAACCTCGACCATCTCAATCGGATCGATCTCCGAAGACATCGAAAGCGGCTCAACCGTCTCTTGCGATTCGAAGGTGGCCGTCGAGTGAACCTCTTGGGACGTGGCCGTGTCCGGTGCGATCAGCTCGGTTGGCTCCAATCCCGCGTCGATCGCGGCGTAGCGGTCCACGACGAGTTCCTCAATGAAGCCTCCCGGCAACGGCGACCGTTGCAGCGTGCAAGCCACCGGACCGGCGGTCACGATCGCCAAGTTTGCCGCACCGAATTCCCAGCAGGAAGGAGTTTCGATCATGGTCTCGCCACGAACACCCTCGTGATGGACGTTCATCGCCTCGCGTGGTTCGTCCGCATCTGATGATTCGGACTGTGTCTCGATGATCGAGGAAGCGGCTTCCGCTTCGGAATTGCTCTGCTCGATGATCGTCTCGACTCGCGAGTGACCTGCTTGCGGCAGGTCCGCGCCGATCTCAATCGATTCCATCTCAAACGAAGCGGGTTCGGTCGAGCGGCCGTCGTCGAACGTTCCGACTTCCGGTGCACGATCCTCGAATTCGGGATCGGTTTCGAACGAGGCCGTTTCGCGGCGTGCTGGCTCGGTAAGCGAACTTTCATTCCAGTGAAGCGGGAGCTGCCGCAGATCCTGCAGCGCTTCGCGGATCAACTCGGCGGGAACGGGCTGTTGTTCGGCGACGTAAGCCAGCAGCAGCGCGTGGTCGCAGAGTTGGTTGAGGCAGCGCGGAACGCCGTCAGCGGCGCGGCTGACCAGTTCCAGGGCCTCTGCGGTGAAGATCTCGTCGGTGCGACCTCCGGCCCACGTGAGGCGATAGTCGATGTAGTCGAGCGATCCGACCCGGTTCAATGTTTCGAGACAGACATGGGCGCGAATCCGCTGGCTGAGGGCTTCGAGGCTCGACAGGGCGAGCGTTTCCTCCAAGCCAAGTTGACCGACCAGCACCAGCCGGACGAGGGGCCGGCCGTGTTCCGCAAGGTCCGACAGAATGCGAAGTTCCTCCAACAGTTCTTCCGAAAGTTGATGGGCTTCATCGCAGATCAGGACGAGAGCTTCGCGCTGTGGACGCAACGCACGAATGGCGGGGGACAATTCCAGCCGCAGCTCTTGTTCATCCTGTTGGCGGTACGAATGATTGAGTTCGCAGAGGATCGTTTGCAGCAGAGCCCGGCGCGTGAGGAAGCTGGCATGGCGCAGCAGGACAGATTCAAACCGTTCCCCAAGTTCGCTGCACAGCCGTTCGCACAGCAGCGTCTTGCCGGTTCCCGCCGGAGCCGACACCACGGCAATCCCCTGTCCCTGCTCGACGCAGACCACAACCTCATCGAGTGCGGCCTGGATCGTCCCCGACGCCAGAAAGCACTGCGGATCGGGAGTCGCCGCAAACGGACGTCGCTTCAAACCGAAGAAGGCTTCATACATGAGAAGAAATCCTGCACTTGATATCCGGAACCTCAGATCCAAAATCCCAAGCGAATGCGAATGACAGATGCTCCAAATCTTGAAGCGCCCGCCGGGCGCGGGTCTTCGGGCAGGGAGACTGATCGAACTGGCACGGTGAGAGACTTGAACACAACCGCTACGTCCGACACATCGCCTACGACCGGAACTCACGGGGTCGCGGGCAGACTTTGACGATTGGGGAGGAAGGATGAGAGATGAAGGCCAAAGGATGAGGGCTCACCGATCAGGAGTTGGAATAATCGCCTTCACCCACCGAGATCGAGATCTTCCCTCATCCTTCATCCCTCATCCTTCATCATTGATCATTGATCCCTCATCCGACTCACGATTTTTCCTGTGTTGTCTTGCGTTGCCTGCCGACTGTTTTGCGAGTTGGCCCGGCACGTAGTAGACTTTCCCCGTCTTCGCGGCATCGGTCCGCGATCTCTTTTGTCCCATGAGAAGGTTGTATGTCCGAAGGACGTGTCCAGTTCCGCAATCACGAGGATGTTCGCAGCCTCTTCGGTATTCGGGACAAGAACCTCCGTCGCCTGCGCGACGTGCTTCACATCGACGTCGTTTTGAGGGGAGACGAACTCCACCTGCACGGCGATCAGACTCAAGTCGATCTCGGGACCGAGGTCGTGTCCGAGTTGCGGGCGATCATCGAACGCAGCGGACAACTCAATGATGAAGACCTCGAGCGGGCATTGCATCGTTCGATGTTTCCCAGCCACGGGGCGTCCGACGAATCGATCGACGTCTTCCACAAGGCGCGCAAGATTCGCCCGATGGGTGAGGGGCAGCGCGGATACGTGAAGGCGATCCGCGAGCATGACATGGTGATCTGCTCCGGCCCCGCCGGATCGGGCAAAACCTACCTGGCGGTCGCGATGGCGGTGAACGCCCTGCGTTTGGAGCAGGTTCGCAAAATCGTCCTCGTCCGGCCGGCGCTCGAAGCGGGCGAGAAACTCGGCTTCCTTCCCGGCGACATGCTGGCGAAGGTCAACCCGTTCCTGAGGCCGTTGCTCGACGCACTCGGCGACATCCTCGACTTCGAACAAGTCCAGAAGTATCTCGACAAGGATGTGATCGAGATCATTCCGCTGGCCTTCATGCGCGGGCGGACTTTGAACAGTACGTTCATGATCCTCGATGAGGCTCAGAACACGACGATCACGCAGATGAAGATGTTCCTCACGCGAATGGGCCATCACTCCAAGATCGTTGTCACCGGTGATGCAACTCAGACCGACCTGCCCGACAAAATCGAAAGCGGGTTGATCGACGTGTGGCACCGGTTGCGCGGCGTCGAGGGGATCGCGTCGGTCGAACTGTCGGCTCAAGACATCGTGCGGCATCCGTTGGTCCGACGGATCGTCGCGGCTTACGACACGGATCGAAGGGACCGGGCGGACCGGGGGCATCTCGTCTCGTCAACGGTTTTGCCGGTCAATTACGGTGCAGTTCCAATGAACGGCTCGAACTCAACCCATGTCTCGGCGGAGGAACCGCGGGATGCGGATCCCTCGTTGAGCGAAGTGCCCTCCTACGGGCGAATGCAGGCAGGGATGTAATCGAGTTGACGCGGAGTCCGTTCGCGTCAACCGGCCCAAATCATGCGTATCTTTCCTGTCCGAAAAGTTCGCCCCTCGCGCATCACGGGTCTGAAAACAGGCTCGTGGACGGATCGGCTCGGCACGCACCTCAGCCACGGCGACGTGTCGCTGCGATTGGCGATTTGCCTGTTGTTTCTGATCGTGCTCGTGTTCGGCATGGGAAGCTGGAGCGCACCATTTCCGCATCGCATGGGTGACAACGCACCGGATGGGCTGCTCGCTCGAATCGACTTCGAGCGGATCAACCTCCGCAAGACAGACCACGCCCAACTGGAGCGCGAGAACCGCGTCCCGCTTGTCTTCCGCCATTCGGGCAATGCCTCGGAGCGGCTGCGGACTCTGCCCGATGAGCTGCGGAAGCATCTGTTTGAAGTCGTGACGGTCAACCAATTCACCGATTTGTCGGCCGAATCCCGTGCCGCATTCGGTTGGGTCTCGGGAGGCCCGGGAGCCGCATTCGAGCCGCCATTGCCGGAGTTTGAGGCCGACTGGCAACAGCTTCGCACGGCGATTGGTCCCGTCAGAACAGCCGAACGGAAAATCGACGAGATCGTCGGCGAGTTCAATCAGTTCACGGTACCGCTGAGGCAGACCGGCGTCCTCGACCCCGCGGAAGTCGCGCGACAGGAACTGAGACTGGAGGCCGAGGTCGCCGTCGTCTCCAAGGATGAAGGCAACGAGACTCAAACCTATCGTGTGGCCGACCTGTTGCTGGTTGAGATGCTCAAGAGTACGGGCAATCTCGGCAGCCAGTGGAAATCATTCGCAGCGCTCAAGCCGCAGCAGACGATTCTCGACCGGTGGCTGATGAACCGTGTCGCCCCGACACTGGAATTTGACCCGGCCGCAACCAACCGCAAACGAGGCGAAGAGAAACTCAACACGCCTCCGGTCATCGACGTCTACAAGCGCGGCGCGCTCCTCGTTGCCCCGGGAAAGGACCTCGACGAAGAGACGCTCGGAATTCTGAAGGCTCAGTACGACTCTGCCGAGCGTCTGGTGTCGTTCTCCGAGCGTGCGTTGCGAGTCGTCACGGTGCTGCTGCTGTTGATCGTGCTCGTCGGTATGAACGGCTATTACCTGACTCGCAATGAACCGCGACTCGCCACCAGCGTGGGGCGTCTGACGGTTTACCTCGCCACCGTCATCGTGGCCCTGGTGCTCAGTCGCTGGCTGTCGTTCGATCCGTGGCGGGCCGAGGCGGTGCCGCTGCTGTGCATCGTGATGGTGCTGGCCATCGCCTACAACCAGGTTCTGGCCGCGCTGACCGGCTTCTCGATGACGCTGGCCCTGACGCTGGCGACCGGCCGCAGCGTCGGTGAGTTCGTCGTTCTGATGAGTGCCGTCGCCGCGTCGGTCGTGCCGCTGAATCAAGTCTCCAACCGCATGAAGCTGGTCAAGGTCGGCTTTTGGGCGGCGGTGACGTATCTGCTCGTGACGTGGGGCGTCAACATCCTCGAAAGCCAGCATCTCAACAGCCTCTGGACGGACCAGCGTCTGATGAAGATCAGTCTGCAGGGGGCGGGCTGGTGCTTCCTGACCGGCTTCATCGTCTCGGGCGGTCTGCCGTTCATCGAACAACTGTTCGGAGTCGTCACCGACATCAGCCTGCTCGAACTGAGCGACGTGTCGCATCCGTTGCTGCAGCAGTTGGTGCAGCGGGCTCCGGGAACGTACAGCCACTCCAACAGTGTCGCCGCGATTGCCGAAACGGCCGCCGACGCCATCGGAGCCAACGGCCTGCTCTGTCGCGTCGGGGCCTACTATCATGACATCGGCAAGATGCTGAAGCCGCACTACTTCGTCGAGAACATGACCGCCGGTCAGGTCAGCCGCCACGAGTCGCTCAACCCGCAGATGAGTGCCCTCGTCATCATCGGCCACGTCAAGGACGGCGTGGAGCTGGCCCGGCAACACAACCTGCCCGAACCGCTGATCGCCTTCATCGAGCAGCATCACGGGACGACACTGGTCGAGTACTTCTTCCACGCCGCCACGAAGCAGGCGGAGGCGACGCCCGATCACCGGTTCGACGTGCAGGAGTCGGCGTATCGCTATCCCGGCCCGAAGCCGCAGTCGCGCGAGGCGGCGGTGATGATGGTGGCCGACGCGTGTGAAAGCGCCTGTCGCACCGTCATCGAACCGACGCCGAAGCGGATCGAGACGCTGATCCACGAGATCGCCATGAAGAAACTGCTCGATGGCCAGTTCGACGAAAGCGAACTCACACTCAGCGAACTCGCCATCGTCGAGGACTCACTGACGAAATCGCTGATCGGCATCCACCACGGCCGCATCAAATACCCCGAACAGAAACAGCCGTCCCTCCGGCGAAGCGACCCGGAGGTGGCCACCGTCCGCATTACCGATTCGCTCGCACTGCCGGCGTCGAAAGCCCAATGAACGAGTTCTCGATCGACATTGCCGATCGGCAGACGTGCCTGGTCCTCGATGAGCCGCGGCTGCGGGAGGCCGTGGTGCGAGTCCTGACCGAAGAGCGGGTTCACGCGGCCAACATCAGCCTCGCGCTGGTCGACGACGCCGAGATTCACCGCGTAAACCGCGAGTTCCTCGGCCACGATTACCCGACCGACGTGATCAGCTTCCGGCTGGATGAGAACAGGAGGCAGGGGTCAGAAGTCAGGGGTCAGGGGTCAGGGGTCAGGAATCAGGAGAGATCGGAAGCATTGAGCGATCCGTCCATCCCTCATCATTCATCGTTCATCACTCATCACTGTCTCGAAGGCGAGCTGATCGTCAGCACCGAGACCGCACTGCGCGAGGCCGCTGCGCACGGGTGGAGTCCGCAGGATGAAGTGATGCTCTACCTCGTGCATGGTTTGCTGCATCTCTGCGGGTACGATGACCTGACTGATGAAGCGCGGCCGGCGATGCGGGTTCGCGAACGCGACATTCTGGCTGGCTGGCAGTTGATTCCCACCGGCTTGGAAGCGTGACCCTCATGATTCTTCCAACCCTCCTCGTCGTGTTGTGGCTGCTCGCTTTTTGGAGCGCGCTCGGGTGCGATTCCCTGCGCGACTTTTCCTACAGCCGGCTGGAAGGCCTCTGCAAGGAGCGGGGCGTTCCCGGACGGTTCAGTCACATTTTGAAGGAGCAGGGTCAGGCGCTGCTGGCATTGGAGTTTCTGCTCACCAGCGTCACGCTCGTGCTGGCGGCGGTGCTCTGCGTCTGGATCGGTTGGCCGATGGTGGCCGACGGCGAACCGACACGCCGCATCGCGTGGAAATTCGTGCTGCAATATGCGGGCTTCACGTTGCTCACGTTCCTCGCCGCCGACGTGCTGCCGTGGACGATCGCGCGCGTCGCGGCCGAATCGTTCCTCTGTCGCTGGTGGCCGGCGATCGAACTGTTGCAGACGAGCCTGCGTCCCATGCTCTGGGTCGCCGGCCAACTCGACCGCCACGCGCACCGCTTCGCCGGACGGGCCGAACCGCAGACGGACGATGCTTCGGTGTTGGAAGAGGACATCCGCTCCGTCGTCTCGGAGGGCGAACGCGAGGGAGTCCTGGAATCCGGCTCGACGATCATGATTTCACGCGTGATGCAGCTTCAGAGCGAAGACGTCGGCGCGATCATGACGCCCCGCACCGAAATGATGTGCGTCCCCGCCGACTGCACGCTGGAGGAGGCCCGGGTGAATTTGATCGAGTCGGGGCACTCGCGCATGCCCGTGATCGGCGACTCGACCGACGATGTTCTGGGAATCCTGTATGCCAAGGATTTGCTGAAGGCCCTCGAACCGCATCGGACCGGCGAACCGATGGCCGTGCTGCGCGACATCATCCGCGATCCGACTTATGTGCCGCTCACGACACAGATTCCGGCGCTGTTGGAACTGATGAAGCGGCAAAAGGTCCACATCGTCATCGTCAGCGACGAGTACGGCGGCGTGTCGGGCCTCGTCACGATGGAGGACATCCTCGAAGAAATCGTCGGTGAGATTGCCGACGAGTACGACGAGGACGATCAATCCGACGAAGACATCCGCACCGTCTCGCCCTCCATCGTCGAAACCGATGGGCGCGTTCGGCTCGACGAACTGAACCGCCGCTTCGACTATGGCCTGCCTTCCAGCGACGACTTCGACACGATCGGCGGCTTCGCGTTCTCACACATCGGCCGCATGCCCTCGGCGGGCGAAACGCTCGACTGGGAACGGCTCAGGCTCACAATCCTCGAAGCCGACACGAGACGCATCCAACGCGTTCGCATCGAACTGCTCGATGGTGCGGCCAACGGCGAGTCCGCCTGACCGTGAGATGAGAAATCTCAAATCTCAAGAACCAAACACCAAACGAATCTCAATGACGGAAATCTCAAATCCCAAACGAAAGGGTGCGAGCTTCTTGTTTGAGATTTGCTCTTATTGAAGTTTGGAATTCGTTTGGTGTTTGGTTCTTGAAGTTTGAGATTTCGTCTCGCACAAGTTACCGCGTCAGCGTCCCTTCACTCCACTCAGCACTCCGCAATGGACCAGCGTCGGCACGACTTCGCCGGGGGTCAGACCGGCCTCGACAAGCCATTCGCGATACTCCCGAGCACTGTAGGCTCGTCCTTCGGTGAGTGAGAACAGCGACGCCGAGTACAGTGCGACCGGCAATGGGCCATCGTGGTTGTCGTTCAGGAAGACATCGTGAATCAGCAGACGACCGCCCATCGGCAGCGCGTCCGCACATCGCCGGACCAACTGACGACATTCGGGTACGTCCCAGTCGTGCAGGATGTTCGACAGCAGCATCGTGTCGGCAGCGGGCAGCGGATCGGAGAACATGTCACCGGGATGCAGTTCGAGACGATCGGCCACTCCGTGGGACGCCGCGAATTCGGCGGTGACCTTCAGGACTTCGGGGCGATCGAACACGATGGCTCGCAGCGCGGGATGGCGTCTGAGACAGGCAATCGCATAGATCCCGGTGCCACCTCCCACATCGAGCAGCGTCCCTTGCTCGAAGGCGATCCGTTCGGCCAGTACCGGCGCGACGTTCTTCGCCCGTCCCGCGAGAGCCAGCGTCAGTCGGCGAGCCGATTGCTCCTGCTCCATCGCCGATTCGAGGCCCTCGCGATAGATGAACGCCGCCCCCGCATCGGCTTCCGCAGCACGAGCCAGTCGGTTCGTCTTCAGCCGCTCGACCATCTCGATCACCCCGGGACTGTCGGCCGCCAGACCGACGTAATCGCCGACAAAGAACTCCCCGCCGGGAACGAGATGCTCGCGAGCCGTCTCGCTCACCGTGAACCGTCCCTCCGCATCGGCCTCGACCAGCTTCATCGCCCGCATCGCGGTCAGCAACACCACGGCCGGTCTCTCGTCCAAGCCCAACCGCAGACGAAGGTCATCGAACGACAATGCTTCTTCGGCCAGCAGACGAAACAGTCCGAAATGAGCCACCGCCGCCGTCAGCAATTCGGTCCCATAGCTGCCTCGGAAATGATCGAACACGGATGTCGGATCGGTCACGGGCAGAGGCAACGGCAACATGTGCGAGTCTTTGTTTGTGATTGAAGAAGTAGTGTTGTCAGGGGTCGGGCCCTCCAACCCCAAGGTTAGGCGCGGCAATAACTGTCGTGGGCGACGCTGCCAGCGTCGGCTCGGATGCTGGCAGCATCCGCCACGAGCAGATACTTATTGCTGCGCCGGACCTGGGCCCACGCCGCCGCAACAGGTTCATGAGCTGAGAAGTTCCGTGACCACGTTGCCATAAACGTCGGTCAGGCGGAAGTCGCGGCCGCCGTAGTTGAACGTGAGACGCTCGTGATCGAGGCCGAGCAGGTGCAGCACCGTGGCGTGCCAGTCGTGGATATGGACCGGCTTCTCGACCGCCTCGTAACCGAATTCGTCGGTCGCTCCGTAAGACAAACCACTCCGCACGCCGCCACCCGCCATCCAGACGGTGAAGCCCTTGTTGTTGTGGTCGCGACCGTTGCCGCTTTGGGCATACGGCGTGCGTCCGAACTCACCGCCCCAGATGACCAGCGTGTCGTCCAGCAAGCCCCGCTGCTTCAGGTCGGTCAACAGCGCGGCCACCGGTTGGTCGGTTGCGGCACAACTCTTCGTCAGCTCCTCTTTGAGCAGGAAGTGGTGGTCCCAACCGACCGGAGCGGTGATCTCGATGAACCGCACACCCGCTTCCGCCAGCCGGCGAGCCATGATGCACTGCCGACCGAAGCGATCGGTCGGCAGTCCCGGGCCGACACCGTACAGCTTGAGGATCGACTCCGGTTCGGACTTCATGTCGAGCACTTCGGGGACTTCGCCCTGCATGCGAAACGCCAGCTCGAACGATTCGATGGCCCCTTCGATTTCGGGGTGATAAGTGTCGCGTTCGAGTTTGTGCAGATTGAGGCTGCGCACCAGATCGAGCTGCGCCCGCTGCTGGTCGCGCGAGATGGTGGCGTTCTCCAGATTCTTCAGCGGCGGTCCCGGCTCCTGGTCTTTGCCCAACAGGGCGGCATAGAACCCGGGAATCTGGTTGCCGCCAATCTTGGTCCCCTGGCAGATGGCGGGCAGAAATCCGCTGCCGTAGTTCCGCGCGCCGCCATTGTCCGACGGAGGGTTCACCGTGATGAAGCCGGGCAGATTCGAGTTCTCGCTCCCCAGTCCATACAGCGTCCACGCGCCGACCGACGGACGTACGAACTGGAAGCTGCCGGTGTGCATCTGCGTGAAGGCCTGCGCGTGATTCGGCAGATCGGTGTGCATGCTGTGAATGACACACAATTCGTCGGCCTGTCTGGCCAACAGTGGAAAGACCTCCGAAATCCAGTGCCCCGACTCGCCGTGCTGCGCGAACTGGAAGGGCGAGCCGAGCAGCTTGGCTCCGCCACGCTCGCGACCAATCGTGGAGGCGGCCCCCGATTGCTTGTTGAGTGTCGGCTTGTAGTCGAACAGGTCGACATGCGACGGCCCGCCGTTCATGCAGAGAAAGATGACTCGCTTGGCCCGGGCGGGAAAGTGCGTCGCCTGAGGGGCCAACGCGCCACCGCGCACAGCCGTCTCCTTGGCCGCCGCCTCGTGAGCCATCCCGGCAAACGCGAGGTAGCCGAACCCGGACGCGCACGATTTCAAGGCGTCTCGCCGCGAGAGGAGCGAAGTCAACGGGACGTCTGTCAGTGTGGTCGCCATGAGTAACAATCCCTAATCGAGGTTTCTGAATTCAGCGGTCGAAAGCAATGCCTGGCAGTAGCTGGCCAGAATTTGTTGACACTGCTTTTCGTCGTCTTTGTCGAGCGGCTTGCCTTGCTCGAAGAACGCCGCGGCCAGTTTCATTTCGTCGGCGTCCGGAAGGCGACTGAAACACAAGAGGAAGGCGAGGCGGATCCGTTTCTCGTTGTTGTCGGCCTCGCGCAGCAATCGATCAGCCAACGCCCTGGCCCGGGCTTGGATGAACGGGCTGTTCATCAGATATAGAGCCTGAACGGGGACATTCGTCGTCTCGCGGACGCCGGTGACCAGACTCGGCTCGGCGAAATCAAACAGGTCCAAAACATCGGGCAACCGATCGCGAAGGACGGGCAGGTAGACCGACCGATGCCGCGAGCCATCGAGGTCCGTCGGCAAACTCGGATCCAGCCCGATCAGCGAAATCGGTCGATCGCCAATCTGCCTGGCCACCAGCGATCCGGCCGGTCGCGCCGCGTCGAGTTCTCCCGAAACGACGAGCATCGCGTCGCGAATGGCCTCGGCATCGAGACGCCGTTTGTCGGCCCGCCAGAAGAGCCGCCGTTCCGGATCGGCGCGGAAGGCCGCTGCGTTGTAAGTGGATGCCTGACGATAGGTGCGAGACAGGACGATCTCCCGCACGAGCCTCTTCACCGACCAGCCATCGGCCATGAAACGGACGGCGAGATGATCGAGCAGTTCCGGATGGCCGGGACGCTCACCGCTGTACCCGAAGTTGTCCACCGTGCGGACGAACCCCGCTCCCAGCAAGTGATGCCAGATGCGATTGGTCATCACGCGGGCCGTCAACGGATGATCGGGATGCGTCAGCCAGCGTGCGAACTCCAGCCGTCCACTGTGATCGGCAGAAACCTTCGCCGAGTCCCCGATCTCCACGACACGAGGAAAGCCGCGCGGCACCGGTTTGCCGGGCCGGCCGACCTCACCGCGCTCCATCAGCGGCGCGTCGACGATCTTCTCGCGATCCAGCACGCCCATCGCGAGCGGCAGGGCCTGTCCCGACTCGTCCACCTTTTCGAGTTGCCCCTCGATCCCTCCCGAGGTCCAGAAGATCCGCAGGGCGTCTCGCAGGGTGAAGATCTTTTCCGTGTCCTCTCCCGCTGCGGCAGCCTTCAGGACCGCGGCCATCCCGTCAGCCTGCTCCTTTTTGAGTGCCGCGAGTTGGGCCTTCAGGCTGGTGGCTCGCTCTTTCGGAATGGACGCATGGAAGATCGGCTGGTTGGCACCGCGCGGAAGGGGCAGGGGATCGCCACCGACTCGATTGGCCGGTGAGACAAAGGTGCCGAAGTAGGTCTTGGTGCTGGCGAAGACTCCGGCCAGGGCGTAATAGTCCTGCATCGAGAACGGGTCGAACTTGTGATCGTGGCAGCGGGCACACGCCACCGAATTGGCCATCACGGCGCGCGTCACCGTGTCGATCTGCTCATCGACCATGTCCGCTTCAAACTGCAGCGGGTTCCCCTCCTCAAGGTTCTTCGGTCCGAGTGCCAGAAACCCGGTGGCGATCAACAGCCTCGCACGCTCGACGTCGCCGTTCGACGGGAGCAGGTCTCCGGCAATCTGCTCGACCAGAAAGCGATCAAACGGCAGATCGGCATTCACGGCGTCGATGACATAGTCACGGTATCGCCAGGCATACGGAAACGAGATGTTCGCCTCCTTGCCGCTCGATTCGGCGAAGCGAGCCACATCGAGCCAGTGCCTTCCCCAGCGTTCTCCGAAATGGGGCGAGGCGAGCAACGGATCGACCTCCGCTGCCAACGCCATGTCGAGCCCATCGGATTCGACGCGCTGGAGAAACTCACGCACGGCAGGGGGCGAGGGGGGCAGCCCCACCAGATCGAAATGCAATCGCCGCAGCAGCGTGGCCGGTTCCGCATCCGCCGACGGAGCCAAACCGCTCGCGTCGAGTTTCGCGAGGATGAAATGATCGAGATCGCGCTTGGCCCAACTCGAATTCTTCGTCGCCGGAGGCGGGTGAGTGACCGGCTTCTGAAAGGCCCAGAACTGGCGACCCGCTTCGAGGGTGACCGGCGGACTGGCTCCCCTGGTCGGCTCATTCTCGCGAGGGTCCACCGCCCCCGCTTGAATCCACGACTTGATGTCGTTGATGACAGTGTCCGGCAGCCGCTCCTGTTTGGGAGGCATCTTCAAGTCGGGGTCCGTGTGAGAAATGGCGGTCAACAACAAACTCGACTTCGAGTCACCGGGGACGACTGCCGGGCCGCGGTCTCCCCCCGCCCGAATCGTCTTCCGCGAATCGAGCAGCAGCCCTCCCTCCGACTTGCCCGCTCCCACCGAATGGCACTTGTAGCAGTGCTGGACGAGCACTGGTCGGATCTTGGTCTCAAAGACCGCGATCCCCTTCACGTCCCCCTCCGCAACCTGTTCGCCTCCCCTCGTGACACCCGGGCCAATCAGCAACAGGACGATCAGGAACAGAATCCGGTCCTTGCCGGACGTAATGACTCGCTCCTTCAGGTCGAGCAACGCGGTGATCTGAACTGCATCAAGCGACATGCGACTTCGGTCCTTTGGCACGAGAGCAAAGCTCATGACCCATTGATACCAACCCGGACACCAAAACGGGGACTGGATCTTCGATTCACGGTCAGCCTTCACCCGCGTTCGGGCTGCTTTGGAAACGCTCCTCCGGAAACCTGCATGTCGTGCCGACTCCGCTTCGGGCGAGTGGAGCACTCCAAACAGACAACCGAACCGCATGACGCTACCACAACCGTCGGGCGGTCTTCCACGCCGAAAGCAATGTCGAAGGATGAACGGCAAGTTCGGCGGTTGGGACTTCTAACGTGCCAACCCTGGAAGGCTGGTGCCCCATCGTGACATTGACACTTCAGACGTATTGTCTACACTGTAGACGCGACGTCTGTAGTATCGACTAACCGGGAGTATTTCTCATGTCACAATTGTTCGACCAAGCTGACCGAGATTCGTGGAAAGACAGTTGTCTCCTTTGGGCTCTAGGGCTCGTGGGCAGGACAATTCTCGCGGGGTTGTTGGTGGTCGGATTGATTTCGGTTTTGCCCTCGTTGGAGATCACCCGCGACTCGGTACGCCTTGAGCATGACGGCACCCACCCTGCGCAGTGGTGCTACGTACAGAACATGCGGGAGACGTCCGATCAACGCAGCATGTGGGTGTCGCGTCACTCCCGCGCGACAGAAAAAGTTGATCTCACCACGGGACTCCGCTTGGAGGAACTCCATCTGCCGAGCGGTTACTTGCCCGGAATGCAGCTCAACCAGGCAGGAACTCGCATCGTCTTTATTGCTTCCGACGGACAACTGACGGTGGGGAGACGAGGCCCTCACGATTGGGAATTGCTGCCGGTCCGCTCGACCCGGGGAGAAGTTGATCAATATGCGTTGTCCCCGGTGAATGATCTGCTGGCCATCGCCACAGCGGACTCTGTGGAAGTTTGGGCTTTCAAGGACCTCCCGCAGCCGCTGGCGATGATTCCCATGTCTTGCCGCGTGGCCAGGATGGAGTGGTCGCCCGACGGATGCCATCTGCTCATCCTGACAAATAACGGCGTCTTGGAAATCCGTCACGGCGAAACACTCGCCGCCATGCGATCCGCACAAACCTCTGTGAGGGGAAATGCCTGTTGCTTCTGGTCTCTCGATGGTCGACATGTGGTGGCCAACAACAAAAAGGGCACGCTGACTGTCTGGGCCTTGGAAGAAACGGAAGATGCGCTGCGGCAGATCGAATGTCAGCCTCACCCCGTGGTCGCAATGTCGCATGACGGTCGCTGGCTTGCCGTACCTGACATGTCGAGACGGGTGTGGCTCATCAATGTGGCCGATCCCGATGATCGGTACGAGTTGGGTTCGTTGACCGCCCACCCGTGTGCCGTGCGGTTCGCGGCCGACAGCTCATTCCTCCTGGTCGGATTGGCGGACGGTTCACTGCAATGTTGGTCGCTCGCCGACCGGCAACTCGCCTGGATTTCGAGCGATACCGGCGGCGAGAAATTGTCGTTCCGAAATGGGATGAGTGGTTGAATCGTATGCCGTTCTCAATCTGGGCGACCAACGACATCGCCCAGTTCACGGCACAACGATTTACCGGGGATTCCGCTGTGAAGTGTGGTGGATCGATTTCCAGATCCCTACTGGTGAGAAGAACCACCACAGGTTCCGAATCCGTAGTCGGACAATCAGTTCGCGGCCACCGACTGTCAGGGAGCGCCAACGACTCGAAGCTGAAGGACGGCAACGAATCGAGAACCGAAAGAAAACAGGTGAGAAATGACCGGAGGGGCCTCGGTTGCAGGGTAGCCGCACCTCATTCACGCCACCAGCAACCGCCAGCGCTCACAGTACCGACAAGCTGGCAGCATGTGTGGCGGCGTCTCCAACGGTCCGTCAACTGTCGCCGGCGATCTCATCCGAGATGTAGTACTCGTAGAAGAACCGGCCGATTTGCTCGCTGAGTCGCGTCAGATAGCGGGCCTTGAAATTGGTGAACGACTCTTCCGAGGTGCTGATCGGTTGCTGAGCGGGGTACTTCGAGATCTTCTCGGCGCTGAAGATCTTCTCGGCCTCACCGTTGTCGTCCATCTTCCAGACGCTGACGATGGCTTCGGCCTGGCCGCGATACAGGCTCGCGCTCCCCTCTTCGTACAGCGAGAACTCGTTGAGGTCGATGTAGACGACGTAGGTCGCCTTGAACGCGGCCCCGATTTCCTCGGGCTTGTCCCAATCCTTGTTCTCTTCCAACCAGGCCTTCACGTAGTCGTGTGGCACGGTGGTGATCTTGTGCTGGATGAGTCGTTGTGTGACGTACTTGGCCAGCTCGTGGTGGATGTTTTCAAAGCCGTAGAGGACTTCGTTGGGCGCGAAGCAGACGACGGCCACCGTCACGTCCTTGTCGGTCATCGACTCCTTCGTCTGGGCGTCGAACTCGGGTTCCACCGAGGGCGGCCCGCCGATCAGATACCCCAGAAACAGCACGTAGCTGCAACCGTTGAGCGACGCACAAATCAGCAGAGCCGTCAGTAAGTACGGCCCGCCGCGCAGGAGTCGATTGAATGTGGAGTCGCTTCTCATGAGAACGCCTTCCGTGATTCGCCTTTGAAGGTTGATGGTCGAAGGTTGAGGGTTGATGGTCAGAACAGGAATATCTTCTCTGACCATCAACCCTCAACCTTCGACCATCAACCCTCAGTTCAGAACTCTGTCCCGGGTCGATGGTCGTAAAACTTCTGAGCCAACTGATCGCACACGCGATCGACGTAGTCCTTCTGGAACGTCAGGGCCGTCCGTCCCTGTTCCGAAATCGGCTGATGTGTCGGATAGCACGATGTGAACTCGTTGCTGTAGACGTTGTGAGCCAGTCGCTCGGAGCCGGCCTCTTCCACCTTGAAGACGCGCACGAAACCCGCTGACTGTCCGCGCAACAATTTGGGGCTGCTCGGCTCGCGCAGACCGAACGACTCCACGTCGATGTGGACGATGTAGTCCGCCTCGAAGTCGCGGGCCAAATCCGAGGGGTTTGGGCCGACATCGCCGTGTTCGTCGATCCAGTTCGCCACGAGATCCGGGTTGATCACCTTCACTCCATTGAGCTTCATTCGGCGGGAGACGCCGTCAATCAGGTCGAACTTCAGCGTCGCCAGTTCCGATTCCACCGACGTGGGAGTCGTGCAGACGACGAGCACGGTGTGCTTCCCTTTGGCGAGATCCACGCGAGTCCGCGATTTGAATTCGGCGGGAATCATCGGGTCGCCGCTCAGCATCTTGCCGAACATGACTCCGAGCGAGCAGCCGGGCAGCGAGCAGAGCATCGCGCCGCACAGCATTCCGCCGGCAACCCTCAGCCACAGCCGCCGCGATAAATTGGAAGTCGTCTCGACCATGACGGCGATCCTTCGCCTGAAGCCACCGGGGCCTGCCGCCCCTTCACTCTCACGCCACCAGCCACTGCCTCCACACCCACATCGCGACCGCGATCCCGCCCAGGGCAATCGTCAGACCGGCGAGGACTCGCAGGGGATCCTCGACAAACCACAAGCGGCCTCGCGCCGCACTGGACAAACTCCACGGGATCATCGCTGCGGCGAGGATCGACAACAGCAAACCCGTTTCATTGGCCCGGGCTGCCGCCGCGAACTCACCGCGAACGAAGTGCGAAAAACTGGTCGTCATCCCGCAACCCGGACAGGGCCGCGAGAACAGCAAACGAAAGGAACATTCGGGCAGACCGATCTGCTGGTGCGTTCCAAACCCGCGCGAGTCCGGTTCCAGCCACCGGGCCAATGCGAAGCCTGCGAGGAGAAACGCGGCCCAGGCGATCAAAGTCGCCCGACCCGCGCGCCCCACCGGTGCGCCATCAAACTGCCTGAAATCTGTCATGAGAAAACGGGGGAGACCGGGTGATAGTGGCTGAACAAAACGGCGACAAGACCGCCCGCAGAGAATCTACCAACCGGCGGCCCACTTCGCAGCGAATGGTCATCGGGTTCGCTGGTCTCTGGCGAGAACTGCCGGTGCGAGGCCGGATTCTCCTCCCCACGCGATCCTCAATAGTGCGGCGGTTGCTCCTCGCCCGGATCGCGGACTTCCGGCAACTCACCCATCGAAACAACACGTCGCTCCAGCCGCGCGATCTCCTGGCGATACGAACTCAGTTCGGCGTGCAGGCTGAGCAGCGCCTGGTGCATCTGTTCGAGGTCGTGCTGAGTATGAGCCAGCGCCGTTTCGAGGCGGATCAATCGGTCTTCGGTCGGTGTGGGTGTCATGATGAGTCGATGAGTCGAGAAGCCGTTGAGGGGCCGGTTGCCGGTTCAGTTCCTTGCGAGGCGGGAGGCTATGCTATCGAATGCCCGGTGTGCCGTCGTCGTGTTCGATTCAAATGGTGAGACCATCCTCACACGGCAGCCCGAGTTTCTGGAGCGATCCCGATGGACAGACCGCCGACCTCCCCATGGACGAGCCAAATCGCATTGCTGTGCGCGAGCCTCCTCGCCGCCCACGCCTCGGCCGACGACAAACTTTTCCGCGAACGAGTCGCGCCGATCTTTGAAAAGCATTGCATCCGCTGCCACAACGCCGACGAACGCAAAGGCGGACTGTCGCTCGCTACGGCTGAAGCCGCTCGCAGGGGAGGCGAAAGCGGCGAGGTGCTCGTCCCGTCGAAGCCCGACGCCAGCCTGCTCATCCAGTACGTGACCGGCGACAAGCCCGAGATGCCGAAGAAATCGCCGCCCCTCTCGGCCCGGCAAGTCGCAGCGCTGCGCGAGTGGATCGCCGCCGGAGCAGCCTGGCCCGCCGATGTCGCTCTCCAGGACAAGCAGTTCGAGGGTCAAGTCTGGTGGTCGTTGCAGCCGCTGGTTCGGCCCAAGGTGCCGGAAGCGGGGAATTCGGAACGCAGAGCGCGGAGTGAAGACAAGACGAGCGACAATACATCCTCTTCCGTTCCGCGCTCCCCGCTCCGCACTCCGCGCTCTCCGATCGACGCCTTCATCCGCGCCAAACTCGATGAACATGGCCTCTCCCCCTCCCCCGAAGCCGATCGCCGCACGCTCCATCGCCGCCTCTCGTTCGATCTGCTCGGGGTGCCTCCCGATCCCGATGAGATCGATGCGTTTGTGGCCGACCCCGATCCGCTGGCCTACGAGCGGCTGGTCGATGCGATGCTGGCGTCGCCTCGCTACGGGGAGCGATGGGCGCGGCACTGGCTCGACGTCGTTCACTACGGCGACACGCACGGCTACGACAAGGACAAGCTCCGGCCCAACGCCTGGCCCTATCGTGACTACATCGTTCGCTCGCTGAACGAGGACAAGCCCTACGACCGCTTTGTGCTCGAACAATTGGCGGGCGACGTGCTGTGGTCCGACACGATCGATGGCCTCACGGCGACCGGCTTCATCGCGGCGGGGCCGTGGGATTTCATCGGGCATGCCGAGGTGCCCGAGTCCAAGATCGATGGCAAGATCGCACGCAACCTCGACCGCGACGACATGGTCACGACGACGATGAACACCTTTTGCAGCCTGACGGTTCAATGTGCCCGCTGCCACAATCACAAGTTCGATCCGGTCACGCAGACCGATTACTACCGGTTACAGGCGGACTTCGCGGCGCTCGATCGAGCCGACCGGATGTTCGATGCCGATCCCGCCGTCAGTCATCGTCGCGGCGAACTGCTCGCCGAACAGAAGCGGTTCAAGAGCGAAGAACAACGACTGACGGCCGAGACCGTCAAGCTGTGTGGCGAAGAACTGAAGGCTCTTGATCAGAAGATCGCGTCGGCTCAACAAACGACCAACGGACAAAGGCGGCCCGAGTACGGCTATCACAGCGGCATCGAATCGACGCAGGACAAGCCCAAGTGGGTGCAGGTCGATCTGGGACGTGAGGTCTCGCTGACGAAGCTCGCTTACGTCGGCTGCTGGGACGACTTCAACGGCATCGGGGCCGGATTTGGCTTTCCCGTGCGGTTCAAGATTGAGGCCTCGAACGATCCGACATTTGCCTCCGGCGTCTCAGTGCTCGTCGATCGGACGGACGCCGACTTCGCCAACCCCGGCACGACGTTGCAACAGGCCGGCGTGAACAACATCGCGGCCCGGTACGTTCGCGTCACGGCGACAAAGTTGGCTCCGCGCCAGAACGACTTCATCTTCGCGCTGGCCGAACTGAGTCTGTTCGATGCCGAGGGGACGAACGTCGCCCTCGGCGCCACTGTCACGGCGCTCGACTCGATCGAAGCTCCCGTTCGCTGGAGCAGGAAGAACCTGATCGACGGCATCTTCACAGGACAGACAGCCGACGATGTGAACCGTTTGCGCGAGCAACGAGCCGCGCTGCTGAATCGACTCGTCCCACAAACCGTTCGCGACGAAATGAGCCGCGTCGAGTCCAGCCTCTCAGAAACAGCGAAGCTCCTCGCCGCGCTTCCCGCGCCGCAGTACGTCTTCGCGGGAATGATTCATACCGGTGGCGGAACATTCAGCGGCACCGGCCCGTTCGGTGGCAAGCCGCGTCCAATTCACGTGCTTAAGCGTGGCGATGTCACGTCGCTCGGCGATGAGGTCGGCCCCGGCATCGTTCCACTGCGGTCGGGTGAGTCGGGCGAGTTCACCCTCGCCCCGAATCACGTCGAGGGAGACCGCCGAGTTGCCCTCGCCAAGTGGATCGTGGACGAGCAGCATCCGCTGACGTGGCGTTCCCTCGTGAACCGCGTCTGGCAGCATCATTTCGGCCGGGGGATCGTCGACTCACCCAACGACTTCGGCCGCATGGGCCAGTTGCCATCGCATCCCGAGTTGCTCGACTGGCTGGCGATCGAGTTCCGCGATGGCGGGCGCAGCTTGAAGCAGCTGCACCGGCTGATCGTGACGAGTGCGACGTATCGGCAGAGCGCGGAACTCGGAGCGCGGAGTGCGGAGCGAAAGAAAAGCGATTCCGCTTCCAGTTCTTCAGCTCCGCACTCCGCGCTCCCCGATCCGCGCTCGATCGACTCCAGCAACGTCCTCCTCTGGCGGGCCAACCGCCGCAAGCTCGATGCGGAGGCTCTTCGCGACAGCATGCTGTTCGTCGCGGGAAAGCTCGACGACCGGATGGGCGGTCCCGCGTTTCAGGACTTCGTGATCGAGAAGCCCGAGCATTCGCCGCACTATGAGTACCACTTGCACGACCCGGAGGATCCGCGTTCGCACCGGCGGTCGATCTACCGGTTCCTCGTCCGCTCGCAGACACAGCCGTTCATGACGACGCTCGACTGCGCCGACCCGTCGATGATCGTCGACAAGCGGAGCGAAACGGTCACGCCGCTGCAGGCTCTCGCGCTGCTGAACAACAAGCTGGTGCTGTCGATGTCGCGTCACACGGCCGCGCGCGTGGAAGCCGCCGCATACGACGAGCGGCAACGAGTGGCCCTGGCTTTCCGCCTGGCCATCGGTCGATCGCCCACGACCGACGAAACCGATGCGTTGTCGGACTATGCCCGGCAGCACGGACTGATTCAGACCTGCCGCGTGATCCTCAATCTGAACGAGTTCGCGTTCGTGGACTGAAGTCCGGCTTTTCCAAAAGCCAAACTGCTCTCCGGACGGCAATCTCCCACAAAGCAGAGAGGCCCGGCTAAATGACTTGCGCCGGAAAAGTGCAAGCTTTTTTGGTCCAGAAAACCGCTCCCGAGTCCTCGGCCGTCGTTTTCGGGACTAGAAAACCTCTCCCGAATCCTCGGCCGTCATTTTCAGGACCAAAAAACCTCTCCCGAGTCCTCGGGCGTCGTTTTGCAGACCGAAAAACCTCTCCCGAATCCTCGGGCGTCGTTTTGCAGACCGAAAAACCTCTCCCGAATCCTCGGGCGTCATTTTCAGGACCAAAAAACCTCTCCCGAGTCCTCGGGCGTCGTTTTGCAGA
>JBBPIS010000088.1:29027-31861 GCA_038040225.1 Planctomycetota bacterium
TCGGGCGTCGTTTTGCAGACCGAAAAACCTCTCCCGAATCCTCGGGCGTCATTTTGCAGACCGAAAAACCTCTCCCGAATCCTCGGGCGTCGTTTTGCAGACCAAAAAACCTCTCCCGAATCCTCGGGCGTCATTTTCGGGACCACTCAAAGCCAAGCCGGACTTCAGCCGTGAACTTTACCCGCGTGATACGGCTAGCCACATCGTGTCATCCGGCCCGGGTGACCTTGAGGAATCTCACGAACTCGGCGCGGGATTTCGTTCGGCGTGCGAAATTCTGGGCCCGGGTCGCTTGCAGCGGACGCCGGCCGGTCAATTCGGGCGCACAATCGAAGTGTGATACGAACGCCTTGCAGCCCCGAACCTGAATGGAGACCCACGCATGACTCCGAGATGGTATGTGGACTTGCTCTGCCCCGGATGGCCATTGATTCACGGTCCGCCTGCCGATGACGTGGGGTCGTGATGCCACGCGGCCGACTCGTCCGGCAGGGGAAATCCTGTTGGGCCTGGCGGCGATGGCTGCTCGATCGCAGTGTCGCGGCGCGGCTCGAATGACTCGCAGGACAAGAGTCACTCAATGCCATCCGCCGAAGTTGTCTCGCCTCGCGAGAACCCAGGACATCGCAACACGGCTCGCCGGAACCTGGCATGAACTTCGTTTGTGCCTCCCCGTGTGGGTCTCGTGGTTCCGGCCGTCCACCTGCGGAGCAGGCGGACGACGATCGCGGAGGCTGCGCCGCACCGCGATCTTCCGGAATGGCGTTCTCTCACAGACAGCCCGGCCTGCACCCCCGCAGGCCGGGCTTTTTTCGTTGGCGGCTTTATCGTAGGGTGCCGTCGAGTCTGCGAGACGCACCGATGATCGCTGCGGCCGGTGGTGCGTCTCGCAGACTCGACGGCACCCTACATCCGCGAGAAGCCATCCATGCGAACGCTCATCACCGGAGCCACCTGTGTCCTGCCGAGTGGCCTCGCGCGCACGAACGTCCTGATTGAAGACACGAAGATTCTCGGCATCGATCCGCCGGCCGGTGCTCGCGTCGATGAGACCGTTCGCGCGGACGGCCTGCATCTGCTGCCGGGCGTCATTGACCCGCACGTTCACTTTCGCGACCCCGGCCTGACGCACAAGGAGGATTTCCGCACGGCCACGCGCGCCTGTGCCAAAGGGGGCGTGACGACCTTTCTGGAGATGCCCAACACCAAACCCGAGACCATCACCTGCGGGCGACTGGCCGAGAAGTTGGCTCTGGCCTCCGAAAAGTGTCTGGTCAATTACGGTTTCTACATCGGAGCGTCCCTGCACAACCTCGACGAACTCAAACAGGCCACGCGCACCCCGGGGATCAAAATCTTTGTCGGGTCCAGCACGGGAGACATGCTGGTCGATGACCAGGCCACACTGGAACGCATCTTTGCCGAGACCACGCTGCCCATCGCCGCCCACTGCGAGGACGAAACCACGGTGCGCGCCAACCGCGACGCGCTCGGTGGCGGCTCGACCTATGCCGACCATTCGCGCATCCGGGACGAACGCGCCGCGGTCATCTGCGTGAAGCGCGTCTTCGACCTCGCGTATCGGCATCGCCACCGCTTCCACCTCGTCCACGTCTCGACGGCGGCCGAGACCGAACTGCTGCGGGACCATCGGGGCCTCATCACGGGCGAGGCGTGTCCGCATCATCTGTTCTTCAACGTCGACGATTACGAGCGGCTCGGTTCGCTGGTGCAGATGAATCCGTCGATCAAGACGGCCGCCGACAATGCGGGGTTGTGGCAGGCCCTGCACGACGGTCGGCTGCAGGTCATCGCGACCGATCACGCGCCGCACACGCTCGAAGAGAAACGACAACCGTACCCAAAGTCTCCGTCGGGCCTGCCCGCCGTCGAGAACTCGCTCGCGCTGATGCTCGACAGTGTGAATCGCGACCTCTGCTCGCTGGAAGAGGTGGTGAGTTGGATGTGCGACGCACCGGCCCGCGTCTGGGACATCGTCGACAAGGGCCGCCTCGTCGAAGGCTACGACGCCGACCTCGTGCTGGTCGACCTCAACCGCCAACAGACCATCCGCAACGCGGAGCAACAGACCAAGTGCGGTTGGAGCCCGTGGGACGGCACCACCCTGACCGGCTGGCCCGTCCGCACCTGGATTCTCGGCCGCACGGTCTTTCACGACGGCCACTTCGACGAATCGGTGCGAGGCGGCGAGGCCAAGTACGACCACTCCCGAGGCGGCTTCTGGGGAATGCTTGATTGATCGTGCAAATCCGCACGGGTGTCACCGGCAGCGGTTTTGGACCGCAGGTGTGATTGAGGAGCACTGGTGGGCAAAGTTAGTTGCCAGTCTCGGAGTCACATCCCTTGGTGATTCGGTTCATACGCCAAACAGAAATCCGGCCATCAGATCGTAAATTGGCTGGAGAAAAATCGTCGAATGGTGGCCCGAGAAGGGATCAGGCTTCGCATCGACCTGGTTGAGAAGTGTCAGGTCTCTGTGAAGTGGCGTAATGTCGGCAACCAGGAAGCGGTCTGTGACCTTGGCGACTGCGGATCGTTTGAAGGTAGCATCCACGCTCAGATCCCTTCGTCCGCCGAACGGTTTGGCGGCCTTTGTTGTTGGCCCGACCGCCCCGAGAGCGCTTCGCTCGTCAAGGAGTGTGATAATCTTGGCTGTCTGAGCTTCGGGATACCATTTGTTCAGCGCCCGATCCTCCTCTGAAACCGTCGCCAGCACACGGAGGTTGGCATATTTCGCCGCAATGTCACCGTATTGGTCGCCTTTCTCCAAGTGATCCTCGTCGAATGCCGCCTGGAGCAGTCGATCCGGCGCC
>JBBPIS010000089.1:0-31267 GCA_038040225.1 Planctomycetota bacterium
GGGCTGTTGCACGTTTCGGAGCTGTCGGACCAGAAAGTCGAGAACCCCGAAACATTCGTCAAAGTCGGACAAGAACTCGATGTCCGCATCTTGCGCATCGACTCGAACGATCGGAAGATTGGCCTCAGTCGGCGTTCGACGGCCGAAATTCAGGCATCGACTTCTGAAGAAGCCAAGTCAGAACCGGCCGCTCCGAAGCCTCGCACGGAACTCAAGGGCGGTATGGAAGGCGCATCCGGCCCGCTCTTCAGCATTGGCGAAACTCCCGAGGTTGCAGAGACGGAAGAATCGTCGACTTGATGCTGTTCGCCCCGTTGTTTGAAGAGCGCCGTGTAGCTCAACAATTCTGAGAGTCAAGCGGCGCGACGAGATTCAATGAGAGAAACCTTGCGGCCCTTCGGTACGTTCCGAAGGGCCGTTATTATTGCGCCGCCTGCCCATTTTCTCCGACCGTTTCCATTGTTTAGGGCCTGTGAGTTTGGAATTGTGCGAGTTCAACTCCGATAACAGTGTGGGCGGAATTCAGCCCGTCGATTGCCACAGGAGGTGGCTGTTCCTTCCACCTGACTCCTGATCGGCAGACTCGCAATGGCCAAGACCACTCGGCTACCTCCCGGTACACAGACTCCGTTGGAGACGTACCTTCGCGAGATCAATGAGACGGCTCTGCTGTCTGCGGAGGAGGAGAAGGAACTCGCCAACCGCATCGAGAACGGTGACAGCAATGCTCGTGACCGGATGGTCCGGGCCAACCTGCGACTCGTCGTCAACATCGCGCGAGCGTACACGAACAAGGGACTGCCGATTCAGGATTTGATCGAGGAGGGCAACCTCGGGCTGCTGCGCGCCGTCGAGGGCTTCGATCCCGACATGAACACGCGGTTCAGCACGTACGCCAGCTACTGGATCAAGCAGTCGATCAAGCGGGCGCTCATCAACACGGCCAAGACGATCCGCATTCCCGCGTACATGGTCGAGTTGCTGTCGAAGTGGCGTCGCGCGACGGCAAAGCTCGACGGAGAACTTGGCCGCGTGCCGACGCAGGAAGAGGTCGCAAAGGAACTCGGTCTGCCGAAGAAGAAGCTGAGCATCGTCAAGACGGCGATCCACCTCTACAACATGACACCGCAAACCGACGAGGAAGATGGCGGCTGGTCGATGAGCGACATGGTGGCCGATGATCGTGCCAAGGGCCCCGAAGACGAACTGCTCGACACCGACAACCTCAAGCACGTCTATCGGATGCTCGACACGATGGACCCTCGCGAAGCCACGATCCTGCGGATGCGCTTCGGCCTCGATGACGCCGAGCCGCGCACGCTCAAGGAGATTGGCGAATCGCTCGGCCTGACGCGCGAACGAGTTCGTCAGATCGAAAGCGAAGCGCTGAAGAAGCTGGCCAAGGGAATCTTGGGCGAGTGACGACGCATCCCAACCTGTGCTGCCTCTACCGGCCGGTCGCCTTGTCCGAGATGTCCTTGCGGCACCAGGCTCCGTCCCAGCGGATGCATCTCACCGCCTGATAGGCCCGCAGCTTGGCCTCGGCGAGACTGTCGCCGAGAGCCGTCACGCCGAGGACTCGGCCGCCGTCGTTGACGATCTGGTCTCCCAACTTGATCGTTCCTGCATGGAAGACTTTGGTGTCGGAGACGAGTGCGGCTTCGTCAAGACCACGCAGCGGTTTGCCCTTCTCATAATCACCGGGATAACCCGCCGAGGCCATCACCACGCACACCGACGGACGCGGATCCCATTCGAGCGGCTCGATCTTGTCGAGCTTGCCGTCTGCTGCGGCATACAGCACCTGCGCAAGATCGGACTTCAGCCGCATCAGGACCGCCTGAGTTTCGGGATCTCCGAGACGGACGTTGAATTCGAGCACCTTCGGCCCCTGATTCGTGAGCATCAATCCCGCGTACAGGCAGCCGCAAAATGCTCGGCCATCCTTCTGCATTTCGTGAACGGTGGGAATCAGAACCTTTTCGACAACGAGGTCGATCAGTTCGGAAGTGATCGCCGGAGTGGGCGAGTACGCCCCCATTCCGCCCGTATTCGGCCCGGTGTCTCCGTCGAACGCGGCCTTGTGATCCTGTGCCGCTTCCAGCGGAACGATCGTTGTCCCATCGACGAACGCCAACAGACTGGCTTCTTCTCCGACGAGAAACTCCTCAATGACGATCTGCGTGCCAGCCTCACCAAATTCCTTGTGAATGAGGATGCGCTTGATCGCCGCGCGAGCCTCGTCTTTGGACATGCAGACGACGACTCCCTTGCCCGCCGCCAGACCATCGGCCTTGATGACGAAGCGTTCGATGTTCTCTTTCTCATCGACGTAGCTGATGGCTTCGGCGGCGTTCTGGAAGACGCGGAATTCGGCGGTCGGAATGTTGGCCCTCTTCATCAGCTCCTTCGCAAATTTTTTGGAGCCTTCCAACTCGGCGGCCTTCTTCGTCGGGCCGAAGACGCGCAGACCCGCCTTCTGAAACTCATCGACGATCCCCGCGACGAGCGGTGCTTCGGGGCCGATCACCGTCAGATCAATCTTCTCCGCCGTGGCGAACTTGATGAGCCGGGGGATGTCTGTGGCTTTGATATCGACGTTCGTGCCATCCAGTCCCGTCCCCGCGTTGCCGGGGGCACAAAAGACCTGCGTGACCGAGGGAGACTGCTTGAGCTTCCAAACGAGCGTGTGTTCGCGGCCACCGTTACCAACGACGAGAATCTTCATGTCCGAAACTGCATCCTGAGAAAAGTCATCTGACGACGGCTGACTGAGTACCGTCCGTCCCTGCCGTTTGTGACGCTGATGATGATAGCAGCGAGTCGCACACGTCTGTAGCTCGACCGACCCCGTCATGGGATCCGATCGAGGACCGATGATTGCGACTCATCGAAGCCAGCCGCTATCATCTCGCCGCGTGAGGTCTCTTGTTTGGCCGACAGATGTTCTGCCGATTCGGTTCGAGTTTTCAGAAGGAAGACGAAACGTGTTTGGAACGATGGCGATGGTGGGGGCGACCGGAGCGGTGGGTCGCATCATGGTGCAACTGCTCGAAGAGCGACCGATGCTGGCGAAGACGTACAGGTTCCTCGCGTCGGCCCGCAGTGCCGGTTCCAAACTGAAGTTCAAGGGGCAGGACTACACCATCGAATTGCTGGAGCCGACCGCGTTCAAGGGGGTCGATCTCGTCATCGCCAGCACGCCGGATGAGGTGGCCGCCGAGTACCTTCCCGCCGCCGTCGCCGCCGGGTGCAAGGTCATCGACGAGTCGGGCTACTTCCGCATGCACCCCGACGTGGCGCTGGTCATTCCCGAAATCAACCCGCAGGACGCGCTCAACGCAAAGGGAATCATCGCCAGCCCCAACTGTTCGACGACGCAAATGGCATTGGCTCTGAAACCCCTGCACGACGCCGCGCGAGTCCGGCGCGTCATCGTCAGCACGTATCAGGCGGTCAGCGGTGCGGGGCTGGTCGGAACGGAAGACCTCATCAATTCGACGAGGGCCCATCTCGATGGCTCGAAGTACGAGCAGCAGGCGTTCCAGTCGCCGATCGCGTTCAATGCCATCCCGCAAATTGGCGGCTTCAAGGAACAGGGCTACACCAGCGAAGAGATGAAGATGGTCTACGAGACTCGCAAAATTCTCGGCGATCCGTCGATCATGATCTGCCCGACGTGCGTCCGCATCCCGGTGGACAATTGTCACAGCGAGACGATTCTCGTCGAAACGGAACGACCGATCTCGGTCGAAGAAGCGAAGCGGCTGTTCTCGGCCTTCCCCGGCATCAAGGTCGTCGATGAAGAGAAACAGGGCGGCTACCCGATGCCCTGCGACTGCACCGGCAGTGACCTCGTCTTCATCGGCCGTATCCGCAAAGACCTGACCAACCCGAACGGCCTGACGTTCTGGTGCGTCAGCGATAACCTCCGCAAAGGGGCCGCAACCAACGCCATCCAGATCGCCGAACTGCTGGCGAAGCACCACGGCTGAACACAAGCAATCTCGTCGAACCGGGAGCGTTAGGGCTTCGGGTTCTTCCATCTGCGAACACAACCCTGAGCTTGACGGTATCTGGTTTGCTCGCCCCAATTGATCTGAGTTTCTCGACAAGGACCAACATGAGTCAGTTTCAATACCGTGACGGCGAACTCTATTGCGAAGACGTTTCCGTGGCAAAGCTGGTCGAGCAGTACGGCACTCCGCTGTGGGTCTACTCGAAGGCGTTCCTGCTCGGCCAACTGAAGCAGATTCAGACCGCGTTCGCCGAAGTTGATCCGGTCATCTGCTACTCGGTGAAGGCGAACTCGACGCTCGGCATCCTCAAGGTGATGCGAGACGCGGGGAGCAGCTTCGACGTGGTGTCGGGGGGCGAACTGTATCGCGTCAAAGCGGCCGGGGCCGACACGTCGAAGGTCGTCTTCGCGGGAGTCGGCAAGACCGACGAGGAGATTCGTTTCGCACTCGAGAACAAGATCCTGATGTTCGATGTCGAGAGCGAACAGGAACTGGATGCCATCGCGGCGGTTGCCGGTTCGATGGGCGTGGTCGGTCCCGTCGCGCTCCGTCTCAACCCCGACATCGACGCGAAGACTCATGCCAAAACGACGACGGGTAAGAAGGGGAACAAGTTCGGCATGGACATCGAACGGTTCCGCGAACTGGCGGCCAAGGTGCTGCGCGACAAGCGGCTGGCGCTGAAGGGAATCCACATGCACCTCGGCTCGCCAATCCTAACGACCGATCCGTATGAGGCCGCCGGTCAGAAGGCGATTGACGTGGTTGAGGGGCTGCGCCGCGATGGACACGAGATCAACTGGCTCAATCTCGGCGGCGGCTTTGGCATCAGCTATCGCGGGAACGAGGGCCTGCCTGCAGAGGCCTATGCCAAGGTGATCGTACCCGCAGTCAAAGCAGCCAAGTGTCGACTGGCACTTGAACCGGGCCGGTTCGTCGTCGGAAACTCGTGTGTCCTGGTGAGTCGTGTCGTCTACACGAAGCGAGAAGGTGGAAAGCTGTTCGTCATTCAAGACGGTGCGATGAACGATCTGATTCGTCCGGCGATGTACGACTCATTTCATCGCATGTGGCCGGTGAAGCCTGCGCTGATGATGCCTGGCAACGTTGAGGGGGAGATTGCCGGCTGCGAGAAAACGGACGTGGTCGGCCCCATCTGTGAGTCCAGCGATTACTTTGCCAAGGACCGCTACCTGCCGCCGATGCAGCGAGGCGACTTGATGGCGATCTTCAGCGCAGGCGCTTACGGCTCGGCAATGAGCAGCAACTACAATTCACGGCCGCGTGCTGCGGAGGTGCTCGTGGACGGATCGACGGTGAAAGTCATTCGTCGGCGCGAGTCCCATGCCGATCTCGTCGCGCACGAACTCGATGGTTGACGGAGATTGCAGCAGGTGCCAGCGGCGGAGATTGCCGACGATTTGTGCATGTTCGCCCCGCCAGCCGTCACAACCCGCAAGGATCGGCTCGGCGTCATGACCCGTGCGACCCGTATGACCGGCGGTATCCGAATGTCGTGCCTCACTCGCATTTTGCGCGAGCCGGGCACACGGACTTTGTGGATTGCCTCCCGGTCACTGGTCGATTCGACTTCGGACGAGTGCGATGATTCTTGCGCGGCGTGGCGGAATGTCGTTGTTTCTCCCCGTCGTACATTCGTAGCATTTGGGCTGGTTTTGGTGTCCGAACGAGATTGAAGCTGCCCGCGATCGCCGGTTGCTCAGGGGAGCCGTCGGAAGAGCGCGGCAACTGCGGAGTCAGCGAATGCCCCGGCTTCGTCGAGTACTGGTGGTAAGTGTCGCTTGCGGGGCGTTGTGCCTGGCGAGTTCGTCGATGATTTGGGCGCAACCCGCTCCCGCCGACAAAGCCGGAAAACTGGCTCTAATTCCCGATCCGTCGCCGCTGCTCGTCGAACCGAAGACTCCCGAAGAGTTCTTCGCCAGCACGCTGCTGATGGTCGACCTGGCTCGGATGGATCTGGCCCGCAAGTACCTCGAACAGTTCGACGCGGGATCATCCGACGACGAACTGCTGTTGAAGATTCGCGACAAGCATGGCACGGGCGAGTTCTTGAAACTGGCACGTATCAAGGAATTGCAACCGCTTTCTTCGCAGTTGCTCGATCGATTGACTGAGGTTGCCCGCAAACAGTCTGAAGACCCGGCATTCGTGGACGGTTTGATTTCCCGCCTTTCCGGCAATCCGACTCAGCGCGAGTTGGCGATGCGCGAACTCCGCAACGCCGGACCGCGAGCCGTTCCGCAAATCCTGAAGCAGATGAGTCAGCCGGAGATGGCCAACAATCAGGATGCTCTGGTGGTCGCGCTCACGCGCATGGGACGTCAAGTTGTTCCGCCGCTGCTCGGTGGACTCGACGCTCCGCAAGAACGAGTTCGGTCTGCGATCATCGACGTGCTCGGCTGGCTTGAGGCCAACGAGGCGATTCCCTATTTGTGGTTCCCCGCATTTTCTGAGGACCAGCCAAAGGGTGTCCGGATGGCAGCTCAGCGGACGCTGGCCAAGCTCATCACGGGATCGCGTGAGCGAACCGATCGCCTGTCCTCCGTCACGGCCTCGAACGAACTGAGGCACCTTGCAAAGCAACTGTTTCAGAAGCCGGACCTGTTGTCACGCGAAGAGAACGGCTCCGTTGTGATCTGGGGCTGGGACGAGCAACTGGGCACGGTGGCTGCCAAGTCGTATACGCCTCCGATTGCGGCGATGTTGATTTCATCGAGGTTCGCTCGTCAATCGTTGGCCCTGTCGCCCGAACAGCCGGAATCGCAGCGGCAATACCTCGCTTCGCTGCTTGGCCTCGAAGTCCTTCAAAACGGCTGGGACAAGCCACGGACAATCGATCCTGGTACGGCGATGTACCTCGCTGTGACGGCGGGAGAAGAAACGGTTTCGCAAGTGCTGGCCGATGCACTGGAAGCCGGCCAGTCAACGACTGCTGTTGCCGCTCTCGATGTGCTCGGTCAGATTGGAACGCGCGAGCAACTGCTCGGATTGAAGGGCTTGAAGTCACCGGTGCTCGCCGCGCTGAACTCACCCGACACGCGCACTCAATTCGCCGCGGCCAACGCCGTCTTGCGAATGGAGCCGAAGAACAGCTTCCCGGGAGCCAATCGAGTTGTTGCCGTGCTGGCTCGCGCCCTGACGGATCCAGGCCAGTCGCGGGCACTGGTCATCGATGCCGACCGGGGACGCGCCGGCACGACGGCCGCATTCCTCGTCGATGTCGGCTACGAAGGAATGGTCGCGGTCACGGGTCGCGAAGGCTTCGAGAAGGCAGCCAGTACCGCGGGGATTGACGTCATCCTGGTGCATGTGAACTGCCTGCGCTGGGATCTGACGCAGACACTCGCCAACATCCGCGCCGATTCGAGAACGGCTGCGATTCCGATCGTCGTCTATGGTCCGGACGCGACGCGAGATCAAGTGGCTCGATTGGTGGCTCGCAGCGGCCCCGCGACGTACATCTCCGAATCGGCGTCGTCCGATGATTTCATCCACCAGTTCAAGCCGTTCGTCCAGGGACTGAAGTCTTCGGCGATGTCGGCTCAGGAACGGAATCAACAGCAGATCGCAGCGTCGTTTTGGCTGGCGACGCTCGCCTCGGCACGCGGAACAAAGGTCTTCGATATCACTCCCGCCGAAAAGGAACTGTCGTTGGTTGCCGAGTCACTCGACTCCGGACCCAACGCCATCATCGCGCTGGGTGGCCTCGCGAGTGGGTCGGCTCAGAAACGTCTATCCGCTGTCGCACTCAATTCACAACTTGACGCGGGCCTTCGCGAAACGGCGGCGGCTCAATTGGGTTACCACATCCAGCGGTACGGCTTGCTGCTCACCAAGGACGAGGTGGCTGCAGTCCACACCAGTTGGGTGGAAGCGAAATCTCCCGCCATCAAATCAGCACTGGCGGGAGTGATCGGTACGCTGCGTCCCAACGCGACGCTGGTGGGCGAACGACTCCAGCAATTCTCCACTCCGGTGGGTCGAACACCGTAGCTCACCGATCAGCCTGGCGTGTCGAGGATTCTCGACTTCGCCGGATGTCTGCATCCGCCCGGTAGTTCTGATCGGTTGATCGTCATCCGACACTTCGCGCTGGACCAGCCAGCAATTGCTCGCCGAACATACACAACGCCAACGAAACGGGCACGAAAAGCCGTGTCACGCACCAGATCAACCAGAAATTCATCTCAAAGTGCCGCCACAACTTTACCAACGGCCGTTCAGACGCCTATAATGCCCGTATTCTCAGCAGGCCCCTGCGCAAGGCCGGCAGAGGTGAACGGGAGAAGACGTCAACATGAACGGACTGAACTCAGCGGCCGCCGAACGATCGGCCGCTCCGATTTTGGATGGGATGATCGGTGACGGCCCCGCCATGAACGGGGTCTATCGCCTGACGAGGCAGGTCGCGGGCACAACGGCCACCGTTCTGCTGCTGGGTGAAACCGGGACGGGCAAGGAACTGGTGGCGCGCGCCCTGCACGAACTCAGTCCGCGAGCCTCGGGGCCCTTCATTCGCGTCAATTGCGGAGCACTCAGCGAGAGCCTGCTCGAAAGCGAACTCTTCGGCCACGTGAAGGGAGCCTTCACCAGCGCGCATGAGAACCGCACCGGCCGGTTCGAGGCTGCGCATGGCGGCACGATTTTTCTCGACGAGATCAACTCGATGAGCTACACGCTGCAGGTCAAACTGCTGCGAGTGCTGCAAGAGCAGGAGTTCGAGCGGGTCGGCGACACGAAGACGATTCGAGTCGACTGCCGCATCGTGGCCGCGACCAACCGCGACCTGCTCGACGAGATCGATGCCGGCACCTTTCGCGAGGATCTGTACTACCGACTCAACGTCGTGCCGATTTATCTGCCGCCGCTGCACAATCGACCGGAAGACATCCCCGCGCTGGTCACGTTCTTCGCGCGAAAATACGCCGCTTCCAACAATCGTCCCGCGCCGAAGATTGCCTCCGATGTGATCTCGATGATGCAAACCTACGCCTGGCCCGGCAACGTCCGCGAGCTCCAGAACTACATCGAGCGAGCAACCGTCCTTTGCACGAGCGACACGCTGACGCTCGATCTCTTCCCCCCACACGTTCGCGGCCTGGCCCCGATCCGGCTGAGCCGCTCCCGATCGGGAGGCATCACGACGCTGTGCAGCGAACTCGTCACACTCGGGTTGCTCGATGCCGGTGAAGAGGCGCAGGACGTTCACGAGCGAGTCGTCTCGTTGGTCGAGCGCGAACTGATCCTGCAAGTTCTCAAGACCTGTCAGGGAACTCAAACCAAGGCCGCCGCCCGGCTCGGCATCAACCGCAACACGCTGCACAAGAAGATCAGCGACTACGGGCTGGAGTCGGATGCGCGGTGAGTGAGGAAACTCCAAACACCAAGCACGAAATCCGAAACGAATCTCAAACGGAGAAATCCAAAACTTCAAACGGCTCACTGAGAGAGGTTGATCCGCTGCGACAGTGTTTGAGATTTCTGGCCTTGGGGTTTGGGATTCGTTTCGGATTTCGTGCTTGAGATCTGGTGTTTCCCGCGGTCATGTCGGCCCTACGCAGCGACCAACCTCTCCGGTAAACTGCCGTCCATCAAACGGACGCGCGAGGGAGCGGCGGTCGTGGAGGTTTTGGTCATGCCCAACGTCAATCTCTTTTGTTTTTTTGCGAGCTATTTCGTGGCGTTCGGCCTTGATGTCGCTCGGCTGCGCGCCAAGTTGGCATGGAGCCGTTGGGTCGCGATCCTGTTTGGAGCGGCCGGGTTGCTGGCTCAGACCCTCTATCTGTTGCTGCGGTCGAGCCAGACTCAGCTACCGCCCCTGCTCAGTTCGGCGCGCGACTGGTTGCTGGTGTTGGCATGGCTGGCGGTGCTCACGCATCTGTTTGTCTCGCTGCTGGACGCGACCATTGCTTCGGGATTGGTCGTCTGGCCCGTCGTCTTGCTGCTGGTGGGTGCGTCGCGCTTCGTGACGGCATCGCCCAGCCACGAACTGGACTTTCATCGCGGGTGGAAGATGCTGCATGCGTCGATGCTCATGCTGGGAACAGCCGCCATTTTGTTGGGGTTCGTCCTCAGTCTGCTCTACCTGTGGCAGCATCGCCGGCTGAAACATCGTCAGGTGCTGACGAGCGGCCTGACGCTGCCGAGCCTCGAACGGTTGGAACGATTCAACCGCTGGTCGATCCTCGCGTCGGTCCCGTTGCTCACGTTTGGAGTCGCCACGGGAATCGGGCTGTCTGTATTTGCGAAGCAGGACGCCGCGCCGACGTGGACCGATCCCGTGGTGCTCGGCGGCAGTGTGATGTGGCTCCTGATGTGCGGCCTGTTTGCGTGGCTGCTGTCGGGACAGCGGACTCCGGGGCGACAGGTCGCATCGCTGACCGCGTGGTCGTGCGGCTTCCTGCTGTTCATGATGGTTGGCCTGCAAGTCCTGACCGAAGTGATCCAGATGCCGTCGTTGCACGGAACCGATGTCACACGCCGAGTTCCCGCCAATGAACCCGTCACACCCACCGTTCGCTGACGTGTCGCGAGCCGACTCCCCACCACTGCCGCCACGAGACTCCCACGTGAATCTGCTCGCCCTGCACTGCACGCACCAGACGACGCCGCTCGCGATTCGTGAGCGGCTGGCGTTTGCGTCGCGCGAACAACTGGCGGAGGCCTACGCCGAGCTGCGGCGACGATTTCCCGAGTCAGAGGCCGTCGTGCTCTCAACCTGCAACCGCGTCGAGTTGTATCTCGCGCATCAAAGCGACGACGCCGAGCAGACGCGCCATCAACTCGCCCAGTTTCTGTCCGAATTCCACGATGTGCCGCTCGACGAGTTCGTGGGCGAACTGCGAGCCGACTCGGGGTCCGAAGCCGTCTGGCATTTGTTTGAGGTGATCTCGTCGCTCGACAGCATGGTTCTGGGCGAACCGCAGATCGTCAGTCAGGTGAAGGAGGCGTATCGCACGGCGGAGGAGAACGGTGCGTGCGGGCCTCTCGTCCACTCGCTGTTTCAAAGCGCGATCCGGGTCTCGGCGCGAGTCCGATCAGAGACGAGGCTGTCTGAGGGACGAGTCTCGATCGCCAGCGTGGCGGTTGGCGACTTCGCGAAAAGCATCTTCGACAACTTTGCCGACAAGCTGGTCCTGATCATCGGTGCCGGGGAAATGGCCGAGGAAACGCTGAGGTATCTCAAGGACGAGGGGGTGCGCGAGATCGTCGTCATCAACCGCAGTCCCGAGCGAGCCGAGCGACTTGCCCGGGAATGGAGCGGCCGCGCAGAGCCGTGGTCGGACCTCGACCTCTGGCTCGGCCGGGCCGATGTGATCGTGAGTACGACCGGTGCGGAGCGGCCGATCGTCGATGCGGCTCGATTCAAGAGGGCTCGCGCGGCGGCGGTCGGTCGCACGGCATTCGTCCTCGATCTCGGTGCGCCTCGCGATTTCGAGCCGGCAGTCGGCAAACTCGACGACGTGTTCCTCTACGACATCGACAGCCTGAGTCGCACGTGCGAAGACAATCACCACGCGCGGGTCCGTGAAATCGAAGCCGCTCGAAAAATCATCGCCGACGAATTGACGAAGTTCATGGCCGAATTCCATCGCCGGGCTCACGGCGACGTCGTGTCGCAACTCATGCAGGACTGGCACGGCATCAGCAAAGAGGAACTCGACAGGTTGTTTGCCAAGCAGCCGCACCTGACCGCCCAGGACCGCGAGGCCATCGAACGAACGGTCGAACGCATCGTGAACAAGTTGCTCCACCCGCCACTGGAAACCCTGAAGCACGAGTCTCGCGAAGGAACTCCGCACGGTTTGATCGATGCCCTGAGACGTCTGTTCCGATTGGAAGGTTAGCCTCACGTCAGGGCCGTTGCGTTGGAGCGTGAGCATGGCCGCCATACCGTTCCTCATCATCGATGGCTACAACCTGCTGCATGCGGCGGGGCTGGCTCGGGCCAACTACGCACAGGGCGATCTCCAGCGGCAGCGACACCAATTGCTGGTCCGACTTACAGGGAGCCTTTCGATCGAGGAGCGGCAGCGCTGCACTGTCGTCTTCGACGCGATCGATGCTCCCGTGGGACTCGATCGCGAGTACCAACACGAAGGGATCGCGGTCCTGTTCGCCGAGCCAGGCCACGAGGCGGATGAGTTGATCGAGCAATTGGTCGCCCGGCACTCGGCGGCCCGCAATTTGATCGTCGTCTCCAGCGATCATCGCCTCCAGCGCGCGGCTCGAGGGCGCCGCGCCGCGAGCCTCGACAGCGAAGCCTTTCTCACGCGACTTTCTCGGCGAGGCGAGGCGATTCAGACAACCAGTCGCTCGGGTGAGAGCAGAGACGATGCGGCCAAGCCGTCTCAAACGAGCGATCCCGATGTCGCCTACTGGCTCCGTGAATTCGGCCCGATCGACGTCGAGACGATTGCCTCGGAGGAGGAGACCAGCGCCACCAACTCGGCCGACCCGTGGCAGCGGGGAATCGACGAGTTGCAACGCGAACTCGACAATCCCGAGAGTCTCGACCGATGGCTCGATGAGCGTCCTCGTTCCCGACACGGACCGCGTCCGCAGTGAACAGAGATTTTCTCGGACGCGCGTTTCATTCGTGACAGACTTTGCACGCCCTCTTGCCTTGATGCCGTTCGTCAACCTACAGTTCTCACAGTGCCGCAGGCGTTTCACGAACTGTGGCTTCATTCTCCAGCAAGGGGGGTAGGATCATGCGTCAGTTCAGTTCGTTGGCTCTGTTGGGATTGGCTTCGTTCGCCATGGGACTTTCGCCCGAGGAGGCCTCTGCCCAGAACGTCCGCTACGGCATTTCATTCGGCAACGGCGGCGTTCGCGTCGGGATTGGGAATGGCCCGATCTATGGTCCCGGATATGGCCGCTACGGTTACGGCCCCGGGCTGGGTTACGGATCGGGATTTGGACCCGGGTATGGATACGGGCCGCCGCCCGTCGTTGTTCGTCCGTATCCGGTTTATCAGCCTCAACCCGTTTACGTTCAGCCTCAGTACATCCAGCAGCCAGTCGTTGTGCGCGAGTCCTACGTTCCCACAAGCCCGTCGCCGCTGGCGGATGGAGGCGAGATTCTGCTGTTCAGCCCGGCATCCACCCCGGGTGACGTGCGCTACACACTGAACGGCCATCCGTACACGATGGCTCCCGGCACAAAGCAGAAGTTTGCGAACGACCGCCCGTGGACGATCGAGTTTGAGTCGTCACCGGGTCGCGTGTCTCAGTACACGCTCACGTCGTCCCGCTACAAATTCAAGCCGTCCGACGCGGGACTGGGGTTGTTCCAAACTCAGGATCTGCCCGAGTCGGCACCGCGGGGACTGCCGGCCGCTCCGATCCCCAATCCGCCGGAACCATCGGCTGAGGACAGCGTCGTGCCACCGAGGCCGACGCTGAAGACCACGCCGTAGCGGGCCGTCTCCCGTTGCGAGTCTGATCCACCAGCCCCCCGGTTGCTCCGAGCAGCCGGGGGGCTTCGTTTGTGGCTTCAGTCATCGAGCAGCGTCAGGCCGTGCTCCGTGATCTCGAACGGGATGATGCCATCGCTGCAGGCGCTGCCGCGATGCTTGGCCACGTGCAACGCGCGTCTCATCTTGAGTCCGTCGCGCACCTTGCCCATCAGGATGATCGTGTTGGCGTTCGACAGCTCATCGCCACTCTCAATCGGCCGGCAGATCAACTCGTCCAGCAACACTTCGTGAGACGTGTAGAGCAGCATCGTCGCCAGTTGCCGATGGTCATAGAGGTGGTTCATCACCGCAGGCTCGTTCGCCCGGAAGTGGATGCGAAACAGATCGCGTGCGACCCAGTCGGCATCCTTGTGCAGAATCTGGTGATAGATGTAATCGAACACGTGGAACTGGAACGAGTCGCTCGCCCGGTCGGTCGGTTCGACGCCATCGATCACGCAGCGCCGCACGCCGTGAACGAAGTTGCCGTAAAAGAAGGCGATCGCCTGGTCGAGCTTCCGGTTCAGCTCGATCCGCCACTCCGCCCACTGCTCGGGTTCGAGATCGCGAATCGAGACCCGTCGCCCGGATCGCTCGAAGATGTGAAAGTAGTCCGACCGCATCCGCTCGCGGTTCCAGATGTCCTCGGGCGCATACGGCTCGTCGATCTGTCGCTGCCTGAGAATCCAATCGAACATCCGCCGGGCATAGTCGGTGTGGTTCTGAGCGTCGCCGCGCGACGCCATGTCGAACAGGATGCCTCGCTCGCCCTCCTGGTGCTGCCCCGCTCGAGCAAATTGCAACCCGAGTTGCGTCTTGCCGATCCCGGTCGCCCCCATGACGACGGTCAGAGTCCCCGGCACCAACCCGCCGCCGAGAAGTTCATCGAGAGCAGGAATACCGGTGGAAGGACGTTGCGGTGGTGTCATGGTGCGAGGCTGAATTCAGAGGGGAAGTCGAACCGTAGGATGGACACTCTTGCCCGTCCGTTTTTAATCCAAAGACAGGACGGGCAAGAGTGCCCATCCTACGGGATCAAATCGTGAGACAGCGGTCGCGGGCCGTCACGTCCCACATATCGACCAAACGGCCGCCTTCAATCACATACGCCTGTTTGTGCAGGGCCGAGGTCGGGCAGACGTGCTTCGGGATGGCGAGCAGTTCGTCGCCCGGTTGGTATCGTTCGGCCAGCGGCGTTTGCAGGACGAGGTGTTCTTCGTTGTGCAGCACCTGCTCGGCATCCGGCAGGTCGGGGAAGGTGACCCGCTGGCCTCTCGGCGGATCGGACGCGACCGACTTGTTGCCGAGGTCGCACGTCAGTCGATCGGGAGCAGGGCGGCTGATCACTCGTGTCAGCATCACAACCGCCGGCTCAAAACTCATGTCGGGAAAGCTTTCTCCGTAGCCCGTGTCGTGGAAGACGCACGTGCCGGGTGCGAGCTCGATCGCGGGATCGGTCATCGCCGCGTAAACCGGAAACGATCCCGTTCCGCCACAGACGATGCTCGGCACCGGCCAGCCGCGCGAGACGAACTCATCGCGCAGGCGAGCGGCCGGTTCCCACGTCTCACGCACGGCAGTGGTTCGCTTGGCCAGGTTCGTTTGATGGTTGTGGCCGTCGTAGAGATGAAAGCCGCCCGGTTCCAAGCCGGGTGAGTCGATGATCTGCTGGTACAACTCGGCCGCCTGCGGTCCGGCGGCGACTCCCGTCCGGTGCAGTCCCGAATCGAGATCGAGCAGAACTTGAATCGTCGTTCCCGCCGACTGCATCGCATCGCTCAGAGCCGCGATCATCCGCGAGTCATCCGCCGTGATGGCGAACTTCACGTCGGGATACTTCTGCAAAAACTTGACGGCTCGCCCGATGTTCGGCCCGACGAGGTTGTATGCCAGAAAAATGTCCTTGACCCCGCAGTCGGCCAGCATCTCGGCTTCGGCGAACGTCGCGCACTTGTGCTTCGTGATCCCCATCGCCAATTCGATCCTGGTGACGGCAGGCATCTTGTGCGTCTTGCAGTGAGGCCGCAGCCGCCGCACGTCCTTCGCAATCGCAATCATCTTCCGCAGGTTACGGTCCACGATCTCGCGGTAGACCAGCAGAGCAGGGGACAGAATGTGCGAGGTATCAGCGAGGGCGTACTTGGCATCCATGGGAAACTCACGTTGAGGAAACTGCAGTTTGAGGCGAGGCCCGTCAGCGCCAATCGAACACACCCGCGAGACACTTCATAACAAGATCGACCAGTCGGCGCTACTGTACTTTGAATCGGAAAGCTGCTGGGCGCGATCGACAGCCAGCGGATCGCACTCAGCGGGTGTCGCATGCCACGCATCGGCCAGCAACTCGATCAGCGAGCCGCGCGAGGCGGCAACATTCATCACAAACTCATCGTGCCCGCGTCCGCTCCGATAGTCCGGCTGCCGTGATGGCTGGCGAAGATATCTCCCAATCCGAGGCAGGTCGAACTGGTACAGGATCGTCCCGTGATGCAGGAACGCTTTCGAGAGCCAGCGCTGCGCATTCCCCGAAAATTTTCGGCTTGTCGCCGCGAGATCGCTTGTCCCACAGGCGATCACCTCGGGAGTAATGGGCCTCAATGCCAGGGCCATGCGGTTCATCAATTCCCGGGTCAAAGCGGCGACTCCCAACGCACGCTGCGCGTCGGTGAGTGGCAGCGCGAGTGAGAAGGCGAGGCATCCCGGCCCAAGCACGACTGCACCTCCGCCGCTGGATCGCCTGATGACGGGAATACCATCGGCGCGACAGGCCTCCATGTTCACCTCTGTCTCCGCCCGGTTGGAACGTCCGAGCACGACGCAGGAACTGGGAGCCTCCCAAAACCGGAGCACTGCCTGCGAGGCGTCCTCATCCACATTGGCCAGCAAGACTTCGTCGAGGGCCAGATTCTGGGAGATACCCGGCAGCGTCAGATCGAACCAGCGAATTGAGGCCGGCCAGAGCGAGTCGTCGAGGATAACGCCGGTTGGTCGCAATGCATCGGAATCGAGGTGGGGCATGGCAGTTTTCGCTCGAAGCGGCAGCGATCACATGTGGATCGCGCGGCCATCCACGGCGAAGGCCGCTTCCTTGATGACTTCGGCCAGCGTGGGGTGGGCGTGCGACGTGCGGGCGATGTCCTCACTGCTGGCTCCAAACTCGATGGCGACCGCTGCTTCTGCGATCAGATCGCCGGCTCGCGGACCGATGATGTGAACCCCGAGCACGCGATCGGTCTCGGCGTGCGCCAGTATCTTCACGCGACCGCCCGTCTGGCCGAGAGCCTTCGCTCGCCCATTGGCGATGAACGGGAAGACCCCTTTGCGATAGGGAATGCCTGAATCCTTGAGCTGCTCCTCCGTCTTGCCAACGCTGGCGATCTCGGGATCGGTGTAGACGACGCCGGGAATCGCATCGTAGTTGACGTGACCGTGCTTTCCGGCGAGGCCCTCGGCGCATGCGACTCCCTCCTCCTCGGCCTTGTGGGCGAGCATCGGGCCGGGGATCGCATCGCCGATGGCGTAGATGCCGGGGATCGATGTCTGAAAGTTTCGATCGACGACGATGAAGCCACGCTGGTTGCGAGCGACGTTGAGCTTTTCCAAACCGAGATCGTCGGTGTTTGGAATGCGGCCGACCGCCAGGAGGACTCGATCACAGTCCATCGGTGGCTGGCCATCACACTCCACGACACAGCGACCGTCTTTGACGCGGGCACCCGTCACGCGCATGCCGAGCCGAAACTCAAGCCCCTGTTTCGTGAAGATCTTTTGAGCCTCGGTCGCGATCTCGGTGTCCATGCCCGGCAGGATCCGCGGCAGGTATTCGAGGACCGTCACCTTCGAGCCAAGCCGCGCCCAGACACAGCCGAGTTCCAGTCCAATGACTCCCGCGCCGATCACGACGAGGTGGCCGGGCACATTCGGATATTTGAGGGCTTCGGTGCTGGTGCCGATCAAATCGTCATCAACCTCGACCCCCTTGAGCGGCGCGGAGCGGCTGCCGGTGGCGATCAGGATGTTTTTGGCCGTGAGTTCCTGCGGCTGCGCACCATCCACGACAACTCGGCCGGGTGCAGCAATGCGACCGTGGCCGGTGTACCGCGTGATCTTGTTCTTGCGGAAGAGGCCCTCGATCCCCTTGCAGAGCGACGAAACGATCGAATCTTTGCGTTTCATCATGCCGGGCAGATCGAGCTGCACGCCATCGACCTTCACGCCATACTCGCCGAGGTGCTCGCTGGCCAGCCGGTAAAGTTCGCTCGATTCGAGCAGGGCCTTGCTGGGAATGCATCCGACACGCAGGCACGTTCCGCCGAGAGCCCCCTCCTTTTCGACGCAGGCGACGTTCATTCCAAGCTGCGCCGCGCGAATGGCCGCGACGTACCCTCCCGGTCCCGCACCAATGACGATCAAATCGTGTTGAGACATCTTGCAGCTTCTTCCGTAGCGTTCGCGTCAGTTCTTCTCGATCAGGACCGTGACCCAACCCGAAGTGTGGCCAAACTTGTTTGTTCCGCCGAAGCTCGTCAACTGGACGACCTTCCAACCGTCGTTGAGATACTCCGGAAGGCACTCTTCAATGATGCCGTGTTTGTCAGCGCCACTGCGACCGAGCAGCGTCCCGTTGTCGTAGCTGCTGTTGTCGAGGTAGACGGTGATCAGCTTTTGCATTGTCAGTGTTCATCCGAAAAAGCCCGGCGTGTTGAGCGGCCGGGCTTCGAGGAAAGTCAATCAGTGGCGAAGGGCACCGTCACACATCGAGCAGCAGCCGAACCGGGTTCTCGATGCAGTCTTTGATTCGCTTGAGGAACGTGACCGCTTCTCGTCCGTCCACGATGCGGTGATCGTAAGTGAGGGCAATGTACATCATCGGACGGATCACCACCTGTCCGTCTCGCGCGACGGGGCGATCCTGAATGGCGTGCATCCCGAGGACACCGCTCTGCGGCGGATTGACGATCGGCGTGGAAAGAAGCGAACCGTAGACCCCGCCGTTCGTGATCGTGAACGTCCCGCCGGTCAACTCCTGCGGACTGAGCGTTCCGTTTTGCGACTTCTTCGCGTACTCGGCAATGGCCAGTTCGACTTCTGCGAAACCCATCCGTTCGGCGCTGCGCAGGACCGGCACGACGAGGCCCTTGCCGCCCCCGATGGCGATGCCGATGTCGCAGTAATTGTGATAGACGATTTCGGCCCCCTGAATCTCCGCGTTGATCGCGGGGAACGCAACGAGGGCATCGACGGTGGCCTTCACGAAGAACGACATGAACCCCAGCTTGATCCCGTACCGTTCGGTGAAGGCGTCCTGATGCTGCTTGCGGAGGGACATGATCGCCGACATGTCGACCTCGTTAAACGTCGTCAGCAACGCACCCGTGCGCTGAGCCTCAACCAGCCGCGAGGCAATCCGTTTGCGGATGGGACTCATCGCCTGCCGCTTTTCAGATCGCTCTCCGGAGGACTTCGTAATGACCGTGCGCGGCGGCTCAACGGGGGACGGCTTGGTCTCAACGGGCTTGGAGACGACGGTCGGCGCGGCGACCGGTACGACCGAGACAGGTGCTGCGGCGGCGGCAACGTGACGCTGCACGTCTTCCTTGAGTAACCGTCCTCCGGGGCCGGTCGCTTCGACTTGTGAAGCGGCCACTCCATTTTCGGCCAATGCTCGAGCTGCGGCGGGCATGACGTGTCCCACGGCCGCAGCAGGCTTCGCCGGGGCAGCAGCGGCGGGCGCGGCGGGAGGCACCGTCGAGGGACTTGCCGCGACAGCCTTCTCGTCGATGATCGCGATCACTTCACCGACATCGGCCGAGTCCCCTTCCCCCTTGAGCAACTGCATGATGACACCCGCGGAGGGGGAGACACATTTTTTGGTGGCCTTGTCACTTTCCACTTCGACCAGTTCTTCACCCGACGCGACCGCATCTCCCACCTTCTTGAGCCACTCGACCAACACCACGCTGGAGACGGACTCACCGAAACTCGGCACCTTCACTTCGACAGTCATGTCACTTCCTGATTCGGGGGGAGTTTGTTTTGAAGCCGCTTGAGCGGCGGAAAAGTCTTGGAACGGGAACGCGGCTGCTTTCAGTGGGCCGCGCGTGGCTTGTTCGGGGCACCGATGGTCCGCGTCAGAATCTCGTCCTGTTCAAAGTCGTGACTTTTGTGCGATCCCGTGGCAGGACTGGCCGATGCCGGGCGGCAGACTCCATCGAAGGGATGAGACTCCAGCAGTTGGTGCCCCCACATGACCTTGAGGAATCGCCACGCGCCCATGTTCTCCGGTTCTTCCTGAACCCAGGTGACCGGCGTGTCGGGAGCGTAGGCGGCCAAGACAGTTTGGAGTTCCTGTTCGGGCAGCGGATACAACTGTTCGAGCCGCACGATGGCGATGTCCTGACGATGCAATTCGTCGCGTCGCTTGGCCAGGTCGTAGTAAACCTTGCCCGAGCAGAGCAGCACTTTGCGGACGCCAGCAGCGGGGCGGTCTCCCACGTCGGGCAGGACGCGGCGGAATGTTCCGCTCGTAAAATCGGAGAGCGGGGACATCGAACTCACCAACCGCAGCAACGATTTGGGGGTCATGACGACGAGCGGCTTTCGCCACTTGCGTAGAACCTGCCGGCGCAGCAGGTGGAAGTACTGAGCCGGGGTCGTGGGGTTCGCGATTTGGATGTTGTCTTCGGCGGCCAGTTGCAGGAATCGTTCGAGCCGGGCACTGGAATGTTCCGGTCCGTTCCCTTCAAAGCCGTGCGGCAACAACAGCACCAAACCGCTGAGTCGGTTCCACTTGTCCTCGGCACTGACGATGAACTGGTCGATGATGACCTGCGCGACGTTCACGAAATCGCCGAACTGAGCCTCCCAGCAGACGAGTCCGTCCGGCGTGTCCAGGCTGTAGCCATACTCGTAGCCCAGCACGGCCGTTTCGCAGAGGCAACTGTTGTGGATTTCGATCTGAGCCTGACTGGCGGAGAGATGCTGGAGCGGCATATGTGTCTTGCCGGTCTGCACATCGTGCAGCACCGCGTGTCGATGGCCAAACGTTCCGCGTTCCACGTCCTGTCCGTGCATCCGCACGGGATGGCCTTCCAGTCCGAGCGTTGCAAACGCGAGAGCCTCTCCCATTGCCCAGTCGATGGGCTGCTTGCCCGTCGCCATGGCCATGCGTTTCTGAAGCAGTTCTGTGGAATGCTTGGAGTCAGGATTGAAAATTTTCTTATGCGGATGAAAGCCTTCAGGCAGCCGCACGAGCGACTCGATCGTCTGAACCAGCAACGTTGCATCGACGCCCGTCTCCACTTCGGCCACGCCCAGTTCGTGTCCGCCGACGAAGCCGCGCCACAACCCCTGCAGCATGTCCCAGCGGTGCTCGTATCCGGAGCCTTTGGCGACTTCCAGTTCTGATTCAAGCTGCTGGCGGTGCGAGAAGTGAAGGCGATCAGCCTCGTCCTGCGCGATGCCCCCCATCTTTATGAGCTGATCGAGGTAGCTCTGCCCGACCTTCTTGTGAGACTTGATCTTCTTGTACATCTGCGGCTGCGTAAATTCGGGCTCGTCGGCTTCGTTGTGCCCGCGCTGTCGGTAGCAGTACATGTCGATCACGACATCGCGGTGGAATTCCTGTCGGAAATCCATCGCCAATCGGACGACTTGAGCCACCGCCTCCGGGTCTTCACCATTCACGTGGAAGATCGGAATCTGAAGCATCTTCGCCACGTCGCTGGCGTAGGGGGTCGAGCGACCCTGCGACGGACTGGTGGTGAAGCCGATCTGGTTGTTCACGATGACGTGAATCGTGCCACCGATGCGCGTCGCCTCAAGCTGGTTGAGGTTGAGCGACTCTTGAATGACCCCCTCGCCCGCAAATGCTGCGTCGCCGTGAATCAGCAGGCACATGACCTTGCTGCGATCCACGTCCTGTTTGCGATCCTGCTTGGCTCGCACGCGGCCCATCACCACGGGATTCACGAATTCGAGGTGACTCGGGTTGAAGCAGAGAGAGAGATGAACCTTGCGGCCATCGCCGGAATACCAGTCGTTGCTGTAGCCGAGGTGATACTTCACGTCGCCGCGACCGATGTGCAGTTCGGGGTCGAGGTCGGCGAACTCGCGGAAGATCGCACGCGGAGCCTTTCCCATGATGCTCGCCAGCACATTGAGTCGGCCGCGATGAGCCATCCCGAACACGACCTCTTCAATCCCCTGGTCGGCCGCCTTGTAAATGGCCAGTTCCAGCAGAGGGATGAGAGTCTCAGCACCTTCCAGTGAGAAGCTCTTCGTCCCCTCGAACTTTTCGAGAATGAACTCCTCAAACACCACCGCGTCGCTGAGTCGTTTGAGAATGCGCCGCTGTTCATCGGGAGTCAGTTGCAGCCGATTTTCGGTCGCCTCCATCCGCTCCTGCAACCATTCGCGAACGGGTTGGTCATCGATGTGCATGAATTGCGCACCGATGGAACGGCAGTACGTGTTGCGCAGCCATTCAAGGATTTCTCGAAGCGTCCTGAGGTTGGCCCCACCGGCACCCAGCGTTGAGAACTGACGGTCCATGTCCTGCGGCTTGAAGCCGCACGCATCAGGTTCGAGCTCCGGAACGCGGGCTCTCGGCTGGCCCAGCGGATCGATGTCGGCGGCATAGTGACCCATGCCGCGATAGTTGCGGATCAGACGATCGACTCGCTCCTGAAGAATCGCGTAGTCGAGTTCCACCGGGGAAACCAAACTGCCATCGCCGACTTGCTTCGGCCGAAACAAGCTGTTGCCGTCAACTTCGCCCTCGGCATTCACCTGAGCCGTCCACTGTTGGAAGTAATCCCGCCAGTCGGGGGAGACCAGTTCAGGCGACTTCTGATACTCGATGTAGAGCGATTCAACGTAGGACAGGTTGGAACTGTCACCAGTTCCCGCATTGCTGTAGCCCATGAGGGCGTTGCCTCCACTCGAACGAGTCGTCATTGAAGATTCGCGAACGGCTCGCGGCGTGAGCAGCGTGTCAGAAGAATTCATCGTATTTGCTTCTGGTTCCGAGTCAGGACTGTCATCGCGACACGGGAGGAGTCTGGCGCGGAGCCACCAATGTTCGCGCCGCCTGCGGCGGGTGAATCTATCAGAGGTTGGCAACGATGAGGAGTTCGAATGCCGAGAAAAATGAGGGCCATCCGACTCAACGACCGATCGAAACCGGTTGCCGTCAAGCCATTGAGGACCGTGCGCCTCGCTCGCCTCTCGGACGAAAAGCCTACGGCCCTGGAATGAGGCAATGCCGACGGATGGCAGGTGGCAGGCACAGGGGAGATCCGAAGACGGAATTCACACGCAGGTCACCGCACGGCGACAACGGGTGAGCCGGGCATGCGACCGAAGATCATTCGGCCGGCACTGTTCTGGAGCATGCTGGTGACGATCACGTCGATGTCCTTGCCGATCAGCACCGCCGCCTGCTCGCACACAACCATCGTGCCATCGTCCAGATAGCCGACGCCCTGTCCGAACGACTCACCCTCGCGGATCACGCGAATGCGCAGTTGCTCGCCGGGGAGATACCGCGGCTTGAGAGCGTTCGCCACATCGTTCAGGTTGATGACATCCACACCCTGGACGCTGGCGACCTTGTTGAGGTTGAAATCGTTGGTCACGACGCGGCCACCCATCCGTTTGGCCAGCGCCACCAGACGTTGGTCCACCGACAATTCGGCCAAATCCTTGTCCTTCACCTCGTACATCCGCACTTCGACTTTGGGGTTTTGCTGGAGCTTGGTCAGCACGTCAAGGCCTCGACGACCGCGAATCCTCCGCATCTTGTCGCTGCTGTCGGCGATCGCCTGCATTTCCTCCAAAACAAAGCTTGGGATGACCAGTTCCGTATCGAGGACATTGGTGTCCATGATGTCAGCAATCCGACCATCGATCAGCGAACTGGTGTCCACGATCAGCGGTCGCCCCCCCTTGACCTCCTTGGCGAACTCGACATACGGGATCACGAAGCGAAAATCATCCTTCGTCTGCAACAGAAACGAAATGCAGATGTACGGCAGTATGATGACCAACAGCGGCCTGACCCACGTGAGATGCACATGCGGCACGACCGGCTCCATTCCCAGAGACAACAGGTACGCCAACAGTGAACCGATCAACAGCCCGAAGTAGACGGCCGAGATCAGATCCAGTCGCTTGCGCGGCAAAAACAAATCGACGAGCGTGATGGACTGCGTCATGGCGAGCAGAATCAAGAACGCCGGGAACTTATGATCGGCGATGATTTGCGGAATGCCTTCCTCCGGCCGAATGAGCGCCGCGATCGCACCGGCGCAAATGAAGGCATACAGAACTCGAATTACGATTAGCAACATGGAAGGCTCGTTTGAAGTATCGTCGGCATCAGGCACTTGGCGTTCCCGCGAACGCACCAACACATTGTGTCTCGGTTGTTGCGACTCGCAACGATGCACCGAGTCGCGGTAAATTGTAGGTGGTCGCCAACATGAACGCCAGTTTGATACCGAGACTTCGGCAGCACGACCGGGTGCATTGATAAACATTCACCTCCAATGCCGCACAACCCTCGAACTCGTACTCTTCACCCCACCATGTTGAGTTTGCAGCCCCTCTTTCCCGAGCAGACGATCAGGCACGATTGACACAACCGGTGACGACGGGCACTCTGTGGACCATTCGCGGGAACGGCTGTGTTCCCCTTGGTTGCGACAGTTCGGCATGACTGCCTTTGAAGACAGGAAACGGAATGGGCTGGGAAGCCTGGTTGGTTTTGGTTGTTGTTGCGTTCATGGTCTACGCGCTGGCACGCGAGTGGAGCGCTCCCGACGCACTGACGGTGGGCTGCCTGCTGGTGCTCGTCATCGCTCAGGGACTGTTCGACACCAAATTCCTGCCGACGGCGAAGCAGGCGTTTGAAGGCTTCGGCAAGGAATCGCTGATCAGCGTCGGGGTTCTCTTCATCATCGTCACCGGCCTGATGCAAACCGGGGCCATGAACCTTCTGACTGAGCCCTTTCTGGGCCGGCCCAAAACGGTGCTTTCCGCACAGCTCAGACTGCTCGTCCCGGTGACGACACTGAGTGCGTTTCTGAACAACACGCCCATCGTTGCGATGTTCATGCCTGTCGTCGATGACATCTGCAAGAAGACGAAGATCAGCCCCTCGAAGCTGTTCATGCCGATGGCATTCGCCGCGACATTCGGCGGCGTCTGCTCGATGATCGGCACGAGTACGAACTTGGTGGTGAAAGGGGCGATGTCCAAGGCGGGCCTCCCCTCATTCGCCCTGTTTGACATCGCCTGGGTTGGCATTCCCTGCGCCATTGGGGGTGTCATTTACCTGCTGATTTTTAGCCGTTGGCTGCTCCCTGATCGCCGCCCCGCGATCAGCTTGAGTGACGATCCACGCCAATACACCGTCGAGATGGTGGTCCAGCCGGGAGGACCGCTCGTCAATCGCAGTGTCGAACAGGCGGGGTTGAGACATCTGCCGGGATTGTTCCTCGCCGAGATCGAACGGAACGGCGAGGTGATCGCCGCGGTCAGCCCTCGCGAACGACTGCAGGCCAACGACCGTCTGGTCTTCGTCGGAATTGTCGAGTCGGTGGTCGATCTGCGCAAGATGAGAGGTCTGATGCCGGCCACCGATCAGGTTTTCAAGCTCAGCGCGGCCGACAGTGACCGCTGCCTGATGGAGGCTGTGGTCTCCAATCGTTGCCCCATCGTGGGGCTGAACATTCGAGACGGACGATTCCGCACGCGATACAACGCCGCCGTAATCGCCGTCGCACGTAACGGCCAGAAAATCACCGGCAAGATTGGAGACATCGTGCTCCAACCCGGAGACACCTTGCTCCTGGAAGCACACACAGATTTCGTGCGACAACAGCGGAATTCCAACGACTTCTTCCTGGTCAGTCACGTCGAGAACTCGACTCCCCCCCGTCACGATCGTGCGTGGATTGCCCTCACCATCCTCGTCGGGATGATTCTGTTTGCCACAGTCCTGAGCCGTGACGCGACGCCGACTCTGCCCGAACGAGACTTCCTGCTGCCAGCCGCCCTTCTGGCGGCCCTGTTCATGATTGGCACACGCTGCTGTACGTCGAGCGAAGCCATGCAGAGCATCGACTGGTCAGTGCTGATTGTGATCGGGGCCTCGCTGGGAATTGGCGAGGCCATCAGAACAAGCGGCCTCGCCGACACAGCGGCCAGACAAATGATCGGCATGGCTGGAGAAGATGCCTGGGTCCAGCTTGGCATGGTCTATTTCATGACGATGATTCTGACGGAACTCGTCACCAACAACGCCGCCGCAGTGTTGATGTTTCCGCTGGCGCTGGCCGTGTCGAATTCGCTCGGCGTCGGGCATGAGCCATTCATGATCGTGATCATGATCGCCGCCTCGATGGGTTTCGCCACGCCCTTTGGCTATCAAACGAACCTCATGGTTTACGGCCCCGGCGGCTACAAGTTTGCGGACTACCTGCGCATCGGCATCCCGCTCGACCTGCTGATGATGGCGATCGCGGTCACGCTGACGCCATTCGTCTTTCCGTTCCTACCGCGGTAAACGTCGCGCGAAGACTCGCACCAACGGCGCTGCGCCGACTGCGATCCGGCATTCTCCGCCGATCGGCCACACCGCGGACATCCTTCAATCTCCGAGAGCCATGCCCCCGACTCCTCAACGATTTTTTTCGCAACGGAAAAGTCTACGCGAGCGTGACGGCTGTCAGTTCATGGAACGCGGGGCTCCGTCCGGCATGTTTGTAATGATTGCCAATCGGGATTTCGTCGAGATTCTGTAGGGTGTGCAGCGACATGCTCATTCATCCGACCTCGTCCGGTGCCCGGGAAACTCCACATTCCCGATGCGAGATCGCAATGAACGGGCGAATGGTGATCTCCGGAGTAGCGGTGCGACGCGATGGCCTTCATGACGCGTGGGTGGCAGCCGGCGGGCGGGCTCACCAGCGCTGACAGGCCAACGAGACCGCGTCTCGAGACAGGAGAACCCGGCTGTCGCTCACCCCGTTGAACGGTCGGTGACGCCACTGAAGCAGCCTTCGAGACGACGCTCCATGATTTCGTACTTCTATCGCCGCTACAGTCGGCTGATTCTGGGTGTCGTCGTTCTGTCATTTCCACTGTTGTTGCGTGTGGCGGAGAGCATCCCGTCCAACAACGACATCGAAACGTGGCTCCCGCAGGACACCGATGTCCGCCGCACCTACGAGGAGTTCAAGCAGGACTTCGGCGCCGAAGAGATCATCGTCGTCGGCCTCCCGAAATCGGAATCGACTCCCGAATTGATCGAGTCGTTCGCCGGTCGACTCGACCGCCTGCCGGGCATTCGTCACTGTTGGACTCCGGCCCGCATGGTGGAACGGATGCGGGAGTTTGGAGTCGCCGAAGACGAGGCTAATCGCCGCATCGACGGATTGTTGCAGAAGAAATCCGGGACCCTCGTCGGAATCGTGGCCGCACTTTCCGACATCGGCATCAAGGACCGGGCCAAGACCACCGCTGACGTTCGCGCTGCACTGGCCTACTGCCAGTTCGATGAGGAACAGGTGGCCCTGACCGGAGCACCGATCCTCGTCACGGAACTCGACCGGCTCGGCAGTTCCAAATCGAACAAGCGATTCTTTCTGCTCACGTGCGCCATCAGTCTGGGTCTGCTGTACTACTCGTTCGGGCATCTCGGTCTGTCGCTGGCCATGCTCGGGGTCACCCTGTGGGGCATCATTCTGAATCAGGCGATCCTGGCGGCCTGTGGCGGCGAGATGAACTTCATCCTCGGCTCGCTGTCGATCATGGTCATGATCTTCACGCTGTCGATCGCGGTGCATGTCGTCAGCTATCACTCCACCGCCAAGGAACGAGGCGAGGCCGATCCGCTCTCGTATGCCGTGCGCGAGTCGTGCAACCCCTGCCTTCTTTCTACTCTGACGACCCTGCTCGGACTGGTGTCGCTCAACGTCAGCAGCATCCTGCCGGTGAGTCAGTTCGGATACGCGGCGGCATCGGGTTCGATCGTTGCGCTTCTGGTCGGGTTGGGCATCACGCCCGCGTTGCTGACAACGATCCCCTGCCGCACAGCCCGAGTGGGCAGCATCAGTTTCAATTTCAGTGCCTGGAGTGACTTGGTTGCTCGACACCGGTTCAGCCTGCTCGCCGGGGCCGCCGCGCTGCTGATCGTGACCGGATACGGGCTGACGCTACTCCAGCCCGACATCGATCCCGGCGAATTCCTGCCAAAAAACAGCAAGGTGCTGGCCGACCTGCATCGCGTGGAGAATGACATCACCAGCGGTGACTCCATCGAGGCGGTGGTCGACTTCCACGGACAACAATTGGCCTTTCTCGATCAACTCCAGCGAGTCCGCAAGATCGACTCCATGATCGCCGCTCACCCCGGCATTCTGCACACGCTCTCGCTGGCGACCTTCTTTCCCGACGAAATGCCAGACAGCCCCCTGGCCACCGCGCGAATCCTGGGGCTCGCCCAGTCTTACAGTGGAGAAGACGGTCTCGTGGCGGATCGTCAGCGGCTGTGGAGAATTTCCGCGCGAGTGCGGCACGACGCCGGCCAGTCGCCCGTGGAAGTCCTGAACGATCTGACGGAAACCCTGGCCCGGGAGCCGGTCCAATTCACGGGAATGGCTCCGCTCCTCAAGAACGCTCAGCAGGAGATCTTCGACGGCTTCTGGAAGAGCTTCACTGCGGCCTGCCTGACGATTTCCATCGTGATGATTTTGTCATTGCGGTCGATCACCGCCGGCCTGATTGCGATGGTGCCGAACATCATTCCGATCTGGCTGGTGTTTGGCAGCGTCGGCTTCTTCGGTGTACCGGTCGACATCGGCATGATGATGACCGGCAGCATCGCTCTTGGGATTTCGGTCGACTGCACATTTCACTTCCTCGTTGTCTATCAACAGGCCTACTGCAAGGGCGGATCGTCGGCGGATGCCTGCAAGAAAGCCCTGGTGCACTCTGGCGAGCCGATGCTCGACTCAACCTTGATCTCCAGCTTGGGGTTGCTCGCACTCTGTTTGAGCAGTTTCACACCGACGGCTCGTTTTGGCATGTTGATGGCGGCTCAGATGGCGGCATCGCTGCTCGGTGAGTTGGTTCTGCTGCCGGCGATGCTCTGTTGTCGCCCCGGTCTTCGACGGCGAGAAGTTGACCAGCCCGATCCAGCCACTCTCCGCGAACCAGTTGCGGAAGTCGAAGCAGAAACGGAACTCGACGTCGAACCGCAGATTCACACGTTCCCACTCATCCCCACGCGACGCCAACGCCGGGCTCGCGCCGTGCCGCATTGAAGCGGTCGATTTCAGAAACGGGTTGGGTCGAAACATGAAACAGCGTGAGGCGAAGACCAATGTCTTCGCCTCACGCTGCTTTTCTTGACCGATGACTCGCGTCTTTGCTTCCGACTCACGTCATTGCTTTGAAGGAACCCAGTTCACCTGCTGGGCTCCCGAGGCGGCCCGTGGAGGAGTTGGCACTGAGGAGAGTTGTGGTGCCACCATCACTGGCTGAGTCGCACTCGCTGCTGCGGCGAATGTCGGCACGGACGACTGTGAAGTCGGTCCGGCGACGATCACACCCGGCAGACGATGGAACTCTTCGACCGAAACCTGCTGCGGCTGAGTTGCCAGCGTTCGTGGGACCGCTGTGGAATTGGTGCCGCTGCTGACCGGAGCCGGAGCCGGATCATTTCCAGCGGGCGGTGCCGGAACGGGTGTCGGGGCAGCGGCCGGGGCTGCCATCGGAGCCGAGATCATTCCCGGAACGCTTGGAGCGTATTCGCTGTGGTGCTGACCGCAGGCACATCCCGTGGGTGAGCCACTCATCATCGAGCCACCGCTGTTGCCGGAGGCACAGCCCGAACCCATCATCTCGCCATCAAAACCCATTCCGCACGCATCGCAACCGCAACCGACGCTATTCCAACCGTAGTTCCGACCGTGGTTTCGCATGCGCCACGATTCAATCTTGTGATTCATCCAACCGGAGGCATAACGCCCTCTCGACGACATGTCCCCGCAGGGATCGCAGGGATCTGAACAGACGCACCTCGAATGGCAGCATCCCATCGTGGAGGCCAACAGCAAACCACTCAGGCAAAACAGGCGACGCAGAATCATGGGGGAATCCTTTCCCGAAAGGCTCGACGGATGAGGCAGTCAAAGCGCGAAATCTACTGCCCTCAAGTATCGGACGACGGCGGCGGTAAACTTTACGGATTCTGCCAACTTTTCTGAAACTACGGGTTGTGACGACTGCGAAATCTGGGCTAACCTCCGGCCAAACGGCAGTTTGAGCCGAATACCGACACAGGAAATTGGATTTCCGGAGGTCGCCACTCACACCGTCGAGTCCCTTGGGATTGGACGAACCCGCGCAAATCTGCGAAAAACTTGGCGGTCGCCGAAAAAAATGCATGAACCTTTACGGTTGAGGCGTTGTCTTTGGTGCAACGCGGAATCTATCGCGATTTCCGCCGCGAGCGTGAGGCGAACGTCACGCACAACTCAGGATTGCGGACTCTTCTTCCGAAACACTGTTGTCTGTTCTTCGTTTCCCGACGACTGCGGTCTCCGCAGGAGGTACCCCCGATGCAAGCAATTCACAGCATTCAGAACGCAATGATCAACGCCAACGCCCGCATTCAGAGCGGCATGGTTGTGGATGCAGCGAATGCGCATCGGTCGTATCTACCGAGCTTTCCAAGCTCCCGCGTAGCTGGACCCATCGTCAAGCGTCCCAACCTTGGGTCAACGTGTTCCCAGTTCTCGCCCCTCGATTCAGGCGACTCCAAACAGAGTCAAATGCGTCGCGAAAGTACCGGGCGGGAACACGGAACCGAGACCCACGGCTTGCGCGGCGGCAGAACATGGCGGCTCGATGCCCGCCATCAACTGCCGGACACGGCGTGGGCCATGCTGGTACTAAACCGCGCGATGTGCGGCTAGGCCCAGCGTCAGGGACTGCTCTCTGTTTGAAGTTCGGTGCCCGGCCTGGAGTTGATTGAGCCATCGCGTTCGTTCGCGTTGAGCCCCGTCAAACAAAAGGCCCGCCTGACCGACGCTCACTCCGGCTGTGGCTTCTCGAAGTCTTGCCTTCGCGCATTTCTTCGCGAGCCGCCGAGTGACCGTCACTTCCAACTTTGTCGGATCAACTCACACCTTGCGTCACGAAGACGCCTGCGTGCGAGTGAGGGAAACGAAATCATCATGGACACCAACGAATTCTTGCCACTCGTCGTGCAGGCTCAGGCCGGGGATCGCGAGGCGTTCGGACAGCTCGTTCGGGCGTTTGAGACGACCGTATTTGCGATCGCTCTCCGTCGGTTGCGGAATCGCGCCGAAGCGGCCGAGTTGACGCAGGACGTGTTCATCCAGGCACTCCGCAAGCTGCCGCAGCTCCGCGAGGCCGATCGGTTTCCCGGTTGGCTCCGTCAAATCACGGTTCGGTTGGCGATCAATCGCGCCGTACGGCGACCGCGCGCCGTGACTCAGGATCCCGAGTTGCTCGGCATCATCAACTGCGACCGTGAGTCGCCGCTCGATCATGTGATGAGCGGCGAACAGGCGGCTCAGTTGCGAGGCGGCTTGACGCGGCTGCGCGAACTCGACCGGACAACCCTCGTGGCGTTCTACTTCGAGGGTCAGTCGTTGATCGAGATGAGTGATCGCTTCAACAGCCCGGTCGGCACGATCAAGCGCCGACTCCACACGGCCCGCATCCGGT
>JBBPIS010000090.1:0-31048 GCA_038040225.1 Planctomycetota bacterium
TACCTGACCGGCTTCCGCAAACACGAACAAGGCAACAACGCCGTCGAGATCGCCCAGTTCGACCCGCTCGTCGAAAAGATCGAAGTCGAGATCGACGCGATGAAGAAGCCTTGAAGGAAATGTCTTTGACCACAGATTTCACAGATGGGCACAGATAAGAAGAAGACGACAAATCGGAAAGAGGGAAGAGGGAAAGAGAGAAGAGACAAAGTCATGGCAATTGTTGGTCAATCATCCTTCTGACTCCTGTTTCCTGACTCCTGACTCACGCCTTTATCTGTGTCATCTGTGCCATCCGTGGTTGCCTCCTCTTCTGTCATTCTCCCTGATGGGTTGCATCATGAACGTTTGCTGTTGGTCTCGCTGGAGTCTGTTGGTTCTGGGTTGGCTCGCCTCGTCGCAGGTGGCGTTGGCTCAGCGGGAGTTGAAGGACATTCCGATCCCCGATGCGGAGGAGGAACGGAAGACGTTTGTCCTGCCCGAGGGGTTCGAGGTGAATCTGTTCGCGTCCGATCCGGGGATTCACAAACCGATCCAGATGAACTTCGATCCGCAGGGACGGCTGTGGATCGCGGCCTCCGAGGTCTATCCACAGATCGCGCCGGGGCAGAAGCCGACCGACAAGATTCTGATCTTGGAGGACACCAACGGCGATGGCGTCTCGGACAAGACGACCGTGTTTGCCGATGGACTGCTGATTCCGACAGGCGTTGAGCCGGGAGACGGCGGCGCGTACGTGGCCAATTCGACCGAGGTGCTGCACCTCAAGGACACCGATGGCGACGGCAAGGCCGATCAGTCGCGGATCGTGCTCAGCGGGTTCGGCACCGAGGACACGCACCACATTCTCCACACGTTCCGCTGGGGGATGGACGGCATGCTCTACATGAACCAGTCGATCTACATTCACAGCCACATCGAGACCCCGTTCGGCGTGAGGCGGTTGAATGCGGGCGGCATCTGGCAGTTCCGACCCGAGACCATGAAGCTGGAAGTCTTCGCACGCGGGTGGGTCAACACATGGGGACACACCTTCGATCGCTGGGGCCAATCGTTCACGACGGACGGTGCGGGCGGAGAAGGGATCAACTATGTGGTGCCGGGCGCGTCGTACCCGGCCGTGTTTGGAGTCCCCCGGATTCTGCATGGCCTGAACCCCGGCAGCCCGAAGTACTGCGGACTCGAAATGATCGACGGACGGCATCTGCCCGACGACTGGCAGGGGAACCTCATCACGCACGATTTTCGAGGCCACCGCGTTTGCCGGTTCGTGCTGAGCGAAGACGGCTCCGGTTTCGCGGCTCGTCAGCAGCAGGATCTCATCAGCAGCAACTACGTCGCGTTTCGACCGATCGACGTGAAGCAGGGACCGGACGGCGCGATCTACATCGCCGACTGGTACAACCCGATCATCCAACATGGTGAGGTGGACTTCCGCGATCCTCGCCGCGACCACACTCACGGCCGCATCTGGCGCGTGACGGCGAAAGGCCGCCAGCCGCTCGCGAAGCCGAAGCTTGTCGGAGCCGATGTGTCGTCGCTGCTGTACTCGCTCTGGTCGCCCGAGACATTTGAACGCCATCAGGCCAAACGAGTGCTGAAGGAGATGGGGGCCGAGAAGGTCGTTCCTGTATTGGACAAGTGGATCATGCACCATCATCGTCCTACGTTCGACCGCGAAGTCAGGCCCGAACGACCGGAAGAAACGCATCGTCTCGTCGAGGCACTCTGGCTTTACCAATCGTTGAACCATCCCGCTCCGCATTTGGTGCGACAGCTTCGCCATTCCAAGATCCCTCAAGCGAGGGCGGCGGCGGTTCGTGTGATTCCACATTGGAAGTGGGCAATACAGGACGCAGTTGGCCTACTTGGCGCCTTCGCTGCCGATGAGCACCCGCGTGTGCGGATGGAAGCCGTTCGCGCGCTGGCCGAGTTCCCAACTCTGGACGCAGCCAGGTTTGCCTTGCGTGCGGCCGACCTGCCCCTCGATCAATTCTCCGACTATGCCTTGTGGCAGACGAGCCGCGAGTTGGCTCCCGTCTGGTTGCCCGAAGTCGTCGCCGGAAAGTTCGACTTCGAGGGGAAGACGAACCGTTTGCTGTTCGCCGTTCGTTCGGCGGAGGCGGCGTCGGCCGTGCCGGTGCTCGTGGCGAAGCTGAAGGAAGGACGCGTCCCCGCCGAGTTGGAAGGCCAGCTCTTGGAGACCGTCGCCACTCTGGGCGATCCGAACCAGTTGCGGCTCATCTTCGATCTGGCGTTGGCGGGCGAGACCGCTTCGGACAAAGCATCGACGCTGCTCCGGACGCTGGCCGACGCGAAGCGCAAGCGAAACGTGCAACCGGCGGGTGACCTGGCATCGCTCGCGCAGGCGGTCAAGTCGTCGGATGCGGAACTCCAGCAGGCGGCCATCGAATGCGTGGGTGTTTGGAAATTGGAGGCTCTTCGTGCGCAACTGGCGGCGATCGTCGAGGACACGAAACTCGGGCCGGCTCCGCGCATCGTGGCACTGCATGGCGTGGCTCAGCTCGGGAGAACGGCCGGAAGGAAGCTGCTGTCGGCCGTGGGAGCCGCCGATGAACCCGAGCCGATTCGTGCGACGGCGATCTCGCAACTCGTGCCGCTCGATTCGCGTGGTGCGGCGAAACTGGCGATTGCCTGGTTGAACGGCTCGAAGGATCTGGCGGCCCAGTCGCTGGTGATGAACGCCTTCCTGCAACACAAGGGCGGACCGGACGTCCTCGCCGCGGCGCTGGCGGACCAACGGCTTCCCGAAGATACGGCCAAGATCGCGCTGCGAACGGTGACCGGCTCGGGCCGGCAGGAACCGAAACTCACCGAGGCGCTGATCAAGGCAGGCGGCATCGTCTCAACCCCGAAAGTTCTTTCCCCCGAGGAGATGACTGCACTCGTGAGCACGATCAGGGAGCAGGGGGATCCCGTGCGCGGCGAGGCGATTTTCCGGCGTGCCGAATTGAACTGCCTCAAGTGCCACGCCATCGGAGGAGCGGGAGGCCGTGTCGGCCCGGACCTCGTCAGCATTGGAGCGAGTGCCCAACCGGATTACCTCGTCGATTCGATCCTGCAGCCGAACAAGCAGGTCAAAGAGGGATATCACTCGGTTGTCGTGGCCACCGACGACGGCAAAGTCATCACGGGGATCAAGCTCCGTCAGACGGATACCGAGTTGCTGTTGCGAGATGCAGAGGATCGTGAGTTCGGCGTGCCGCTCAACAAGATCGACGAACAGTCGCCGGGGACGTCGCTGATGCCGGTGGGGCTCGTGGACAAGCTGACTCGGCCGGAGTTGGTCGATCTGGTGCGGTTCATGACGGAACTCGGCAAGCCCGGCCCGTACGCGGCCACGACCGCGCGCATCGTCCGCCGCTGGGAGACACTCCAGCCGACGGAGCAGTCGTACAAGCGACTCACTCGCACCAGCGACACGCAGACCATCGCCGATGACAAGGACGTGAATTGGCTTCCGGTCTACAGCAGCGTCGCCGGCAGTCTTCCCCTGCAAGACATCCTGGACTTTACGTTCAACAAACGCCTCGGGGAGAACTCCCGCAAGGTGGGGTTTGTGCGCTGCCGGCTGAATGTGACGTCGGCGGGCTCGGTGGGTCTCGCCATCAACGACGTGAAGGGCATGCAGATGTGGGTCGATGGCCAGCCGGTGGACGCCCGCAACCGGCAGGAGTTGTCGATGGCCGTTGGCGAGCATCGGGTCACGTTCTCGGTCGATCTGCATGCGCAGCGCGAGCCGCTGCGAGTGGAACTGTTCGACACGGCGGGCTCCAAAGCTCAGGCGCAGTTCGTCACCGGGAAGTGACAGAGTTGCCCTCGGCGCGACTCTCTGAGAATGGAAGCGCGGCTGGATCCGGGCAGGTTGATCGGTCGCGCGGGAGCCTTGTCGGCGGCAGCTTTTGCCGCTGTTGAGGCCTCTTCGCGCGAGGCGGCTGTCTCTCCAAGCCGCGATCGGCGGCAATTGCCGTCCCTTCATCGGCGGCTTTCGCGTCCGACTTTGCGGGTTGTACCGAAAGTAGCTGTCGCAGCGGCTTTTCATTCAACCCCATCCGTCGCTCCGTCCGAATACTACGGATAACCGTTAGAGGCGGAACATTCGTCAGCGTCACAGATGCGCAACGGCATGGTGGCGGTGACGAGGAACGACGGGTCGCGTGCGAGGTTTTCTCAGCAGTCGCTGGAGCAACCGATGAATCTCAGAAGCAAATGGTGTCTGTACGGCCTCCTGAGTTGGGCGGCAATGGCAGGAATTGCCAGTGCCCAGCAGCCCCCGGGGTCCGTCCGACTAGGAGCCCCTTCCGCGGAGCAACTTCCTCCGCCGCTTACCTCAGTGAGCGAGGGGATGGGTCAGGTGAATCTCGATGGTGGCATGGGCTACACCAGCGTTGACCGGCAGTTCCGGCCGCGGTTCAACGTGGATACGCGCGGAGGCGGCCTGTACGGGTACAGCCCCGGCTACACGAACATCGGGATGTTCATGCCCTTCGCCATCGAACAGGACGAGGCCATCCTGTTCCTCGATGCGCGAGGTGTGGTCACCCATGACGGCGGAGGTGGTGCGAATGCCGGTGCCGGCTGGCGATGGTGGATGGAGGACGTGGACCGGATCGTCGGTCTGTCGGCCTGGTACGACTTCGACAGCGGACATCGCTCCAGCTACAGCCAGATCGGCCTGAGCTTTGAGTCGCTGGGCCGCTTCGTCGACTATCGCGTCAACGGGTACATCCCGATCGGAACGCAATCCTACATGATTAATTCGTCGGTCGATTCCTCGGACGTCTCGTTCGGGGTCAACGACATCCTCTTCCGGCGCACGAACATCGCCGAGCAGACCTATACGGGCTTCGATGCCGAAGTGGGCGGTCCGGTTCCAGTTCTGGGCCGATACGGCGTGAACGCCTATGCCGGCGGATACCACTTCCTGGGCAATGGCGGACGCGGCGGCAGCTTTACCGGCGTCAGCGGACGCTTCATGGCACAGATCAATGAAGACGTGTCGTTCGGCGTGCAGGTGACCGACGACCACGAGTTCGGCACCAACACGCAATTCCAGGTGTTCGTGACACTGCCCGACGGCGCCCCCAGCCGCTGGCTGCGGAATCCGCGAGTGCAGGATCGGCTGACAGAGTCGGTCTACCGTCAGTACCGCGTCATGGCCAGCACCGACACGTACTCCACATTCGATCAGGCGATCAATCCGAAGGACGGGCTGCCCTACTTCGTGACGCACATCGATCCGAATCTCACCGCGCCCGGGAACGGAACCCTCGAGAATCCCTTCAACAGTATTGCCGTCTACAACGGCCAGTCCGTCCCGGCTCAGCAGCAGTCCGACATCATCTACGTCCGTCCGCGGACTGACGGCTCGAACACCAACCTGGATACGGCGCCGACGTTCACGTTGTATGACAGTCAACGCCTGCTGAGCACGTCGGTGGCGCACACGTTCATGTCGAACAACTTCCCGGGCATTGTTCATACGCTGCCGGTTCCAACCGGCTTCGCCAATGGTGATCCGCTGCCGATGCTGTTCAACAGCACGGGTGGCGATGTCGTGACGTTCGCACCGGGCAACATCCAGTGTCTGGAAGTGTCCGGCTTTGACCTCACGGGCAGTGCGACGGGCAGCGGCATCGTGGGGACGGACAACCAGATGGTGTCGATCAACCGCAACAACATCCACGACGGCCTGTTCGGCGTGCGGCTGACCGATTTGCACGGCACGGTTGCTGCCGGAACATCCGCACAAATCATCGACAACAACATCCACGACAACCTCATCGACGGATTCCACGTGACGAACACGGGGGCACCACCGCTCGAGATCATCGTCCTGGGCAACACCTTCTTCAACAACGGCGACGATGGCATGCAACTCGATGCGAACGCGGGCAGCATCATCGGGGGCGTCATCGGTGCGGCGGATATTCCCGCCACGACCGGCCCTCCGGCAACGCCGGCCGTGATCCGTTCCAACACGTTTGATTCCAACGTGACCAGCGGATTGCATCTCACTGCCGACGGGGGAACGCTGGACTTCCAAACGGTCACGGCTGCCGTCGACAACGGAATCTCCAACAACGGGTTCTACCGCCAGGCCGGAACGGGACTGTTGGTTGATTCCACGAACAATTCGACGGTGCTGCTGAACATTTTCGCGAACAGGTTTGGCGGCGATCCACTCACGCCGACGGTCGTCAGCGGAAACGGTGACGATGGCATCCGCATCAATGCGGATAGCGGTCTCACCAACATTGTCATTGGAGGCGACACCGCCGCCGAGGGGAATTTCTTCGCCAACAATCTGGAAAATGGCATCGTTCTCAATCTGACGGGAACCTCAGACAACACCTTGGACATCGGCTTCAACCGGATTCAGCTCGTGGGCGGTGGGGGCGTGGGCGGCTCCATCTTCCTCACGGGACATGACGTCGACTTTCACACCGGCCAGAATGACTTCGACACGATCATTCTCGACTATTTGCGCGGCGCGGGAACGCCGAGCGAGATTCTCCCCGCCAATTATTCCCTCGCGGTTCTCGGCAGCGGAGTTGGTGGCTGGAGCTTCACGGGCGGCGGGCAAGTCAAGGCCGGCTATCAAAGCACCACTTTCTTCGATCTCAACACGCTCGCCACGACTCCTTCGTTGTGGGATTCGGTCTTCGCCAATGACGCCATCATCATCCTGTCTCACACAACTTGCGGCGGCTGCGACGTGAGTGATGCGGGCGTCGCAACCATCAACTCGCAAGCGGCTCGATTTGCCACGGCCATCAGCGCCGGCACGGACGTCTGGGCCAACGCGGGAGCCGACAATGCCAATTACTACAATTTCCTGCCCCCGGGCGTCGTGGCCACGGGAGCACCACTCTTCGGGTTCAACGGCTTCGTGGCGACGGCCGCCGGTGTCGCAATCGGCATCGTGGACACTCCTGCGAACAGCATGATCAACGGCTTCCCGACACACAACTCCTTTTCATCGGCCGATCCGAACTTCACCGTGTTTGAAACACGCACTCTGGCGGGTGTGACTGAGAATGTGTCCATCGGCGTACAGAATGCGTCGATCGACGCGGGCGGCTTTGTTCAGGGGGCGGGAACAGACGCCATCCGCGTCAACCTGGAGAACACCGCCATCCTGCGGACCTCTTCCATTCATGACAACACCATCAGCGGATATGCCCAGAATGGCATCCACATTGTCTCGAACGACACGTCCGAAGTTCAGGACCTGACGATTACTCGCAACACAATCCAAGGGACTGGCAACGGCATCACATTGGAGCGAAATGATTCCTCCCTGATGAACGTGCTGGTCACGAACAACAACGTTACAAACTCATCGTTGAATGCACTGAACGTCGTCGCAACGGGAACGGCACTGCCAAACGTGACTGTGTCGGTTTCCGACAACTCGTTCACGGGAAGCGGCAACGGGATGGCGTTTGATGCCAGCGAGGCAGCAGTGATCGTCGTCGATGGGGACCGAAACGTTGCCACCGGCAATCGGCTGAATGGCTTGTACTATGCCGCCACGGACACGGCTCAAATCATCTCGACCTTCCGAAATACGACGTCGACAGGAAACACACTCAACGGCCTCGACGCCCTCGTGAGCGGTGACGGAACGCTCGATCTGACATTCACCAGCCCGATCGATCCTCTGTTCCTGGGCACGGTCTCGACCTTCTCGCAAAACGGCCAGGACGGATTCGGGTTGACTTCCATTGAGAACGGGCTGGCCCTCGTCACCATCGACAACACCCTGTTTGCCGACAACACCCGCGACGGCATCAGCTTTGACCGTCAGGGAGCCTCTCTGATTCTGGCTCTGGTGACGAATTCTTCGGTGACGGGAAATGACGACGATGGCATTCAGTTCTATACGAATGGAGCCGCGCCGATCGATCCCAACCAGCCGCTCACTCCTCAGCCGACTCGCCTGACACTGAATAACGTGTTCGTTGATAACAACGGCGTCGTTGGCGCAGCGAATGGCGGCAATGGACTGGAAACGGCGACGTTGGCAGATAGCGCCCTGGTGCTGGACATCACACTGAGCAGCTTCAGTAGTAACGCCACGGACGGCGTGCGATCGTTCGTCGGCGGGTCCAGTAGCACCGGCACCACCGTCTTTCGAGCCACCTTCGACGGGGTGACAGTCACCGAGAATGGACGAGACGGTATCAAGCTGTTCGCGCAGGGCATCGCCGAAAGCGTGCCGGCGTCCTTCATTGAAGTGAACAGCAACAACGGAAATACACTCATCGCAGACAACGGCGATGACGGCGTCCAGGGCACGGTGACATTTGGTGCGATCGACATCCTCGTCCAGGGGGATACCAACGGCGCACCCAGCTTCACGACCCGGATCCAACGGAATGGCGACAACGGGATCGAGATGAACGTGGGCGATGCGGCCTTCGACGGCGATGACATCGCCGACGACCTGGCATTACCTGCCAATCAGCAGGACGGGGATGCCGATGGCGGGGCCAATGAAATTGCCAACTTCTTCTTCCCGACGGGCTTCCAGTTGATACCGCCAGTCACCCTCAACTTTGGTGCCACAGGAACGCTCACCGTGCTCGATTCCCTGATCGGTGATGAGAACATCAACGATTTGATCGACAATGGCAACGGAGGCGATGGCATCGAAGTCTTTTCGTCTCAGAACTTCAACTACCTCGGGCGGTACGCGCCGGCTGCCGGTCAGAACGTCAACAACGTCGTGTTCTCGATTGGCAGCTTGGCCAACGTGACGATCGACAACACGCAAATCACGGGGAACGACGGACACGGTCTGAACATCACGGGCGACGGCTACAACAGTGAAACCAATGGCTTCAACCTCATCAATGCGGTGGTCACCGACAGCCGCGTCGCTGGGAACAGCCTCAATGGCGTGAACATCGATCTGGAAGGCCGCTACGGCTTTACCCAGGGCTTCGTCGGTGGCCCACCCAATCCCTTCCTGCAGCGATTCGAAACCAACTCGTTCGTCTTCGACAACAACGTCATCGAACGGAACGGCCAGAACGGCTTCTTCTACCAGAGCAATGCCGGCAACCAGACGCGATTTGGCACCAACGGTACGCTCAACTCGCACATCCTCGTGGAGTTCCAGGGACCGCAGCCGACGAACCCCGCGACACCGTTTGATCCAGACGATGTGGCCCAAAACGGTGGCAGTGTCTTCAACTCGGGTGACAACACGACGGACACCATCGTCGCCGGGTTCCTCAATCTGCGGACGGACTTGAACTCCGACCTCGTGTTCACCAACAACATTGTCCAGTTCAACGGGATTCCGCAGACCAATCTGGGCGACGGCGTCTTCATCCGCGTCGGTACCGACACGTACCTGTCGGCCGACTTGGGTGGTGCGACTGGCAGTGGCAACGGCAACACCTTGTCCGGAAATGCCCAGGCGGATGTTCACTTCGAGTCGTTCATTGCCTTCGATCCAGCCACAGGCAACGTCATCAATCCGCCCCCCTCGGTGGCGAACGGTGCTCCGACCGCCGACAGAATCTTTCTGGATGACACCGCCCAATTGGACCTGCGCTTCAATAACAACACCGCCGACCAGGTGTCAGCTCCCTTTGTGCTCTTCCCGACGCAGGCTGCTGTGTATACGGTCAACGACTTCCTCAAGCGAAATGGTCTGCGACCCGTTCAACTCTTCCAGGTGGATGATGGTTTGAACCTGGACGCCAACAACAACGTGCCACTGCAACCTCTGTCCACCGTGTTCAACTCTGGAAACTTCCACCTCCGTGTTGTCGCCGACCCGCTCTTCCCGAATCCCGACTTCCCGGAGAACTACTTCGACGATCCAGGCGATCCGTTCCTGCCGTAAACGAGTGGAGCCTCACCAGGCTGCCTGATCACCGACAACGCCGTCTCGATCTTCGAGCGGCGTTGTTCTGCTTGAAGATGCCGTCACTCGACTCCAATGTTCAGCTTGACACTTGAAGGGAGCACACCAAGTGGCTTACAGCCTTCGCCCACTTTCGAGACGGCACACGTCACAATCCTGTTGGGGCGGAGCTGCTGTCCCACGGAGACGATCAGCCAATCGGCTCGAAGAACCTGAATTGCGGCTGCAGGCGAAATCGGCTTCTTGACGTGTCCGGAGATCGCCGAGAAGATGCGTGCCACCATTGAGTGCCTCATCGAACGAGGCAACTTCTCGGCAAGAACCGCCGAAGGAAACGGAATCATGAGAAAGCTACTGTTGAGCTGCGGGTTGATTGCGGCGACATGCCTGTCATCCTCAGTTGCTTCCGCCCAGAACCGCGGCAACACGGGGTCCGGCAATACCGGATCGTCTGCTTTTCCCAGTAACAGTTCGTCGCAATTCGGCAGCGGTGGCTCATCCAGCCTTGGCGGGGCGGGCAGTTTCGGTGCAACCGGAGGGAGCGGTTTGGGAGGCCAATCCGGCTCGACGGGGTTCGGGGCTCAAAATGGGCTGGGAACCAACGGGCAAACCGGCTTCGGCGGCCAGAATCAGCTCGGTGCAAACGGAGCCAATGGCGGCATCCTGGGCCGCAACACCAACCAGAACCAGGGAATCCTTGGACGCAATGTTCAAAATCAGGGGGTTGGCGGAAACAACAACCTCGGCGGTGGACGAGGTGGCGGTGGCAATCGTCGCAATGGACTCGACACCATGAATGCGAGTGGTGGAAATGGCGGAAATACGAATCAGACGCCACTCGTTCGTCCGCGCCAGAAGGTGGCGTTTGACTATCCACAGCCAAAGACAAATGCCATTCAAATCACGCTCGAAACGCGTCTGACGAAACTCTCCGCGAAAATTCCCGGTCTGAAGGGCGTCATCGTGGCGGTCGAAGACAAGGGCGAGGTTGTCTTGCGCGGCGAAGTCGGTACCGCATCGGAATCGAAACTCGCTGAGAATTTTCTGCGCCTCGAACCGGGTGTCAGAACGGTCCGGAACGAATTGACCGTCCCGGTTGCGGCTCCACCTGCCGACGAGTGAGCGTTCGCCGTCAACAACTCGCTCGCCGCGACCACCAGACCGCTTGCTCCGGTCGCTAAGCCTTCTCCGGATCGAAGCCCCGCGCCAGTTCCTCTTCCCACTGGTCCAGCAACGGCCAGTCCACCGCACACGTGCCGAAATCGGCCATGTGCTGGTATTCGCTGAGCCGGTCGATGGTCTTCTGAAGTTGAGCACGATCCTTCCGGAAGATCGGTCCATGGCTGGGAAGCAACCACTTCACGTCGGCATCCCGGATGCGCTCGAGCGACGCGACAAACGCCGGCAGATCGGAACCATGATGCGCGTCGATGTTGCCGACACAGCCGTCCCGGTAAATGTTGTCGCCCGAAAAGAGCAGATCTCCCAGTCGAAATGCCAACTGGCTGCTCGTGTGCCCCGGCGTGTTCCAGACCTCCAGCGACAGCGAGCCGAGTGTCAGCGTGTCTCCTTCGTTGATGGTCTGTTCGAGGTTGATGATCGGCAGATTGATTGAGATCTTTTGCGCGGCGATCTCGGCGTAGGTCACGATCCGATCACCCTCGGCCAGCAGGCGGCGGCACTCGGGATGTCCGATCGTGATCGCGTTGGGCAGCAGTTCCTTGGCACGCCTCAGTCCCTGGATGTGATCGACATCCGCGTGAGTCGCCACCAGGTACCTGCAGTTTGCCAGAGAAAAGTCCATCTGACGGATCATGTCGATGATCTCTTCGGCCGTGTCTTCAAAACCGATGTCGATCAACAGCCACTCGCCCGCATCGTGAACGAGATACACGGAGCAACCCAGGCGCTGTCTGGCCTGATAGTTCATTTCGATGACGTGCGGAAAAACTTCGCGGCGAGGCAGCATGCGGGAACTCTCGTCTTTCCAACGGAGGTGTTTGAAGGGTCGAGCGGCTGGACGAGGGGAAACAATTTCCGGGACCGGGGACGGGATTCTAGGACGGTCACACGCCGGGAACAACCGACCGTGAGCAGCCTTGCACGACAGGATCGGTCTGCTTACCGTGCGACTCATTCCACGAGCACCATCCCCACAACACCAGAATCCTGAGACGCAGTGATGGCCAAACGCAAGGCTTCCGAACCGCAGCCCGCAACGACGGAATCGTTCGAAGTTTCCCTGACCGAACTGCAATCGATCGTCTCCGAATTGGAAGACGGTTCGCTGGGGCTGGAGGCGTCACTGGCTCGATTCGAGCGTGGCGTGGAGTTGCTGCGAATGTGCCACGTCACGCTCGAATCCGCCGAGCAGAAGGTTGAACTCCTCACACGTGTCAATGAAACCAGTCCGACCTCGGCAGAGGTGGCGGGAAATGCTGCCTCCTCCAACCGGGTCGAGAGTAGCACGACTGAGGTGATTTCTGCCGAGGCCACCAGCGCCAACGTCGATTTGTCATTTGAAGAGCCGTCTCTTTTTTAGGGCGACCGAAAAGTGCGACCCCATTTGACCTCATTCACTGTAAACTCAGCTTCATTGACAGGCTCACCACAATAGATCGCAATCGCCCACACCAATCAGTTGGAAAAATATCGGTGGCACGAGCCAACTTGCGGTGTTGTCTCTTTAGATGCGAAATTCAGTTCGCCGACAAACCTCTCTGACGCGCCTCGCCTTTCGACGAAAACTGCTGGAGTTGGTTCTCGGCAAACAAACGGTCACGGGTGGGCGACCAAATGACCGAGGAGGCAGACTTTACCGGCGGACTCTGTCGCCGTCGCTCGGTCACGTGCATGATCGCATCTGGCCTCTGTGATGCATGGCAGGAGTTTTCCGATAATCCTGATTGAAATGTCTGCTTCGCTGAGTGAGAATCTGCCACGTTTCTGTGCCTACCTCCAGTCGCGCCATTTTCGGGGTAATTTCATGCTGACCAACTTAGTCCGTTCGTTTCCTCGTTGGCTTGCCTGCCGCAGGTGTATCGCCTCTCTCGTTTGTACGGCTTGTTTGTCGGGAACGCTGGACGCCCAACAGTTGCGGCTCGGAAGCTCCCCGCGCTACGTTCCCAAGGTCCGCACACAAGCCGCGACCCTGGCTGCACCGGTCGCTGCACCACCATTCCCTCTCGCGCAGACATTCTTCTTGCATAGTCGTCCGACGGCCACGAAAGTTATCTTTCTGGATTTTGACGGACACGTGACAACCGGTACCCCATGGAACTCCGCAAACAATGCCTGGCCGACAGCCGCTGCCACGATCACAACCAGCCCCTATTCCTATGAAGGGACCAACTCCTTCTCAAACAATGAGCTGGGATCGATCCAAGAGATTTGGCAGAGGGTTTCGGAGTGTTTTTCCCCGTTTGACGTCGATGTCACTACCCAGCAGCCCTTGGTCGCAGATTTGCTGAACACTGGCGTTGCCGACACCCGGTGGGGAGTTCGAGTTGCAATCGGGCCCACGAATCCACCGTCACCGGGTGGCGGCTGGGGGCTCATTGGCGGATTTGGCATGAATAACACCAGCGGCAATGATTCTCCGTGTTTCGTATTCAACATTGATGCTGGCAAGATCACCGCTGACACGTGCATCCACGAAGCTGGCCACACACTTGGCTTGAGTCACGACGGTCTTCTTTTTCCGGCGACGCAATACTACTTGGGGCACGGTTTCGGCCCAACAGGATGGGCTCCTCACATGGGCGCAGCCTACTACCAGCCTCTCGCTCAATGGAGTCAGGGTGAGTACGATCTTGCGAACAATCAGGAAGATGATCTGGCCATCATTGCCACGCAGAATGGCTTCGGATTTCGCCCTGACGATTTTGCGTCCACTTCGGGAGCGGCTGGTGCAATCACCGTCACGTCCTCCACACCCACACTGATCAGCTTCGATCAAAGCGGTGTCATTGAAACTCGAACTGATTCGGATTGGTTCAAAATCACTGCCGGCACGGGTGTGATAAACCTGACTGCCGTGGGTGGCCCGGTCAATACGATGCTCGACATTCAAATGGATTTGTACAGGGCCAGCGGATCGCTGGTCGACAGCAGCAACCCTCCGACAAGTCTCACTTCATCGATCAGCCGCAGCATTTTGGCGGGGACGTATTATGTGAAGATTGACGGTGTTGGTAACGGAGATCCCCTGGTCGAGGGGTATACGGACTACAGCAGCCTTGGCCAGTATCGAATTACGGGATCGTATCCTTCCACGCTGGTCGTCAACTATGTCACGACGAGTTATGTTCCGGCGACCAAGACTCTGACGGTGACTGGCGACGTGAATGCGAATGCCGTGACGGTGACTCTCAAGTCCGGAAAAATCACCGTGAAAGTGGCCAATGGCACAAAAATCAACGACTTGAATCCGGGGGGGCAATCCAATCTGGCATCCATTTCGTACCCACACACACTCAAGCTTAATTTGGTTGCTGATTTGTTGGGTGGCGACGATTCGATTTCTGTGGTTGGCGTCGATTCCGCGACGACCGATATCAAACTCGGAGCCGGAGCCGACAAGGTTGCCTTGACACTCTGCAAGTTCCAGACACTGAAAATCGATGGTGGTGCCGGCACGGATGCATTGATTACAACCACAAGCACCATTCCACCCGCCGGGCCAAATCGGGTCATTGTCAACATTCCGTAGCGAGTGTTGATCGGAGCCGGTGAGTCTTCCTGGAGTGATTTGATCCCCGGTCGGTTTCGGCCGGGGATTCTGTTTGTGCCGAGTCTTCCTATGGACGGTGTTCACTCCTTCGTGCGGCGTACGCTTCTCACTGCGATCTTGGGGCTGGTCGCAATTGGGGCACTGTCTTGGACCTCAGATGCAGTGGCTGACGACGAAAGTCTGTCTGTCGCCACGCGGCCGTGGGCTGCGTTTTGGGTGTCGAGCATCGGTCGATCCCTCGCGGCGTGCGATCTGATTTTTGAATTGGTGGACCGCCCCGATCTGGCCGAGTCGCTCGAAGACCGGCTCGCCGGCTACCAGGCGTTTGGTGGCATCGACCGCAAGCGCCCGCTGGGCCTGATGTGGACGTGGCACGACGTGGAGCCGGCCGCCACGATCTTTCTGCCCGTCGGACAAATTGACGACCTGATGAAGACCGCGACCTTCAATGTCGTCGGCTTTCACAAAGTTGCCAACGATCGGTACGAGATCGAGCGACCGGGCAGTCCGTATCACGTGCTCCTGCGCTCGGACTATGCCTTGTTTGGTGAAGAGGTCGCGGCGATGCAGGCGCTGCGCGTGACACCCGATCAACTGACCAAGCCGCTGCGTGACAAGTACGATGTCGTTCTGACGGTCGATCTGCGACAGGTGCCTCGCGCCTCGAAAGAGTTGTGGATCGACGAACTCAAGAACCAGGTCGAACCGTGGCTGCAGCCTCAGGACGGTGAGCCCGTTGAAACGGCAACATTGCGCCGCGCCATCGGCTCCGCGCTGCTGAGCCTTGCCAAGCGGCTGGTGCTCGACGTGCGCACGATCACGCTCGGCGGGCGGATCGACCCCGAGCAGCATCAGTTGAGCATCGAACTGACCGTGCAGGGTGAACCCGGCAGCGAAATGGCCGTCAGCCTGAACCGTCTCGTCTCGAAACGCAGTGAGTTCTCGGCACTCATCAATCCGAATGCCTCTGCGGGACTCGCGATCAACTGGCCGTTGCAGACTCTCGGCAAGGAGGAGCTCGGTTCGATTGTAGAGGAACCGCTCAAGGGTTCGCGTATCTACGCCGGCATCCAGATCGTTGGCCGGGGCTGGGGTCAGACCGCCGTGATCGCGGGGCTCCACGGTCCCGAAGCCGCCGCGCTGAACGCCGCCATCCCGCGACTGATCGTCCGACTGGAGAAGTCGGGGCAGTTCACATCGGTGACCGACAACGCCGACATTTATCGAGGCGTCGTCATCCATAGCGTCGTGCCACGCGAAGTGCCGCAACTGCTGGGACAGTTGACGGGCCCCGAGGTCGAGATCCTGATCGGGCAGGGCAAGCAGACCATCTGGCTCGCCGCCGGCAACCCCGAAACGCTGCCGACCCGCTTGCAGGAAGCGATCGATGCCGTCGAGGATGCTCCCGCCACGGAGCGAGCCAACTCGCTCGTGAACGGGCGTTTCGCGGTCGGCAAGTGGCCCACGCTTGGCACTCCAGCGAAGCCGGAACCGGCCGAGGACGGCACCCCGAAAGCTGTCGAAGATCCGGGCGACGCGTTTCGGCTGACGATGGAGCCGGTCGGCGATGCTCTCAAGATCCGCCTCGTCGCCGAGAAGGGAATTCTCAAGCTGATCGGCCGCGACTGGGCCAGGCAGATCGATGAAATCAACGCCGCCAAGTGAGGTGGAGCGACGAGAAATGCCGCTGTGGGCCAACCATCGGAAGCTCTGCGGGTGAAATTTGACATAACCACCAAATCAAAAGTCAGTTACGGAAAATTTCCGACACTGGATTGCCGCTCGCAGCCCTTGTCTAAAACAAAAAAAGACATGTCTAAATCCCAAAAAGTCATGTCTAAATCCCAAAAAGACAGCGCTGAAACTCTCTGAGACAGCGCGGAATCTCTCCCAGACAGCGCTGGAACTCTCCAAGACAGCGCGGAATCCCTCCCAGACAGCGCTGGAACTCTCCAAGACAGCGCGGAATCTCCCCGAGACAGCGCTGGAACTTGCCAAGACAGCGCGGAATCTCTTGGGTACAGCGCGGGAACTCTCGAGGAGAGCGCGGAACTGTTAGCGTGCCTCGCGCACGACCGCCAGCCGCGGATCGGACAGGTCGAGGCGGTACATCATCTGGTTGTAATCGTAGCGCGGCGTCGGCGTCGGGTTGCCGGAGAACGTGTGCGTGTACGTTCCCTCGAAGTAGATCACCCGCCCGCCTTCCTGTGCGAAGTACGGATGCTGTGTTGGATTGTAAAAGCTGTACTTGTCGTGCGTGACCACCTTCTTGGCCCTGAGCCACGGACCTTCCGGTTGATCGGCCTCGGTGTACCAGACCTCGCCCAGCAGCGACGAGCCGAAATGCTGCGTGAAGATCATCGTCCAGCGCTGGCGATGCTCGTTCCAGGCCACCGACCCGCGATGAGCCGTCACGGGCTTGTCGGTGTCGGCGTCCTTCAGGTTCCACCGTGCTTCGCCGGGTTTCAGTTGCCCGCTGCGGAGCAGGGCGGTCTGCAATTCGGGCGTCAGTGGCGCGGTGTCTTTCTTCCAACCGAAGACCGGCTTTCCCGAGGCGTCTCGTTCCACCTGCGGCTTCTGAACTCGACCGCCCGGTTCGAGGCATGTGAAACCCTCGTAGCGCGACGGGTCGAGCACATCGTCTGCCGTCGCCCGGACTCGCATGACGGGAAACGGATCGCCGAAGTAGAAGTAAGCGACACCCTCCACCTTGTGTGAGAACGGATGTCCGTGCAGATGCAGTGGGATGTCCTTGTCAAACTGCCGGCGCGTGACAAACTCGCGCCGCTCGTCGTCGAATTCCGCGATGCCTCGTTCGTAGATCTCCAGCGTGCCGCGAATCTTCTCGTAGCCGGTGAACATTCGTTCGCGGCCATCGCTCCCCTTCACAACCACGATGCCGAACATCCACGTCGGCCCGTCGCCCGGCATCTTCGCCATTTGCTTCGCGAACCCATCGTCGCCTGTGAAGTAGTCGAAATCGACCCCGACCGCCGGATCGAGTCCCCCATCGCCCGGCAGTCGCGAGGTCGCTCCCGTGACCTGATAATTCCCCAGCGGATACCGCAGCCGATTGGTGTCGCCCCAGAACCAGTGGAGACGATCGCGATACACGGCCGTCACCACGCTGTCCGATCCCGTCACCTGGGCGTTGAGCAGCGGTTGCTTGATCGGGGCGGACTCGCCCAGTGTCACGCTGTCGGCATAGATCCCGGCACCGGTCACGCGGTACAGCCGCTCGGCAATGTTGAGCCGTTTGATCTTGATCGTCTCCGCGCCGCCCGGCTCCACCTTCAACGCGCGGCCTCGAAACCCGAAGCCGTCCCGGGGAAAGTCGTACCCGTGACTGCGGACATGAAAGTAGACCGCCTGCCCGAGTAACTCCGGCTCACGCACGGCGACTCGCCCCGCCGAGTCCGTGACATACAGATGTTCATGAACCGTGCGGAGTTCGACCAGCGGAACGCCGCGCCCGGTCTCATCATCCACGACTCGAATCTGAAACGGCTTCGGTTCATCACCACACAACGTCGACGAGCAACCGACCACTGCGACAATCAGCCAGGCGCGCAGACCGGGAGAAAACCACGGTTCACACCGATGGAAGGGCGACGGGGCGACGGCTCCCGATTTCATCCGTGTCATCGGAGTCATCCGTGGTTCCTCTCGCTGGATTTGCCGGCGTCTCGCGCTCGGTGAACGCCTGTCGGTCTTCACTTCGAGTCGATCGTGGTCGCGAACTTCCCCGCCGCAATGAGTCGCAAGCGCGACTGCATCATGACCGCCAGCATCAGCCGTCCGATGTCGTCGCGGCGTTCGGCGTACTTGCGCGCTTCAATTGCCGAGCCGTCGTAAGCCTTGGGGTCAAGGTACGGCATCCCGATGCGCGTCGAGGCCCCCTTGATCAGCGGGCAGTCTTCCTCGGCATCGCTGCACACGATCAGCGCGGCAAAGCCCGACGAGGGATTGGCTGCGTCGTCGTACTTCTTCGAGAACTCGATCGTCCGCATCGACGAGTCCTCCGGGCCGGAGCCCCAACGAATTCGATGCTTCGGATTGGCAGTGGCCGCATCACCGCGAGCGGCTTCCTCACCGAGTTTTGTGACCTCGATGCCGATCTCCCGCAGCGCCGTCACGGTTCGCTCGTTGAAGGCGCTCGGCTTGGTCCCGCCACTGAAGCCACGGATTTCGGGCAGCCCGTAATACGCCGCCGACACGTTGACCATCGTCGCCGCCAGAATGCTGCGCCGCGAATTTCCCGTGCAGACACACGTGATCGCGAGCGGCTGGCCGGGCCGATAGTTCTCGACGATCCAATCGACGAGCTTCCGTCCCGCCGCACCCTGCGACTCGTCGAGCATGTCGTATCCCGTCGTGAGCAGATTCAGATGCTCCTCAACTTTGGGCAGGAGACGCTTCCGACTGGCCGGCATCTGCGCCGCGAGAGCCTGCTGAATCTCAGCGGCGGCGAGTCGTCCATCGGCTCCGGCCAATTGCGCGAACGTCGCGGCATCCATCAACTCGGCAGTCTGCTGCGCGGAAAGAACTCGCCCCGTACTCAGGATCTTGCCGATCACAGCCTTCGTCCGCGCATCGTGCCTCGGCTCGACGGCCTCGACGGCGCCGACATGCTGTGTCAGCCATAACAGATCGAGAAACACGCTCGACGCAGCGGGAGCCTTCGGCTTCTCAATCTGGACAACACGCTCGCCGTCTTGGGCAAGGGTGACTCTCGCAAAAGTCGCTCCCACAAGGGTGACGAAGGCAATCTGCTTTCCGGTCAGCCGCATGACGATACTTTCAAATTCAGTACTTCCAGATTCGTGGCGGACGCTGCCAGCGTCCGTCAACAAACTCCTGCAATGAGTCACGCCGACGCTGGCAGCGTCGGCCACGATGACGCGAACTTCGAAGTACTGAAATTGCCGAAATCCATTCCGAATGACCAACCCCGCGGCGAAAGGAGGCAACGTCTGCGGTCTGCATCAGAGAATTCGACGAGTACCACTTCTCCTGCCGCAGGCCGGGGCTCACGCACCAATCGAGTACCGTCCCAACACCACCGTCACGTTGTCTCGGCCTCCCCCGGCCAATGCGGCGTCGATCAGTTCCTGACACCGCGCTTGAGGAGTCGACGAGTGAGCGAGAATGCTCGCGATGTCCGCATCGCCGACCATGTCCGTCAGACCATCGGTACAGAGCAGCAGTTGATCGCCATCCTGCATTGTGACGTGAGTCGTCTCGACCTCGACCTTGTCGAAGTTCCCCCCGAGGCAACTGATCAGCGTGTTCCGAAACCGCTGGGCCGCCTCATCCACCGTCGCGACGAGGCCGAGTGAGGCCATCAACTCTGCCAGTGTCTGATCTTTTGTCAGCCGATGCAGCGTTCCCTGCCGATACAGATACGCTCGCGAGTCTCCGACATGCACGATGAAGGCGTCCAACCCCACCGTCAGCGCACCAGTCAGCGTGGTCCCCATCCCTTTGTAACTCGCGTTGACTTCCGCTTCTTCCTTGAGACGGCGATGAATGAGCTGCATGTAGACGTTCATCCCCTCTTGCAGCTCGGCGATCTCCGTCTCGGACAGTTTGAAGTTCCATTTGAACGCCGTCCCCGTCAGTTCCCAACCCGTGCGCAACGCGAGCATGCTCGCCAGTTCGCCGAATGCCGCCCCACCCACTCCGTCCGCGACCGCGAGTGCATACGTTTCGTCCCTGCGGATGGGATAGGCCTTGGCAGGCATGTTGGTCAGCAACACATCCCGCGATCGATACCGTCGCACGACCGAATAGTGGTCCTCGTTGTTCGACCGCACCAGCCCGCAATGCGACAGTGCCCCGAACTCCACCCGCACGAGAACGGTCTCCGCCCCGAAATACTTCGACGCCAGCTCATCCAAATTCGGCTCCGCCGGACGGTCCGGACAAGTGGCGTCGATCTGAGAAGTTGTCAAGGCCACGCCTTTGTCAAAGGAAGGGAAAACAGGCCAGCCTTTCCAGGCTGACCGATATGGAATCGATGTGATGGGGAGCGCTCGCTTTGACAGATTCACTGCGGGCCGGTCAGCGTCATCCCCTTGATCGTCACGGTCCCCTTCGAGCCGCCGAGGACCACACTGATGCGGTTCTTCTTGCTGAGTACGTTCTCAGCGCGGAAGGTGTACTTGAGCGTGTCGTACTCCTTGCCGAGGAACGCTTCCTCGCCCAGGCCGATCTGGTGCCAGTCCTCCTTGTCGATCATCGCATTGACGCCGATGGACCGGGCCGAATCGGCCTTGGCCTGGAACGTCAGCGTGTACTCCTTCCCCTCGAGCAGATCGAGATCCGTCTGCACGGCCTGAACATGCCAGTCGGTCCCCGTGGTCTCGGTGACGGTGAAGACGACCGTGTCGTCCACCGCCTTGACGGACCCCTTGCCGGCCTCGGACATCTCGAACCGCCACGATTCCACCTTGTTGATCGGCTTCAACAGATTCTTGGGAGCCTCCGCCCACGCGAAAAATCCCAACAGACACAACACACCAGCGGCTAACTTCATGATCAAATTCCTTACAGAAGAGATGGTCCTTCAGAATCGCCCAACGGCGATCCCGAAACTCTACCGACCAAGATTGAGGGAGACCATCGTGACCATGCGGAACGCGACATCCAAGGTCTGCGTCGGGTGTGTGAGTTACTTCAACTGAGTCCATGCGACCGGCTTGGATTTGAGTAGGAGAGCAATCAGCACCGCCAACCCAACGAGGTCGAGACTCGCCTCCCAAATCGAAGCGTCACCCCACAGGTTGACTAGAAAGACGGGTGCAGTACACGCGCCAAAGCACCAGAAAGCCCACCGCTTCCACAGGAACAACCACACAAGACAAGCACACGCGGCAACCCGCACGCTCGCGTAGGCTGCTGCGAACAATTGTGCGTTTGAGACGGCCGCGCGAACCTCCTCGAAGGATACTCCTTTTTGTCGAAAATCCTCTTCCAGGGACGGACTGTCAACGATGCGAGGAGCCAGGGAAAGGATCAGCGAGTAGAACGACCATTCTGCCGCTTGAAAGCCGTTCCAGATCAGCAGGATGAACAACCCTCCCGTCAGAAAGGGAGACCGCTCTGAAATGTTTCGCCGTGGCATGGCCTTTGACCCTTTGAAGGGTGGCTTTAAGGATTCTTGGTCTTGCTTGCCAACTCCTTCAGCGCTTTGCGTTGCACCTTGCCGGTCAGGCCGCGCGGGAATTCAGTGAGAAACGTGACTTGCTCGGGGATCTTGTAGTCTGCGATTTTCTGAGCGGCGAACTGACGCAGTTCCTGCTCCGACGCAGTCGTGCCGCTCTTCAACACCACGAAGGCGGCGACGGTCTCTCCATAGGTTGGATGCGGAACTCCCACGACGGCTGCTTCGTGAACGGCCGGGTGCTGGGCGATGGCCGCTTCGACTTCCAACGGTGAAATGTTCGAGCCGCCTCGGACGATGATCTCCTTGCTGCGACCGACGAACCAGTAGTAGCCGGCCTCATCCCGGCGTCCGAGGTCACCGGTGTGGAACCACCCGTCGCGCAGCACGGCCGCGGTCGCTTCGGGATCCTCCCAATAGCCGATCGTGACGCTCTCGCTTTGCACCAGAATCTCACCCACTTCGCCATCGGCCACGTCCTGACCGGCATCATTCACCAACCGCAGGCTCATCCCCACCGCAGGCATCCCGATCGAGCCGACTCGATTCTCGATCCCCGGCCGATTGATGGCGTAGGGGATCACCTCGGTCATGCCGCAGCCTTCGTACAGTTCCACGCCGAGCATGGCGTAGACGGTCGCATTCAACCGTCGGGAGACCGCATCGCCTCCGGCCAGACAGTACCGCAGAGACTTCACGTCCACCGATTCCCCGAGGGGCTGCCGAGTCAGCGCATCGAACATCACCGGCAGGCCGTACAGATGCGTGACCTGATGCCGGGTGATCAGGCCAAGCACGCGGTCCGCATCAAAACTCGGGGAGGCCACCACCGTCGCACCGACGCTCAGCGGCGACAGCAGTTGCAGGGTGAATCCAAAAATGTGGCTCATCGAAAGCATGCCCAGCACCACGTCGTCCACCTTCAGACCAACGGTCGCGACGTAATTGCGAACGGTACTGGTCAGACTGCGATGCGTGTGAGTCACCCCCTTGGGCCGAGCGGTCGTTCCCGAGGTGTAGAGGATCGCGGCGGGATCATCGAGGCTCGCCGCCGGCCACTCCGCGCGAACCGGTTCCGTCTGGATCAGGCCATCAAATGCTTCGCACCCCTGCGGCGGAGCTGCCCCGACGACAAACAGCGTCTCTACGTGAGCAAGATCAGGCCGCACGGGTTCGAGATTGGCGAACAGGTCCGCATGAACCACGACCAGCCGGGCGCGGCAATGGTTCAGAATGTAAGCCAGCTCCGCCCCCTTCAGACGGACATTCATCGGCACCGCGATCGCGCCGATCTTCAGACAGGCCAGATTCAAGAAGACCAACTCGGGCGAGTTCGGCAGCAGAAACGCCACACGGTCGCCGCGACGAAGGCCTCGCCCATGCAGCCCGGCGGCCAGGGCATCTGTCGATCGGTCCAACTCGGCGTAGGTCCACGCACGATCCTCGAACCGAAACGCGATCCGCTCCGCATGTTCGCGACCCACCTGTCTCAGCAATTCAACGAGGGGCAACTTGTTCATGGCAACTCCATGTCGACAAAGGCGGCAAACATCGTCGGTTGGGCAACGCCCACCTGCCTCACAGCATCACGGCGACCGTCGATCAAACAACCGCAGTCGGCAGTGCCCATCCTAACATTTGGCAAACCATGAACGGCAAACACCGCCACTAACGAAGTCCAACCGCTCGGCGGCGGTTCTCGTGCCGCACCAGTTGGCCACAGGCGGCGGCAATGTCCTGGCCCAGCGAATACCGCAAGGTCGTCTCAATACCGGCTGCCTTGAGCTGTGACGCGAACGCCTCACGGGTCGCGCGGTCGCTCCCGTGCAGATGCGGAGACTCGTCAATCGGGTTGTACGGGATCAGGTTCACATGCACGCGCAGCCCCGACAGCCACGCGATCAGTTCGCGGGCATCGGCCTCCGAGTCATTCCGGCCCGCGAGCATCAGATACTCAATCATCACCGGAGACCGCGTCTTCGAGTTGACCTCCCGCACGGTCTCGCGGAGCTGATCCAGCGGGTACGACCGGGCCAGCGGAATCAACTGTTCACGGACATCCTGCCGAACACTGTGCAGGCTCAGCGCCAGATTGACCGTCGGAAACCGCGCGGCACACCGCACCATCGCGTCGGCCACGCCCACCGTCGACACGAGGAGCTTTGTCGGCGGATGATGGAACAGGTCGGGCGCGGTCAGAGCCTCCAGCGTCCGGTACAAGTTCTCCTCGTTGTGGAACGGCTCGCCCATCCCCATGAAGACGATGTTCCGCACGGACCGTTTCTCGGCCGCCAGCAACTGCCCGGCAATCAACAACTGATCGAGAATCTCGTCCCGGGTCAGATTGCGGGCGATCCCCATCTTGCCGGTCGCACAAAAATCACACGCCGCCGCACACCCCACCTGACTCGACACACACAGCGCGGTCCGCCCGGACGCGACGCGCAGGATCACAGACTCGATCAACATCCCGCCCGCCGTCTTCAGCAGCAGCTTGGTCGCCCCATCCACCGCCGAGTCGCTGCGATGAAACAACTCCAGCGAATGCACCGCCACCCGATCCGCAGCCGGAAAGCGGCCCAAGGCGTCCTCATCGGAAACAAAATGCTTGAGCAGATCATTCCGCAACCGCCGCACCACGCAAGGATCCAGTCTCAACTCCTTTCGAAGTGATTCTAAACCGACCCGATCAAACAGACTGACATGCTTAGACATGGTGGAGAAGTCTACCACGACACATCCGGGGCCATCCGCTTCGCTTCTGACCCCGCCCCCTGCCGCTCATCAAAACGCCACGCAGCGAGGAATCATCCGATGTTTGTGGGCTTCACGCTCGAGCTCTTCACGAAAGTCCGGGTGAGCGATGGAGATCAGAGCCTTGGTTCGTTCGGCGACGGACTTTCCTTTGAGGTTGACCATCCCATACTCCGTCACGATGTACATCACGTCGGTACGGGGGGAGGTGACGATGGTACCGGGAGGAAACTCCACAACGATGCGACTGCGACGATGACCCCGTTTCTCATAGGTTGATGCCAGGCAGATGAAAGACTTGCCGCCATTGGACGCGTAGGCCCCACGCACGAACTGCAGTTGGCCGCCTGTCCCGCTGATATGACGATGGCCATCGGATTCCGAGGCGACCTGCCCCTGAAGATCGACTTGCGTGGTGTTGTTGATGGCCACCACCTTTTCATTCCACATGATGGTGTCGGGCGCATTGGTGTAATCGACCGGATAGCACACGAAGTCGGGATTGCGGTGCGTCGCGGCATACAGCTCACTCGAACCGAGAGCAAACGTGAAGACGATTTTGCCCGGATCGAGAGACTTGTTCGTCCCGGAAATGAGTCCGGCCTTGTAGAGACTGAGGATGCCATCCGTCAGCATTTCGGTGTGAACGCCGAGGTTGCGAACACCACTTTCGAGCAGCGATGAGCAGACCGCGTTCGGCATTCCGCCGATGCCAACTTGCAGGCAGGCACCGTCATCAATTTCCGCCGCGATCCGCCGGGCCACAGCGCGATCGATTTCGCTCGGCGGCGGGTTCGGCAGTTCAGGGGTGGGTTGATCGTCTCCTTCAATGATGTAGTCCACCTCCCCCAGATGCACACCATTCTGTTCGCCGTAGACGTAGGGCAGGTCGCGAGCGATCTCCACGATGACCATTTTGGCCCGCTTGACCACGGCGCGATGCCACATGTTCGTGGCCCCGAAGTTGAAGAAGCCGTTCTCATCGGGAGGACACGTCTTCAGGATCACGATGTCCACAGGATCAATGAAGCGGCGGTAGTAGTCCGGTACTTCACCCAGATTCAGCGGTACGTAATTACAGCAGCCGGCATCGTGTTTCCGGCGGTCGTAGCCGGAGAAATGCCAACTGAACCAGTGGAAGTGTTCGCCCTCGGGATCCGCTTCCAAGACGGCGCGCGGCTTCATCGACAGGCAGGAACGAATTTTCACATTGCTCAACTCGTCCTTGCGAGAAGCCAGAGCCTGATCGAAGACATCGGGCTGACAAAGTGAAGTGCCATAGTCCAACCACATGTTGGAACTGACAAGCGAAGCCGCTTCCTGGCTGGAGATGGTCCGCGCGGGTTGGTTTGCGATTCTCATGCGAGTCAAGTTACAGGAAGAGCCGTCTGGCAGGAAACGGAACCATTGCAGTTTGTCGTGAGTGGAAAACCGGCAGGAAGCCACTTTGTTCAATCAGTGACCGAGTGCAGTCGCCAATTGGCGATCCTCCTCCGGCCCCCTCGCCCCCGTCTTCGGGGGAGAGCGGTCAACACCGTGCCATGCCCGAAGGAAACTCATCCGAGTTCCATCTCGTTGCTTCGGCGAATGTCCCTCTGAAGCGGATCAACGTTCCGTGCCGCACCCGGCGCGATGAGACAAGGCAGGGAGGACCAACGACAAGCCACGAAAAAACAGGGCCATCGCTTCACTCTGCCCCTGCCACCCAGCCGCCGCCTCGATGGTGCTGAGTTGGCCTGATGCGGAACCACCAGACTGACATGATCAGCAGTGAGGCTCCACCCGAACAACGATCTCGACATCCCCGATTTGCAAACTTCCAGTTTCGAACCGACGAGGCGAGTCTGTCCGCCACTGTTCCTCGCGCAGCCTGTCGGCAAGCAGCGCCAGCAGATCACCACCTTGAAAGTGCTCAACAGCAATCCTGCATATCTGCGGCCATGTTCCCCAAGCAGCATTAGGCGAAGGCTCGTCTGAACCAGAAAACCGTGCGTGATGCCTGACGAGGATGATCAGCTCGATTCGCCTAATCGGATGCTCGACAGGATTGACCACCATCCCCAAACGCTGCAGCAATTCCTGTCGAGTCAGTTCTTGTGTCCATTCTTCGACCGCATTGATCCAAGTGTTGGACACGCTGATGAGGTTTTTCATCTTACTTCTCCGTTCTCGCATCGAGAAGCCGAACGGATCCTGCCACTTCAATTGGAATAGCAGTAGCGTGCCGTGTTCCTTCTCAAAGGCAGCAGCGTCGATGTCCGTGATGTCGCGGCCCGCCGAACGGATGCGCACGAGGCGTGGTGACTTGATGATCGAGTCCTTTCGGAATAACAGATTCAGATCTTCACGGAACTGTTCCTCGCGAAGATTCACTAGCCGATCCCAGTCTCCTCGAAATCGGTATTGCAGTTTTCGCAGAACGAACCAGAACGGAGCGTCCAGGCAACCACGGAGGGACATGAGCAGGTCGTCTCGTCCAACTTGAATAAACGGTGGCATGGGTGCACCAGGCACCGCTTCGAATGCATCGCGGTATTCGCGGTCCAAGGTCAGCGCGTCGAGCAGATGGTCCGCTGTATCGTCATCGACCTCCAGAACTCCTGCGAAAACGTCTATCCATTTGGACCTCTTGCTCCAGGTGCTCATCAAATTGTGGTAATCCAGTTGTTGATGAAGCAGGGCAAGCTCTGACGCGAAGCTGGCATGTTTGAGTGCGATTCCACACATGATGCCAACAGCCGCGCGATAGGCATAGAACGGGTGTCCCCCGATGCTTTCATCGCCCGGAAGTTCGAGCTGGCCATCGAGTGTCCGAGCCCAGGCAATGCCAGCCGCATCGAAATGTTCATCGATTTCCGGATCGGTATCGTACCCGATAAAGTCGCCACGGGACGGAAAGACCAGTTCCCACATCCGCTCCAGCACCATGGGAAGTCGCTGGGCAAGCTGGTTCTGCAACGGTGCATCAATTTCGGATGTCAAATCCCGAAGCCAATGCTGGTCCGCAAGATCAAATGCCTCGCAGTCAATAATCTCTCTCGTTGCGAGCAGTTCATACTGGTAGCTGCCCGATTTGCCGATATCGAAGACTCCATCGTTCGCGAGCTCAAGAAGATGCTCGAGTTGGGAGAGGCGTCCGGCCTGCTGGATAACAGAGTGTGACCATCCTTGCAAAGCCTCGTTCGAGGACACCAGCGGCGCGCCAGGTTTCTCCGCGCTATCGTCTAAGAACTGCGCGAGTATCTTCGGAACGCCTCTGCCATACAGACCCGCCAAGTCCAGTGGGTTGGCCTCCTGCGTGAAAAGTGGGCGTGAGTAAAACACGTCACTGGCTCTGGACAGCTCAATCAGCGCCATCCGAGAGTCGATGCCCGCGTCCGACGACTGAATGAAAGAACGATAGAGTCTGTCTCGTTCCGTTTTTATCAGAGTCCCGAGTTCATCCACTGGCCGAACATGCGTCATAGACTTCTCCGTGCAGAACGCGAAAGGCGAATCTAGTATCGTCCGAAAAGTGACACCAGTGCCCCTTGTGCGGTTCACACGCTGGATTGCGGTGAGTGGCAGTTTCCTCCACCGGGTGGGCATTGCTCACCAGAATCGCGGTGAAGGTGAAGAAATGGTCTTGTTAAGCCAAGCGGTGGTGGACGGTGCCCACTCTACGCGAGAATCTTCTCGATCACGTTGCCACTCACGTCGGTGAGGCGGAAGTCGCGGCCTTGGAATTTGTAGGTGAGGCGTTTGTGGTCGATGCCGAGTTGGTTGAGGATCGTGGCGTGGAGATCGTTCACGTGGACGATGTCGACGGCGGCGTGGTAGCCGAAGTCGTCGGTTTGGCCGTGGCTGTGGCCCCCCTTGATGCCGCCGCCCGCCATCCAGATCGAAAAGCCCTTGATGTGGTGGTCGCGGCCGTTGCCCTGGGCCATCGGGGTGCGACCGAACTCGCCGCCCCAGACGACGAGCGTTTCGTCCAGCATCCCGCGCTGCTTGAGGTCCGCGATCAGGGCCGCGCACGGTTGATCGACTTCCTTCGCGATCCCCGCGATGCCGTCGCGCACTCCGCCGTGGTGGTCCCAGTCGCGGTGATAGAGCTGGATGAACCGCACTCCGTGCTCGGCGAGGCGTCTCGCCAGCAAACAATTCGCGTTGAGCGAACCGTCGAGGCCCGTGCAGCCGTACTGCTCCATGATGTGCTTCGGTTCCTTCGACAGGTCCATCAACTCGGGGACGCTGGCCTGCATCTGGAACGCCATCTCGTACTGGTTGATCCGCGTGGCGATTTCGGGATCGTCGATGCTCGCGTCGAGCAGCCGATTGAGTTGGTTGGTCGCATCGACGACATCGCCCTGCTGATCGCGAGTGACTCCCGCCGGGTTGTTGATGTAGTAGACGGCGTCTCCCTTCGAGTTGAACCGCACTCCCTGAAAGCGACTCGGCAGGAAGCCGCTGTGCCACTGCCGCGACGCGATCGGCTGCTGTTGCCCGCTCTTGCCGGTCGATGTGAGGACCACAAACCCCGGCAGGTTATCGCAGTCGGCACCCAGTCCGTACCAGGCCCACGAACCCATGCTGGGCCGGCCCGAGATCGTCGTCCCCGTGTTCATGAACGTGTGCGCGGGATCGTGATTGATCGCCTCGGTGACGAGCGACCGGATGATGCACAGTTCGTCGGCCACTCCGCCCAGCTTTGGGAACTGGTCGCAGATCTCCTGTCCCGACTGGCCGAACTTCGCGAACTTGTGCTGCGGGCCGAGGCACTTCAGTTTCTGCCCCTGAAGCTGCGCGATCGGCTGCCCCTGCGTGATCGACTCGGGCATCGGCTGCCCGTCCTGCTTGGCCAGTTCCGGCTTGTAGTCGAGCGTTTCGAGATGACTCGGCCCCCCCGCCATGCAAAGATGAATCACTCGCTTGGCTTTCGCCGGCCGATGCAGCGGCGTGACGACTCCATTCCACCGAGTACTCGCACGGGACGAGACCGCTTCGGCCGCCTTGAGCGTCCTTGGATCAAGCAGCGACGCGAGCGCCATCGCGCCGACGCCGGTTGTTGTGCGGGCCAGAAACGAACGGCGGGAGACTTCGCGGCGGAGGGCTTCGTAGTTCGAGTCGAACGGATTCATGGTTGAGTTCCTTCGGTGAACAGTTCAATGCTGAACGTCATTGTGAGAGTAGGATCAAGCGACCAATCTTCAGCCCTGTAGGGGCGCAATAGGCCAGCCCAGGGCAACACCCTGGGTTACGGTTCCGATCTTGGTTCGGAAGCCCCAACGGGGCGGATTACATTTCATGTCGATGACTTGGTGAATAATTCGCCCTTTCAGGGCTTCTGCTCTCGTAAACATTCCCAACCCAGGGCGTTGCCCTGGGCTGGCTTATCCCGCCCCTGCGGGGCTGAAATGCGGTCGCCAACCTTGCTGGCCTGACGACTACCAAGGGGCGACGGCTCCAGCCGACCAAACACACCTGACGTTTATCCCGTGGTCGTCGTTCCGTTTCAAGGCGATGGTCGCTCCGATATCAACCTCATGGCGGCGTCCAATTGCATCAAGAGACGATCCAACTCCGCACGGGTCTCGTCATCCAGGCTCCACGCATTCGGCTGGCGACGGCGATCCGTGGTGAAGAGACCTCGCTGGTGCAGCACGTACTTCTCGACGGCCAGAAAGCCGTCGAGACCCGCTTGCAGTTGCAGACTGACCAGTGCGCAGATTGGGAAATAGAGGCGGTACGTGGCGTCGTCGTCTCCGCGCTGGAGAGCCTTCCAGAGTGCGACGATGCCGGGCAGGAACTCCATGCCGGGCATCGTGCCGACGATGCCGCGACGGAAGCTGTCGACGAGGCAGACTCCGCCCGAGCCTTCGTAGATGCGAGCCTCACCGCCCGTCGCGTCACGCAGCGCCGACAGGTTCGGGCCGATCGGTGAGGCTTCCGGTTTGAACAGGATTTTTTCATTGCCGAATCGCTTGAGCAGTTCAACGCAGACCGGGATCGGAATCGGCTGTCCGACGTAGCCCGAGGCATCCTGCACGATGACGGGCAACGACACTTCTTCGGCCAGCGCGACGAAGTAGTCTCGCACGGCGGTCGCTGGCAAGCGTGAGGCGAGCGGCGGAATGGCCATCACGGCGTCAGCCCCCGCTCGTTCGGCGAGCCGCGCGTACTGAAGCGCCTGCTGAGTCGATTCGGCTCCGACCCCGGCGAAGTACGCGCCGCGACTGGCGTTGAACTCGGCGAGCTTCTCGGTCAGAGCAACTCGTTCGTCGAACGTCAGCCGCAACAACTCCGACACCATCCCGGTGCCGAAGCCATCCGCTCCGACCTCAAACGCCCAATCGACCTGCCGCTTGAGGCTGAGGAAATCGATCGAGTCATCGTCCAGGAACGGCGTGTGTGCGATCGGCAACACGCCGGCGATGGGTCTGTTCATGATTTGCCTTCAAGAGTTTGAACCACGGAAAACACGGAAGGGCACGGAAAGGTAGAAAAGAATGAA
>JBBPIS010000091.1:0-31047 GCA_038040225.1 Planctomycetota bacterium
CACATTGATGGCCAACTGCTGGTTGTCGAAGTCAGGTGTGATCGTCACTCCGCGGATGTACGTCTTCGGCACCGGCTCCAGCCAGACGGTCTGCCAGATGCCGGTGGTCGGTGTGTACCAGATGCCGTGTGCGTTGCGGACTTGCTTGCCTCGCGGTTGGAAGCCCGCGTCGCTCGGGTCGTAGACCGAGACGATCAGTTCGTTCGGGCCGTCCGCCTCCAAGGCCGCCGACTTGAGAGCTGCCGTGATATCGAACGTGAACGGGTCGTAGCCCCCCTTGTGCGAGCCGACCTCTTTACCGTTGAGCCAGACGGTGGTCTCCCAATCGACCGCGCCGAAGTGGAGCAGAATGTTTTTGTCAGTCCACGCGGGAATGATCTTGCCGTCCTGTTTCGGCAACGAAAAAGTCCGTCGATACCAGAGGCGGTTGTCGGGACCGACCCGCTTCATCACGCCGGACAACGCCGACTCAACGGGGAACGGAACGAGAATTTTTTCGCTCTCCCACGAGTTCGGCTTCCCTTCTCCCTTCGGCCGGATGGCGTACTCCCACAGTCCGTTCAGGTTCTGCCACTGCTCGCGCACCATCTGCGGGCGCGGATACTCGGGCAGCGGGTTCTCGGGCTTCACGTCCTTCGCCCACTTCGTCATCAACGGAGCCTGCTTCGGCTGCCACTCAGCGGCTGAGGCGAGCAGCGACCACGAAACGATCAGCGACACCAACACGGGGAATTTCATGGTGCGAACCTCGAAGGGAATTGATCGGCGACTTGATTGAAAGGAGTTCGATGAACGATGTCCAGCCAGAGACGCCACCCTGCAATCTTCGGTGAGCTGGCAATCGATTACTCTGCCAACCGCACGCCGATCGTCGCCAACTCATTGAACCGATCGACCGGCTCCTTCGCCGACCAGGCGATGCCGCGCAGGAGCAGGATCCGGAACAAAGGGTCGTCAAACGTCCACGAGTAATGGCCGAGGATCGACACGAACACTCGGCCCTTGCTCGGTTCGAGAGTCCAGAAGAGCGGACGTGGTTCGCCATCTTCGATGCCGGAGGCGATGAGTTTGATCTTCGACGGATCGCCCTGCATCTGCCAGTAGCTTTCGTCGTGGAAATGGACCGAATCAAAATTGCGTCCGATGGGGTGGTCCTTGCCGGACTCAAAGCCCAGGTCGAGCGGGCCGTGACGGAATTTGAGCTTCGCCGCATTGGAAGCCAGTCCAATCCGCTGCGCGAACGCCGGCGCTTCGGCTCCCGCTTCCACAGCCCAGTGGATGTAGACGAGGCCGCCTCCCTTGGCGAGGTGCGCATCAATGGCCAGCGCCCGCTCGGAGTTCCACGCTCCCTTTTGGAAGAACGCGATCGTGTCGGCGGCGGCGAGTTGTTCGGGCGAGGGCCATTCCATCGCGGTCTCGACCGTGATGCCCTCGGCTCCACGCAACAATTCGCTCCACGCCTTCAGCCACGCGGGATAGTCGTGCTCTCCCGGTCCGTGGTCCTTCACACCGGCAACGAGCAGGAGGCGGAGAGGTCGAGCGGGTTGAGGGTTGAGGGTCGAGGGTTGAGGGGCAGAGGGACGCAACGGCCTTCCTTCTGTTTTCTCTGGCTCTCGTTTTTTCTGACCATCCACGCTCAACCTTCGACCATCAACCCCCAGCACCTTCGCTACTTCGGCTCGTGTGCGCGGTTTGGGTGGTGGCTGAATGGCATCGCTCGGCATGTGCGGTGGTTCGGTGAGCAGGAACGTGAGCAGATCGCGCATCCGTTCGGGACCGAGCTTCTGCGGCATCCCTTCGGGCATGATCGACAGCGGCGAGTGAAGCATCTCGTCGATATCGCCGCGAGCCACCGCATGAACCTTCCCGTCCTTGTCGCCGATGAGGAAGTGTTGAGGGTCGATGGTTGAGGGTTGAGGGACAGAGTTTTGTGGCTGGCCTTTCTGACCATCCACCCTCAACCCTCGACCATCAACCTCGCCCGCCGTCCGCACGATCCCCGTCAGCACCCGCCCGTCCTTCAGCGTCACGACCGACGCGAGGAAATCCGGGTTGATGGCGAAGCTCGGCAGAGTCACATCGCGCAGCACGGAGGCATGGTCGCGATGGATGAGATTCGACAGATCCGGCCCCATCGCGCCGCCCGCTCCGTGCGCAACGTGACACTTCGCACAACCCGCCTCATCACTGAAGAAGACCCGCCGCCCGCGTCCCCAGCTTCCGCCCGCCAGTTCGGGGATATCGGGCTTCTTCCCGACCGACCCGTCATCCGATTGGCGACTGGCAAACGGAAGGACGAACCGATGCAACCCCATCCGCAAGTCCCGGCCATTGACGACGACATCGCAATCCATCAAACCGGCACCCGGTCCGGTGGTGACTTTGATCCTGAGACTCGTCGGCTTGTCGAGTTTCCCTCGCAGTGTCACTTGACTGAACGAGGTTTTATCAGAACGAGCAAATTCGACGGCGGGCTTCGCTTCACCAGAGGCCTGAACAGGAGCAGGCAACGATCCGGAAATCTTCAGTATCACGACATCGTCCGGCCATTCGTGATCGAGCTTGCTTCCCGGCTGCACTGCCGGGTGAGCGAGGTCTCGCAGATCGAGTTGTGTCTCCAGCGTGAGCGTTCCTTTTTCACGGAGAATACCCCAGAAACGGTCACCCTCGGGATCGTCTGGACCGAAGGTATTGTAGAAATCGAGATGGGGCATCACGCCTCTCCAACCGGGCCGCGTCTTGTCCTCGGGTTCCCATGTTGCGAGGACGCCGTTCAGCGAATAGGCAAGGTCGATCTGCGGATGCTGGGGAAGAGGCTGAGGGGTGAGGGCTGAGGGCCGAGTGACAGAGTTGTTATCAACGCCGCCGGCTTTATCTGGTCCCCTGCCCCTCAGCCCTGGTCCCTCGGCCCTTCCCAGCCCCGGCAGCGTGAGCGCGTACTGCACGGCGACTCGATGCGGCGCAGTGGCGAGGATGAGTGTTCTGCGATTAGGCGTGACGCTCACTCCATGCACCGGCAGGTTGTAGCGCGACGACGCCACCTGGCGCTGGACGACCGCGTAACCGGGCCGCAACGTTTCAAAGCGGTCTCCGGCGGCAACGAACTCGCCGTAGGTGATCTTCGTCTGCGCGGCCAGGTTTTTCAGATGAGTCGGATCGAGCGGCCGGTCGAAGGCGACTCGAACCTCCTGCAGTTCCGCCGCCCACGTCGCGATCGGTTGCGGAGCCTGTTTGTCGGTGTACCGAATCGAGAACAGTTTCCCCTTGCCGGTCGGCCCGGTTCCCCAATCGGGTCCGCCGCTGTGGCAGGCCACGATCAGATCGCCCTTCGGTGAGACGCAGCAATCGACCGTCAGCATGTTCAGGCACGCGATGAGATGATTCCGCGCGAGGTATTGTCCCTCCGGATTACTCACCAACTCAGTGCGATAGAGTTTGCCTCGCGACTCGCCCGTGACGAAGACGTTTCCACGCCAACCGTCGGGACCGAAGAGCGCTGTATGCGCCTTCGCAACGCGTTCTCGGTCCTCCAGTGAAAATGTTCGAGGCAGATTGAACGCCATACCACAGGTGGACTGATGCTGCGGACCGTAATTGAATACGCTCGGCTCATCGATCACATTCGGGAGATGCTTAGGATGGCGCGGTGGAAAGCCGTAGTGCCGTTTCGTTCCATCGCTCGTTGTTTGGATGTGCAGCAATTCGTCGAACGGGTTTCCGTTGGAAAGCCATGTCGCTCCCTCCTGATCGGACGCGAACAGCTCGCCATGGTGATCGATGTCCAAACCAATCGTGAAGCGGACGCCGGTGCAGATGGTCGAGCGTTTCGACAAGTCCGGTTCAATCCGCTGGATCGTGCCGTGATCGGTCGCGATGTCGAAATGAGATTTCCCCTTGTCGTCGATCAGGTACGCATTGTTGTAAGCCTCCGTCCCCAAGCCGAAATAAATGGCTCCGAGGGAATCAATCGCCACGCCGACAGCATCGACGTTCTGAGCAATCTCCTTCCAACCACTCGCGATGATTTTTTCCTCGTCTGCCCGGCCATCGCCGTCCCAGTCGATGATCGCCGAGACTTTCCCCTTGGACGGAACGACGACGCCTTGGGAAAGTCGAGAGTGGAGAGCGGAGAGTCCAGAGCCAGAGTTCGCTGACTTGTCTCCGTTCTTCTCTGACTCTCGACTCTCGTCTCTCTGCTCTTGACTCCTCAGCAGCGCATGTCCGTCAGGAATCACGGCCATCCCAATCGGACCCCGCAGAGCGGGAACGCCGCCCTTCTTCGATTGGCTGTCGAAAAACAGATCGGACGTGTCTTCAAAGCCGTCTCCGTCCGTGTCGCTCAGCAGCCAGATGTTGCCGTTGTAGCCGAGCGCGTACATCTTCCCGTCGGCGCGGTAGCGCACGTTGTTGATGTTGGTCAGATCCACGGGCAACTCGTGGACCGAGAAGCCGGGAACGAGCATCTGGATCGGCGGCGGATCCTTCACCGTGACGAGCGGCTCCGAGTTGCCCGCGGTTCCAGCCAGTTTGAGGTCGCGCGGCACAGCCTCCTTCAACTTCGCATGCTTCTCGTCGAGGTACGTTCGCACGGACTTGGTCTCGTCGGCCGAGAGGACGCGGCTGAAGAGCAGCACCTCGGCGATGTCGCCGTGCAGGAAGCCCCGCACTTCCTGAGCACCCGGCCCGTTGGTGTAGAACCTCGCCCCGACGGTGATCTCGTCCGCGATCAGTTCGGCGGGCGAGAACTCTCGCGTCCCGGCCGCCTGGCCATCGAACGCCAACCGCACCTGCTTCTGCTTCGAGTCGGCCACGCACTCGATGACGTGCAGCGTTCCAAACGGAACGGCCGCCTTCATCAAGTTGCGTGCCCCGCCGAATCCGCGTCCTTCCAGATTGAGGTCTTGCAGCGCGGGCGAACCCGGCGCGTTCAGGTCGAGCGTCAAGCCGGTCTCATAGTCGCGGCGGTCGGTCTGATTGAACGCGAACAGGCCGCGAAAGTCCCCAAAGTTGGAATGCGGTGCCGCGACGAGGAACAACGTGAAGTCGGTCAGCTTGCGGTTGACACCCAGCACACGCAGATGGTCGTCCTCACCATCAAACCGCGCAACCCATCCGGCGTCTGGCGACGATGAAGCCGCGTCCGTCGAGCCAACCTGCACCAGCTTCGGCTGCTTCTTCGGATCGCCCTGCGCGACGTGCCGCTTCGCACCGGATGCATCGTGCCACTCGGAAAGCGGATCACCGCTCTTGAGCTTGCTCAAACCAGCCGCCTCGCGCGCGGCAGCCACTCGACTCGCATCGAGCCACAGTTCCAAACCGTCCGTCGGAGCGAACTTCACATCGGCCCACGGCTCCGTCGCTCGAACTGCTGGAATGGCGCAGAACATCGAAGCAACGACAACAACTCGAATGAATGGGACAGTGGACACGAGCGCGATCCTCCTCAGACGTGGGCTTGGAAGCGGACCGTCAAGATAAGCGTCTTGTGGACGAGTCACAACCGGCACGGTGGCTTCGCACCCGTGTTGGATCGGGCTAGAATGCTGCCGCGTTTGGAACCCTGTTACGGAGTGTCGATGATCATGGTGCAACTCGTACTGAGTGAAGAGCAAATGAAGCTGCTCGAACGGGAGTCGGAGCGGGTGGAAATCCTCGCCCCGACGGGCCGCGTCCTCGGTGATTTCTATTGCGGCTTCACCCCCGAGGAGGTTCAGCGGGCGCTGGAGGTTCGGAAGTCGAACCAGCCCACGTTCACGACCGAAGAAGTGTTGACCCATCTCAGGTCGCTGTCGTGAAGCCGTACACCGTCGTCTGGCCCAAGAGTGTCTTGAACGACCTGACCACCCTGTGGTTGGAATCGACTGAGCGTGACAAGATGACTCACTCCGCCGAGCAGCTTCATCGGTGGCTGTCGACACGCCCGGAGAAGTCTCGCGAAGAACGTGAAGGATTGCGGCGCCTCGTTGCTCCGCCATTGCAGATCCTCTTCCACATCTCGGAACCGGACCGCCTGGTTCAAGTCGATGCGGTCAAGCTCGCCGAACATTGATCGCACAATACGTCTGGACGGCGTTCGCGTCTGTGTGAGTGTGGCAATGACTTTTTGAAATCGTTTCATACCGGAGACCCCGATGGCCCTCGTCAATGACAATTATTTGAAGCTCAAGGCGGGATACCTCTTTCCGGAGATCGGACGCCGGGTCGCGAAGTTTGCGGCCGAGAATCCGGGCGCGAAGATCATTCGCATGGGAATCGGCGACGTGACCGAGCCGCTCCCCGCCGCCTGCATCGAGGCGATGCACAAGGCGGTCGATGAGATGGCGAACCGCTCGACCTTTCGCGGGTACGGCCCCGAGCAGGGCTTCGACTTCCTGCGCGAGGCGATTGCCAAACACGACTTCGCCAGTCGCGGAGCCAACGTCGCAGCCGACGAGATCTTCGTGTCGGACGGTTCCAAGTGTGACAGCGGAAATATTCTCGACATCTTCGGAGTGGGAAACGTCGTCGCCGTGACCGATCCCGTCTATCCGGTCTATGTCGACACGAACGTGATGGCCGGCCGAACGGGTGCCGTCGATGAAGCGGGGCGTTACGCGGGCCTCGTCTATCTGCCCGTCACGGCCGAGAACGACTTCACCCCCGCGCTGCCGACGGGCAAAGTGGACCTGCTCTATCTTTGCTACCCCAACAATCCGACGGGGACTGTCGCGACGAGGGAGACGCTGAAGAAGTTCGTGGACTACGCGAAGGCCAACGACACGATCCTCTTCTTCGACGCGGCCTACGAGGCGTACATCACCGACCCGACGATTCCGCACTCGATCTACGAGATCGAGGGGGCGCGCGACGTGGCGATCGAGTTCCGCAGCTTCAGCAAAACGGCGGGCTTCACGGGGACTCGCTGTGCGTTCACAGTCGTGCCGAAGGGGCTGAAGGCCAAGACGCCGAGCGGCGAATCCGTCGAACTGCACGGCCTGTGGAACCGCCGTCACACGACGAAGTTCAACGGCGTCAGCTACATCATCCAGCGTGGAGCCGAGGCGGCGTACAGCGACGCCGGGCGGCCTCAGGTTCGCGCCCTGATCGATTTCTATCTGGAGAACGCCGCGATCCTGTGCCAGGGCCTGCGCAAAGCGGGACTTACGGTCCATGGCGGCGTGAATGCTCCGTATGTCTGGCTGAAGACACCCGGCGGCATGACGAGCTGGCAGTTCTTCGACCATCTGCTGTCGAAGGCCAATCTCGTCGGCACCCCCGGCAGCGGCTTCGGGGCCGCCGGCGAAGGCTACTTCCGTTTGAGCGCCTTCAACAGCCGAGCCAATGTCGAGGAGGCGGTGGTTCGCATTCGGCAGTTGTTGGCGTAGCCTGACGATCCATTTAGGTTCCTTCGGTCCTTTTCGTCCTTTTGAATGAAGGGACAGAAGGGACGAAAAGGACCAAAGTAAGACACTTATTGGGAAAAGATTCATCATGCGATTGGCAAAACTGAAGCTGGCGGATGGCTCTGTTCGAGTGGCTCTCGTCGAGGACGATGGGCGGTTTCGAGTGCTCGACCTGACGCAGGTCGAGGGCGTTCGCAGTTTGATGGACGTGTTGAACTCGCCCGATCCGGTGGGGTTGGCGAAGTTTCTCGTCGACAAGAACTCGCCGGTACTCGATGCGCGGCTGGTGACGGTTCTCGCGCCGATCGACGAGCAGGAGGTGTGGGCGGCGGGCGTGACGTACAAGCGCAGCCAGGTCGCTCGGATGGAGGAATCCAAGGCGGGGGCCTCGCACTACGACAAGGTCTACACCGCGCCGCGACCCGAGATCTTTTTCAAGGCGACGCCGAGCCGAGTCTCCGGCCCCGGCCAGCCGCTGCGCGTGCGGGCCGACAGCAACTGGTCGGTCCCCGAGCCCGAGTTGGCCCTCGTCATTGCATCGAGCGGCAAACTGGTCGGCTTCACCGTCGGCAACGACATGTCCGCGCGAGACATCGAGGGCGAGAACCCGCTCTATCTGCCTCAGGCCAAGGTTTACAACCAATGCTGCGGCCTCGGCCCCTTCGTCTGGATTCCCGAGGGAGAGGTCGATCGTCCCGCGACGAAGATTCGCCTGACGATCACGCGCGGCGGCGCAGTCGCCTTCACCGGCGAGACCGATCTCGACCAGATGAAGCGCGGGTTTGAAGAGCTTGTCGGCTGGCTGGTTCGCGAGAACGACATGGCCCACGGCGCGTTCCTGCTCACGGGAACCGGCGTCGTCCCTCCCGACAACTTCACGTTGGAAGACGGCGACGAGGTGAGCATCGCCATCACCAGCATCGGAATGCTGACGAACCCGATCGTGAAGGCCAAGTAGTCGGCACGCGGACGATGCGCGGTCAAAATGCTGATGGACTGTCTTTGCGAACGAGTCTGTCCGGCCGTTCGCCTCACGAAAACAAACGAACCCCAACCGGACACGGTGGGGTTCGATGAAAATCGAGGTGCGGGTGAGGCCGACTAGGGAACGGCGGTCACGGTCTTGCGGGTCACGGTGCTGCTGACAGTCGTGTAAGCATCCGTTCCACTGCCACCATTGAGCGTCAGAGTTAACACGCTGCAATAGCTCAATTGCAACGAGTCGTTTCCATCGCCGAGGTTGACCGTCATCGTACTGACCGGAGCGCCGGTGATGACCACCGTGTCATTACCAGCCAGTGTGTCGACCTTCACACTGAGCTGACTGGGTGCAAAGGCGATGTAGGGCGTTGTCCTCGAGTTGACGGTCGTTCCGGTCCCCCCGATCACCGTGATGCGTCCGTTTTGGTAAGTCACCGTCACCGAGTTCGCAGCGGCATCGCCGGTCAGCGTCAACAACCTGGTCGACGTGACATAAGACGCAACAACATTGTTGGCGGAAGGAGGAGGAGGTGGTGGTGGTGGATTGTTCCCGCCGACATCGGTCTGAACGGCCGTCAGCAGTTCGAGCGCATCCGCGTTGATGTAGGACTTGCGGCTGTGACTGACGTTGTCGTCTTCGTCATCGCCGTCGATGTTCGTGTACTTCGACTTCCTCAACCACGTTTCCAATTGATCGACCGTCGGCATCGATCCCTTCTCGCGCAGCCAGTACTGTTGAGCCAGCAGGACGAGACCGGCCGTGACGGGTGTGGCCTGGCTGGTTCCGTGAGCCGTCGATTCACCCTGATCGCTCTGGATGCCCGCCGAGGTAAGAGCGGCTCCGGGAGCGAGGATGTCCGTTCGCGTCGCGCTGTTCGTCGACGTGTGCAATCGCTGCGAGAAGGGTGTGATGCGACCGGTATTTGTGGTGTAAGCAATCGGCCCGTAGTAGCTGACTCGTCCCAGGTTCGCGTCGAACGTGGCACCGACGCTGACCGACTCGCGGCAGACCGCGGGATACGACATCCCTTCCCGGCTGCCGTTCTCATAGAAGTCATTGCCCGCCGCAACGCACACCGCCACCCTGGCCGCTCGCAACGTTGCAATCCGCTGGCGGACGGTATCGCCGGAGAAGGCGGTGTCGGACGTGTAGTTGCCCGAATCACCGAGCGACATGTTCACGACGCTGATGTTGTAGGTCGAGCGGTTCGCGATCACCCAATCGAGCGCCGCAACGACTGAGGCAAAGGTGCCATTCCCACTGTTGCTGAGGACTTTGAGCGGGATGACCCTCGCGCCGGGAGCCATTCCCGTGTGGAGGCCCTTCGCGCAGATGATGCCCGCGACGTTGGTCCCGTGTCCCTCGCCATCGGCGGCGTTGTTGGCATTGCCACTGTTGTCCGACGTGAAGTTTCTCTGAGCGGCCACCTTGCCCACAAAGTCCTTGTGAGTGGTTCGCAGACCGGTGTCGATCACGGCGGCCGTCAAGCCGGTTCCATCGACATTGAACTGCGAGCGGGCAGTGGCCACATGCAGCATGGTCGTCACCTGCCCGATCGCCTGCCGAGGCGCCGGAAACTGAAAAACGATGTCGTTGGGAGGCGCGATCTGACGCGGCGAGTCTCCATCAGCTCCCTGAACAGACGATGCCGCCGAAATCGCCAGTGCCAAGACGCTGGCAAACCACGGTCTGCGATTGGTCGTTGAGTTCGCCATTCGATGGGCCTCGTCCGGTTCCAGCACGTCCAAGCACACGGACTGCCTGAGCGGGCTGCCACACACTTCAGAGTTAGTTTCGATTCAACAGGACTGCCGCATGCAGACTTGTCGCCGGGCCCGGTCGACGTGGCCCACATTGTGGGGTCCGCCGAACCGAAAAGACAAGCGCCGTCATCAATGGCCTTACAACCGGAACCGACTCTCCGGCTCGTAGCGGTTGCACCAACTCTCCCATCACCGGCCGCACGAAGGCGAACCGGGCATCGATTGGCTGTGATTCGGACACCCTGCCAGCATTGGTGAAGTGAGCGTGAGAAACCATCTTTTGCGAACATGGGACGACTCCTCCCGTCGGGTCGCCAGTTTGAGCGGGCAGGCCCTCGCATTTCCGACTGCCCCGAATCAACGCGCCGGTGGTAGCGACCTTCGGTTCCCGATCGGCAACACGGCAATGCCGCATTTGGGGAACAGCCTCCGGGAACGGCACCCCGCGAACGTCGGCGGCTCATTCGTTGCGAATTCTCCAAGCGATTGAGACCGCGTGGTCGGGCGACTAGACTGCCGTCACAGTTCGGTCAGTCGCAGTCGGGCCAGTTCGCGGCCGGGCCACTCGGATTCGGGATCGCTCTCTCCCCCCTCGGAGGCCACCATGTTCAAGCTCTGTCGTTTCGCAGTCGTCGGTTTGTCGGCATTGACGGTCGTGTTGTTCGCGAACGTCCAGCCCGTGTTTTCACAAACGGATGAACAGGTCGAGGTCGCGCGGCTCAAGGCCATCGACTACATCCGCAAGCAGCAACAGACGGACGGACGGTGGGAGTACACGGGGCACGACACCGGCATCACGGCCCTGTGTACGCTGGCTCTGATCGAGAACGGCACGGCGATTTACGATCCCGTCGTCGAGAAGGGCTATCGCTACGTCAAGAAACACGGCCCCGAGCGCAAGGAAACGTATGACATCGCCCTCAGCATCCTGCTGTTGGCGCGCGTCGGCGACCGCCAGGATCGGCCTCTGATTCGGGCGCTCGGCGCCAAGCTGCTCGCCGGACAATTGGTCACCGGCGGCTGGACGTACACGTGTCCCGATGTGGACGCCTCGATCCTGCAAGACTTGAAGAAGATCAAGCGCAAGGAGGGTGCCGGCTGCAACAGCAACACCCAATTTGGAGTCCTCGGGCTGTGGGTCGCGTCTCGCTACGGCGTCCCGGTTGACGACGCGATGAAGGAGGTCGGCAGCCGTTTCGTGAATTGGCAGGGTGAAGACGGCGGGTGGCCGTACACCAAGGAGGAGGGCAAGACGGCGGTCTCCGGTCCCTCGATGACGTGCGCCGGCCTGTTCTGCCTGGCCGTGGCACGCGCCTCGAAAATCCGGACGCAACAGCGCGACAACAAGACCCCGATCCGAACGGGCGAGAAGGACGCGCTCCTCTCTGATCCGATCTTCGCCAAGGGGTTGAGCAGAGTGACTGCGTTCGCCGGAACGATGAACCCCGGCTCGGCGAGGTACTTCGTCTGGACTGTCGAACGTGTTGGAGTGCTGCTGGGAATCGAGAAGTTCGACGACAAGGTCGACTGGTTCAAGCAGGGGGCCGACGCCCTCATCAAGTCCCAGAAGGAGGACGGTTCGTGGCCCAGCGACAAGCCCGAGAACAGCCTGGCCGATGCCTGCTTCGCGTCGTTGTTCCTCCGCAAGGCAAACCTCGGCAGTGACATTTCGCGCCTGTTGCAGGGCCAGCCCGACAAGGCCTTCGTCGTCATCAATCGGCCCGATGCGGCGCGGGGCGACTCGCTGCAAGAGCTGCTCAAACTGGCGCAGCCCGGCGACGTGATTCGTGTCGAGGGGAACGGGCCGTTCAAACTGAGTCACGATGTGCTCGACAAGGATCTCACGATTCAAGCGGGCTTCGGGTATGACCCGGTGTTCGAGTTTCAAATGGGCTTTTCGCCCGAAGGCCTGCGCTACCGGGCCGAAAAGGACAAGGAGTCGCATACGATGCTGAGGGTCACGGCCGGAACTGTGACGCTCGAAGGACTGCGATTGCAGATGGATCCTCCCGTCACCACCGCGGCCATTCCGTGGAAATGCATCCAGGTGACAGGCGGTACGCTGCGAATGTTGAACTGCGCGGTGTCGGAAGGGAATCGCAGGGGGACGACGGTGTTGACCCTGTCGGGCGAAGGTCAGACCGTGATTCGGAATTGCTTCTTCGCGGGCGGCCGCGCGGCGGTCGAGATCGTGGCGAACGGCAAGCAGGACGTGACGTTCGACAACAGCCTGATCTACTCAAACACCTGCGTCTCGGTCATCAACGACCCGCAGACGAAGCAGCCCGCCGACCTCGATCTGCACGCCTACCAAACGATCTTTCAGGGGGCGGAGGCGTTTGGCTGTCCGAACCTGGCGGGTGAGTTGCGGATCGACAGCATTCAGTCCGCCTACAAGTGCGACGCGATCGGCCTGTCGCTGTTGACGACGGCTTCCAACAACAAGGACCGCACGTGGAAGGGGGCCAACAACTGCTACAACGTGACCAGTTGGATCGGCTCGGGCGGCAAGAAGAATCTTCAGGTGACGGACGTCAAATCCTTCAACAAGTTCTGGGGCGACACCGACAAGGAAGGGTCAAAACTGACGCTCTCCTACGCTTCACCCCGCAAGAACGGAGGCTTCTCGCACGCGATGAACCCGCAGGACTGGGACATTTCCGAGAAGTCCGAATTGGCGTTGCAACTCAAGCGGCCCGGCATTCAACCCGCCGTTGTGGGAGCGGGCGACGGCTTCAGTCGGTATCGCGAAGACTTCAACTATGGCCAGTGGAAGAAGGGAATCAACACCTCGCCACTGCTGACCCAGGCAAGCACCAAGTGACCGACAACATCGCCGCCGTTTTTTCTTGTCCCCTCGCCCCGGCTTGGGCACCGCCGCTTCGGTGGTCGGGAGAGGGTTAGGGTGAGGGGTCTTCCTCGGTGCAATCGCCTCAACTTGAATCAAGCCTCCAAATCCTCTGCGAGGACGGGCCGTTGATCGCGGTCAACAAGCCGAACGGATTGCTCACGCAGGGAGTACCCGAGGGACATCCGACACTCGAAGGTCAGGTGAAGCAGTACCTGCGCGAACGACTCGCCAAGCCGGGCAACGTCTATTTGGGAGTGCCTCACCGACTGGACCGGCCCGCGTCGGGAGTCGTCGTGTTCGCGAAGAACTCGAAGGCGGCGGCGCGGCTGGCGGAGCAGTTTCGCGAACGGACCGTGAGCAAGATGTACCTCGCGGTGACGGAGCGAGTCCCCGCGCCGCGCGCGGGTCGTCTGACCGACTGGTTGCTCAAGGATGCTGTGGCCGCACATGTGACGGTCGTTGCGCCGGGAACGACCGACGCCAAGGAGGCGGTGCTCGACTACGAAGTCCTCGCGGTCCGAGACGGCCGCGCATTGGTTGAGATCGAACTGCTCACCGGCCGGATGCACCAGATTCGCGTGCAACTGGCCTCGCGCGGCTGGCCCGTCGTGGGAGACCGGCAATACGGCGCAACGCTCTCGCCCGAGGAGGCTGCGGCCTACGATCGGCACTCCTCCGCGATCGCCCTCCACGCCTTTCGACTCGGCCTCTACCATCCCATCCGCTACGAGCCACTCTGGATCGAGGCCCCCCTTCCGGCCAATTGGTCTGGCTACGGGTTCAGCACGTAGCAGCCGGTTGACAACCCGTGGGGCAGGTTTCTTACCCGCCTGTGACTCGTAGCAGGCGAGCGGCAGGAATTGTGCGACACACACCAACCCGATGCGTGAGCGAGGGGCTTGAGTTGCCGTCCCTCGCCCACGCTTCCGGTGGGTGCGGGTGACTCGATTATTTCCTGCCGCTCGCCCAACATGCGACGGGCAGGTAAGAAACCTGCCCCCACGAAATCGCCCCGGTGTCGAGAGTCTCTGCCATTTGCTAAACTCTCGTCCAACGGCTGAACCAGCTCCACTCGGAGCCCGCGGGTTCAACAACATCTTCAAAACCCGGACGCCTCACGAGAATCTGACCATGTCGACGGACGGCAACTCTCCCGAAGAACAGCGCAAGCGCAAGTTCGCCTCGGATTGCTTCAAGAAGGCCACGGAGGCGATGTCGAAGCAAAACTGGGACTATGCGGTCGAGATGTTCTCGGTGGCGATCAAGATGGCCCCCGACAACCTGATGTACCGGCAGTCGCTGCGCGGCGTCGAACGGAAGAAGTACAAGGACAACAAGACCGGCAAGAGCATGGCATTCCTGACGGTCAACAGCATCCGCTCGAAAATCAAGAAGACGCGCGGCGCGAAGAACTGGGCCGAGATGGACACCGCCGCCGAAGAGGGCCTGACCGTCAACCCGTGGGACGCGCACTTCAATGCCGATCTCGGTGAGGCGTGTCGCGAGCGGGGCTGCTACGAAGTGGCGACGTTTGCGTACGAAACGGCCGTCGAGAACGCGCCCGAGAACAAGGACATGCTGATCGCGCTGGCGAACATGTACGAACGGAAGCGCGACTACACCAATGCCGTCAAGACGCTGGAACGAGTCATGCGGCTCGACCCGCTCAACGGCGCGATCCGCTCGAAAATCCAGTCCCTCGGCGCGGACGAGGTCATCGACCGCGGCGGCTATGGGGGCGCGACAAACACTCAGGAAGTGAAGACCGACGCCAAACAGGGCTATGAAGAGTCGGTAAAGGGTGGAGCCAAGAACCCGCAGGAGATGCTGGCCCCCGGCGAGTCGGCCGAGAACGATCTGCTGCGGGCCATCAAGAAGGATCCGGGCAGCCTCGCGAACTACCTCAAGCTGGCCGACTACTACAAGCGCGAGGGCGATCTGGAAAAAGCCGCCGGAGCATTCAAGCTGGCTCTCGACGTCAGCGGCGACCCGAACGTGCGCGAGCAGATGGAAGACGTCGAACTGGAGATGGTTCGCAAAAACCTGCTCTTCGCCAAGGAAGCGGCCAACCAGAGCCCGACCGACGCCGTCGCGAAGCAGAACCGCATCGACCTCGCCAAGGAACTGCTCGATCAGGAAATCGAGATCTACAGCCGCCGAACCGAACGCTATCCGAACGACATGAAATTGAAGAACGAACTCGCCCAGCGGTTCATGCAGGCCAACAAGCCCGCGCTGGCGATCCCGTTGCTGCAACAGGCCTCCAAGGATTCGCGGCTCGAGGCGCAGGTGCTGGTCAATCTCGGCCTGTGCTTCCTCAAACAGAAGCAGAACCCGCTGGCGGCCCGCCAGTTCAAGAAGGCCGTCGAAAAACTGACCGCCAGCGAACATCCTCAACCGTTCAAGGATTGCCACTACTGGCTGGCCCGGCTCGCGGAAGAGGCGGGCGATCTCGCCGGAGCCGAAGCCCACTACCTCGAAATCCTGGGGATTGACTACGCGTACAAGGACGTGTCCGCCCGGCTGGAGAAGATTCAGGGTGAGCTCGGCAAGTCGGGTGACGTCGATTTGGGCAACTCGGACGAGTAGCCCGGCGGTATTTTTCCCAACTCGACGCGGCTGACTGGCGACTCCCCCAGACGGCGGCTATACTCCCGCCCCTGCGCGAGGCGGCGGTTCGCGTGGACCGTGAGAATTCCGCCAGTTTTCTTTACCGAACAGTCTTCTGGTTGCCCACTTATGCCGAACACTGACAGTGCCCGTCGAGCCCTGCGAAAAGACGAACGTCGTCGCGTCCGCAACAAGCAGCAGCGGTCCGCTCTGCGAACGACCGTCAAGAAAGTGCGAGCTGCGGCCGCCGCCGTGCCCGCCGGAGAAAAGTCGGTCGACGACGCCAAGTCGGTCCTGCAACTGGCGATCAAGAAGATCGATCAGTCGGCCGCCAAGCATCTGATTCATCGGAACAAGGCCGCCCGCGACAAATCGCGGCTGACCAAGCTCATCAACAAGTTGACTGCGCCCAAGCCGACAGAAGGTGCGGTCGCACCGTAACCCGCTTACGGCTGCTGTTGATTCTGAGATCTCTCATACAGCCCGTCGGCCAACCGCCTGCGGGCTGTTTCGTTTTTCAAGGTGACTCAGACTTCGCCGAGGATTCCACACGCCTGATTTCTTGAAGAGTCGGCCGCCTCAAGCCCGTCGTTCATCGGTGCAACGCGAACTACTTGGCGATGGCCACCCGCTTGCGATAGACGATCAGATCGTCTCCCTTGGGAACGACGACGATCAGCAGCGCGTGGTTGGGATCGGATGGGTCGTAGACCGGCAGGTCATCCAGTTCGGCTCCCCCCTTCGGACCGACTTGAGACGCGAGCGCGAACAGACCGCGCGGCAGGGCCACCGAGTGCTGATAGACCCAGCGAAACAACGCTCCCTGTTGTTGGATCTCGGGAGGCAGGGCGAGTCCAGTCGGGTCTCCCCATTGATTGAGCTGAAGTTGAGGGTTTCGATAGTACGGCTTCGCCCCTTCATCGACGTTCGTCCACCAACTCCGCTGGCTGTCAAAGGTCCACGCGCCGTTGGGACCGAGGCATGCGACCATCGCCTTGTCGCCGAACTGCTTCCGAACCCGCTCCCGAAGTTCAGCCGATGCGGCACGGTTGGCGAGAAGCGCCGGCGTGATCTGTCCGTCGGTGATCGCACTCCAGTCGATCGGCTGTTCGTCGGTCGGGCCGGTGATCCAAAACATCCGGTTCAGTTGCGGAGTCCACTTCGCCAGATCCTGCGTCACCTGGAACTGGGCGGGGATTCGGCCGGCAATGCGCGGCGGAGACTTGTCTCCCATCAACTCGCCTGACATCGCCCGATTGGGCCGCCCGCTCCTCTGCTGCTGCATAAGCATCATCTGCTGTTGCATGAGCAGCATCTGTTGCTGTTGGAACACGGCCGAGTTGTTCGCCATCTGCCCGCCGGTCCCCAGAGTCTTGAAGACCCCCTTCTGAACGTCCGTCGTCACACTGCGAGACGACGCGATGAAGAGCAGTTCAAACCGGTTGGTCCGTACGACCGTACCGTCGTCTCCGACATCGCGCAGCACCAATCCGCGCCGTGCCTCGGCCGACGACATGTACGAGTTTGAAACCCATACGGTCAGAGCCGTCACGGCGACGGTGGCCAGAGGAAAAGTGACCCACGTGTACTTGCGGGCCTTCAACAATCCGAGGCCGATGTAATCGACCGGCCCGATCAGCACGACAAAGCCCAGCAGGATGAAGCCGAGCAACCACAACGGCACCATCCGCACCCCTTCGGGCATCAGCCGGTCGAGCAGCTCGCCGGTCGACGTGGACAAGTTCCACGACAGCCAACCCTGCGGCAACCGAACCTGCGACTGTCCGTTGACGCCGCGGAAAACGAAGCCGATGCCCGACTGCGGAGTATCGGGAACTCCATCACCGTTGGTGTCGATCATCTGACCGCCAAACTTCGACACGACGAGGCCCGCATCGAACTGCCCGTTCTTCGCAACCGCCTCGATCTGTTCGCTTCGCAGCCGCCACAGGGACGCCACCGCGCGCCGCCACGCTTCGCTCTCGAAGTTCGTGGTGACCTCGTCGTCCGCGTCGAGTTCCTCTTCGACGCGCACCGCCACTCGACCGAGTCCCGTTGTGGTTGTGACGATTCGTTCGTCCTCCCACACCGTGCCGGGAATCAGTTTGCCGGATGAATCGGGTTGAAAGAAGAGGCCGCGCGGATCGGCCACCGTCAGCCCGCGCAGGAAATCAACGTGGAACGGTTCGAGAACCCCGGTCGGCTCCACGTACAAACAGCCTCCCGCGCGGACCCACGCCGTCAGCGCATCGAGCTGCGGTTTCTTCAGCGCTCGAAACTCGCCGCCGAACAGGACTGCCAGGTCGTACGCACAGTAGGCCATCGGCTCCGCAGGCAGCTTGTCCGGTTCGAGCGGCGAGTAGATCGTCAGAACCGCGTCCTCATAATCGGAGGTCAGCATCGACTCGAACGCCAGCCGCTTGCGCACGCGATCCCGCTCGGCCGAGCGTTTGGCCGCCAGCCGCGAGTTCGACGTCAGGACCATGAACGTGCGCGACCGGGACATCGCCACGCGCAACACCTGCGGCGCGAGCACTTCGGTGAAACGCTTCCCGCGAAACGTCACGTCGAGCTGCAACTGGTCGATCCCCGTCAGATCGTCCACCGGCGGCAGCATGATCCGGATCGACTGCTGCGGCGGGGCCAGCGCCATCTCCTCCGTCGAGAAGCTCGCCAGCAGACGGCCGTCATTTCTCATCGCAAACTCGAACCGCCCCTCGACCAGCGCCGTGCCACTGACCTTCACGTCCCACCACGTCGGGATCGGCCGCCCGGTCTGAATCGTCGGCTGAAACGAAGCCTGCTCGATGTCGATCCGCTTCACCTTGGCGGGCTTGTCCTGCGCGAAGGAGGGCGCGATGAACAGAGCCAGCAAGACAAGCGCGGAACTCGGAGCGCGGAGTGCGGAGCAATCAAGAACTCCACCGAACAGACGCTGGCGCTGCCTTTGCTCCGCACTCCGCGCTCCGCACTCCGCGTTTCTTCTGTTCATCCCGGCACCCCGCTCGGCTTCTTCTGAAAGTACCACCATTCGATCGCCAGGAGTGTGAGCCCCGCCGCCGCGAGCCAGCCCCACAGCGGCTGGTCACTCTTCACGGCGGTCTCGGAGGCACTGACCGAGACCTCGGGGAAGTTGAGCTTTTCGACGGATTCCATCGACGATTCGCGCGAGGCAATCAGGCTGGCCCCGACTCTGACCGGTTCGGGTCCGCCCGTCACTTCGTAGGCACCGACGAACGGCGCTTCGATGCCGCTCAGGAGTCCATTCGCATCACTCTTGGCGGTCTGAGTGAATCCCTGCGGTCCCGTCACGGTGAAGTCTGTCTCGGGTTGCAGCTTCAACGTCGGAAGCGATCCGGTCGGAGTCGCCTTCGCTTCCGAGAGGGCCGCGCGCTGCAGGGCCACTTGCGTCGCGTTCTGGATCAGAATCGGAAAGCCCACGCGGTACACCAGTGACGAGCGATCCGGGTGGAACAGGAACTGAAACTCGGTCCCGGTCGCGTTCGGTTTTTCGAGGATCAACGGTCCCGTTCGCGACTGCGCGAGGATTTCGTAGCCTGCCAGCTCGAAGTCCCGTTCGCCGACGCCCTTCGCCAGCTTGGGCTGATCGCCGATTTGCACGTCCAGCATTTGAACGTGCTGCAAGAGTGGAGCCGTTCGCTGCCAGTCGACGATCTCGGCCAGCCCCGCCTCGACCTCGACCAGCGACGCGATGTCGTCGGGAACGTACCCGACGTTGAACAACACACGAGCCTCCGGCCCCGACGCGATCGGTCCGTCGACAAACTTCAAGTCGACGGCTGCGGGCGTCGGGTCGCCGCTCGGATACAGATTGAGATCGGGGATCGTGTCGAGTGCGTTGCGGAACGACTCCATCTGAGTCGGACAATACACGGCGAGCGGCCGCGGTTTCGGCAGGTCGAGGTACGTGACGTTGTCCGTCGCGAGCGAATCGAATCCGTCCGGCTTCACCTTCAGCTCGAGCGACACGGCAATCTCGGTGGAAACGCGGAAGACCAGCCGCTCGGCCTTTGTCCCCTCGATCGAAACCGAATCGGACTTGAGTGATTGCCCGTTCTGAAACAGTTCGTACTCCGCCAGCGTCTTCGCGTCCTTCGTTCCCTCGATCCGTGCAAACACATCCCAACCGGACTTCGACCGGCGGGCGTTGAAGTCCACGATGCCGATGTTCGGACCGCCGACATTCAGCCGCTGGTAATTCAGTTTGAACGGCAGTTCAAACTCGATGTCGGCGGGGACGTTGCCATCCGAGATCAGCATCACGGAGTCGATCGGAAAGGCGCGCGACAGCGCCTGCGCCAGTTGAAAGCCGTCTTCGAGGCGACTCGACACGTGCTGCACTTCGAGCTGTGCCAGAGCGTCGCGCAGCAGCCGCTTGTTGTCGGTGAAGTCGGTCAGCTTGCGGGCCGTCGAATGGACGGCAATCAGACAGAGCCGCTGGTCGGGCAGCAGGTCGTCGATCAGCTTGCCGACCTTCTCCTTCGCCTCATCGAGCCGCGACTTGCCTCCCGCCACATCGAGCGCCGCCATGCTGGCCGACGTGTCGATCAGCACGGGCAAGTACTGGGCACGCTGCGCCCCACTCGACAGGTACGGCTGCATCGCTCCCAGCACGAGGCAGCAGAGCAGCAGAATCTGCAGCAGGAGCAACAGATTTCGTTTGAACTTCTGGAACGGCGAGTTGACCCGCTGATCGCTGATGACCTGCCGCCACAAGGCCAGCGACGGCATATCAACCCTCGGCCGCCGCAGCTTGAGAAAGTAGAAGATGATCAACGGCACCAGCAGCAGGAACCACCAGGCATTGACGAGTGCGGAGAAGCCGGGCAACGTCATGGGCGACCTCCCTGTCGATGGTTGATGGTTGAAGGTTGATGGTAGAAAGAAACAGCATCCGCGCAGATCAACCCTCGGTAGCAATGCGATCTCTGAACCCTCAACGTTCGACCATCAACCATCAACCTCATTGCACCCATCCTTTCCGCTTCAACACGTCGAACAGGATCGTGTCGATCGGCGTGGCGGAGTCGAGGCACGTGAACCGGCCGCTGCGCTGGCGGCAGAGCGTCGAGAGATGTTCTTGCAGGCCGTTGAGATGCTCATGATAGAACCCGAGCAGATCGCCGACCGAGGAGACATCCAGCGTGTGGCCGTTCTCGGAATCAACGAACCGCAAATCGCCGGTCAGTTCCGGGTTGAGTTCGATGCCGCTCAGTAGCTGCAAGCCGAAGACTTCCAGCCCCGCGCTGAACAGCATGTTCATCGGACGCTCCAGCGCCCCGAACGTCAGGAAGTCCGAGAGCAACACCGCGACCCCGCGGCCTCGATGCTGCTTCAGCACCGACTCGACCGCCAGCTCGATCGGGAAGTCGCCTCCCGGTGGAATCGACTCCAGAAACGAGAAGACTCGCTTCATGCTCATCCGTCCGGTACACGGCGGCGAGATGAGCGGAGTCTGCCCTGCGTGCTGACACGCAAACAGGCTGACCTTCTCGATGTTCATCAGCCCCATCACCGCGAAGCACGCGGCCAGTTGCTTGGCCCGCTCAAACTTGTCGCCGAACTGCATCGAGGCCGAGGCATCGACGAGCACGACCACGTGCATCTCTTCCTCGTGCCGGTACTGCTTCACGTAGGGCCGGTTCAGCCTGGCGAAGATGTTCCAGTCCACGTTCCGCATGTCGTCACCGGCGACATAGTCGCGGTAGTCGTTGAACTCGGTGCTCGTCCCACCCTTACCCGCGAGATGCTCGCCGCGACTCCGGTTCGTGCGACGCCGCATCGGCAGCATCCGCATCCGCTCGACCTTGCCAAGCGTCACGTTGTCGAGCAGAGCGGTGAATTGTTTGGTGGTGTCCATTTCGATGATTGTCCAGTGTCCAGGACGTTTGGAGCGTCCGGGACACGATGGTGATGCTCAATTGAACCAGAACCCGAACCCAAGGAACTGTCCGCCGAAGGCGCGGTTGATCTGCTGCCAGGTGTCGGGCTTCGTCAACTCGCCCTCTTCGAGGTACGGCGTCGCAGCCGTTCCCTGCACCCACAAGACGATGTCGAGTGGCCTCGGTTCGAGGAACACCCTGCGCAGGTTGACGCCCCGCGTCGGCTTGCCACGCCAGAACGGAAGCAGCTTTTTTCCCTGCACGATCTGTTCAGTTTCATCGAGTGCCACCATCCAGTTGTCGACCATCTCCTGTGTCACGCCGACATTGATCGCCCCCTTCTGTTTCGGGCCGGGGATCCACTCGCGGTCGTCATCGGTCTCGGCGAGAACCCGCTTCCACATCTGGCGACTGAGCGACAACGTCTGTTCGATGTGCTTTAACGCCGTCTCCATCCGCTTCGGTTCGACCAGCGGGAACCGCAGCATGTGGATCATGGCCACGGCATCGGCGATGTCTTCAAACTGAAACCAGCCGCCGTTGGGAATACGGTTCGGTTCGAGCAGGAACGCATGCGGAGTCTTCGCGTGCTGAAACAGACGATGAGCGGAGACGTCGAACAACTCCTGCCCGTCGTACGCGAGAGTCATCTCAGCCAGAGCCGACAGCAGGTGGCAGTAGCCTCGCATCCAATCGACATCGGCCCGGTCAAACGCGATGACGAAGTCGGCCTCGCGCCCGGCCGGTCCCTGTCTGAATTGCCTCAGAATCGGCACCAGCGACAGCGACCGAGTCTCCACCGTGCCGAGGTTGAGTGCGACGCGACCGACATGCAGCGGCAGCTTGACCTCCTCACCGGTGATCTTCGCCAGAGTCGCCTCGATCCGCGCGAGGTCATCGAGCCACTCTTGATTGATCTTCCGCAACGTCAAATAGGTCAGCGGTTCGGCAGGTGCGGGCACCTCGGCAACGGCAGGCGTTCCCGCAAAAGCGAACCGGGGACGCGGACCAAACACCGCCATCTTCTGCCCCAACCGCTGGACGGCACTCACAAACTGAGTGACCCCCAATCCCAGGCGAGACACGTCGTCCTTCGGCTGCTCCTTGAGCTGAGCCTCCAACGCGGCAACCCCTTCATCGAACTTGCCGGATGACAGGAAGGCATCAGCATCGGGCGCGGCTCCCCACACAGGAGTTGCCATCCAGAGGACCATAAATGCAATGAGTCTTCGTGTCATAGTTACTTCTTCGCCTTCTTCATGTTCTCGTACCTTTTACGAAGGTTCTCCGCATACTTTGCCGAGACGAATGTGAAAGACTCACCCTTAAACCGGCCCGTCTCAACAACTGGCTGCTTGGTTTCCTTGAGTGTCGTGAACTGTTTCGTCAGGTCAGCCACAAATTTGGCCTTCTTTTCGTCCGAAACACCTTTAAGGGACGGGGCTTCCTTGATTGCCCACTCACACACAGCGATCTGAGCCTCGTACATCGCACGCTCGGGATGTTGTTCAGCCCATTTTACAAAGCCACCTTGAAGCAGTTTGTCCGGCCAAAGGTTTGGATAGCGAGAATAAGGACGTTCGGGTTGGGCATGGCTGAGGTCATCCAAATCTGGCAGATACTTCCGATACGCGAGTAGCAAATCCATGTACGCCATCTCAGAACAGAGACTGCCAACAGTAGTGTTCTTCGAGTAGTAATCACCCTCAATTGTATAGGCGTACCGCTTGTCATTCGCATGTGTGATCAGCAAGGGCCACAGGTCGTTACCCACGTGCTTGTTTAATTCGAGCAAGGTTTTTCGGACTCGTTGTTGTTCATCCACGTCGTACGGTTCGTTGAACAACGGTCTTTCTTCATCTCCGCTCTTCGACTTGAACATTTGAGGTGGTGATTTCAGGCTGCGATTGGCCAGAGCATCGATCATCGCCTCCAGTTCCCGCACCCGTTCAGCTTCAGCCGCTACGGCGACAGATTGACTGAAGGCGAAACCAGCAAGCCAGATCACCGCAACCAATGCTGTCGAGATCGTTTTCCAATACAACATCGTCTGATCCCACTCGCAATTCGCGCTCCGTCGCTTCGGTCTCACGCAAACATCAATCGTCCGCGCGGTTCGGGAATCGGACGGCCCAGTTCGCGTGCCGTCTCAACCCACTCGGCGATGACGACTTCAATGTTCGCCAATGCTTCTTGATACGTGGCTCCGTCGGCCGCACAGCCAGCCAGTTCCGGTACTTCGGCGATGAAAGCCTGATCGGCCTCGCTCCAGTGCAGGATGATCTCGTAACGGATGTCATCTTTCATCGCTACCGTCCTTTGGCTACGTCACATCGTCTCCGTCAGGTTCTTCACGCACTCTTGGACCAATTCGGTGATGTCGAGGTTTTCGGCCTGGCCGTCGTAGTTGAGCAGCATTCGGTGGCCGAGCACTTCACCGGCAAAGTGGCGGACATCCTCAAAGGCCACGTGGGCGCGGCCCTCGGCGAGGGCGCGGACGCGCGCGCCGCGAATCAACGCCTGGGCGGCACGCGGGCTGGCTCCCCACTTCACGAACTGGCGGACTCGCGGCGGCGCGAAGTCGGTGCCGGGGTGGGTGGCCAGCACGAGCCGCACCGCATAATCGCGCAGGGCATCGGTCACGACTACCTTCTCCAGAATTTTCCGCAGCGCCATGATGCGGTCCGAATCGAGCAGTTTCGGGACATCGACGGCGGTGCGCAGGATCGTGCGGCTGACGACTTCGTTCAGCTCGTCGCGGTTGAGGAACGGGACGACGACCTTGAACATGAAGCGGTCGAGCTGCGCTTCGGGCAGCGGGTACGTTCCCTCCTGCTCGATCGGGTTCTGCGTGGCGAGAACGAAGAACGGCTCCTTGAGCTGATATGACGAGCCGCTCGTCGTGACCGAGTGCTCCTGCATCGTTTCGAGCAGCGCGGACTGGGTCTTCGGCGACGCGCGGTTGATCTCGTCGGCCAGCAAAAGCTGCGTGAAGATCGGTCCCTTGCGGAACTCGAAGCGGTACTGACCGTGTTCGTCGGTGGACATGACGCTCGTCCCGATGATGTCGGCGGGCATCAGATCGGGCGTGAACTGGATGCGGCGGAAATCGAGGTCCAGCACGCGCGAGAGGGCTTTCACCAGCTCGGTCTTGCCGAGACCGGGCACGCCTTCCAGCAGCACGTTGCCGCCACAAAAGATCGCGGTCAGTGCGGCTTCAATCGTCCGCTCCTGCCCCACGATAACACGGCCCACGGCCTCACGGGCGGCGGCGAATTCCTCTTTGAAGTGTTTGGCTTCCGTCTCCAACATCTCGGGCGAAACGGCAGCAGCGGCAGGTGCAGTGGCAACGCTCATCGGTGGGTTCCATTCAGGAAATTGAAGAGCTTTAACCACAGATTACACGGATGGGCACAGATAAGACTAAGGCGAACCAGTTCAACTCTTGCTCTTATCCGTGCCCATCTGTGGTTAAAACTCTTCGGACTACTTGTCTTCGTCCCGCTTGCGCTTCAGCGCGAGCAGGCGTTCGGTGGTTGAGGTCGGTTTGAATTCGTTGCCGGTTGGCGCGGAAGGCGTGTTCGGTGTCTGCGATTGCGATGCAACAGTCGTGGGTTTGGACGAGGACGAGCGAGGCGGTGCCGACCCCGACTGCGGTGGCAGCGGACGTTCGCTCTTTCGCGACTTAAGGGCCTCGCTGATCGTTTGTTTGGTTTGCAGCAGCGTCCCCATCGTGGCGGTCGATGGTCCGTGACGTTGCATTGTCAGCGTCTTCCAGATCGCCCGGAAGTCGATCTGAATCCGGCGGATCGCCACGTCCAAGGGGATCAGAATTGCGAGAGCGATCAGGAACCAGTCGAAGATCGGCTTCGAACTGCGCTTGGGTGCCCGCCCTCGCATGTAGATGTCGTCCTTCACCGGGTCCCCGCTGAGCATCTTCCCGCCGGTGCGGTCGGCGATCTCCTGCAGCGTCTGGCGATTCGACCGGAACCGCAGGTACTCGGGCGAGTACGACACGATGAACCCGCCAAACGCCAGGTCTTTGCGGTCGCCTCCCAAACCCTGCGCGATCGCGTGATATCGGCCATGTCCCCACAACGGGACCGTGGCCTGATAGCGTCGCGGGCCGACCTGCTTGAGCGGGATGTTCTCCGACTTCTGGCCCGGTCCCGACAACTTGGCATTCAGTTCGAGGAACGACTCGTCCGGATGAAAGTCTTCCACGACGATCACCGCGTCGCCGCCCGACGTTTGCGTGGACATGCGGAGATGTCCGTCCTTCTTCACGCGACTGATGTCGGTCAACAACTGCTTGACGAACGGCTGGAAGCGATCCCATTTCTGCCAGTTCGATCCCCAGTTCGTGCTGAAGTCGGACGTGAAGGCCGCCGTCTTGCCCAGCCCGTGCTGCCAGATCGCGAGAACCGGGTCGATCGAATCGGATTGCTCGGCGTCGGGCGGGCCGTTCAGAATCTGCATGGCCGGATGGCCCTTGGCCGTCGTGATGACGTAGCCCTTCAGTTCGGGCATCCCCTCCAAACCTTTGACCACGGGCGACGGGAAACCGATCGTCGGTGTGAAGACCTTGTTTTGCAGCAGGCTCCGTTTCAGCGTCTTCGATTCCTTGATGAAGATCGCGGGGAGTTGGGCCGGGTCTTCGGGGAAGTAGTACCGACCGCCCGTCACCTCGGCGACGCCCTGCATCTTCGAGATGTCGAGTCCGCCGTGCGGGAAAATCGCCACCATCGAGACGCTGATTTGGGCATCGACGAATTCCTTCACGAGCGCCGGTGTCGGAGCCGCCGGATCGCCGTCCGAGATGATGATCATGTGCCTCGTCGCGGCATCGCTCTTCTTCAGTCCAGCCAGCCCCTTCACCATCGTGTCTTGAAAGCTGGGCATGTCGCCGATGGAGGCCCCGTTGATGATCGGCACCATCTCCTCGTACTTGGCGGCGGGAGTCGGCTCGAACAGCCAGTCTGCCCCCTTCTCGGTATAGGCCAGCACGCCGACTTCGTCCTGTGCCCCCAGAACCTTGATCGCCTGCTTCGTGATGCGCTTGCCCCAGGTGTTGCCCTCCGCGAATTCGCAGGTGTGCAGGATGATCGCCAGCGCCCCTTTCGGCAGCACCTTCTTCTGGGTGATGTCCATCGAGACCGGCAGAATCTCTTCGATGACGGTGCGGTGATAGCCGCCGGGGCCAAAGCTGTTCGGACCGCCGACCATCAGGAAGCCCGCGCCGAGGTTGTAGACCGCGTCGCGCACGGCCTGCATCTGCTGGACGTTGAATTCGTCGTGCGGCACGTTGCAGAAGATGATCGTGTCGTAGGGCATCAGCGACGCGGCGTCGCTCGGCAGGTCCGACCCCGCGATCACCTCGACCGCCCGCTCACCCTCCTTGATCGCCCTTTCGAGCCGCTCCCAATCGCGGCGGTCTCCCACGCTGTCCGTGACCAGCAGCACCTTGCCTTCGCCCTCGACGAAGATGTAGTTCAGCACCGTGTTGTTCTGGCTGAGGCTGTCCTGCGCCTTCGGCACTTCAATGCTGGCCGTGTACTCGTAGTAGCCAGCCGACCGGAGCGTGATCGGGACCGAGAACCGGTTCTTGCCCGACTTGTAGTCAACCTCCTGCTCGGCAATGACGTTGCCATTCTCGCGCAGAACCAGCTTCCCCTTGCCATCGGACAGCGATGACAGGACCATCGCCGCCTCATACGTCTCGCCCAGCTTGACCTGTTGCGGCAGGTCGAGTCGTTCGAGCCAGACCTCTTCGTTGTACGTGTAGTCGATCGGCAGGACATCGACCGCCACGCCTCGCGATTTGAGATCGCCGAGGATTCGCGTCAGATTCCCCTCGGTCGCAACGCCATCACTGACGAGCACGACCCGCCCCTGGTTGTCCTCGGGGAGCATGGCCGCTGCGAGCGACAGCGTCTGTTCCAAATTCGTCGCGCCGCGATCGACCTGCGAATTGAACGCCTCAAACGGGAAGCTCATGCGCGGTGGCAGTTCGACGGCGGATGTCTTGCCGAAGATCACCAGCCCCGCCTCGTCGCCCTTCCCTTTCGGGCGATGATTCTGCACGGTCTCGGTGATGTACGTGATCGCCTGGTCCGCGCTGTAGATCGAGTCGCTGACGTCGAGCGAAAAGACGACGGACATCACATCGCGCGACCGAACCGCTCGTGGCTCAGCCAAGACCATCGCGAACAGTCCGAGCAGCGTCAGTCGCACGAACAAAGAAACGGCTCCACGCCCCTTCGGCAACCCCGCATAACCACCCACGTGCATCCACCAGAACCACGGTGCGAGGACCGCCAACCCGAGCATCACCGGCCGGGCAAACATCAAGACGTGACCAAACTCCAGCCAGGCACACAGTCCAACAAACAGCACGAGAAACACCGCCAGCGGCACCGCATCGCGCCAACCCACAGGCCGACGCGGCGACGGAAGAAAGCTCGCGATAATTTGGCGCAGTCGGTTCATTGAGTACTCGGCGGCACGAGACAACGGGCCGTGATGACGGTGACTTCCGGCGATCTCACGCCGTGATTTTCAGGCGGCTTTTTCGGGCGATCGTGATGAGCGCACGAAGTGCCTCGTTGACGGCGTCGGAATCGGGAAAGGCCTCCGCCACATCCGGAGCCAGTACGACTACGTTGGTACCTGCTGCAAAGCGAGCCGCATATTTCCCGCGCACGCCGCCACGGAAGTCGTATTCGGCCAGCATCTCGGGATCACTACCGGGTTTCACTGCCTTCTTCATAGCCTTTCCTTTCACGCCGTGTGGCGAGCCTGGCACTGATGATCCGAATCGTGTCTCCGCGATCCGTCGAGACAACCACCAATAATCGTCCGCGGTGCGACTCACCCAAAGTCACAAAACGATCTTCTTCATCCGAGTGCCGCGGATCGGCAATCGTCAGCGACAACGCGCTGGCAAACACCGAACTGGCCTCCTCAAATGGCACTCCATGTTTCTTCAGGTTGGCCTTCGCCTTTTCGTCATCCCACTCAAAGGTGATGCCCATGAATCTGAGATCCTACAGTTCCAACTCCACAATCCGCCGGTTGCCGGTGTCGCAGACATAGACCCGGCCACGCTTGTCGACCGCCAATCCCCACGGTGTCGAGAACTGTGCGGCCTGGGTTCCCGTGTGACCGTAACGACCGAGCAGCTTACCCGTCCGGTCAAACTTCGACACCCGGCCCGCACCGTATTCGACCACGAACAATTCCCCCTGCTCATTCGCCGCGATGTCGTAGGGATAGTGAAGGTCAGATATTCTGTCTGACTCTCCCAGGATTGCAACCAGCTTTCCATTTTCGCCGAAAACTTGGATGCGATTGTTGAACGCATCGGTCACGTACAACCGGCCGTCCAGCAACGCCATGCCGCTCGGCCGTTGGAACTGACCGTCTCCCGTTCCGTATCCGCCGATCTGGGCCAGAAACGTTCCATCCGGCCCAAACTTCTGCACGCGATCGTTGTAGTTGCCGTACTCGCAAACGTACAGGTTTTCGGCGTCATCCTGAATCACGGACACCGGATAGATGAACTCGCCCGGCTTTGTGCCAAGCTGACCGAACATCCCGGTGACATGCCCTTCGTGATCGAAGAAGACGACGCGGTGATAGTGCGTGTCGGCCACGACGATCCGTCCGTCTTTGAGCACGCAGATTCCTTCGGGCTTGCCGACGGAGTACTCGGGCATCCACCAGTGCCGTTGGAACGCACCCGTCTCGTCGAACACGAGCACTCGCCCGGCGTTGTCGAGCACCAGGTATTCGCCCTGGGGCGAGACCGTCATCCCGCGCGGAGCCGGCACGCGCGGTCCATCCGGCGGCATCGACCAATAGTCTTCGTGCTTCACGTGGAGCGTCGGCTCGGCACCGGAGTCGCATCCGGGCACGAGCAACATCGCCAGCAGCAGCATCAACACCTTGAGCAGCACGCGGTCTCCAGTCTTTAACGTTTGTCCGACCGGTCGATGGACGAAGGTTCTTCGCACGCCATCGCGTTCGTCCACGAGATCCACTTCGGCACTCGCCCCCGCAAACCGCGCGGCCTCAACCTTCAAGCTGCCATTCGCGGACGCTTCGACGCCCAACCGTTCGGGCCGAACACAGGTCGCGCCCGTGGGGTCGGTTTCCAACCTGCCCGCCATCCTCGCATTTCCGCTGGAATTGGGCGAGGCGGTCAGCCAGCGCTGCTCATCTCCGGACGTCATCCAGTTGCACGGCCCCAACAGGTGAGCCAACTCCGGCGACGAGGGCTGTTCGTAAAGTTCCTCGACCGACCCGGTGTAACTCAATCTCCCTTCGGCCAGGCACACGACGTGGCTGGCCTCGCGCAGGGCCACTTCGGGCGAGTGCGTCGCGAAGACGAGCGACGTCCCCGCCGCAGCACACTGCTCGCGGATGACCTTCCAATACGCATCGACTCGCGCTTCATCGACGTGAGACAGCGGCTCATCCATCACGAGGACACGTGCCCCGCTGGCCAGTGCGCGGGCGACACTCAGGCGCGAACGCTCTCCCAACGACAGCGACCCCGGCTTCGCATCAGCCAGCGCCGCCAAGTCAAACCGCGCGAGCAACTCTGCCACGTCACTTCTTCCCACCGTGATCAGATGCTCGCGCACCGTCAGATGCGGCCAAAGCCCATGCGATGACGGTGACCAGAAGACGCCAAGCTTCTCCTCGGTCGATGCCCCTCGAAACTCAACGCGCCCCGAATTCGGACGCTCAAACCCCACGAGCACGTTCAGCAGCGACGTCTTCCCCGCACCGGACTGGCCGAGCACGGCGGTCACTCCTCGCGGGATCTCGACCGTCACACGATCCAACCGGGGAACCCGGCGACCGGACAGCGAAACGGCGCTGAGACTCCACAACACGGTATCAATCTCCGGTTCCCTCGCCCCGGCCTTGCGGGGAGAGGGTGAGGGTGAGGGGTCTTCTTAGGCTTATCCGCGCCACCAACGAACGACCAATAACACGATTCCCACACTGACCAATGGCGCGACAAAAAACAGACAGGCTTCCGCAGACAGGGCGGCCGAGCGGCCGAAGTGCATGAAATTGTAGAGCCGCACCAACCCCGAAGCCATTCCCGTCGGAGCCAGCAGGTACGCGGTTGGCAGATCGCAGTAGGCCCAATAGCAGAGCAGGCTGATTGCGAGGAATTGTGGTTGATCGCGCAGCCGCCACAGGAGGGCGGAGGGGCGAGGGCCGAGGGGCGAGGGACAAGACGGAATTACACCCTGCTTTGCTCCGTCCTTTCGTCCTCCGCCTTCCGCCCTCCGCCCTCCCAGCATCTCCGCCAGATGAACCGCCTCACTCGGCCGCGTCGCATCGAGCCACAGTTGCAGTACCGCCGCGCGTGGCAGCAGCCACAACGTCAGTGCCAGTACCCACGGCAGAGGCGTGTCGTACAACGGCCTCAGCCACGAGATTTGAAACAGCGCGACCGCGCCGAGACTCAACAACAGCGAACCCAGCAGGCCGGGCAGCAAGAGAACGAAACCCCTCACCAGCCCGGCGCGCGCGC
>JBBPIS010000092.1:0-31032 GCA_038040225.1 Planctomycetota bacterium
CGTGTTTGCTTTTGACCTCGAAGGAAACCAACTCTGGCAGGCCGACGTCGGCTCGAAGACACACGGTTGGGGAACGTCCGCGTCGCCCGTGCTCCACAAGGGTCTGGTGTTCATCAATGCCAGCGTCGAGAGCGAGTCTCTGGTGGCACTCGACCGGAAGACGGGCGAGGAGAAGTGGCGGGCCGGGGGAATCCGCGAATCATGGAGCACGCCGCTCGTCGTCACCGCCGACTCGGGACGCGAAGAATTGATTGTCCCGACTCAAGGGAAGGTGCTGGCGTTCGACCCCGAAACGGGCCAGGAACTGTGGTCCTGTAAAACGGACATCGGTTGGTACATGGTGCCGAGCGTGGTGGCTGCGGAGGGAGTGATCTATTGCCTCGGAGGTCGGTCGGGGATCGCGGCGCTGGCGGTTCGTGCGGGAGGCAGCGGGGACGTGACCGAAACACACCGCCTGTGGACCAGCACCAAAGGCTCCAACGTTTCGTCGCCGGTCTACCACGACGGGCATCTCTACTGGATGCACGAGCAGCGCGGAGTGGCCTACTGCGCGAAGGCGGCCTCGGGAGAGATCGTCTATGAGCAGCGGTTGGAGCGGGCCGGGCAGGTCTACTCCTCGGCACTGCAGGCCGACGGGCGGCTTTACTATCTGACTCGCGAAGGCAAGACCTTCGTCCTGGCAGCCAAGCCCGAGTTCGAGCAACTGGCGCTGAACGCCTTTGATGACCGAAGCGTCTTCAATGGCAGCCCCGCCGTCGCCGGGAAACAACTGCTGATTCGGTCGGACCAGTTCTTGTATTGCCTGGGAAAATAACGCTTGGGCTATCAGTCTGATGACCAAGTCTTAATCGCGTGCCACGGCTGTGTCAGCCGTGCGGATGTCGTGAGGTAATTCCTCGCTCTCACGGCTGACACAGCCGTGGCACTATTTTTCAACAGGCTGCTAGGCCAGGATCGGCAACAACAGCGACGAGCCGTGTTGGACTTCGCGCGTGACGATCTGGCCGATCAGCGTCGTGGGTGTGACATCGTCGATTTGAATTGTGGCGAGCGTGCCGGCGAGGCGGGGGTTGCCGTTGAAGACGACGATGCGGTCGCACGACGTGCGGCCCGTCAGTTGAACGGGGCCGGAGTGAGGTTCGACGTCGCCTCGCTTCAATTCGGTCTTGCTCAAGCCTTCGACCAGCACTTCGACGTCCGAGCCAATGAAGTCGGCATTGTCTTCAGCGCTGATCTGGTTCTGCACTGCGAGCATCTCGTTGTTGCGCTGCTTCTTCATGTCTTCGGGGATGTCGTCGGTGTGCAACTCAAACGCCTTCGTTCCGGGACGCGGGCTGTATTTGAATATGAAGCTGTTCTTGAACCGGCATTCCCGGATCAGGTCGAGGCTCTTCTGGTGAGCCTCCTCCGTTTCGCCGCAGAAGCCGACGATGAAGTCACTCGACACGGCCGCCTTCGGCAGCGTCGAACGGATGCGGCCGAACATCTCCCGGTAGTCCTCGACCGTGTAGCCGCGCTTCATCCGCTTGAGCATCTCATTGCAGCCCGACTGAGCCGGGACGTGCAGGTACTGGGCACACTTCGGCAGGTCTCGCACCGCCTGAAGCAGATCGTCGGACATGTCTTTCGGGAAGTTGGTGACGAACTTCAGCCGCAGGATTCCGTCCACATCGTGGATGTGTTCGAGCAGGTCGGACAGCCGGAAGAGCCTGCCGTCCTGAGTGTGCTTGTAGCTGTTGACCGTCTGGCCGAGCAGCGTCACTTCCTTCACACCCTGATCGGCGAGCACCTTCACTTCGTGCAGGATGTCTCGCGGCGGACGGCTTTGCTCGGGACCGCGCGTCATCGGGACGACGCAGTAGGTGCAGAACTTGTCGCAGCCGATCACGATGCGGACGAAGGCCTGATGCGGACTCGGCCGCATCTGGGGTTCTCGCAGCGGATCGTAACTTTGGAAACTGTCGCTGACGGCGGCGCGGCCCGCTTCCTTGCGGTCGAGGCTCACGGCGAGAGACCGTTCGCGCCGCTCGCGGGCGGCGTCGATCAGCTTGGGAACCTCGGCCAGTTGCCCCGTGCCGACGACCAGATCGACGTGCGGCGCACGCTGAAAGACCAGTTCCTGATCCTTCTGTGCCATGCAGCCGAGGACGCCGATCACCTGATTCGGCCGCGCCTGCTTGCTGAACTTGAGCCGTCCGAGCGCCGAGTAGATCTTGTGCTCGGCGTGTTCTCGAACGCTGCACGTGTTGAACAGAATCGTGTCGGCGTCGCGCGGGTCGTCGGTCAGCGAGTAGCCCTGTTGGCGCAGCGCCCCGACGACCAACTCGCTGTCCAGCATGTTCATCTGGCAGCCGACGGTCTCGATAAAGAGCTTGCCGTTGTGAGTGGTGGTCATGCTACCGGACCCGTTCGACGTACTCGCCGGTCTGAGCGTTGATGCGGATCGCGTCGCCGATGTTGACGAACGCGGGAACCTGAACCGATTCGCCGTTTTCCACGGTGGCGGGCTTGGTCAGGTTGCTGGACGTGTTGCCACGCGTCACGTCTTCAGTGTAGGTCACTTTCATCACGACTTTGTCCGGAGCCGTCAGGCCAATCGGCAACTCACCCCAGAACAGGATTGTGCATTCGGCATTGTCTTCGAGAAAACGACCCTGGTCACCGGCCACCGCCGTCGGGATGGTGAACTGATCGAAGGACTCCTGATCCATGAAGACCAGTCCCTGCGGATCCTTGTACATGAACTGACCCTGTCCCTGTCGGATGTCGGCCTCTTCGAGGCTGTCGCCGCTCTTGTAGGTGCGGTCCAGCAGCGTGCCCTTGAGCAGATTCCGCAACCGGCATTTGTAGAGCGCCTGGCCCTTGCCCGGCTTGACGAAGTTCACTTCCAGCATGTCGAAGGGTTCACCATCCAGGATGATCTTGGAACCCTTCTTGAAGTCGCTGGTATTCAGTTGAGACATTGGTCTTTCGCGGTGCCTTCCGATAACCTGAGTCGATTGCCGATGACGCGGTGAGCGTCGTTCCGTTTCGCAGATTTTGGGTCGCGGAGCATAACAGACGGTCCTGATGGTGTGAATGGTGACTGTCGATGAGCCACCTCCCCACAGTGTCCCTTCTCCTGAGATGAGTTTCGTGTGACGAACGCCTCGATTCTGGACATTTCTCCGATCCATCATGGCGTCAAGTCGTGGCACGATTCGCTGGCGGAGGCGATTCGCGATCCCGGCCAACTGCTCGAACGATTGCGGCTGCCGGAGTCCCTGCGCGAGGCGGCTCACCGGGCGGCGGAGCAGTTTGCGGTGATGGTGCCGCAGAGCTACCTCAACCGGATGCGGCTTGGCGATCCGGACGATCCGTTGCTGCGACAGGTGTTGCCGTTGTCGGATGAATTGCTCGAAGTCAGCGGCTTCGTCGAGGATGCGGTCGGCGATCACGAGGCTCGTGCGGTGCCGGGTCTGCTCCAAAAATATGCGGGTCGAGTGCTGCTGGTCACAACGGGAGCCTGTGCCGTTCACTGTCGCTATTGCTTCCGCCGCCACTATCCCTATGGCGAGGAACCCCGTCGGTTGGACGACTGGGAGCCCGCACTCAAAGCCATCGCGGCAGATGAGTCGGTCCACGAAGTGCTGCTCAGTGGCGGCGATCCATTGATGCTGACGGACCGTCGATTGGGAGAGCTCATCGTTCGCCTGGAGACGATCCCGCACTTGCGTCGGCTGCGGCTGCACAGTCGTCTTCCGATCGTCCTGCCGAACCGAGTCACGTCCGAACTGGTTGAGTTGCTCACAAGATCTCGCCTGACGCCGATCATGGTCGTGCATGCCAACCATCCGAGTGAAGTGATCGATGATTGCGAAGAGGCGCTGCGGATGCTGGTTCGATCCGGAATCACAACGCTCAACCAGGCGGTGCTGCTGCGTGGCGTGAATGACTCGGTCGAGACGCTGGCCAGTTTGTGCGAGCGGCTCATCAATGCGGGCGTGATTCCCTACTACCTTCACCAACTGGATCGCGTTCGGGGTGCGGCCCACTTCGAGGTGGATGAGGCGCGAGGACGCGAAATCATTGCCGTGCTGAGGCAACGACTGCCGGGATACGCCGTCCCGGAGTACGTTCGCGAGGAAGCCGGCTGGCCCTACAAGCGGCCTCTGATCTGAGCAGGAACAGAAATCACCGGCAGGAACTGCCGATGGCCGTTTGCGATTCGGCTCGGCTCCGGCCGTTCTGGGCCGAAACCCAAATTGACACTAAAGAACGGGCCACCATATATTCCCGCCCCTTATCCCCCCGGGGGGCTCCGCCGCGGTTGGCTGGTCGGTTGGTGGTTCGTTCTGTCGAGCCGCAACCGGTCGCAATTCAAGGGCTTTGCGCGGCGAAGGTCATGTCGATGCGGTAGCCGAAACTCCAGGGACGGCTCAGTTCGGACTCGTCTTCAAACGAGCAGTGCCAACAGATTTCCGTCGAGGGGACGGCTGCCGGACCTGATCGCGCGAAGCACCATTCACTCGGGAGCGCCCGTGTCGGGCAATCAACACCCGTTGCGAATCGGCTGGTTACTGTCACTCTGCACTGCGATGATCGCGGTCGTGGTGGCAGCGACGCGCCCCTATCTAGCCGGGTTGGCCGATGAATCCGTTCCGTTCGTGGTGGCCGCTCCCATTCAAATCTCCGCCGACTGGTGCCAGGAGTGGCGCGATGGCGAGACCACCATCGCCCTGTTTCGCGGATCGTGCCGCCTCGTTCAGGGTGAGCGGTCCTACGTCGCGAACAACATGGTGGTGTGGGCTCGCGATCGCGATCCCGATGCCGACGACGCCGAGCGGCAGCGGTTGACGGTGTACCTCGAAGATTCCGTCGAGGTTCGCGACGCCAACGGCTCGCGCACCGAGCAATCGATCTGGGTGGACCTCGACACGTCGGCCGGCATGTCGCTCACGGTGCGGGGTCGCGTAGCCGATCGCTCGGGTGCGGATGACCCGCTGTTTCGCCGAGCCGTCCATCGCCAAGGGGGTTCGCAGCGTGGCTCGCTTCAGCAGACTCAATTGACCGTGCCGGTTCCGGGTGGTTCCGAGCCGGGTTGGCGCGCGGTTCCGCTTCAACAGCCCGACGGCCTGCGCCGCGTGAGAGTCTCACCGCGCAGTTTCGCGATGCCGTACAACGTGCAAAGCTTTGAGTCCAAGAACACCACTCCCCCCGAGCAGGTCACGATCCTGACGGGCGGCGTGAATGTGCTGGTGGATGGCGTGGTTCTCGGCGGTGAGGAGGGTCTCGGTGCCATCGACCTCAGCGCAGATCGCGTGGTGATTTGGACCGAGGCGAGCGCGAACGGGCAGTTCTCGCCCGAAATGATGCAGCGGCCGGAGGCCTCGTTTCAGTTGTACCTTGAAGGGAACATCGTCATCCGCCAGCAATCGCGATTCGCGCAGTTTGGCGATCGCGAAGTGAGCAGCGTCGTCCGCGCCTCGCGTGCGTTCTACGACGCGCGCGACAAACGGGCCCTCATCCTGGATGCCGAGTTGCAGTCGTACGTCCCCGCGCTGGATGCGGGAGTTCGCGTGCGCGCCGAGCGACTGCGACAGAACTCGACCCAGTCATATCACGCTCAAAATGCCTGGTTCACGACGAGCCAGTACGGCCAGCCCGGTTATCGCATCCAAGCCAGCGACATTTTTCTTGAGCCGCGACCAACGCCCCTTTTGCCGTCTCAGATCGATCCAGAGACCGGGGTTGCCGTTCCCCAGGAAACTTACTGGATGACGGCGCTCAACACGCAGTTGCTGGTCGGTGAGGTGCCTGTCTTCTATCTCCCACAAATCACGACTCCTGTCGACGACCCCGGCATTCCGCTGTTGGGAGCCGCCGTCGGCCAGGACAAGGTGTTTGGCACTCAACTGCGGACGAGGTGGGATGCGTTTCGACTCTTTGGCATTCAGCGTCCCGATGGCGTGGACGCCAGTTGGGCACTCCAACTCGACTATCTGAGCAAACGCGGGCCGGCGGTGGGGACTGACGGTCGCTACTCGGGAGTCGATGCGTACGGCAACAACTTCGGCGGTGCGGGAGTCGGTTATTACATCCACGATTCGGGGGCAGACAACCTCGGAGCGGATCGGCGGGTGCTCGTCCCGAGTGATCCGAATCGTGGCATCCTGCAATGGCAGCACCGGCACTTCTTTGAAGCTTACAACATGACGCTGGACGCCGAACTCGGCGGAGCCAGCGACCGCAATTTCCGCGAGTCCTATCGCGAGCGAGAGTTCGACACCGGCAAGGATCTCGAAACGCTGGCCTATCTGCGGCAGCAGCCCGAGGAAAATTGGATGTGGTCGCTGCTGGTGCGGCCGACGGTCAATCAGTTCGAGAACAACACGGCCTGGTTGCCGCGAGGCGACCTGTACTTCCTCGGCGAACCGCTGCTCGGCGGACTGCTGAATTGGAGTTCCCACTCATCGGCGGCGTATGCGTCGGTGAACCAGGCCAACGCGCCGACCAACCCGCTCGACATCTTCAGTCCGCTTCCCTACTACACGGACGCGAACGGTCTGGTCGCCATGTCGCGGCACGAGGTGGAGATGCCGTTCAACCTGGGGCCGTTCAAGCTCGCACCGTACGCGATGGGCGAGGCGGCTTTCTGGAGTGACAGCTTCACGTCGCAGTCGATCGACCGTTTTTATGGGCGCGGCGGCCTGCGCGGCAGCCTGCAATTCGGGCGCGTGTTCCCTCAAATCCAGAGCGACATCTTCAACCTCGACGGTCTGGCTCACAAGGTGGTGCTCGACGCCGACTACAGTTACTCCGGATCGACTCGCGATCTCTCCGAGATTCCGCAGTGGAACGAGTTCGACGACAACGCTCAGGAACGGTTTCGTTCACGATTCATCCTGAACGAGTTTGGAGGCGTCCTGCCGGGTGAGTTCGATCCGCGCTTCTATGCGGTCCGTACCGGAGCCGGTGGCAGCGTGACCTCGCCGTACCACGAACTGGTTGACGATCAGCAGGTGCTTCGTCTCGGGATGCGGCAGCGCCTGCAAACGAAAGTCGGACCGCCCGATCGCCAGCGGATCAAGGACTGGATGCTGCTGGACCTGGGCGTTTCGTACTTTCCCTCCGCCAATCGAGACAACTTTGGCGAGGACTTCGGTCTGTTCAGCACGCGCTACATTTGGAATGTCGGCGACCGGACGAGCATCATCGCGGGAAGCCTCTACGACTTCTTCGACAACGGAGCGCAACTGTGGCACGCCGGAGTCCAGAACCAGCGCGGCCTGCGAGGCAGCCTGTATGTGGGCTTGAGGCAAATCAAGGGGGGGCCGGTCGACAGCCGCATCGTGACCGCCAGCTACAGCTACGCGATGAGCCCCAAGTGGGTCTCGACAATGAGCACCGCCTACGACATCGGCGAAGGTCGCAATCGCGGGCAATCTCTGACGGTCACGCGCGTCGGCGAATGGCTGCTGTTCCACGTCGGAGCGAACTACGACGCGAGCAAGAACAACCCCGGGATCATGTTCTCCATCGAACCACGTCTGGGCGGCCGATCGAACGTCTCGTCGACGCAGCTCAGTTCGCTACTGGGAATTCAGAACTAGCGGGCATCACGCCAATAGTGGCGTGGGAAGCATCCGGAGTTCACTGCGAGGCGTCCGCACCGACCAAAAAGGCGTCCGGACCGGCTCAGAAGGCCATTCTACTATTGGGTGGCTCTAGAGACGGAGCAGTCATTGCTTTCTGGAGGATCAGAACTCGTGAGAGTTCGGATCGAAGTCTCACGACTTCGGCTACGGGACGGATTGCGGTCCCGTTCCTTAGTACCCACCACCCTGATCGTTCGATCCCTGCTGCTCGGCCTTGTACCGTTCCATCGCCCGAATCTGGTTCGAGAGCTTTTGTTCCGGGCCCGACGGGAAGTACTGCACGTCGTCGTCGAGGTAGTACGCCGATGGCAGCGTCTGTCCGCCGACCGTGGTTTGCAGACAACCGGTCGAAACTGCCGATAGCGACAGGACGCCCAACAGCACCAGTCCTCGCCATCCTCGGTTCGCGTTCCGCTTCATGACAGATTCCTTTCGAGGAACTCGGCGAACCGTCGGTTCGAGCCGATCTCCGACCAACCACCGTTGCGTGAGCTTCGCCCAGCGCAGGGAACGTCCCGCCAATGCGAGACTGTTCGGGCACGATTCCTTTTGCCGTACAACGAATAGGATCGGCAGTCACAATCGGAATCTTTGGCGGAATCGCTACAAGCTGCCAAAATTGTCGATTCATGACCGTGAGGAGCGAGTTCAGTTCCCGGACCATTTCGGCTCGACCGGTGCCGATTTCCAAGTTGCCGGACGAACTGATCCCTCGCGGCGCACCGTCGGACTCAACCCACCCTACATCTGGCCCGATTTGAAAAAGGGATTGGCTCTGGGCTACAGGTCGATTCGCATGGCGGTTTCCCACTGACGGAAGCCGAGCTTCTCGTAGAACGGGATTACGTCCTCTTCGCAGTCGAGAATCACCTTGTAGCAGCCGGCCTGACGGCAGACGCCGAGCAGGTGCCCGACCAACAGGGCTCCCACGCCGTGATGCTGGTACGCCACATGAACGGCCACGTCTTCGATGTGTCCGACGATGCCGCCGTTGTGGATGAACTTCGGTTCGATGAAGAGCGAGGCCGTGCCGGCGACGCGGTCATCCATCAAGGCGACATAGGTTTGGACCCGGGAGCGCATGCGACGCCGGAAGACGTCGAGAGCCTGTTCGTCGGAAAGCTCGGCCGGTTTGAGGGCGCTGAGCGCGGCGAGGAACCCTCGACGCAGATCGGTGGCGTCCATCAGGCGGATCGTCAGCGGGGGAGGTTCGCTCGGCATGGCCATCGAGTGTTGGCACTCCCGGGCGGCGAGTCAAGATGCCGACTCGATGGGCCGCACCCACGGCACAGTTTCGCCCACGGAGAGACGCTGCATTGCCTGCAACCGGCAGCCCTTGCCCGATCGCGTCCGATGACCCCGCCCGCCATTTGCCGAAGCCCCGATTGTGACGTAGGTTCTCACAGACGGTCCCCTGCGTCTCAGTCTTGCGGAACCATGCCATGTTCGAGTGGGTGTTTGACTACCTGTACTTCTATCAGAAGTTCTTGCGAGCCAGTTGGAACAATCTCGGTCCGACCGAGTACATCACCATTTTGTTCACCGTCGGCGCGGTCGGTTGGTATCTGATGCGCAAAGGCCCGTCGAACAAGTGCTGATCCCTGCGACCGGCCTCTGTGACCGAACAAAAACAGCAGGCCCGATCCTTGAAGATCGGGCCTGCTGCGTTCTTTGGTCCACACAAGAGATTTGGCCGCTGGCGCGATGTCACGTCACACCTTGACGGCACACTCGCGGACGTGCTTGAGACACGCTTCGATGTCTGGCAGCGGGTTCTTGGCGTTCTCTTCGTATTCGACCGCCAGGCAATATTCGTAGTTCAGAGCCTTGAGCGCCTTGAGCAGCGCCACCACGTTCAAGTCGCCCTCGCCGGCGATCTTGAACTGCTTCTGCCGCTTGCCGTCTATCTCGATGGTCTTCACGTCCTTGAGATGACAACCGAAGACTCGCTTGCCGAGACGCTGGATGGCCTCGACCGGGTCTTCATCGCTTCGCAGGTAATGGCCGGTATCGACACAGGCCCCGATCTTGGGATGGCGGTCCTTCACGGCGCTCTCGACTTGAGAAATCTTGCCGTAATTCTTGTCATCTGGCCCGTGGTTATGGATCGCGATGGCGACGTCATACTCGGCGACGAGCTTGTCGAGCAGATCGAACGTCGCCTTGCCTGGCTTCGGGTTCGCGCTGAGCGACTTGATCCCCATTGCCTTGGCAAACTCGAACTTCTCACGAGCGGAATTCTCATTCTCGTCAAAGTTGACCACGCCGTAGGAGATGAGCGTCACCCCAAACTTGGCGAGCAGATCCTTGTGATCCTGAATCTGCTTCGGGACGGCGGTCATCGGCACGTGGTTGGGATACGCCTCCCAAAACTTCAGTCCGAGTGCCTTGGTATGTTCGAGAGCATCCTCCGTCTTTTTGAACTCACGCAACGAATAACTTTGCAGACCCATCTTGAACCCAAGATACGGATCCTTCGCATCGGCGGCGGGCAAAACCGACGGCACCGCCAGCGTGGCCATTCCGGCGGCGGTGGCCTTGAGAAAATCGCGACGATCAACAACGAACGACATGGGTGACTCCTGAGGTGATTGAGGACGAATCGGTCAGACCGGCAAGAGGATAACCTTGAGCTGCGACCAGTGCTAACGATCACAGCTGGGATCAAACCGCTCGACCTCCTCAAATGATGCGAGTCACATCCCACCCGTTGCATCTGGTCGTTCCAGGACGAACTTCTCGAGTGCCACTCGTTGGAGCGGGTTGATCACCACACCGGAGTGAATTGTTTGCAGTCGCTTCAATCCCTCGTCGATCGACTCGATCTTGCCCGTTGCCAGCAGGAAGGCGATCACAATTGTTCCTGTCCGACCACGCCCGAGGGCACAGTGAACATAGACGCGACCAGCGACAGTCGCTTCGCGCAACCAGGCGACTGCGTCATGAAGTTGCTCGACTGTGGGAGCCGTTCCATCCAGCAGGCGGAGGCAGCGGTAACGCGGCAGGTTCCGCAAGGCCGCCGGTTCAGTGAACTCGCTCGTCAGATCGAGGCAACCGTGAAGGTTCAGACTGTGGATGAGAGCTGCGTCATGGACACCGAGCCTTCGTCCAAACAGCAGGTTCGTCGCCACTGCGCCTGTGGGAGGCGCACTGCTTCCCGCCACAAAGAACCGCCAAGTCATCCAGTTCAAGCACAGGTACGGCCCGAATAACAGCAGCGTCCACCACGAAAGCCGTCCGTCATCCCGCTTGCCGAGCAACTTTGAACCGACTCCGCAATAAGCGAGACCAAGCAACAGGAACGACAGTCCCAGATAAGCCAGCAGCAGCGCCACGTGGCCAATGATCGGCTTCAACAACAAGGCTTGGAATGGGAGTACCAGACCCATGAAAAGAAAACTGGAGGCCAAGCGTGGCGACATTGGATCAGCTCTTGAGGCCGAACGCCGTGAGGAGCGCTGCGTGAGCTTTGATCGCATCCTTGGGGGAGACCACGACGCTGATGCGGATTTCGCTGGTGTTGACCATCTGGACGTTGACGCCGGCATCGGCCAAGGCTCGGAACATGCGTTCGCCGACGCCGGTGTGGCTTCTCAGGCCGATTCCCATGACCGACAGCATGGCCATGTCTTTCTCGAAACTCAGTTCGGTTCCGGGCCAGCGTTCGATCAGTTCTCGCAGCAGCAACAGGCAGCTTTCGAGATCGCCTCGCGGGACGGTGAAGCTGAGGTCCGCCTGCTGACCGTGGCTGATGTTTTGGACGATCAGATCGACCATCACGCCCCCTTCGGCCACGGCGGCGAAGACCTCGGCTGCGACGCCCGGCTGGTCGGTGACATGCCGCACCGTGACGCGCGACTGCTCGGTGTCGAGTTGCACTTCGCTGACAACAATGTCCTCCATGCTGGCCAGTCGCGAGACCACGTCGCGTTCCAGTTCGTCGCGCGAGACGAGTGGCCGTGTTCCGTCATCCGGCTGGCGGTAACCGATGCTCGGCGGCGGAGCAAACTCCTGATGCAGGGCGAAACCCTCGTGAACGGCCTCCAGCGCGGTCTCCCTCTGATCGCGGTTCACCAGCACCGAAATCTTGATCTCGCTGGTTGTGATCATCTGGATGTTGACGCCCCGGTCCGAGAGGGACTTGAACATCTGAGCCGCCACGCCGGTGTGAGTCCTCATCCCGGCACCGATCACAGAAACCTTGGCGACGTTGGTCCCGTGATGGACCTCGCCCGCACCGAGAGACTTCACTGCTTCCTCGGCGGCGGTGAGGGCGTCGGCCAGATCATCCTGCGGCACGGTGAATGAGACAGCGGCGACGGCACCGGCCGCCACGTCCTGAATCACCATGTCGATCGGAATCCTCCGCTCGGCCATCTTGCCGAACAGAGCGGCCAACACACCGGGCCGATCAGGGAGTCCTCTGAGCGCGACGATGGCCTCGCTTTTGACGAGGGCCACGCCCGTCACCATCGGCACGTTCTCATCCTGATACGGCGCGATCAGCGTTCCCTCGCCGTTCGAGTACGCCGGCCGAACGAGCAGCGGCACGCGATACTTCTTGGCGAACTCGATCGAGCGCGAGTGCATCTTGCCGCCGCCGAGACTCGTCAATTCCAGCATCTCGTCGTACGAGATGCGGTTCATTTTGCGAGCCGTTTTGATCAGACGCGGGTCGGTCGTGTAGATGCCATCGACGTCGGTATAGATCTCGCAAACATCGGCCTGCAACACGGCGGCCAATGCGGTCGCGGTCGTATCGCTGCCGCCTCGACCCAGCGTCGTGATGTTGAAGTCGTCATCGATCCCCTGAAATCCGGCGGCCACGACGATCTTGCCTTCGTCGAGCGCCTTCCGCATCCGGTCCGTTTGAATCCGGCGGATACGAGCCTTCGTGTACGTCGAATCCGTGAGGATGCCGATCTGGTAGCCGGTCAAACTGATCGCCGGTTCACCCAGCGCCTGGACGGCCATTGCGACAAGTGCCACCGACTCTTGTTCACCGGTGGCCAGCAGCATGTCCATCTCGCGCGGAGGCGGGTGGTCGCCGAGTTGTTTGGCGAGGTTGATCAATTCGTCGGTCTTGTCGCCTCGCGCGCTGATGACCATTACCACCTGATTGCCCGCACGCTTTGCATCGACTGCCCGCTGAGCCGCCGCCATGATTCGCCGGGCATCCGCCACGCTGGAGCCACCAAACTTCTGCACGATCAACGCCACGTTGCCAATCCTCATCGAGGTTGCCGCTGAAAGAGACCCAATCCCGCCGCGAGGTCATCGCCACGCGGCTGTGACAAGATAGCAAATGTCTGCGGAAGGAACGACGAACAGGAAGCGTGTCGAAACGACAGCACCCCGGCCGCTCAAGGCAACCGGGGTGCGTCTCGATGTGTCATCTTCTCTCACCGAACATCGCGCGAACCGCGTTCCGATCCTCAACCCATGCTTCCGCGCGGACAAACCGCCCACGGCGGTCAGGCGGCGGCGCGGACGGGCATTTGGAGGATTTGAGGAGTCGAACAGCCACACGCGGTCATGAACTCCTGGAAGATTTGCATGTCGAGTGCCGAAGAGGTTTCGTCTTCGGGATGCCACTGCACGCCGACGCAGAACCAGGTGTCTTCGACCGACTCGTAGCACTCGATCACTCCGTCGGGGGCATGCGCCGCCGCCTTGAAGAGTGGCGCGAGTTGATTGACGGCCATGTGGTGATCGCTGTTCACGCGAATCTCGCCCGGACCGTAAATCTCCCAGCAGCGGGTTCCCTCGACGATGTTGATGATGTGGCGATTGTGTCGTTCGACCGGATCGCGGTGATGCAGAGCCTTGGCCACCTGTTCAGGCACGTGCTGCCAGATCGATCCGCCGCAGACGACGTTCAGCGTCTGCATCCCCGAGCCGATTGCCACGATGGGCAGCCGCATTTCAACCGCCAGCTTGGCCATTCGGCGGTCAAAGTCTTCGCGGCGCGGTGGCATGGGTCGCGTATGAGGGTGAGGTTCGAGTCCCAGCCGGCCCGGATCGAGGTCCATCGAGCATCCCGACAGCACGACACCATCGCAGTTGCGCAGCGCCTGCTTCAAATCGTCGTCGGACGGATACGGCGGCAACAAGAGCGGCAATCCTCCCGCCGCCGTGATCGAGTCGTAGTAGCCGGTGTTGAACCAGCTCAAGGCGATCGAATCCTTGCGGCCGGGTCGGAAGTCGCCATTGATGCCGATGATCGGTTTCTTCTGCATGAAATTCCCTTTTCAGAATTGAGGCACATCCATGTGCGCAGACCGAAGAACCACCCGTCAACCTGAGCCGCCCGGGTGCAACGCACCCCCCTCAATCAAGCGGACCGACGGGAACCACCCGAACAGAGCAACTCGCCGACAAAACGGGCGAGATGATCGTCGAAGAGACGACTCGGAGAAACGAGGAAGCCAACACCGAACCAACGTGATCGAAGCGAATCCATTCAGCAATCTCCACCCGAATCCTTCAGGTGCTGGCCGTCGGTTCTCATCGAGAAAACCAACTGAACCGAGCGTTGTTCGATGGACCAATCGGTTGCATTCCAAACACAACTTTCAAGGTCATCCTCAAGCGGGCGGGACTCTAGTTGCGAGGAAGTCGGTTGTAAAGCAAATGGAAGATTTAGCGGAAAGTATTGTTCTGGACCACAAGATCGTGTGTCGAGACGCTCCGCCGCCTTGACCAACACACGCCGTTCGCAGGCCAACATCTTCGCGCTCTCACGTGCGTGAGCTCCTCACCAGTTCAGAGGCATCGTCTCCATTCTTCATCTGTTCTTCATCTGTGCCGATCTGTGGTCAAATCTCTGCTTGAGAGTTGCGAGTTCGGCCGCTCAAGCTCACCGTGTTCGGCGTGATGGAAGTCTGACGGACCATCCAGTTCAGTGACCAACGTGCGACGAGGCATCATGCTGACAGTTCAACATCGCGATGACAGCCAGCTTCGTCTCTCTGCCGACTCCGAAGAAGACACGCGCGAGTTTGGCCGACGACTGGCGCAGACGCTGCCACCGGGATCCATCGTCGCCCTGGTGGGAGACCTTGGCGCGGGGAAGACTCGGCTGGTGCAAGCTTTCGCCGTCGCGCTCGACGTTCCCCCCGACGAGGTGAACAGCCCCACGTTCACGCTGGTCCAGGAATATGCCGGCCGAATCCCACTGCGTCACTGCGACACCTACCGACTGCGGAATCCCGAAGAGTTCCTCGATCTGGGTCTTGATGAATTGTTTGCCCGAGACGGAATCGCCTTCGTCGAATGGGCCGACCGAGTCACCCACCTGCTGCCGCCCGATGTCCTGACCATCCGCATCGAGATCACCAGTCCCGACTCCCGTCAGTTTCAAGTCGAAGCGTCCGGAGTGAGTTCTCGGGCGGCTTGTCTCAGACTGGCCGACCTCTTGGCAGCCGAAGGTCATTGAATTTCGACGGCATCGCCGCAGGAGCGGTGACTGTCTCCGAAACCACGACGGGCCTGAACGGCAGGCGTCAAACTGCGGTGACTGAGGGGACTCTATTCGTTGTTCCGGTCATGCGGGACAACTCATCGTCACGACCGGAATCTGTCGTACAGCCAGCAGAACCGTCACACGTCAAACAACCGTTGCGACGATGAGATACCCCGAACGAAGTGAGTCGGTGTGTCGACGGCACGGTCCGCTCCCGGCAAGGGGAGCGGACTGCAATTCGGCGAGTTCCGCCGCAGCGGCCGAAGGCATTCACCACTGGATCGGACGTGACCCGCTCACGTCTTCAGGGGAGAGAACGCGATGAATCGACGAGGTCATGCCAGTCTGAAAATGTGGTTGATGGGTGCTGCCGCGATAGCGGTTCCAACGGCGCTGGGGATTTTTGGTCCGGACGAAGCCGCCTGCGCCGACGGCAAACTGTCGTTCGGAACAAACGCGAAGAAGCCGGCTGCCAAAGTGAGTCCGGTCGTCGCGACCGAGCCTCCGCGACTGCTGCCGGTTCACGACACCAACTCAGCCGTGATTCAAACGGTCTCCGATTCGCAGACGGTGGCGGCGACGGGCTCGGGCCAGAAGTCCGAGGTCATGAAGCAGCTCGAACTGCTTTATGAAAAGGACGGGCGCGAGATGCCCGACCTGCCACCGATTCAACCCACTCCGACGGGTGGAACTCCGGCGGCGGCATCCGCCACGGGGGGCGCTACCGCCACCTCGAGTCCGTCAACTTCTGCCGGCGCGCCGCAATTGAGAACCCAGATGGCAACATCAAAGAGTGGGTCATCGAACCCGGCGTTGTCGAGTGGCTCGCGAGCAACACCGTCAACGACTGCGGCCAAGCCGAACTCGCCCGTGCCCGCAACCCAACCGAGCAAGAACCCAGTGACCAGTTTCTTCAAGAAACTGATTCCTGGAAACAAGGAGCCGAAGCCGACAGCGGCGGGGCCAAACTATCAACCGAATGTGGCACCGAGTCCACCGAATGCTCCGGCCGCGTCGGCACGAACTCAAGATTACCAGCCGGCCCAGATCCGCACGGGCCAGGGTGCGGCTCAGCCGGGCTACGCAACGAATCCGACAGGTCAACGCCCCGCGGCGCAGGGCGCGGTCGCTTCGTCGTTGCCTCAACCGTCGAGCCTGTCGAACGGAGGATCGACTCCCGTCTTGTCCAACATTCCCACTCAACCAGCGGTGTCGTTTGGTGCGCTTCCGCCCTCACCGAACAGCGATTTTGGAGCGGAACTTGCCGTCCCGGGCAACACCGCCCCAGCCTCATTGCCTCCTCTGCTGTCTCAACCGCAATCGGCCCTGGCGGCGCCGCCTGCCGCAGTTCCCGGTGCTGAAGAACGGCCGCTTCCCAAGGCGACCGGCAACAGCAATCTGGAGAGTCCGTTCACGGACATGTCGGAGGGCGAAGCCGATGACAACGCCGGCCCGTTCACCGGGTTGACGCTGGACGAGGATGCCAAAGGACTGCCTGCCGCTGAGACGGCCAAGGGACCGAAAGCCGCCGCGCCACCGAAAACCCCTGCGTCGAACGATCCGTTCGCCGACGAGTTGCGAAAGCTTGGCATCCTGCCGTCGCTCGAACCGGAAGCGAAGTCCGAAGAGGAAGCTCCGAAATTGGCCCTGCCCACGCTCGGCACTCCCGCCTTGGAGGGGATCGAGGACGAGGTGACTCGCGAAAAGATGTTGAAGATTCGCGAACGAGGCGGCATGAAGGGTCTCAAGGGTTTTTGTCCGGTCACACTGCATGATGAGCGTGAACTGGTCGATGCCAAGCCCGACTTCCACTCCACGCATCGCGGTCAAAAATTTCACTTCGCCAGCGCCGAAGCCAAGAGCAAGTTTGAGGAGGATCCCTCCTTGTATGCTCCCGCCGCCTACGGTGCCGACGTGGTGGCTTTGACTCGCGACAAGGATGTCGTCGAAGGATCACTCGACCACGCCGCGTGGTTCAAAGGCCGGCTGTATCTGTTCGGCTCTCCGGACGCACACGACGCCTTTGTCGCCTCACCAGTTCAGTTCGCGACGCCCTCGGGGATCGAATGATCACCGCGAACGTCTCATGAGAACCATGTGACCCGGACGCTCAACAGCGTCCGGGTCACTTCATTTTGCGGGTGACTTGTTGTTCTCACCGCAACCCGCCGAGTTTCTGACTCAGCACGGCTCGACCGGCGAACCAAAGCTTCTTCCACTTCGGCAGGGAGACTCGCTGCGAGAAGACGTCAAAGTCGCGGCGTTCGATCTCGTGCAGTAAACCGCCGTAGATGTCGAGCATCGTCCGCAGGATCGGCTTGCCCGGCGGTTCGAGATAATCGAACAGCCGCTCGCCGCTCGCGTAGTAGGCCTTCGCGCGAGCGACCTCAAATTGCATGAGGTCACGGAAACGCTGGTCTCGCACGCGGCGATGCAGGTCGTCGACGGAATAGCCGAACCGGTCGAGGTCTTCGCGCGGCAGGTAGACTCGCCCCCGGTCGGCGTCCTCGGCGAGGTCTCTCAAAATGTTGGTCAGTTGCAGGGCGAGGCCGCAGTCGATCGCCAGTTGCCTGACTGCGGGATCTGCCCGAAAACCCCAGACGTGAATGCAACACAGCCCGACCGCGCCCGCCACGTGATAGCAGTACTGTTCGAGTTCCTCGAACGTGGCCACTTCGACCGGATGCAGATCCATCTCGATCCCGTCGATCACCGCGAACAGGTACTCGTGCGGCACGTGATGTCGGGCAACCAGGTCGGAGATGGCGGGCAGGTAGCGGTTGAAGGTTGAGGGTTGAGGGTTGAGAGGCAGAGCGACAGCGGGTGGTGTCACCGCCAGCGCCCCGCGAACGGATTCGCGCCACGCGGCCAACCGGCTTCGGCGCTCTTCGACGGGGAGGCTTTCGTCGTCACCGAGATCGTCGGTGATGCGGTTGAACGCATACAGGGCATTCATCGCGCGACGCTGCTCGCGCGGCAGCGTCAGGAACGAGAACCGAAAATTGTGTGCGGTCCGGCGCGTCAGGACGCGACAGTCCTCATAGGATTCGGACAGAGACGGCACTGTGGAAGTCGGGTCAGGCACTGCGATGCTTCTCGTCCTCACACCACGGTTGTGGGCCGAGTGCTTGGAGCGGTTCGATTCGTTGGAGCAGAAACAGGGGTTTCACAAGGTAGCCCTGCCGACGCGCGACAGGAAGCATGAACAATGGCTATGTCGCCGTTCAATGCGTTACCGTTGGCTGCGAGCAACTGCTACGCTCCAACAAAACGGTCGCCTGTCGCAGAGATTCTTCCTCGATGATTCCGATGTACTCGCCCGCAAGGATCATGGGATGACAATTGCCAAGCCGGCCGAAGGCGGTGGCGGGGAATGCTCGTCGCGCTGGTTCTGGCCAGGTGTCGCCGCGTGTCTGTTCGTGCAGTTGGTGCTGGCGGCCGATTGTGCCCGGCAATGGACGCCGACTCACGACGAGTACTGGCATCTGCCGATCGGCCTGCGAATGTGGACGACCGGTCGCCTGGACGACGATGTCATCAATCCGCCACTCGTGCGGCTGTGGGCTTCGATTCCGCTGGTTGTTTGCGGCGCGACGCCCGGTGAAGCCGGCCCCCAGCCTGACGTCGGTGACATTGGCGACGCCTTCTGGACCGCCAACGAAGCGCGGGTCCGAACGTGGTATTTCCTCGGACGGCTGATGATCGTGCCGCTCGCGACGCTGACCGGTCTGATCGTCGCCGTCTGGGCGCGAGCCTGGTACGGCGAGCGGGCCGCGCTGATCAGCGTCCTCTTGTGGAGTTGCTGCCCCACCGCGCTGGCCAATGCTGCGATCGTCACTCACGACCTGCCTTTGACCGCCGCATGGATGGCAACTTTGTTTGCACTCGTCCGATTCGCCGAACGGTCTTCGTGGCGAACCGCTCTGGTGTTCGGAGCGGCTTTGGGGGCGGCTCAACTGACGAAGTTGACGGCCCTCGTGCTCGGGCCGCTGGGTGTGGTGTTGTGGTTCGTACTGAGAGCCGGCTCACTCGTGGAGGATGCTGCCAGCATCCGAACCGACGCTGGCAGCGTCGGCCACGACAGTGATTCCTGCGCCGGTCCCAAGACATCCGCGAAGCGCGGCCAATTTGTGGCGTTCTGGTTTTCCGCGCTCGCGGCGTCGCTGTTGGTCGTCAATGCGGGCTACTTGTTTCGAGGAACAGGGACCTCGATCAAAGCTCTTCCGCTGGCGAGCAGCCGATTGCAGGCAGTCCAGCGCGCGATGAGTCCCTGCGGTTGGTTGCCGGTGCCGTTGCCGCGCGACTACGTGACGGCTGCGGACCGTTTGGCGCAAGACCTCGAACGGAAACATCCCGTTTATCTGGATGGCGAGTGGAGCGACAAACCGTTTGCGCGGTACTACGCCGCCGCGCTGAGGTACAAGCTGCCGCTGTCGACTCTCGCGCTGTTGCTCGTCGCGTTCGGAGTCTTCGCGTGGCCGAGGCCCGCTTCGCAGGACCGGCGTCGCGCGGCGTTCCTGCTCCTCGCGGCCGCCGTCTTGCCGGTGCTGGCGAGTGGCTCAACCAATCAGATCGGAATTCGCTACATCCTGCCGACGCTGCCGCTGCTCCACCTGTTCGCGGGACAGGCGGCTCGGTGGTTGAGTGACTCGCGCGGGCGAGCCGTTCCGTTCCTGGTGTGGACGGCGGTGGCGATGGCTCCGCTGGCGTTGCGGTTCCATCCGCATCACCTCGCGTATTTCAATCTCCTCGCCGGCGGACCCGTCGGCGGACGCTGGCATCTGGTCGACTCCAACATCGACTGGGGCCAGGATCTGCACGCGCTGAAGGCGTACCTCGATCAGCACGATGTGAAGGACGTTCGCCTCGCGTACTTTGGCACCGTGATTCCGTCGCGGGTCGGAATCGAAGCGGCTGCTCCGCCATCGCGGTTCCCTGCGCCAGGCTGGTTCGCCGTCAGCGTGAACTTCGTGCAAGGCCGACCGCACGCGATCCGCGACGCGCACGGAGACCGCACGCAAGTCGGCATTGATGAGTTCGGCTACTTTCGATTCTTCCGGCCCGTCGCGCGGATCGGCTACTCGATCGACGTCTACCATCTGACCGAGCAGGATGTCGCGCGATACGCCTTCGAGTTGAGGAAGCTCCAACCGTAGCCCGGGCTGCCAGCCTGGGCGTCTTCACTGCGGAATTCATCTTGGTCGCTGAGGACTCAGGCAACTTCGGAAGAATAACGTGCCCGCCTATTGAAGCCTGAAGCGCAAGCGAAGGAAGACTTCGCTTGCGCTTCAGGCTTCAATGGGTAGATCATTCTCAGTGGGTCACCTCACAGGCTGGCAGCCTGTGCCACGAGCGGAGCCGGTTGCGAAGGGAGTCGGCAATATGTTCCAATGCCGCCCCGCGCGAGAGGGCCTTCGGCTGCTCGACGGACTGCGACAGAGATTCATCAACCGGGTTTCGACAGGAGACGATCATGCGGTTCAGGATGCAATTGGCGGCGTGGCTGATGAGCCTCGCAGTGGTGGGCTTGGCGGGCCCGATGGCTCATGCTCAGGACGATGGCTGGGTTTCGATCTTCGATGGCAAGACGCTCGACAAGTGGGACGGAAATCCCGATTTCTGGCGTGTTGAGGACGGGACGATCACCGGACAGACGACCGCCGACAAGCCGACCAAGGGGAACACGTTCATCGTCTGGCGCGGTGGCGAGACCGGCGACTTCGAACTCAAGCTGGAATACAAGATCGTCGGCGGCAACAGCGGGATTCAGTACCGCAGTTTTGAAGTGCCGAACGAGAAGTGGGTCATCGGCGGCTATCAGGCCGACTTTGAAGCAGGCGACACGTACAGCGGCATCAACTACGGCGAACGGTTCCGCGGCATCCTCGCTCTGCGCGGACAGGAGACCGAGATTGGAGCCGACCACAAACCGAAGCTCGTCAAGGAAATCGGCGACACCAAAGAGATTCAGACCAAGATCAAGAAAGAAGACTGGAACACCTACCACATCTCGGCGAAGGGCTTCCGGTTCGAGCACCGCATCAATGATGTCGTGACCTCGATCTGCACTGACGAAGACAAGGAACAGCGTCGCGAGAAGGGTGTCCTCGCTCTGCAACTTCACGCTGGTCCGCCGATGAAGGTTCAGTTCCGAAACATCAAGATCAAACAGGCGAAGTCGGACGCGAAGACCTCGTCGGCCGGGGCCGATTCATCGGGTGGTAAGAAGAAGGCCCTGCTGCTGGCCGGGAATCCGAGCCACGGGTTCGGTGCTCACGATCACCTGGCAGGTTGCTCGCTGCTGGCGAAGCTCATCAACGAGAGCGGTCTGCCGGTGGAGGCCGAAGTTCACTCGCTCAAGAACAGCGGCTGGCCTGCTGCTGAGAAGCTGGCGTCTGCCAACTCGATCACCATTTACTCGGACGGTGGCGGCGGGCATCCCTTCAACGGGCATCTCGATGAGTTGCAGGCCCTGACCAAAAAGGGAGTTGGCATCGTCTGCATCCACTACGGCGTCGAGACAACCATCGGCAAGCCGGGACAGGCGTTCATCGACTGGACCGGTGGCTACTTCGAACCAAACTACTCGGTCAACCCGCACTGGGACGCCAACTACACGAAGTTTCCCAATCACCCCACGACGCGCGGCGTGAAGCCCTTCAAGACGAACGATGAGTGGTACTACCACATGCGGTTTCGCGAGAACATGGAAGGCGTGACGCCGATCCTGACTGACCTGCCGCCGCTCACGACGCTGGTTGTCGTCGACAAGGACGGCAAGATTGTGATGGAAGAGAAGGATGGCAAGCAGGTGCCGAAGCTCAGTCGTCCCGAGAACCAGCACAACAACAACCCTCACGCCCGTAAGGCGATTCTGGAAGACAAGGCCCCGCAGCACATGGCCTGGGCGACTCAACGGCCCGATGGCGGACGAGGCTTCGGCTGCTCGGGTGGCCACGTTCACTGGAACTGGGGCAACGATCAGTTCCGCAAACTGATGATGAATGCGATCGTCTGGACGTCGGGCTTGGATGTCCCCGCTGGCGGAGTCAACGCCGGAAAAGTGACGGTCGACGACCTGCTCCAGAACCATGACGAACCGATTCCCGCCGACTTCAACAAGGCCCGCATTCAGGCGCTGCTTGACGAGTGGAACAACGAACGGCCCGTCGGAAAACGCGCTTCCGACGACGCGAAGTAACGATGTGAACCGACGGAGGCCACAACATGCCATCGCCCTTCCCCGGCATGGACCCGTTCATTGAATCGCAGGAGTGGGACGACTTCCACGCCCGGGCGATCATTGTCATCAGTGAACTGGTGTCGGACGTGCTGCCATCGGGCTTTGCGGCGCGTGTGGAACGGCGGGTCTATTTTGAAACCGACTCGCTACGTCGAACTGCAACAAAAAGAATGATCGTCCAGGATGATTCCGTGGTGGCCGATCCGACGGCGCGCGGAGGGACCGGCGTCGCGACCGCCACGCCGACACTTCCTCGACGTGCGGTGTTGGCTCAGTGGGAGGAAATCGAGGAGACGTTTCTAGAGATCCGCGACCTCGCCAATCGCCGAGTCGTGACGACGCTCGAATTGATCTCACCGGGCAACAAACGGCCCGGCCGCAAAGGACGCAAGGTCTACATCGCCAAACGGGCCGAAGTCCTGCGCTCGCGGTCCCATTTTGTCGAAATCGACCTGCTGCGAGGCGGACGTTCGCTCTGTCCGACCGCCTCGCTGCCCGAGACTGATTACTACGCGGTCGTCAGCCGCGCCGAAGGCCGGCCCGCAGTGGATCTGTTTGCTTGGAACCTGCGAGACCGGCTGCCAGTCCTGTCACTGCCGCTTCAGTCTCCCCATGCCGATGTCTCGCTCGACCTGCAGCACGTGCGCGATGTCGTTTACGATCGAGTCCGCTATGCGGACACCATCGACTACTCGCTCGACTTAATGCCGAAGCTCGATCCCGCCAACGCCGCGTGGGTTGCTCCATTGTTGGACGCCCACTTGTCCACACGCCATCCCGCCGTCGGAGCGGCGGGACTACCGTAGTCCGGTCGCTCCGACGACCGGACCAACCATCTTTCGATTCTCGCTGTCACCTGATCCGTACACCTGTGGAGCCTTCCCCCGATGATTCACCGTTCTCTCGCTTCATTCGCCGCCCTACTTGCTCTCGGAGCGACGGCCTTCGCTCAGGAGCCGAAGTTTCAGTCGAAGGTCATCGACACGCAGACGCCCGGTCATGCGGTCGAGATCGACGTGGATGTCACCGGCGCGAAGGAGCTGTATCTCGTCGTGACTGACGCGGGGAATGGCTTCACCGCCGATTGGGCCGACTGGGCCGAGCCGCGTCTGGTCACGGCCGCGGGTGAGAAGAAGCTCACCGAATTGAAGTGGAAGTCGGCGTCGGCGGCGTGGGGCAACGCTGGCGTCAACAAGAATGCGGAGGGGAACGGACTCAAGATCGCCGGGAAGCCGGTCGAGTACGGGATTGGCACGCACGCCAATTCGGTCATCGCGTTCGATCTGCCGGCCGGGACAACCCGTTTCAAGGCGCGAGGCGGAATCGACAACGGAGGTTCGGATCAGGGGAACAGCAGCTCGGTGCAGTTCCTCGTCTACACGCAGAAGCCTCCGGCACAGATCGCCCAAGCCAGCCAGGCCGCTGGTGCGGGAAGCCGCGAACCGAAGGACGCCGTCTCGGGACTGGATGTCGCCGAGGGACTGGAGGCCACGCTGTTCGCGAGCGAAGCGTCGAACCCGCCGATGCTCAACCCGACCAGCATCGACATCGATCACCTCGGCCGCATCTGGGTCTGCGAAGTCGTGAACTACCGCCATCGCAACGGCGAGCGGAAAGAGGGTGATCGCATCCTGATCCTCGAAGACACCAACGGCGACGGCGTCGCCGACAAGCAGACCGTCTTTCATCAGGGTCGTGACGTGGATACGGCTCACGGCATCTGCGTGCTGCCGACTCCCTCGGGCAAGGGGACGAAGATCATCGTCTCGTGCGGCTCCGACGTCTTCTTCCTGCACGATGACGACGGCGATCTCAAGTCCGACCGGAAGGAATTGCTCTTCACCGGCATCGAGGGAACTCAGCACGACCACGGCATCCACGCCTTCCACTTCGGACCGGACGGGAAGCTTTACTTCAACTTCGGCAACAGCGGGCGACGGATCAAGGACAGGGACGGCAAGCAGATCGTCGACATGTCGGGGCGCGAGGTCCATGACCATCGCAAGCCCTACCAGGAGGGAATGGTCTTCCGCTGCAACATGGACGGCAGCGAGTTCGAGACGCTCGGCTGGAACTTCCGCAACAACTGGGAGATCGCGGTCGACAGCTTCGGGACGATGTGGCAGTCGGACAACGACGACGACGGCAACAAGGGTGTCCGCATCAACTTCGTCATGGAGTTCGGCGACTACGGCTACAAGGACCAGTTCACCGGCGCGGGCTGGCAGTCGCCGCGCACAAACATGGAAACCGAAATCCCGCTCAAGCACTGGCATCTCAATGATCCCGGCACGGTGCCCAACCTGCTGCAAACGGGGGCTGGTTCGCCGACGGGGATCGTCGTCTACGAGGGCGACCTGCTCCCCGAGGTCTTCCGCAACCAAATCATTCACTGCGACGCCGGGCCGAACGTCGTGCGAGCTTACCCGGTGAAGAAGTCGGGCGCGGGCTACACCGCCGAGACGGTCAACATCCTGACGGGAGCCCGCGACAACTGGTTCCGCCCGTCGGACGTGTGCGTCGCCCCCGACGGCTCGCTGATCGTGGCCGACTGGTACGACCCCGGCGTGGGGGGCCACCGCATGGGCGATGCCGACCGGGGCCGCCTGTTCCGAGTCGCCCCGCCAAAGACTCCGTACAAGATTCCCAAGGTCGATGTCAGCACCGTCGAAGGAGCCATCGCCGCCCTCAAGAGTCCGAACGAGGCAACGCGGTACGTCGCTTGGACCGCGCTGCATGCGATGGGCGAGAAGGCAGAGGCGGCGCTGATCAAGATGTTTGAAAGTGATCCCAATCATCGGCTGCGAGCACGGGCGCTCTGGCTGATCAGCAAGTCGAACACGGAAAATGCGGGCAAGACCTTTCTGGGCGCACTCAAGCCCGGTGATGCATCGACGGAGGATTTCCGGATCCTGGCAGTACGAGCGCTGCGACAACTCAATTTTCCAGGGACGATCCTGCCATCCGGTATTGAACAATCAGCGCCCCTGCGCCGCGAGCTGGCGATCATGTTGCGTGGCAAGAAGGGACAAGCCAGCGACAACATCTGGGCTCGGCAAGCGCAATACCATCAGCCCGATGATCGCTGGCATCTGGAATCGCTGGGGATTGGCGCGGAAGGCAGGTGGGATGAACGACTGGCGGCCTATTTAGAAATCGTGCCCAATGCCAATTCGACGGATGCCGGTCGCGACATCATCTGGCGATCGCGCGCCAGTCAGACTCCGGAACTCCTCGCCAAGATCATTGCCGATTCGGCTACCTCCGCCGATCAATGCCCTCGATACCTGCGAGCATTCGACTTTCTCACCGGCCAGGAGAAAGACGACGCGCTCATTCAACTTGCGTTCGGCAGTTTTGGGGACGAGGCGAAGACGAAGTTCGTCAATACGGAAGCGATCTCGCGGCTGAAGGGCTTTGATGTCTCGAAGAACGCCGGACAGAAGGCGGCTTTGAATCGAGTCCTCGACGGGTTGAAGGGCGACCCGCAGTTCATCTCGCTTGTCGAGAAGTTCAACGTGACGGATCGGTTCCCCGAACTGCTGGCCCTCGCGCAGGCGAAGCCCGACGACCAGATCGGCATCGACGCCGTGAAACTGCTGCTCGACAAGCAGGCCCGCGATCTTCTCTCGGCGGCGCTGGCCTCGGACAAGGACAAGGGCCGCGTCGCACTGGCCACCGCCACCGCGCTGTCGAACTCGGGCGACGGCAATGCGTCACCGTTGCTGCTTCCCATCGTGAAGAACGACAAAGCCCCTGCCGATCTCCGCCGTCAGGCCATCAAGGGAGCCGCCCGCTCTAAAGCGGGAGCCGCCGAAGTCCTGAAGCTCGCCGAATCGAAAGCGTTCGACGACACGTTTGCTCCCGCACTGTCGGCCGCGCTGCAGGCCGCACCGCTCGACAACGCGCAGAAGACGCTCGTCGCGAAGCTGTTCCCGGCTCCGGCCGGAAAGGACTCGAAGCCGCTCCCGCCACTGGGCGAACTCGCCAAGCTGAAGGGAAACGTTGGCAACGGTCAGAAACTTTACGCCACGACCGGCAAGTGCAACACCTGTCATGTGGTCAACGGCGAGGGGAAGGAAGTCGGCCCGAACCTGTCCGAAATCGGAGCCAAGCTCAGCCGTCAGGCGATGTTCGAATCGATCGTCTTCCCCAGCGCGGGGATCAGCCACAACTACGAGGCGTGGACGATCGTCCTCAACAACGGCACGACGCAAACGGGCCTCGTCGTCAGCGAAGACGGTGAGAAACTGAGCCTCAAGGGGAACGATGCCCTCGTCCGCACGATCCTCATCAAGGACATCGACGAACGGCAAAAGAACTCGATCTCACTGATGCCCGCCGACCTCGCGAAGCTTCTCTCACAGGAGGAGATGGCGGACGTGGTCGAATACCTCGTGACGCTGAAGAAGGCGAAGAAGTAGCTCACCCGGATGCGATTCGCGATCCGCATGGCCGCGCGCCGTGCGGATCGTTGCATTCTGAAACAGGACGAATCGAGTCCTCATCCAACTCCTTGAACGTCGCGGGACTGCGGCCTACGATAGCGACGCTGCATCCCACGAAACGGAAAACTGCGGAGAGACCGATGCCCACCGAACCGACCGACAAGACGATCCTCATCATCGACGACGATCGCGAGATTGCCGCGATGCTGAATGGTGTCCTTCAGAACAATGGCTATCGCGTCTTCCTGGCCCAGAACGGCGTCGAAGGCCAACGGCAGATCGAGACGCTCAAGCCCGACCTCGTCATCACCGACATGATGATGCCGCGCATGGGGGGCTTCCCGGTGCTGGAGTTCCTGAAGACGCTGGAGACGCCGCCCGCCGTCATCATGATCACGGCCAACGAAGGGGGCCGGCACAAGGCGTATGCCGAGATGCTGGGCGTCGCCGACTACCTGAGAAAACCGTTCCCGATGGAGGTGCTGCTCGAATCGGTGCGGCGCATCTTCGCGACGAAAGACGGCTCGGCCGAGACGTCCGCTCCACTCAAGAAGGCGGTTCGCAAGCGGACGGCCAAGCCCGAGGAGGACGACGAGTAACGGTGTCGGTGGGAGCCGGCAGGGCCGGACGGCGCGACTCAGTTGAAGCCCATGTTGCGGTTGATGTCGCGGGCTTGGTCCGACCAGAGGAACTTGTCGATCGGATCTTCCTTCTCGGAGCGGCGGTTTCCGCGTCCGAGTTTGCCCGCGTCAGAACGCCAGTCGGCCTTGGGTTCGTTCACGTCGGGCTCCCATTGCTCGCTCTTGGAAAATGGCTTCGACTTGCCAAAACCAAATCCAGACGAACATCCCGATGTCGCCGCCGCAACGACAACCAGCAGTCCGAAGGTGAAAATGGGACGGAGCGACATCGGAAAACTCCCGCGAGCGAGGGGGTGGTCGATCTCCGCAAGTGATCTTGACGAACGAGACCGCCGGACCGGGCGGGGCTTATCTCAGAATTTCCCAAACGTGTCGAGACGATTTCCGTGTTCCGCTCCCCGCTGAGTCTCCTTCGATGACGCCACCCACCGCACCGCTCGACATCCTGGTTGTCGCACCGCATCCCGATGACGCCGAGATCGGCGTCGGCGGCACGCTCGTCTGCTGCAAGCGGCAGGGATTGAGGATCGGCATTGTCGATCTGACGACCGGCGAACCGACGCCGCACGGTTCGCTCGACATTCGCGCCCGTGAGACGGCGGCGGCGACGCAGGCCCTCGATCTCGACTGGCGACACAATCTCGGGCTGCCGAACCGGTCGCTCGAACCGACGCTGGAGGCCCGCCGCGCGCTGGCCACGATCTTTCGGCTGACGCGGCCCAGATTGATCCTCGCTCCGTACTGGGAGGACAGCCACCCGGACCACATTGCGGCGTCGAGTCTGGTCGATGCGGCCCGCTTCTGGTCGAAGCTGTCGCGCACCGACATGCCCGGCGAACCGTACCTGCCTCCGCGAGTCCTTTACTTCTTCAGCATCCACCTGCGGATTCATCCTCAGCCGGCGTTTGTGTTCGACATCAGCGACGCGATCGACTCGAAAATGAAGGCGATTCGTTGTTACGAGAGTCAGCTCGTCACCGGCCGCTCGCCCGAGTTCCCGACCGCACTCGATGACATCCGCGACCGCGCGCGGTACTGGGGCTGGAGCATCGGCGCGAAGTACGGCGAACCGTTCGCCAGCCGCGAGACGATGCGAGTCGCCAGCTTTCGCGAGGCTCTGTTGTGAGGAGAAATCCCAAACTCCAAGCACGAAATCCGAAACAAGCTCCAATGACAGAAATCTCAAAGCTTCAATTGGACAGTCACTCGCAGCATTCGTGTGATGGGGCGTTTGGGATTTTCAGCCTTGGGATTTGTTTCGGATTTCGTGCTTGAGATTTGGAATTCGGCTGTCATGTCCAGACTGCTCATCCGCAGCGGCACCGTCTACGACCCGGCCAACGGAGTCGATGGGGAGGTGCGCGACATCTGGATCGAGGACGGCAGGGTGATCTCGCCGCCGATTGATCCCGACACGAAGCCGGAGCGGGTGATCGACGCCTCCGGATTGGTGGTGATGCCGGGTGGGATCGACATGCACTGCCACATTGCCGGGCCGAAGGTCAATGCCGCGCGGAAGATGCTCCCCGACGATCATCGTCGCTCGCCAGTCCTGCACCGGACCGAGATCACTCGCTCGGGGACGACCGGCTGCGTCCCCTCGACGTTCGCGACGAGCTACCTCTACGCGGGCCTCGGTTATACGACGGCCTTCGATGCGGCGATCCCGCCGCTGGCGGCCCGCCACGCGCACGAGGAATTCCTCGACACGCCGCTGCTCGACAAGGGTTTTTTTGTTCTTGCCGGGAACAATCAGTACGTGATGAAACAGCTCAAGGCCAAGCAGCCGCAGTTGGTGAAGGCTTATCTCGGCTGGCTGCTCAACGCGACGAAGGGCTACGCGATCAAGGCGGTTAATCCGGGTGGCGTCGAGGTTTGGAAGAGCCGCGGCCTTGGCAACGTCTCGGGACTGGACGATGTCGTCGATTACTTCGACGTGACGCCCCGTCAGATTGTGAGGGGCCTCGCGGCGGCGGTGGATGAGCTCCGGTTGCCTCACCCGTTGCACGTTCACTGCAACAACCTCGGCATGCCGGGGAACTGGTCCACCACGCTGGAGACGATGCGGGCTCTCGAAGGACACCGCGGACATCTCACTCACATTCAATTCCACAGCTACGCGGGAGACCCCGACGATCAGGCGACGTTCGGCTCGCGCGTGCCGGAACTGGCCGAGTACGTCAACTCGCACCCGAACCTGACGGTCGATGTCGGCCAGGTGATGTTCGGCCAGACGTGTTCGATGACGGGCGACGGGCCGCTCGGCCACTATCTGCATCGCGTGCTCGGCGGCAAGTGGTTCAGTTGCGACGGGGAGCAGGAGTGCGGCTGCGGGATCGCCCCGATCACATACAAACGGAAGAGTCTGGTGCATGCCCTGCAGTGGGCGATCGGCCTCGAATGGTATCTGCTGGTCGACGATCCGTGGCGTGTGGCGATGAGCACCGACCACCCGAACGGCGCGTCGTTCCTGGCCTATCCGCAGATCATCGCGCTGCTGATGGACCGGACTCGCCGCGCGGAGGTGCTCGCCACGCTTCCCGAAGCGGTGCGGACGAGGTGCGTGCTGCCCGACCTGACGCGCGAGTACACGCTCCAGGAGATCGCCATCATCACTCGCGCGGGTCCGGCGAAAATGCTGGGCCTCAGCCACAAGGGGCACCTCGGCCCCGGAGCCGATGCCGACGTGACGATCTATACGCCCGGCGACGACATCGAACGGATGTTCGAGCTGCCGCGCTTCGTCCTCAAGTCGGGCGAAGTTCTGATCGAGCAGGGCGAAGTCCGGCGCAGCGTTGACGGCACCACACTGCATGTCAGCCCGGACTACGACGAGGCGGTCGTCCCCACGATCCGCGAATGGTTCGAGGCCCACTACACGGTCCAGTTCCGAAACTATCCGATGCAGGAGGAGGAGTTTCTCGGAACGAGGACGGCTGTACCAATCACGTCGTTCTGATTTTCCGATGTGCCTCCTCGTGGCGGATGCTGCCAGCATCCGAGGCGACGCTGGCAGCGTCGCCCACGACGATGCAGCTTACCTCACCACGAAGGCGAAGTAATAGAAGACCAGCCCGGTCACCGATGTCAGGACGATGTCGATGGTCGACAGCCAGCCCAGCATCTTGTGAAGCCGGCTGTGCGGACATGGCTGCGGAGGCGAGGGCATGTGCCGCAGAGCCAGTCCGATCGTGGTGGCCCAGAGCAACGGTGTCGAGATCGCGAAGCAGAGATGGATGCGAAGAACCTGACGCGCAAACGCCAGTTGCTCTGCTGTCAGCTTGACCTCACGCTTGTCGACAACTTTCTCCCACCCCCCCTGGATCCATTGCAAGTCGACTTCAAACAGACCGACCGCGACGAGCAGGACAACGCCCAGCAGAAGTTGCAACCTGCGATGCACCGTATACCGCTTTTGAACCTTCACGGCGAACAGGCTGTAGACGAGCACGGGGACAATCAGCACCAGCGACACGACGACAAAGTCGAGCATGAACGACGTGCGGAAACCGAGAAAACCATCCTTCATTGAGACTCGTGCCCCTTCGTTGTAGTGCGTCCGAGAAAATGATTCAGACGCTCGCGTGCCACGGCTGTG